>JAVVEQ010000035.1:0-42411 GCA_032250905.1 Desulfotignum sp. | reverse complement strand
CCCATGCTCAGCCATGATGACGACACCATTGAAAAGATCGACCTGATCCAGGCCCTGGGCATCGGGGCCTGTGAATTTCCCATCACCCTGGAAGCGGCCCGAAAAGCGGGAGACTCAGGGCTGCACATTTTCATGGGGGCACCCAACCTGGTACGGGACCGGTCCACCAGCGGCAGCCTCAAAGCCTCGGAGGTGCTTGGACAAGACCTGTGTACCGGCCTGGTGTCCGATTATTACCCGGAATCCCTTCTCCAGGCCGCGTTCCTGGGAAAAAAACACACCCAAAGCCCGGCAGCGGCCCTGAGACAGGTGACTGCCGGTTCACGGACTGGATGCTATTTTGAACGGCACCCTGAACACGGACAGGACCCTGCAGGTGATGACCCTTCTTTCAGACTTTGATTTTTGTTATTCCATCCATTCCCCCAACCCCGTGAACCTGATGGACACCCGGGATCCGGGCCTGCACAAGGCCGTGCTCCTGGCCTCCCTGGAATTTGCCCGGCAGATTCACGCAAACGTGGTGGTGGTGCACAGCGGCCGGTTCATTCCGGAAGAGGACTTCAAAGTTACCCCGGCCCGGTCCCTGACCGGTTCCGAACAGAGCCGGATGCTGGAAAACGAAGCCCGGCGCCTGCAGGAGATTGCGGGACAGTATCCGGACATCCGGATCGCCCTGGAAAACGCCCGGCCCTACCTTAGCCAGAGCCCTTACACCTATGCGGAACGCCTCGAACCGCTGAAAGAACAGATCCGGCGGGTCAACCGGGACAACGTGAAAATCAACCTGGATTTCGGCCACCTGTTCATGGCATCCCGGTTCTACCAGTTCGATCCCGTGGCAGCCGTGGCGCCGGTCAAGGATCTGGTGGTCCACACCCATGTGCATGACAATTTCGGCGGTGTGGTCCACCACTGGGAAAAACAGCAGACCCACCAGCTGCCCTTCGGCAGAGGTGATTCCCACATGCCCGTGGGATTCGGAAAAATCCCCATCCAGGCGATCCTGAACCTCCTGCTGCCGGATTATGACGGGCTTTTGATGATGGAGCTGCGCAGCCGGTATCTGCCCGACACCCAAACCTCCCTGGCCAACCTGTCCGCTCTGGTGGTGGCATGCGAAGCAAAAGGAAATCAGGGATGATATCAAGAAACAGATTGCATCATTCTTTAACCTGACATAGATCATCAAAATAAAAATCTTTTTTGCAATACATCATTTTCTGATATAACCTGTCTGAATCGGCTGACAGGAATCCGGGATCTGTCCCCGCATAGGAAAAGGAAATGATATTTTGCTGCCGGCATGGCTTCAACTTCGGTTAAACCAGTCTCACCCCACCACCCTGCTTTTGCTGAGCTATCTAGGGGCCATCCTTGCCGGGACCCTGGTGCTGATGTTGCCGCCTGCCACGGTAAGCGGTCATATCCGTCTCATCGATGCCCTGTTCACGGCCACGTCTGCCGTGTGTGTGACCGGCTTGATCGTGGTGGATACCGGATCTTTTTTCACACCGTTCGGCCAGGGAGTGATCCTGTTTCTCATTCAGATCGGGGGATTAGGGATTATGACCATTTCCGTGGCCCTTTTCCAGGTCATCGGCAAAAAAGTGGTGTTTCAGCAGCGGATGGCCATGCAGGAAGTGTTTTCCCATACTCCCAGAGAGGACATATTTTACCTTCTCAGATCTGTGCTGATTTTCACCCTCTCCATTGAAACGGTTGGGGTGTTCATCCTGTTCTTTTACTGGCACGGCACCGTTCCGTTTACCCAGGCCCTTTACAACGCGGTGTTTCATTCTGTTTCCGCTTTCTGTAATGCCGGCTTTTCCCGGTTTTCCGACAGCCTGATGGCCGGACAGACCTCTTTGATCCTCAATGGTACCATCGGCGGCCTGATCGTTCTGGGCGGATTGGGGTTTCCCGTGGTCTACGAAATCTTTCGCCGGTTTTTCATGGGACAGTCCGGCAAAATATCCATTCAAACCAAAAGCGTGGTACTCACCACCCTTGGCCTGACCCTGGCCGGGATGCTGGTGATCCTGGTGTCTGAGCGTACTTTGATTTCATCTCTGGGGTGGAAAAGCGGCCTTCTGGCATCGGCATTTCAATCCATCACCTGCCGGACCGCCGGATTCAATACACTGGACATTGCCTCCCTGAACACGGCCACCCTGCTGTTCATGATGTTTCTGATGCTGGTAGGGGCATCCCCCGGATCCTGCGGCGGCGGCATAAAAACAACGACATTTGCTGTATTGATCACCTATTCCTGGAGCCGCCTGTTACGCCGCAGATGCGTCAACCTGTTTTCCAAAACCCTTCCTGATGAAACCGTGAGCAAAAGTCTTTTTGTCCTGTTGTTTTCTTTGACCACCATCTGTCTGGCAGTTTTCATCATTCTGTTTATCGATCCTGATCATGGCACACGGATACCGGGAAACCGTGAGTTTTTAAGCTTTCTTTTTGAAACCGTGTCCGCCTTCGGAACCGTGGGCCTGTCCATGGGGGTCACCCCGATGCTGACCCTGCCGGGCAAACTGGTGATCATTGCCCTGATGATCATCGGCCGGGTGGGTGTACCGGCCATCACCTATATCATTGTCGGCGGGGCCCCGAAAAAAGGGTTGCAGTTCGCTGAAGAAAATCTGATGATCGGATAGAAAAAGGAGTTTCCATGAGACGATTCACGGTGATCGGTGCGGGCAGCTTTGGATATTACGCAGCCAAGGCCCTGTATGAAAACAAAAACGAGGTGATTGTCATCGACCGCAGCAAAGACCGGATTCAGGCCATCGATCCCTTCTGTACCAGCGCCATTGTTCAGGATGCCACAGACATTGAGGCGCTCAAAGGACTTGGCCTGGAAGAGATGGATGCGGTCATTGTCAGCACCGGGGCCAATATCACGCCCAGCATTTTGATCTGTTTTCATCTCAACCGACTGAAAATCAAACAGGTTATCGTCAAAGCGGAAGATGATGACCACGGGCAGATCCTCAAGCAGCTGGGGGCGACTGAAGTCATCCGGCCCGGCATGGACATGGCCGGCCGCCTGGCCCTGCGGCTTACTTCTCCAAATATTCTAGAATTTCTGCCTTTGGCTGAAGGATACACCATTGCCCAGGTGGAGCCGCCAAAACCGTTTATCGGAAAATCCCTCATGGAGCTGGAACTGCGCAAGCGCTACCAGGTCAATGTGATTGCTGTGAAAGAACAGCTTCCCGAACGGTTCATCATGGTCCCGGGAGCGGATTTCATCGTCAAGGAAAAGGATATCCTGGTCACTTTAGGAAAGGAAACAGACCTGGCCAAAATCAGGGAGCTGAAATGAAACTCATCATCTGCGGGGCCGGACGGATCACGGATGAACTGCTCAAGCGAGCCGGCGCAAACTGGGAAATTACCCTGATCGAAAAAGATGCCTCAAAAGCAGCCCCTTTTTCAAACCGGTTTCCCAATATTGTCAGGATCCTGGCAGAGGATGCGTCCAGTCCGGTGGTACTTGACAAAGCAGGGCTGTCAAACCAGGACGGCATTCTGGCGATGACCAATGACGATGCCGTCAATCTGGCTATTGGACGGTTTGCAAGAGAAGCGGACATCAAAACCGTTCTGGCGATGGTGAGGGATCCGGAACAGCTGCCGGCGTTTCAGGAACTGGGGGTCTGGACCGTCAGCATGGCAGCCGATGCCGCCCGCAAGGCATACCAGTTTGTCAAGGATCCCCGGATCCGCATTATCGATCTGGGAGAGGGCGAAGGAGAACTGCTGGAACTGGTAGTGGGAAAGCAGGAACTGGTCCGGCTGGAAGATATTGCCGCCACTGAGGAATTCAACTCCCAGTGGCGCATTGCCGGCATCATCCGGGATAACCGGCTGATCTTTCCGGATCAGCACAAGGGTCTGAAGCAGGAAGACCGGCTGTTGATTCTGGGAAAAGACGATCTTTATAACGCATTCTCACGCCATCTGGAAGGATCCCGGCTGCATTTTCCCCGCACCTACGGACAGCACATGGTTTTAGGGCTGGCAGATGAAAAAAGTCCTGATGACACCACCGAACTGATCAATGAAGCCTTGTACCTGGCCCAGGGAACCCATATCGAAAAAATTGCCGCCATTTGCGACAGCACCGCATCGGATGTCAAGCAGGCCCTGTCTCGGTGGTCGGAAAGTCTTGAAATCGATATTATCGAAACTGACGATCCCGTAGAAAAAACCGCAGTTCGCACCGCTGAGAGAAAAGATGCCGGCATTGTCGTGCTTCCGTATGAAAAACGCTCCCTGGTGCGCACCTTTTTCAAAGGCGGCATCAGTGCCCTGGCAGCCAGACTGCCCTGTCCGCTCTTGTCTGCAAAAATGACCGATCCTTACGAACACCTGATGGTTCCGTTCAATGGATCTTTAGGATGCCAGCGGGCCCTTGAGATCACCATGGACCTGGCACTGCAGCTGGATGCAGAGGTGTCCGTGATCATTGTGGCGGAACCCTCTTATCTCAAGGGAAAAGCGTCCGGAACCGATCCATGGGAACAGCAGATGGTTCAGCAGGTACGGGAGCTGGCCCGGGTGCATGACACCCAGGTTCAGGAAATCGTTCGCCGGGGCAATCCGGTCAAGGAGATTGCGGACGCAGCCGCAGACTGTCAGCTGCTGGTGCTGGCAGTCAATGAAGGGCAAACCGGATTTTTTTCCATCCACACGTCAGACATGATACTGAACCGGGTATCCTGTTCCGTGCTGCTGGTTTCATAAATGGGGTTTTAACGCAATGGAAATTCATTCCGCATGGGCTTTGGTGCTGGTATCGCTGGGGGCGGCGTTTCTGCCCAGCCTGGGTCAGCGGCTCCGGGTGCCGTCTGTGGTGCTGGAAATTCTGTTCGGGGTGGTGATCGGCAAGAGCCTGTTGAACCTTCAATTCGGGGAAGACTGGATTTCTTTTCTGTCCCATCTGGGATTTCTGATCCTGATGTTCCATGCGGGTATGGAAATCAACTTCAGCATGCTCAAAAAGCAGCGGGCAGGCATGTTTGTCATCCAGGCCGGGGTATTCCTGCTCACCCTGGTGCTGTCCATGGGCGCGGCCGTTATGCTGGGACAGGGCCTGTATCTGGGACTGGTTTTGTCCACCACCTCCCTGGGGCTGGTGGTGCCGACCCTCAAGGACACCGGTGCCAGCCAGTCCCCCCTGGGGCAGAACGCACTCATCGCCGCCACACTGGCTGATTTTCTGACCCTTTTTGCCATCACCTTTTTTCTACTGTGGCACCAGAACGGATTTGGCTGGGATTTTCTGCGTCCCTTACCCCTGTTTATCGGATTCGGCCTTTTGTTGAAACTGATCCAGTTCCTGGCCTGGTGGTATCCGGAAAAAACCGCCCGGCTTCTGGCGGACCGGGATTCCCAGGAACTGGGGGTCCGGTTTTCCCTGGCACTGCTGTTTTTATTTGTGGCCCTGTCCGAACTGGCACATCTGGAACCGGTTTTGGGAGCATTTATGGGAGGGGCCCTGCTTTCCATTGTGTTCAGGGAAAAAACCCATCTGGAGCAGAAACTGTCCGGCTTCGGGTACGGATTTCTGGTACCGCTGTTTTTCATCCATGTGGGCATGCAGTTTGATGTGGCCAATGTCCTGTCAATGGGCCAGCTGGTTTTCACCGGCAAGCTGCTGGGGGTTGCCGTGCTGGTAAAAATCCTGCCCTGTCTGCTTTTCGTGTTCGCCGGACTGTCTTTTCTCAATTCCCTCCAAGTGGGCCTGCTCATGACATCCCGATTGAGCCTGATCATTGTAGCGGCCACCCTCGGACTGGAATTCGGATTTATCACCGAGGCCTTCAAAGATGCCATTATCCTTCTGGCCATTATCACCTGTCTGATGGGCCCCACGCTTTTCAAGGCCTTTTACCGGTCGGAAGGGGATGCTCCAGACACCCGGACCCGGATCCAAAAAAAGAATCTTGCCGCCGGCTGGATGCGGCAGCAGAAATAATGACTCAGATATCTAAAAAATTTTGTCTTGATGTCAATATTTTTTCATGGCAATATTCTATTATGTCAGGAGTATCAGGTGTAACGATACTGAGACGGAAAACCGACAGAACTGTGACAGAAAAACAAGACCAGCCGATTGACATTGCAGATGCCTGAACATCTTCCACCGAGGCTTCAAACTGTAAGCGGCAAACAGGACCGTGCCATGTGTTCAGTGACCATTGAACTGATTGAAAATATGTGAAAAAACATCTGAACTCCTGTGATGATAACTTAAAACAGGAGGTATTATGGGTTTCTCAGATTTTTTTGTCCCCAAGTATTTACATTCCAATCCCAAAATCAGAATGAAATTCGTCAACAAATGTAAAGATGTTCATCTTCTGAAACAGATGACCGAAAAAGACGAGAGTGAAAAGGTGGTCCTGTCAGCCATTCAAACACAATCTTAGTCTTGTGATAACCCCACGCCAACATACTTGCCCTGCCTGTCTCTTTCTGCTATGACCCTGTAATGGTAAAAGCAACCCTTGTTCATACCTTTTTGAGGTGCTACCCTGGTGGGCAGTATCGGCCTGGTGCTGGTTGCCACCATCACTGCCGTTGTAGGCGGTATCATAATCGGAGGCCTGATTCGCAGAAAGTGATCCACTGGATCGAAACGGTAACGCAAACATGGTTGAATATTTATACAGCGGGGCGTTATGAGGAGTAATGGCAAATACTATTTCATTGCGCATCGGGGTGCATCTTTCCAGGCACCGGAGAACACCCTGGCATCGGTCAATCTTGCATGGAAATTGGGTTCGGCGTTTGTTGAAGTCGATGTTAATTTAACGGCGGATCATAAAATGATGGTATGTCATGATGATATGGTATCTAAAAGTGCCGGAGAAAAACTGGTCATTTCTCAATCACATTCCGAGGATCTGCGCAGGCTTGATGTCGGATCATGGAAAAGTGCTGTATATAAAAACGAAAGAGTACCCTTTCTGGAAGAAGTCATTGCCACCATTCCGGAACAGGGCAAACTGATAATAGAAATCAAATGCGGACCTGAAATTCTGGCGGTTCTCAAGCAAGTTGTTGCAGACAACACTAAAAAAGAACTGTTAATATTTATCGGTTTGGGATGGGAAACCATTTCAGCGGCTAAAAACAGGTTCCCTGACAATCTTTGTTACTGGGTAAGTGAAGATAAAGAAGGTTTATCAGATAAAATCAAGGAATGTGCAGATAAGGGGCTCGATGGCATTGACCTGTATTATAAAATCATTGACTCAAAAATTATAGAAAAGGCGCATAATGCAGGACTGGAAGTCCTTTGCTGGACCGTCGACGATCCTGTAAAAGCCCGGCAATTAATTGATTTGGGGGTAACAGGAATTACAACCAACCGGCCGGCCTGGCTGAAATCAAAAATTAAATGGCACTGCCAACCGTAAATGACCCCCAAAAATACATATAAATAACAGGAGCTTGATTTGAAAACGTTGATTGTAGCGGCGCATGGCAGCCGTCAGCAAGCGTCTGCCACAGAGGTGGCAGCCCTGGCAAAAAAACTGGACAACAAGGTCAAAACCCATGATTCATATACGATTCAGCAGGTGGTGCATGCATTTCTGCAATTCTGTGACCCGTCGCTGGAAACGGTGATCCAGGAACTGGTGGACAGCGGGGTGGACGAGATGGTGATCTTTCCGTTTTTCATTTCAGCGGGCAGCCATGTACAGACAGATATTCCCCGGGCCGTTGAAACCGCCCGGCAGAAACATCCCCACGTGCGGTTTCACATCACCCGGCACCTGGGAATTCTGGATGCTGTGGAAGACCTCATTTTACAAGAGGTGACCGGATAACCTCATGACACAACCAGAAATTCTGATTGTAAAGACCGGGGATACGTTTTCCGATCTTATCGGTTCATTCGGAGATTTTGAAGACTGGATCCGACAGAGCCTGGGCTTGGGTGAGGATCAGGTCCGTGTGGTCAATGCCCCGGCATTCGAACCGCTGCCTGAACCCGGTACTTTCAGCGGAGCCGTGATCGCCGGATCCCATGCCATGGTCACCCAGAACCTGGACTGGAGCCTGGCGGTGGAGGCCTGGCTGGCCCCGGTGGTGGCTGCCGGAATCCCGGTACTGGGAATCTGCTACGGGCATCAGCTTCTGGCAAAGGCCATGGGCGGAAAGGTGGACTTTCACCCCGACGGCCTGGAGATCGGCACCACACCCATCACCCTGACCGGCGATATCCTCTCAGATCCCCTGCTCCAGGGGATGCCCCCGGTGTTCAAGGCCCATACCTGCCATTCCCAGACCGTGCTGGCCCTGCCACCCGGGGCGGTGATTCTGGCAAAAAACACCCACGACCCCCACCATGCTTTCCGACTGGGTCGCGCTGCCTGGGGCGTTCAGTTTCACCCGGAATACACCCCTGACATCATGGCCGGGTATATCCGCAACATGTCTCCGATGATCGAAGCGCTGGGGAAGGATCCGGCCCGTTTACAGCAACAGGTGTCGGAAACGCCCGAGGCGGCTAACGTGCTGGCCCGGTTTGCCGGCCTATGCGGCCATGACCCTGTCGCGCATTGAACGGACACGATGACAACTGCTGAGCCTGTTACATTTTTTTGTTTTTAAAAAAATCCCTGACAAAGGCGATATGGGTTTTCATTGAAGTATAGGCTTTGTCCGGATCCCGGGATGTGATGGCATCCAGAATGGCCCGGTGCTGGGTAAATATTATTTGAATATTTTCAGGATCTTCGTACAGACTGGTCAGGTTTTCCCGGATACCGTGGAACAGATAATCGTAAAAATTACGCATGATCAGGATATGGAGCGGATTTTTGGCGGCATAGGCGATGGCCATGTGAAACCCGGTGTCCGCTTCCGTTCCCAGCCTGCCAGAATTCACTTCATGCTGCATTTCGTCAATGCTTTGAGCCATGGCCTTGATGTCGGTTTCATCGGCCCGCTGGGCCGCCAGGGCGGCGGCATTGCATTCCAGCCCAAGCCGAACCTCCAAAAGATCCACCAGTGAGGCGGACTGGGATTCCATGGCTTTTGCCAGGGGATTTTCCTGTACCGCCTCCATGGGTTTTACAAAGGTGCCCTGTCCCTGCTTCTGGGTGATCAGACCCATGGTGACCAGGCGCTGGATCGCATCCCGGATGGTGGTGCGGGACACATTCATAGCCTCGGCCAGTTCCCTTTCCGTCATCAGTTTCTCACCGGGTTTGAGTGTGCCCCTGTAAATGAGTTCCCGAATCTGATCAAACACCTGATCGGAAATACGCTTGGGCTTTATGGGTTTGATGGGTAGGGTCATAATCTTCTGTTGGCAGCCTTTCTGGTGTTAAGGGTTCAAATTTCAGACCAAAAATTATTCATTATTAAAGATGATTTAGCAAGTTTTTTTGTATAGGGCTTTTACATATAGCTCCATGGGATGTTGGACTTTCACAGGGGAGCCGGCTTTTCCCAGCATGTCGGATATCTGCATCATGCAGGCCGGGCATCCGGTGGACACAGTGGTACAGCCCGTGTCTTCGATGTTGTGCTCTTTAAGGGTGCCGATGGCACTGGACAGGTCATAATGGTAAATATTGAAACTGCCGCCCATGCCGCAGCATTTGTCGGATCCGACCATCTCCACCAGCCGACACCCGGCGGCCCGGATCACCTGCCGGGGCTGTTCCGCCACCCCCAGTGATTTTTTCAGATGGCAGGGGTCATGATAGGTCACAATCTCTTTCTTCACTTCTTCCAAACCGGCTTCAACCGGCTCGATACCCACCTGATCCACCAGAAACTGGTTGATATCCATGGTTTTTTCCGACAGGGCGGTCAATTTTTCCTGCATACCCGGGGATGGGTTTTTGTAAACAGACGGCCATAATTTTTTGATGGTGGAGGTACAGGTGGCACAGGCGGTCACAAGAACATCAAAGTCGTGTTTTTCAAACAACGCCAGGTTGTGGTCCACCAGCCGGGTAAAACTGTCCCTGTCACCGGATGCCAGGGAAGGTATGCCGCAGCATCCCTGGCCGGAAGGAATTACCACACGGACGCCGTGATGGGAGAGAACCTTCAGGGAGGCATGTGCCACATTGGGAAAAATTTTGTCAATCAGGCAACCGATGAATATCGCGGCCCGGGGTCCGGAACCGGTTGTTGTCAACCCTTTTTCAGGAAGGGTTCTGTGAAACGGGGTGGTACTCAGGGGCATGAAGTGCCTGTGGGACAACAGCGGTGAAACCAGGCGGGCGCAGGAGGTGCCCTGGGCGTTGGCATCGGGTTTGGTGAAAAGGCCCTGGAACCGGCCGGCCCAGTCCACCAGGGCATCAAAACGGCCCGGGTGGGCCAGCAGGTTTCTGAAGATCAGTTTTTTGGCAGGGGACAGTCCCTTGTATTCCGCCAGGATTGCCCGAGCCTTGATAAAGATTTCCACCACATTGACGCCGGACGGACAGTTGGCGGCACATGACCCGCACAGCAGGCACCGGTTCAGCCGCTCGTTCACCCCGTCCGGGTCGGTGAACATGTTTTCCATCAGTCCGGTAAGCAGGGCCAGCTTGCCCCGGGCCACATCCGCTTCTTTCCGGGTCTGCTCGAACAGCGGACAGACCGACTGGCACATACCGCATCGAATGCAGGTCACCAGTTGGTCTTCCAGTTCCTTTACCAGGTTTGCAAGTTCTTTCATGTCCGCCATTATAAATTATACTCCGGTAATTTTACCAGGATTTAAAATATTGTCCGGATCAAGGGCCGCCCGGAGACGTCGGGAAAACAGGATGGAGGAATACCCGGATTCCTTTTCCAGAAATGGGGCTTTGGCGATGCCGGTGCCGTGCTCTCCGGACAGGGTCCCTCCCATGGAAAGGGCTGTATCGAAAATCTCTTCAATGGCCTGTTCCACCCGGTGAAACTCTTCCTTGTTCCTGCGGTCCGTGAGGATTGTGGGGTGCAGGTTGCCGTCTCCGGCATGGCCGAAGGTGCCGATATCGATCCGGTACTTTTTGGCAATATCCTGGAGCGCCCGCACCATGTCCGGGATCCGGCTTCTGGGAACCGTGGCATCCTCCAGGACCAGGGTGGGCTTGAGCTGGGCAAGGGCGGACAGGGCCGCGCGCCGGGCCGCCCAGATTTTATCCCGATGGGCATCATCTTTTGCCTGGTCAATGGTCCGAGCTCCCATTTTCAGGCACAGGGCCTTTACCTGTTCTGCTTCTTCCGCCACCACGGCCGGGTGTCCGTCCACCTCGATGAGCAGCAGGGCTGCCGCATCCGTAGGAAGTCCCGCCTTTGAAAAATCCTCCACCGCCCGGATGGTGAAATTGTCCAGAATTTCCAGGGTGGCCGGCACAATACGCGCAGAAATGATGCCGGCCACCGTTTCCGAGGCCTGTTCAATGGTGTCATACACCGCCACCATGGCCTGCCTGGCCTTTGGGGCCGGGATGAGTTTGAGAATTATCTGGTCCAGGACCCCGAGGGTGCCTTCAGAGCCCACCATCAGGCCGTTAATATTATAACCGGTGGCGCATTTCACGGTTCTGGATCCGGTTTTGATATAATTTCCCTGGCTGTCGAAAAACCGAAGCCCCATGACATAGTCCTTGGTAACCCCGTATTTGAGCCCCCGCAGGCCACCGGCATTTTCAGCCACATTGCCGCCGATGGTGGACACTGCCATGGAACCGGGATCTGGTGGATAAAACAATCCCCGTTTTTCCACTTCTGCCGCCAAAGTGGCTGTCACCACCCCGGGCTCCACCACGGCATACATGTCTGCTTCGTTGATTTCAATGATTTTATTCATCCGCCCGGTGAGGATCACGATGCCCGAAGAATATGGAATGGTGCCGCCGGACAGGTTGGTGCCCGATCCTCTGACCGTGATGGGAATACGATTTTCCGCACACAGGGCGATGATTTCGCCCACCTGGTCTTTTGTTTCAGGTATCACGGCAGCCGCAGGCATCACCGGATCCAGTACAGCAGCATCATAGGAATAGGTGAGCATGTCTTCTTTCTGGGTCAGCAGATGCGGGGGCCCTACGATTTTCTGTAACGCCTCAAGGATTGATTTCTGGATCATCGGCACCTCTTTTGTTTTATGGTAATACCAAATAAATATTCCCGATATTTTACGAATTGTCAACCATTAATTTTTATGGTATTACCTTCATCTTTAGCTGAAACAACCTATGTAAAAAATCTTGAATCTATAAATATTACGTTGATATCCCATACTTTCAGTCAAGAAAAATAAATTATTTTTTTTCTTGACTGAAAAAGAAAGATGGATTTTAGTATTGGTACTACCAAAGAAACATGAGGTCTAATTGTCACGTAATGTGACTTTGGGTTGCCGGGTCACATTGGTGGAAGCCGATTCGGGAAAGGAGGGTAAAACCGTTTCAGACAATATATGAAATCAGGTGTATAAATCAATCATTATCCAAGATGGAGGAAAGTATGAAGAAAGTAGCAAGCGTTTTGATAACCCTTTTGATAGCCTTTGTTTTTATTTGCGGCACAGCCCATGCCAAACGTGAAAAATTTGGAGAAGATCCCCGGGCAAAGGAAGCGAAACGGATCTCATTCAAGACATCGGATGAAAAAATCCGCTGGAAAATGATCATGCCCTGGTCCAAGGGTCTTCTTTTTTATGATATTGCTGTTCATTTTGCCGACAGCGTCCGTCTGGCTTCTGCGGGCCGCCTGGATATCAAGCCTTTTTCCGCGGGTGAGATAGTACCTGCCGACCAGACCTTTGATGCCGTCTCCTCCGGTTCCGTCGAAATGGCCCATGGATCTCCCCTGTACTGGAAGGGAAAAAATGAAGCCTTTGTGGCCTATGCCTCTGTTCCCTTCGGTTTAGATGCAGAGGGATATAATATCTGGCTTTACGAAAAAGGTGGTTTGGAGTTGCTCCAGAAACTATATGCCAAACATGGTATGTTCGCCCTGCCTGCCGGACAGACCGGTCAGGAAATGGGATTGTTCTCCAACAAAAGAGCCACTAAAATGAGTGATTTCAAGGGAATGCGCATACGTACTCCCGGCTGGTATATGGATATCATGAATGACTTGGGCGCATCCGTCAGCCCCCTTCCCGGTGGCGAAGTATACCTGGCTCTGGAGCGGGGTGTTATTGATGCCGCGGAATATTCAACTCCGGCCATCAATTATCCCATGGGATTTGATGATATCACCAAATATGCCATCCAGCCAGGTGTTCATCAGCCCGCTTTTCAGTGTGACATCATCATCAACCAGAAAGCATATGACGCCCTTCCCGAAGACCTGAAATGGATTATCGATATTGCTGCCAAAGAAACCCAGCTGTGGAGTTACAACTGGATCAACAGCCTCAATGCCAAGGCCATGAAACTGTTCAAAGAAAATGTTGAAATCGTTAAAATGGATAAAGAGACCATTATCGAATTTCGCAAATTCACCAAGACCTACCTGGATTCTGTCAAGGAAAAATTTCCAGATGTAAAAGAAGCATTGGACTCTCAGGAAGCGTTTATCGAAGAATATGCTATTTGGAGAGAAGCCAGAAGCGGAGCGACTCCGTGGCCCTATGAAGATTTTATCCAAGGCAAAACCACTGAATAAATCAGTTTTTTGGGCGTGTTTTTTATACTGATCCTGAACTGATAACCCCAAAAAAGTCCGGCAGCCAGGTCATTTAAACGTTCCGATATAACAAAGGCTGCCGGACCCTTATCATTTTTTTTGATTCATTTCCAAAAAAGGAAACCAAGATGTTGCAATCGCTAATCAACCATCTGGAAAAAATTATCCGAAAGCAGGGGGATATCACCTCTTTTCTCGTATATCCGCTATTGATCATCGTGGTATATGAGGTGTTTATGCGGTATGTATTCAATGCACCCACCACCTGGGGATTTGAAGCCACCACATTTTTGTACGGACTGCATTACATGTTCGGGCTCTCCTATGCAGATGTCCATGGTGCCCATGTAAAGGTGGATATCTTCACCTCTTTGATGTCGGAAAAAATCCAGACGGTTCTCAGTATTATCACCAACCTGATTCTTTTCATGCCGGTGACCATCTGCCTGACCATCTGGGGCATTAAATATGCTTATACGTCTACCGTGGGCCTTGAAGTCAATGCCACTTCCTGGGCCCCCCCCCTCTGGCCGTTGAAGATATTGATGGCATTATGTCTTATATTTCTATTGCTCCAGGGCTTCGCCAATCTGTTAAAGGATATCAACTCACTCAAACAACAAGGAAGAAAGGTACTCCAATGAGTCTGGAATTCTTGACTGTTGCCATGTTTGTCACCCTTATTTTTGCCATCATGCTGGGGCATCCTCTGGCCTATACTCTGGCCGCGGTGGCTGCCCTGTTCGGCCTGATCGACAACGGATTTTCGATTCCCATGCTGTTTGAGATGTTTATAAACAATGTTTGGGGATTAATGAATAACTACACCCTGGTAGCCATCCCTTTGTTTATTCTCATGGCACAGCTACTGGACCGGTCCAAGGTGTCGGATGCCTTGTTTGAATCTCTGTACGTGGTGCTGGACAGCATCAAGGGAGGTCTGGGCCTGGCCGTAGTCGTGGTCTGTACTGTTTTCGCGGCCACCACCGGAATTATCGGCGCATCCGTTGTGGCCATGGGACTGCTGGCAACCCCTGCCCTGATGAACAAAGGCTACCAGAAAGAAATGACCGCAGGTATCATCTGTGCCTCAGGCACCCTGGGTATCCTGATTCCACCTTCCATCATGATGGTGGTATATGGGGGTCTCACCGGCATGAGGGAAACTTCCGTGGGCAACCTGTTTGCCGGTGCCATTTTTCCAGGATTGTTGCTGGCGGGGATGTATTTTGCCTACGTTATTATTCGTTGTAATATCAATCCGACCCTTGGTCCTCCTATTTCAAAGGACGAGGCATCCGGTTATACGGCGGCGCAGAAATGGAGCATGACCTTGAAATCTTTGATTCCGCCCCTGGCACTGATCCTGGCGGTCATGGGGACGATCCTGGGAGGCATGGCCACCCCCACGGAAGCTGCCGGTCTCGGGGCTTTTGGTGCCGTGCTTCTAGCCTTTTTCAACAAAAAGCTCACTTGGACCGTGCTCAAGGAAAGTGGCTATGCCACGTTAAAAACCACCTCCATGGTCATGATGCTGTTCATCGGCGGCAAATTTTTCTCTGCCGTGTTTCTGAGCATGGGCGGCGGTGATGTGGTGGCAGACCTGCTCATCGGATCCGGCATGAACCAGTGGATTATTCTGTTCATCATGATGTTCATTGTCTTTATCATGGGCATGTTCATTGACTGGGCCGCCATCCTGCTGGTAACGGTGCCGATTTTTCTGCCCATTGCCATCGAGCTGGGCTTCGATCCATTATGGTTTTCCCTGCTCTTGTGCGTGAATCTCCAGACCTCTTTTCTCACCCCGCCCTTTGGATATGCCCTGTTTTACTTCAAGGGTGTGGCACCGTCGCAATACACCATGATGCATATTTACAGGGGCATTGTTCCCTTTGTCCTGCTGCAGCTGATCAGTATCGGTCTGCTGTGCCTGTTCCCGTCCCTGGTCACCTGGCTGCCAGGCGTATTTTTCGGGTAACCGACCCCATGTTACATCGATCGATAAAAGGAGGGTTCTCCCCATGACGGATCTGGCGGCAGTATTTGCACAAAAAGCCTCCCTGGTATCCGCCGTGGTGCATCGGGCGGTATCCCGGGCTGAGGCGTTTGACCGGGCGGTAAGCCTGCTGCAGAACAGTGTTCCGATGACGCCCCAGATGTCAAATCCCCTGCTGCCCTCTGCCGGAGCCAAAGAGGCCGCTGCCCGGGTAATGGCGGCCCCGAATCTGGGGACGGCGGATTTCCGGTATCTGTCTCAGGCCTGTGATACCGCCGGTAACATCCAGCTGCTTCAGAACGGCATGCGGGACTATCCCGGCGGCATCGACATGGGATTGACCTGGGCGGAGTATGGTATTGCCGACACCGGTACCCTGGTCATCGCTTCCGACAGCGAGGAGATCCGGCTGGCCACCATGCTGTGCGAGGTACATGTGGCGGTCCTGAACGTGTCGGATATCCGGCCGTCTGCGGACGACATGGTTGAAGAACTTTCGGCAATGACGGCCCGGACCGGGTCCTATACCGCCTTTATCACCGGTGCCAGCCGGACTGCTGACATCGAACGGGTCCTGGCCATCGGTGTCCATGGCCCCCTGGAACTGCATATCATCCTGGTGGAAGAGGAATAAGCCCATGTCAAAAACCGAAACCTTCAGATCCTATAAACACCGGCTGGACACCGCCCTGGACAACCGGTTTCTGCGCCAGGCCATGGACAACTTTGCCGTGGCCTACCGCACCTCGAGACAGAACGCCTTTGCCGGTATGGATGTGGAAGCCCTGATTCAAAAAGTGGCAGACGCCAAGGCAGGGGCCATCCGGAACAACGCGGCCCTGTTACAGCAGTTTACCGCAAATGCTGAGGCCCATGGTATCCATGTGCATGTGGCGGATACGGCCGAAGATGCCAACCGCATCATTGAAGAGATAGCTCAGAAAACCGGATCAAAAAAAATCGTCAAATCCAAATCCATGACCGCCGAGGAGATCCATCTGAACCGATGGCTCGAAACCAGCGGTATAGATGTCACGGAAACCGATCTGGGGGAATGGATCGTACAACTGAGAAAGGAAGGCCCCTCCCACATGGTGATGCCGGCCATCCATTTGTCCCGGTTCCAGGTGGCGGACCTGTTTACCGATGTCACCGGCACAGACCAGGACCCGGAGATCGAGCGGCTGGTCAAGGTGGCCCGAAAAGAGCTGCGGGAAAAATTTGTTGACGCGGGCATGGGCATCACCGGTGCCAATTATGCAGTGGCCGATACCGGCACCATCGGTATTGCCACCAATGAAGGCAACGCGCGGCTGGTCACGACCCTGCCGAAGGTCCATGTGGCCCTGGTGGGCATTGACAAGCTGCTGCCCACGATTGCCGATGCCCTGACAATCAACCGGATCCTGCCGAAAAATGCCACGGGCCAGGCCATTACTTCCTATGTCACCTGGATCACCGGTCCCTCGGAATGCACCACCGTTCCGTCCGGAAAACGGGAGATGCACATCGTGTTCCTGGACAACGGCCGCAGCCGGATTGCGGCAGACCCGGAATTCTCCCAGGTGCTCCAGTGCGTGCGGTGCGGGGCCTGTGCCAATGTATGCCCGGTCTACCGCATGGTGGGGGGCCACCAGATGGGGTATATCTATATCGGGGCCATCGGCCTGATCACCACCTATTTTTTCCACGGCCTGGAAAACGCGAAAAACCTGGTGAAAAACTGCACCAACTGCGGGGCGTGCAAAGCGGTGTGCGCCGGCGGCATCGACCTGCCTCACCTGATCAAACAGGTCCATGCCCGGATCCAGGATGAAGCCGGGCACCCATTGCAAAGCCTGATGCTGGCAAAGGTGCTCAAAAACCGCAAACTGTTTCACCGGCTCCTGCGCACCGCATACCTGGCCCAGCAGCTGGTCCTGGACCGATCTCTAGCGGACCGGTCGGAACCGTCACGGACCGCGCCCGGCAGCGGGGCCGGCCAGCCGTCAGATACCGGCTTTCTCCGGCACCTGCCCATGATCTTTTCGTCGGACCACAATTTCCGGCGCCTGCCCGCCATTGCCAGAATCCCGTTCAGGGACCGGTTTGCGGCTCTGAACCAGCCGGTGGACAACCCTAAGTTCACCATTGCCCTGTTTTCCGGGTGTGTCCAGGATTTTGTGTATCCGGGGCACCTGGAAGCCGCCATGAAAGGGTTTGCCCGGCACCGGATCAACGTGATCTTTCCCATGGATCAATCCTGCTGCGGCCTGCCGGCGGTCAGCATGGGGGAAACCGCAGCCGCCAGAGAAGTGGCCCTCCAGAACCTGGATGCCATGGACGTGAACGGCAGCAATTACGAAGGCGTGGATTATATCGTCACTTTGTGCGCGTCCTGCGCTTCTCACCTGACCCACGGGGTACCCAAACTGGTCAAGAACTATGCCCCTGAAAAAGCCGAGGCCTTTGCCAAAAAAGTGGTGCCGTTTTCCGTGTTCATGAACGATATCTTAGGGCTTGGCCCTGTCTCCGGTCCCGGCCGGAAAACCGCATTCCATTCCCCCTGTCACCTGTGCCGGGGTATGGATGTTCACCAGGCTCCCCGCGATCTCATTGACAAATCCGGGAACCGGTATGTCCCCACCGAAGAGGAAGAAACCTGCTGCGGGTTCGGCGGCAGTTTCTCCACCACATTCCCGGCGGTATCCCGGGAAATCCTCACCCGGAAACTGGATGATGTGGCCGGATCCGGCGCAGAAATCCTGGTGACCGAATGCCCGGGATGCGTGCTTCAGCTCAAAGGCGGGGCCGCTCAACAGGGCCGGGATCTCTCCGTGTGTCACCTGTCTGAACTGCTGTTTCCTTGAAAAAACCCTCCCGGTTTGGAAAATACCGGATTGTGTTTTGTCAATTGAACATTATTGTATTAGTTTATAATACAAAAAAACAATGAGGCGCGGCAAAACATACAGCGGGGATGGACCATCATGCTCAATACAAAGAAAAAAAGAACCGGCGTCCGGGAAATCCTTGTCATGGGGGTTTTCTGGCGGATTCTGTTTATCGAAGCGGTCCTGCTGGTCTATTCCCTGGGTTACCGGTGGCTGGCCGAAGGGGCCGGCTCCATGGAGCTGTTCTGGTATGCCATTCGTATCATGTTCCTGGTGGGCATTATCGTCGTCTTCATGGTGGTAAGCCTGAAACACTTTCTGGCCCGGATAATTATCGATCCACTGGAACAGATCACCCTTGCCAACCGGCAGATCGGAACCGACTTTACCAAAGCGGACATCATCGACCTGCCGGTGGACACGCCTGATGAAATCAAGGCCATTGTCTCCACCCGGGCAGCCATGCTCGACCGCATCATCCGGGTGTCGGAACAGCGGCTCCAGCTGGTCCGGTTTATCAAAGACACCTTCGGCCGATATCTTTCCAAAAAAGTGGTGGAAGAGATCCTTTCTTCAGACAAAGGCCGTCAAATCGGGGGGACCCGGAAGACCGTCACCGTGCTCATGGCTGATTTGAGGGGGTTTACCACCATTTCGGAATCCCGCGACCCTGAGGAGATGGTTCAGCTGCTCAACCGGTATCTCAAACAGATGTCCACCATTATCCTGGCCTATGACGGCATGATTGACGAAATCATCGGTGATGCGATCCTGGCGGTGTTCGGTGCGCCGGAAGCCCATGAAAACGATCCCCAGCGGGCGGTCGCCTGCGCCATCGAAATGCAGAACCGCCTGGCCCACCTGAACACGGAACTGATGGATGACGGATATCCCGCCCTGGAAATGGGCATCGGCATCAACACAGGCACTGTGATTGTGGGCAATATCGGATCGGATCTGAGAATGAAATACGGTATTGTTGGCGAAACGGTCAACCGGGCCGCCCGGATCGAATCCAACAGCATCGGCGGACAGGTGCTGATCGGCGAATCCACATACAAAGCGGTTCAGGCAGAGGTACAGGCTGATCCTCCCAAAACCCTGATGATGAAAGGCATGAAAAAACCTCTGGTATTTTATTCGGTTTCGGCCATTGATATGGACGGTAACCCCATCGCCCTGGATGTCACCGCTTCGCCGGGCCCGCTGCTGGAAATCCAGATTCCGATTCACTGCTGGATCATACAGGACAAAAAACTGGACCGCATCCCCCTGGCCGGCACCACCCTTGCCCTGGACGAAACCAGTGTTCACATTCAGACCACCACTGCCATTGAACCGTTGACTGATGTGAAACTCAATTTTGATTTCTGCCTGGAAGCCCACTGTTTTGAAGATATCTATGCCAAGTGTATCCATACCGAACCGGGCCGGGGCGGGCATCATTCTCAAATGCACATCACGGCCATGGCGGATGGCGACCGGGAAAGAATCCGTGAATGGATGGACCAGGCATCCTCTTGAAACAGGAACCAAAACATGGAAAAACGGCTCAAGGATTACAGCCGATGACAAGCGTTTTTATTTTCTATTCCATGTGTGATTTGGCGGTTTGAAGCGCCAGGTCTTTATCTTTTGTAAACAGATGCCATTTCATTTCTGATGAATGAATCCCGGCTTTCTTGTCTTGACCTCTGCTGTAATACCAGCGTCCGAATCGTTCGACCGTGGCAAAGGGATGATTTTTCGAACAAAAGAATCCGCACGGTTTATACTCTTCAAAAAAAAGCATTTCATCCGGATCATTGTCATAAGAAATATCTGCCGGCAAGTCGATGTGCGACACATCAATTTTCTGTGCTGTTTTTTTATCCAGCCATGTTGAAATATTCATTGGGGTCTCCTTAAAAATAAGAAAAAGTTCATCTTCATTTTACCCGGGATCCTTTCCTAAAATGAAACGGCCAGGGTCAGGGAGCCGATGGTATGGCCTTTTTTCTGACCGTCAAACTGTTCGGTTCTGAAAAGATGCCGATAGGTCAGTTTAAACATGTTAATACTGAAAGAAGCCCCCACGGAAAGGTCTCCCACCAGCGGTTTTTTATCAACTTCCGGGCTGTGTTGCCAGGTGTTGCCGTCAAGAAATATGTCATGCAATACCGCCTCCACCTGCATCAAGGAAACCGGCATATGGCCTGTCGTTTTCAAGCAGCATGGTACTCTGGGTGTCTGACGGTGTATAGATCTGCTGTCCGAATATCACACCCACATTATGAACGCTTGCCGGATTCCCGGAAAAAGAGCGGCACAGGCAACAAGCCACACATACCAAAAGCGCTGGAATAGAATTTTCTTTATAGCGGCCTCCTTAAATACATGTAAAAACGGGACGTTTATTGATAGGTATTCAATCTTCGTGCCAGGTTTCTGATACCTGCTGTCAAGACACCCATTGCCGATGTTTTGGTACAGGCCCGGGTGTTGGTGTTTATCTATGAGAGCCCAAAACACGGATACTGTCTACAGCATAGTACCCACCTCCATTGATAAACGAAATACCGTCAAATGCCTTGAACATGTTGTCTTCTGTATTCAGAACCTCATCTTTTCCTATCATCACCTTCATTTCTCCATCTGCATATCGCATCCAAGAGAAAGATTGAGGCTCATTTTGACGGAACAATCTCTCCTCTCGTGTCATATCTATAACCGAAGATCCTGATGGATCAAAACGGATTAAAGCCAGGGATTGTTCATTTTCCTGCAAGAACAAGAATTTGACCACATATCCTGAATTCCGGTATTGATCGTGATACGTTCTGAACTCGAAGCTTTGCCCAACTTGATTTGACAGCATTTTCATCGTGACTTCAATTGCAAAATCATTGTCAATCCTTCGTTGAATATAAAGCTCTGAAAGGTCTGAAACCTGTGTGCCCTGTTGCGGATTCATCATTTCTTTGACCATTTTTCCAAAAATATCTGCAATATTTTTCTCGGCACTATCTGTTGGATCGGATTGCATGGTTTTGGAAACCATTCTTTCAGAGCGCAGAAAATAATTTGAATCTACCCAAAAGTTGCCCGAAACAGGTGTCCATTTAGGGTTTGCCCTGAAATCTCCATCCGTAAACGCATCTTCCAGTATAACCGTTCTCCAGAATCCTTGGGAGTCCGACAATTTTCTTTGCTCTGTTTGCCGGGTAACGGCATCCTCCAGCGTTTCTCCCGTTCTTGTTTCAGACTGCAGTTGAATTGCCAGTTGTTGAGCCCTGGCTACCTGGTTGGAAGTCATTTTCTGTGCAATCTCATCACGATAGAGCGCCGCTTTTTCATGGCCCTGCGAAGCTGCAAGATTGAACCAGGCATGTGCCTGGGCATAGTCCTGCAGCACACCCTTTCCCTGGGCATACATACTGCCAAGAATATATTGGGCCTCAGGGTTTCCTTCATTGGCCAGAGGCGTAAATTCATTGAGTGCGTTGCTGTATTGCCCGCGAAGGTACTGATCCAGTCCGTCGCTGTAATCAGCAGATGCCCCCATTGGGGTGCACACTAAGAGGCCTACCAATAGCATGAATAAAACTTTCATGGTCCATTCTCCTCGTATAAAGAATCATAAAATAGTATTGAAAAAGGCCCCAGCCTTTTTCAACTCCTTATTTGCCCCAGGCAGCATCACCGCCTGGGGCCGCAATCGCAGCGATTGCGGCTTTTCGAGACATTTGCCTTTCAATGCTATTTTGGCCATAATAGCTGCAAGGCTGCCGGGGTTCGGCTTTTTTCTGTATTGGCAAAATAACGACTTCATCATCTCATCCTATCTTTCTTTATGTGGCCGAACTGTTGGCATTTGCCTGGTGTTTCTCCGGGACCTCGGCGTCCGGCTACCGACGCTTTATAAAATGCGAGAAGATCTGCGTTGTTCTGGTCGCCGCCCCCCATATCTGCCTGCAAGCGGCAAATGATAACAGTATCACCGTTTATCAGGCCCGATTTCATGCAAGGCAATTCCTGCCAGAAGATCCAGGCCTTCGTCCGTTACATGGGGAAGAAATCGCTTTCGATATAGTTCATCGTGCACAATCCGCACAATTGCGACCAGAGGGGCTGCGATGAGAATTCCCAGCACGCCGAAGGCGGCCACGCACAATAGCACGGAAAAGATCACAGCCAGCGGATGCAGTTTCATACCCCGGGCCATGATAAACGGCAGGATCAAATTGTTCTCCAGGGCCTGCACGCCAGCAAAGACGAACAGAACCCACAACGGCGTCATCCCGCCCTGCCCCAGCGCGAGCAAAAGTGCAGGCAGGGCACTGAGAATCGGACCCAGAAAAGGAACCGCCTCCAGAAAACCGGCGATAAGCCCCAGGACCAGGGCATCCATAAAACCAAAAATGGGCCACATGAGCAAAAAAACCAGACAACCGATCGTCAGCATTCCCAATGCTGTTGCCCCGGCCCAGGCAGGCATGAATTTTCCAATACGCTGCAAAATAATCAGCGCTTTTTGGTGATGTTCCTCGGGCAATAAAGAAAACATTGCTCCAAAAACCGGGCGGGGATTCATGAGCATAAACACGACACCGAAAAAAACCGTTACCAGAACGACCAGTATCTGGGCTCCGTTAAAAGCCACTGCCGTGAAACTGCCGAACAGATCCTGAAACATCTGGTTCAAATAGGACCGAAAAGAGCTTGATTCTTCAAAATGTAAGGCTGAAGGAGTGGTTCGAGGCGTGGATGCCGGTTTGTCTACTCCCCTGTCTTCCCGGGCGATTTCAGTACTCACCTCGGCCTGAAGTTTTTCCTCTAAAATGACTGCCTGTTGCTCCATTTTGATCAGAGGTTTTTGCAGCCGTTCCCAGTAACCGGGTACTGAAAAGGAAATTTTAATGACCGAGCCCTTCATCGGTCCGAATAGGGACCAGCCCGCCAAAACCATCATTGCGGCCAATCCTGCCACAATCAACCCTGTTGATATTTTTCTGCCGCCTGTCAATGTCCGCATCCGGGAGATCACCGGATTGATGGCAAGGGAAATCAGCAGCACCAACAGGAAAGAGAGCAGAATGGGAGAAAGCAGCGAAAATGTCCGGATGAAGGCAAACAGCGCCACCCCCAATATCACATAGAATGAAATCGAGTGTGACGCCGGTTCTGCCTTGGGATGGTCCGGCCGGACGCTTTCTTTGGGGGTGAGTCTTTTGTTGCTGGCCATCACTGTTATCCTAAATTTTGCCCATCACGAGCAGAATCACAAGAATCAGCACGATGAGCCCGATGCCTCCACTGGGTCCATAGCCCCAGGATCGACTGTGCGGCCAGGCAGGAATTACCCCCACCAGTGCCAGTACAACTATAATGAATAAAATTGTGCCTATTGTCATGGGTTATCTCCCTTGGTAAACATAATGGAAAACCGCCACTGAAACATATTCAGTGGCGCGTGGGGTTACCGTCTCAATGGATACTGGACCTGGCTTATTCAACGGTCATATTGTTATTGACACGCTTGACACCGGCAACATCGGCCGCATATTTTCCGGCCAGATTCTTCCCGGCTGCATTCTTGGCTTTGCCTTTCAGGGTGACCACCCCGTCTTTGGTCTCGACGTTGGTGCTGAAGCCGCTGGTCGAGCGATGGTAAAGCAATGAGGTTTTGACCAGCGCGGTAATGGATGTATCATCAACCGCTTCGATAACCGTATCTATGTTTTTGGCCATTGTTTTGTCATCCGGTTTTTCGGCGGCTGGATCAGACACGTTCATTTCATTGTTTACTTTGTCAACACCGTCCACATCCATGACATATTCGGTTGTGAGGTCCTTTTGCGCAACACTGTCGGCCTCACCGCGCAAAGTGACGGTTCCGTTGTCGGCGAGAACCTCGGTTCCGAGACCGCTGACGTTTCTATGAAACAAAAGGGTTGTTTTCACTTTGGTAATGAGCCATGCATCTGATTTTTCAGCAGGGCGGTTTTCACCCTTTTCTTCCAGCTTGTTGTCCACACCCTTGACTCCGGGAAGACATGCAACGGTTTCCCCAGCCAATGTTTTATGGGATGCATCCAGAACCGTCCCGGTCAAGGTGACAAATCCGTCTTTTGACTTCATATTAATATGATCGTCCTTGAGAAAGGTTTTGAACACATGGGTGTTTTTAGCGGATGATTCGATGCGGTCATCCATCTCAGTGGCAAAAAGCGGGGCCATGATGAACACCATAGAGGCCACAGCGGCCAAAACTGCCAAACAATACATTGATTTTTTCATTTTACTTTTCTCCTGTCTTTGGATTGATTTTTTAATATAACCGGACCGGCTATCTGTTCAGAAGGGTCTCAATCCGTTCGTTTACCTTTGTCCAGTTCACTATGTTCCAGAAGGCCTCAACAAATTTCCCTCTGTCATTTTTGTAATCAAGATAATAGGCGTATTCCCAGACATCCAGAACCATGTATTCAAGCTTTGGTAAATTGTATAAGACTGAAAAAAAGAGATTGCACCTTGCGTGCCAGATGATGTCAGGGGCCCGGAAGCAAACCGATTACTATTGTCGTATAAGATGGAGATAATAGTCACAGAACCTTCTGGGAGATATCTTTGTTACATGAAAACTGCCACTGCCTGGAAATTATCAATACCGTTATCATCTTCAGCAGCCAGAACCATAAGAAGAGAAGGGGTCGAATGTGGCCAATGCATCATATTTGACCGGACAGCCTTGCCTGCTGATTTCCCTGGCCACGTTCGCCCCTGAATCAGCACTTCAACGATTTGCAGGTTTTGCAGATGGCGGTCCCCGCCAAAGGAAAGTATCCAGCAGTCCGGCTTGAATCTGGATATGAAACATGCGGCGCCCTTGCTTTGCGTGTGGGACAAAATATAGCGCACACTTAACGCGTTGGCGCATTCAACGGTACTCAGGGAAAAGATGTCCTCGACACGGATACTGTCAGAACCCGCACCCGTCCTGAAATATGCAGGCAAATCAGCCAGGGTCTGAACCGCTTTACGTTCCCGCTCCGCGGATGTGGCTATTTTCGCTATCATTTCAACCGTCTCCACAGGATATTTTCCTATGGCCGTTTCTTCGGACAGCATCACTGCATCTGTCCCGTCAAAAATCGCATTGGCCACATCAGATACCTCGGCACGGGTCGGCCGGATATTCTCCGTCATGGACAGCAACATTTGCGTCGCTGTTATCACCGGCCGTGCCACATTCATCCCCTGGAGCATTAATTGTTCCAACACCGCCTCCGATCGGGAGGCCGGGCCGATGGTGCAGACGATTTTGGTTTTATGCACAGTCAACCTCATATCGCAGCACCCATCGCTCCAGTAAAACACACCACGACCGATGTTTCCATCTGCCTGAGGAGCACCATACGTGTCATAAATTTTCCTCCGTTTCAGACTGCTCCTAAGGATCTCCGGCTTGGCAGTGATCCCTGAGATCCCGATAGGCTACACCCGTCTTCGTCCTTGAATCACCTGGATCAGGATCACAATGATGGCGACCACCAGCAGGGCATGAATGATGCCGCCCAACGTGTAGCCGGTCAAAAGTCCCATCGCCCACAAAATTATCAAAATCACAAATAGGGTCCAAAGCATGGTATCCTCCTTTTTTAACGCCATCAATTTTTTTTGACCGGCGCTCATGTTTACTTACCAACGACGTCCTTAACCTGGCTGCGCTTTTCCTGAATCTTTCCTTCAATTTTCTCGATTTTACCTTCAGTTTCCAGGCCAGGATTCCCCACGATCTTCCCAACTGTCTCTTTGACCTTTCCTTTAACTTTGTGCAGGATGGCTTCTGCATTATCCCGTGTGCTTGACTTCATGGTATTTCTCCTGGTTGAATTTTTTTATGTTTTTTTAGCCACGACCAGCAGTGCTATCCCACCCAGCAAAGCAAGGCCCCCAATGATGGGGGGCACCGGGATGGTCCGTGTTTTATCTGCCGTCATTGTAAGGGGACCGATATCAATGACCTTTTCTCTGGTCGTATAAGAGAACCCCTGATACCCCAGGGCTGCGATCCCTATGACGATTAACATGATGGCCAATAGTATGTTTGTTTTCATTTTTCACCAGCTTTTATAAAATTCATACGGTTGAGATGAAGGGTTTCAAAAACCGGCTGGAGCGGCAGTCTTTAAGCGTTTAAAACCTCACGACTGCCGCTCCCCGGGTGTGTTATTCAGCCTGGACTTATTTCACAGTCATGCTGTTCTTAACCGATGTAACCCCTTTCACCCCTCGGGTGATTTGCACTGCCCTGGCAGCGGCTTCGGGGGAATCCACAAAGCCGCTCAGCTGTACTTCTCCCTTGAACGTTTCCACATTGATCTGGAACACCTTCAGAATCGGGTCCTCCAGTATTGCCGCCTTCACCTTGGCGGTGATGACGGAGTTATCCATGTATTCGCCCGTGCTTTCACTTGTTCGTGTTCCGGCACACCCTGCAATGAGGGCCGTCAGAAACAGTAACATAATCAATTGTCTGAAAAAATGGATCTTGTTCATAATGACACCTTTATTTTATAAATTCATTGGATGGAGCTCAACACGCCGGTTCAATGAACGACCCTTGGCTGTGCTGTTGGACACTGCCGGTTTGGAATGGCCGTATCCCTCAACGATCAGACGATCTCCCTGAATCCCCTTGTCTGTCAGATAGGTTTTCACAGCCTGGGCCCGTCTGATGGACAGCGCATCATTGTATGCTTTGGTGCCGATACTGTCGGTATGACCTTGAACTTTAACAGTAATCTGGGGATGCGTTTTCAAAACCTCTGCAATCTGATCAAGATAATCAAAAGCTTCTGGTTTGACCACGGATTTATCGAAATCAAAATAGGCCTCATCCACCACCCAGATACCCTGGGCATTTGTCCCTTTCAACACAACAGGGGCCGGGGTGACCGGAGGAGTGACTGTCTTGGCTGCCGGAACCTTGGGTTTCTGGGTCAGAAAAATGTCTTCGACAAAGCTGGCCATGCCTGCGTCCGTCAACAGGTCATCTGCTTCGGAGACAAAGCCGCATTCACTGATACGGACAATGTCATTCATGAGAGCAACCCCTTTTTCATCATCACCAACAAGAATGGGGTAATAGCAAAGCCCTGGTCCCAGTTGATCTTTCAAGGCCTGGGCGGCTTTCAGGGTAACAGGAGATTCCAAACTGAACTCCGACTGACCGTCACTGATGATAATCACAGCGGTATTACCGGAAACACCATTCAGTTCTTCCTGCCCGGAGGTGGTAAGCGCGGTATGCATGGGGCTTGTCCCACCTGCTTCAGATATTTTTTTTAAATTTTCACCCAAAGCATATGTGGAATATTCCTCCATACCGTAAAAAAGAAGCGTGTTTTCGTCGGAAACTGAAGGACTGTGCCCAAAGGACCTGAGCGCGCCGTTCTGACCCAGTTCCGGCAGGGCCTGATTGATACGGCTGACAATTTGAATGGCCATATCAAATTTTTTATTTCCCATGTATGGCTTGTCCATGGAACTGGATGCATCCAGGACAATGACGAAATTATCAATGGATGACACATACTCGTCTGCGCTGAATGGGGCCAGGGTAAATGCGGGGAGGGTCTGAGCCTCCTTTTGAGCATAACACCCCGACAGCATAAAAGCGATGACCAGTGCCGTAAAGAGTTGACTACCAAAAGATTTCATGAACTTTCTCCTTTATATATTTGGATTTTACGTTTCACGGATAATGTATATCCGTGTGATGGATTCGTGCACATACGGATATAGTTCAATTTACGTGCCTGGGCTTTTGTATCCGGTTCATAATCTCCATCCTGTTGAACGGGGGGGGTGCCAGGCCATAAAGCGTTTCATACCGGCGGCATTTGAAACCAAAAATTAGGTCATATTCAGCCTTTGGTCATATAAGACCTAATTTTTTAAAATTTTTAATGGACTCCCGCAGACCTCTTTTTTGCTGATTTTCCATAGATAAAAGGGGGATAGATCCCATTGTGACGGGTATGAGAATTCTGGCACATAACGTGAATATAAAGTGGATCATAGTGAATTTATAAAAGATGTTGTCAAGCATTGCGATGGGCATCGGATGCCATTGCTTTTTTTATTGAGGAGTATCATCATGACGGGCATTGAGATTATTACCGTGGAAGGGAAATCTGAATTAAAAGACTTCATTGAACTGCCATGGAAGATCTATGTCACATACCCCGAATGGGTTCCTCCCCTCAAGAAAGAAGTCCGTCGGATGCTGGATCCCCTCAAACACCCTTTCTGGGAATTTTCTCAGCGCGTTCTTTTTCTGGCACGACGGGGTAAAGAGACGGTGGGAAGGATTGCGGGTATTATCGATGGCCATTATAACCGGTTCCATAACGAGAAAATGGGCATCTGGGGATTCTTTGAATGTGCGGATGATCTGCAAGCTGCGGCAGCCCTGTTCTCTTCCGTGGAAAGGTGGGCCCATGAGAAGGGGATGACCTTTATAAGAGGTCCGCTCAACCCATCCACGAATCACGAGGCAGGATTGCTCATTCAGGGATTCGATGTTCCCCCTTGCCTGATGATGACCTATAACCCGCCGTACTATTCAAGGCTGATCGAATCTTGCGGTTACTTCAAAGAAAAAGACCTGCTGGCTTTCCTGATAGACAGCAATTACGAACTCCCCGGATGGATGGATCGTCTGGCCGGCAAGATTGCCCAAAAAAAAGGGATCCGCATCACCCACTTTCGCCCAAAGGATGCAGATGCTGAAATCGCTCAGATCCGGCAGATCTATAATGATGCATGGTCCGACAACTGGGGATTCGTTCCTTTAAGCGAAAAGGAGATGCAGGACATTGGAAAAAGCGTCATGGAATTTACAGATCCTGACATGGCTTTTTTCATCTATTTTGAAGATGAGCCTGCCGCCTTCTGCATGGTTTTTCCCGATATCAACCCGTTGCTTAAGCGTTTCAACGGGCGGGTCGGCCTTTTGGGAGCGCTGAAGTATTTTTTGTACAAAAAAGAGATCGTCGGATTGCGGTTGTTTATGTTTGGGATCAAAGAGAAGTACCGGCAGCTGGGAATTCCCATGCTGGCCTTCCATCATATCTATGAGGTGGTGAGAAAAAAAACGAAATACCGTTATATGGAAATCGGCTGGACCCTTGAGGACAATGAGGCGGTCAACTCTTTGATAGAGGAAGCCGGGGCAAAAATGGTCAAAAAATACCGAATATTTAATAAGTCTTTGTCATAATGAAACGAATGGCTTTGAAGCAAAGGATGTAACCATGTCGACTGAGCATCAAAATGTCACCATCGCTTTTGTCTGGCGGCCTGAGGAGATAACCCCGGCGGTGATTCAGATGGCTCAACAAACAGGAACCAGAGCGATCTTCGATTTTTCCGGGGAGAAGAGCGCAGACAGCCTGTCTTCCTGCTTAAGGGAAACAGACCCTGCCGGCTTAGTCAGGGATATCAAAATTTCTGCCTCTGCCTTGATGGATTCGTCTTTACGGCGGACATTAAAGGAAACAGGGATTCATAACCTATGGGTAGAGTGCCCCCCCGGATTTTCTCAGGAAAACACCGCCCTTTTTTTAAACAAGCTGGGGGAAATGTCAAAAAATTATGGCTGTTTTCCCATCACAGGGGACACCACCCTCATAACAGAAATGCTGAAGCCCGGCTCAGACATTGGGCGCATCGTTTTGAAAGGATGTGAGGCCGCAGGATTCGTGGGTCGTGAGACAACCATGACGCTCTATTCCATGGCCAGGGAAATGCAGAGATCCTCTGCTACAGCTTTTGATATTCTCATCTGGGGGGGCGTCTTTATCCCTGAAGCCGCCGCGGCCTTTGTGTCGACCGGTGCAGCCGGGATCGTTTTTGAGAGTATCCATTGGCTGACGGACAGAGTTGTCGTTGATGATTCCCAGCGGGAGCGGCTCGGCCGGCTCCGTCCGGATGCCACCGATCTGGTCGGCCTGGATGTGCAGGTCCCCTGTCGTCTGTTCAACAAGGGGAATTCTCTGGCATTCAAGGAAATCAGGGCATATGAGGATGCACTCTGCAGCGCAGCAGGCATGGAGGAAACCCGCCTCTCCTTTGCAAACCGGGTGACGGCCGGCGCTGTCCATCCCCTGGAAAGCCGTTTCAGCCGGGACGAAATCATCCCGCTGGGTGTGGAAGCCGCCTTTGCCGGAGCCTTTGTGAACCGTTTCGGGGCCGGAACCGGGGAAGCGGTGACCGCGTTCATAAAAGAAATGAATCAATTATCCCGCCTGGCTGAAGAAAAAAAGAATTGTTTTCTGGACAGTCCTGTGGCCAGAGAGATGGGAACCCTGTACCCCTTTATCCAGGGCGCCATGTCCTGGATCACGGATGTCCCGGAGTTTGCCTTACAGATCGCTGATGCCGGTGGATTGCCCACCATCGCCCTTGGCCTGATGGACGCTCAGGCACTTGAACAGAAGCTGGGAACCCTGCCGCAGATCATGGGAGCACGCCCGTATGCCGTCAATGTGGTCTCTTTGGCGGAAAACCCTTTCAGGGAACTGCATCTGGCCTGGATAAAAAAGTACAGGCCCCGTTTTGCAGTGATTGCAGGGGGGGACCTTTCCGCTGTCAGAGAATTGATGGATTACGGCATCGATGTCATGTTTATCGCGCCGGATGAAGCGCTGTTGACGCTGGCCCTTAAAGCCGGGGTCCGGTATGTGATCTGTGAGGGGTACGAAGCCGGCGGCCACGTGGGGCCGCACAGCACACTCACCCTTGCCCAGATGGTGCTGGATATGAAACGGCGTACCCCATCCCTGTTTCAAAATTGCCGCGTTGTTCTTGCCGGGGGAATTTTTAACCGGGAAACGGCATTCATGGCAGCCATGCTTGGCGCAGATGCCATCCAGATGGGAACCGCCTATCTGGCGACACAGGAGATTGTTGAAACAGGTGCTTTGGCCCCGCTTTATCAGCAGATGATCCTGAAATCACCTTTAGCGGGAACCGTTGTTTCAGGCCGGAATACCGGGCTCCGGGTACGGTCCTTGAGGTCCCCGGGAATGGAATCTATTTTATCTTTGGAAAGGGAGTTTGCTGCAGGACGACGCGATGAGACCACTTTCAGGGAGAAAATGGAAACCCTGGCGGCCGGAAGCCTTTTCACGGCTGCAAGAGGAATGGACGGGTCGAAAGAGATACTTCTGGATGATCAAACCTGCCTGGAACAGGGGCAATTCATGAGTGGTGCCTGCGCCGGCCTTATCCGTAGCATCGATAATCTTACGTCCTTTCATCATGAAATGGCCCGGGGCGCTGTTTCTCTGCATCAGCCGGCTGCAACGTCAATGGAAAAACCATTAAAAATTTCGGCCTCAGAAGTCAAGAATACCTTGACGCCGGTCTCACTTAAACAGGAAAATCAGGACAGGATTGCCATCACCGGCATGAGCATTGTGAATACTTTGGGGAAGAGTCCCGAGGAAATCTGGGGTGCAAGCCTGGCCATGAAGAGCGGTATCACGGAAGTACCGCCGTCACGGTGGGATCACGCACTTTATTATGACCCTAAACCTCATATTCCGGACAAGACCTATTGCAGGGTGGGTGCTTTTCTGGACTTTCCCGTCGACCGAACTGAACTGGGGATTCCGCCCCATGATTTCAGGAGCATGACCCAGGCCACGCGGATTACCATGTGGCTTGCGGACAGGGCCATCCGGGCATCCGGCATCCTGACGTCAGATATCCCCCGGGAGAGAATCGCCGTCCTCATTTCCCAGAATTCAGGAGAGGCGGCAGGGACGCTCCCCAATATCATTATCCGGGCATACGTACGCGACATCCTGGCAGGCATTAAAAGGGCCGTGGATCTCACACCGGATCAACAAAACGCCATCGAACGGGAAATAAAATCCGGGCGCATGGCCCCGGACGACACCACCCTTTTAGGCCGGCTCAACTGTGCTGCCGCCGGTTTTATCTGCAAGCAGTATGGGTTCATGGGGCCCAGCCATGCTGTCTCAGCCGCCTGCGCCACCTCACTGGTGGCACTTCACAGCGCCATCCAGATGATTCAAAACGGCATCATAGACGTCGCCGTTGTGGGAGGGGGGGAGGATACGCTCAGCCATCTGCATTTTCTGGAATTTTCCGCCCTGGACGCACTTTACGGGCTGTCCGGACGGGAAAGACCCGCGCAGGAGACATCCTGCCCCTTTGATGCCCAGAGAGACGGCATGGTCCTGGGTGAAGGCGGGGCAATGATTGTGATTGAGCGGGAAAGCATGGCCCGGGCAAGAAAGGCCCTTGTTCATGCATATGTGACCGGCATGGGCGCCAGCAATAACCATCTGGGGATGGTGGAGTCCTCCAGTGTTTCCCAGCAGATGGCCATTCGCACCTCTTTCAGAAATACTTCGTATGGACCTGATGCCGTGGATCTGGTGGAATGCCATGCCACAAGCACAAGGCAGGGAGACCTGGAAGAGGTCCGTGCCCTGAAGGCGTTCTATAATTCCTCCAGGCCCACCGTACTCACTGCATTCAAATCCCAGATCGGTCATACTTTAGGCGCCTCGGGTCTCAGCAGCCTTATCCGTGGGGTTGAGGCCATGAAATCGGGGATTTTTCCGCCCACTCTCAATTACAGGCATCCGGACCCTGAAATCAATCTGGAAAAATCAGGCCTTATCATCTCTTCTGCGCCGCTGGATTGGAAGAACCGCCTCGGTGAACCCAGGAGGATGGAAGTCAACGCTTTCGGGTTCGGCGGTTCCAATTATGTGGTGCAGTTGGAGCAGGCCATGGACGAACTGGATACAGTCATGGTCTCACCCGGGACGCAAAAGAAGTCCGAGGCGCAGGTTCATCAGGACCTGAAGGTTCCGCCCCTTGCCCTTATATTTCCCGGACAGGGGGCACAGTACAGTGGAATGGGACAGGAACTCTATAACTCTTTTCCCGTCATCAAAGAATGGCTTGACCGGGCGGCGGCTGTTGCAGACTTTGACCTGCTTCACCTGATGTTTCATGATCAGGAGAAAAATCTTCAGAAGACCCGATGGCAGCAGCCTGCCATGTTCGCCATGGAAAATGCCATGGCCCGATATCTCATCAGCCTCGGCATCCGTCCTGTGGCCATGGCCGGTCACAGTCTGGGGGAATTGACCGCTTTGTGCCTGGCCGGTGTCTATTCCTTTGAGGACGGGTTTCAAATCGTAAACAAGCGGGCCCTGTGCATGGATAAGGCCGCTGCCGCCAATATCGATCCCGGTGTCATGGCCGCCACGGACGCCCCCCTGGATCTTTTAATAAAAATGATCAAAGATTACAATGATATCCACATCGGCAATATCAATTCCCCCCTCCAGACTGTTTTAAGCGGCAATACAGAAGAAATGAGGGGTTTTTGCAAAAAACTAAAGGAAACGGGCCATCGGAGCACTCTCCTGCGTGTCAGCATGGCCTTTCACTCTCCGGCCATGGAGGTCATCCATGATGAACTTGCCGCATACATTGCCGACATTGCATTTCATCCCCCACAGATTCCGGTTATCTCCAACACGACCCGGATACCCTATCCGTCGGATCCCGGAGAGATCAAAAAAATCCTCATGGCTCACCTGGAATCCACGGTCCATTGGATGGACAATGCCCGGTTCCTCTGGAATACATACGGAGCAAGGCTTTTTGTTGAGGTGGGACCGGGTGACGTATTGAGCAATCTCATTGCAGACACACTTTCCGGATCCTCCTGTATCCGGACATGTCTTCGCTCTTCAGAGGCATCGACCTTCAAGGACGCACTGGCCCAACTTTCTGTGCAAGGCCATCTTAAGGAAGAACCCGAATCAAAGGTCACTTTCCTGCCTGCATCCGGAAAGGTTTTAGAACCTGTTCAAAACGTCCCGGCATTGGCTATACAGCCGCAAGAATCCGGGAACTCAGATACACCGCTTATGGAACAGATCATCCAAAGGGAAATCAACCGATTCGTGATGGATAATTCCGGCCAGTTTCTCAAGTCCAATATTCTGGAAGCCATCCGCCGGGAACTTAACCCGAAATTCAAAGAAGGGGAACTGTCGAGTGTCATCAAATGCATGTTCGGCGGTTTTGAGCCGCCTGAATTCCGGAAACCGGTCGCTCCCGGATCTGTTGAACAATCTGAAAGTGACGATCTCACGGAGAAGCTGATTCAAATCATCATGGACGCGACAGGGTTCAACAGAGAAGAGATCCAGCCCGACATGGACCTGAGAAAAGATCTCTCCATCCGGTCCAGCCGCCTTCCCATCATCATGGATGCGGTAGAACGTCAGTTCAGAATCACCATTGAACTGGAGGATTTTATCGATGTACGTACCGTAAAAGACATCGCTGAAGAAATTTCCCGATTAACCACCGGAGAGAAAGGCAGCGGACTGCATACGGCTGCTGAGGCGCTGGACCCGAATCCCCTGCAGGATAACTATGAAAACGCCTCAACGGAGGAGGCACCGCTGAAGCGGTTCGTATTTGATCACGCAACGCTTGAATTCGAGAATGCGGTTCCCCTGGAATTAAGTCCGGGCGAATCCGTCCTTCTCCTCTCACCTGACGGAAATGACAAGGTTGCCGAACACGCAGGGGCTATTCTCCGAAAAGACTGCGGCGTTACACTGTTTCCAATGGGATTCATGCATGAAATCCCGGATTCCGCTAAATCGGATCACGACATCCGGACCAAAGCGGGTGCTTTGCGAGCGGCAGATAAAATAGCCGACATGTTACTTGTTTCCGGGATGGTCGTCTCCCTGGGCCGAAAAGGATCCCTCCGGTCAAGCAGTATGACGGATGTTTCTCAGCTTCTTAAAGGATTCTTTCTTCTTTTAAAAGCATTTCTTACATCTTCGGCCAAAAAATTCATCGTGCTGATGTATTCTGCTGAAGATATTGGAACGCCTTTTCAATTACTGGCGGAAGGGATGCTCGGGCTGTTTTTGAGCGCTGCCCAGGAATACCCGTCCGTCCAGTTCCGAACACTGGAAATTGAAAAAGATACCGATCTTGAAAAAGCCATGCACCATGCGCTGGATAGAGGATGTCCCGTGGTGGAAATGATCCATCGTAACAACGAAGTCCTCACCTCAGAGGGACGGTTAACCCCATCGGTTTTCAGAGATTCATCCGGTCTGAATTTATGCCCCGGAGACATTGTCGTTATCGCCGGGGGTGCCGCTGGAATCGGCTCACACCTGGCACGCTGTCTTGCTCCTTTCATGCCTCGCCTGATCCTGCTTGGGAGGACACTTCTTGATCCGGGAGTTGATTCGGCAAAATCTTTTACCGAACACCCCCCTTCTGGGGCGATCCCGAATGATTCCAGGACACTGGAGATTATCCGGACACTGGCTGATTTACACGCTTCAGGGGTTGAAGCCGTCTACCATACCTGTGATATCACTGATGCCGGGGCGGTCCAGGCTGCGCTGGAAGAGGTGATCCATTGTTACGGCAAAATTGACGGGATCATTCACAGCGCCGGTATCCTCCGGGACGGTCCCTTAAGCCGTATGACCCGGGATGATTTTTCCTCGGTCACGGATATTAAATTCCTGGGTGCCTGGCATCTGTTTTTATCAGCCAGAAATGCCGGTTTGAAGTTTTTTGTGGGCCTTTCCTCGGCAGCCGCAATCCAGGGAAATCCCGGACAGGCCAATTACGTTGCCGCCAACCGGATGATGTCTGCCCTGATCAGTCATCTGGGCCGGGAAAACAGCGCCATCCGGTTTAAAGCATTGATGCTTCCCCCTGTCGAGGGGGCGGGCATGGCGGATGATCCGGAAATCCAGGCACTGCTGAAGCAAAAAGGGGTGGCTTACATTCATGTGAATGAACTTGCAGGACTTTTCTGTCGGGAACTCTTTACCGCTCCGGCCGAAGATCACTGGGTGATGTTCATGAAAAAACTGCCGTCTGTGAAGACGGTATTACTCAATGACAGGACCCCTCCCAAACCCTTTGGAGATCTGGATTCAGGCCTCTTGTCCTTCAAACCCGGAGACTTTCCCATGATAGAAAAAATTTTGCACCTGGACCTTGGGCAGGAAAAACTGGAGGCCTGCCGGTCCTTCTCCCTGGAAAAAGATCTCTGGATCACGGATCACCGGCCTTTCAAGTTTATCAAGCACCCCATTGTATCTGCCACCATGGTCATAGAGACCTTTATGGAAGCGGCCCGGATACTGTATCCTCACCTCCAGGTGAAAGGGGTCCGAAAAGTAAGGCTCATGGACATGATTGAATGTCGGCCCGGGGTTCCGCGTCCTGCCAGAATTTCCTGTTGCAGGACGGGTGATCGCCTTGAAGAGGTGTTGTGCGATACCTCCCTGTCGGCACAGGAGATCTCCCCGACCGGGAGATTGATGGCACACTTTGCCCTGCAATGCAGCGGCCAGGTGATCCTTGATGGTGGAGGAGAAACACCCGGACAAGGGTTTCAGGATTTTCCCATCCGGCCGGATGAACTCAGAACCAAACCCATGAATCGTAAAAAAGTGCTGAAATGGTACAAAGACCGCAGTGGTCTCGGAGGCCGGTACCGGGTGATAGAATTTCTTGACGGGACGGGCCCGGGCGTCATACAGGGCCGGACCATCTATCCGGAAACCTCTGATTTTGCAAATCTTTTAAACGTGAAATACCAATACTCCCCGTACCTTTTCGAGGCACTTTTGCAATTGGTGTGCTGTCATATTGCTGTAACAGACCCCTCAGAGCCCCGGTCCATGATTCCTTTGGAAATCGGGGTGATGCGGTGTTTCAGAAAAGTCGGGACAGGGGAAAAGATAATGCTGGAAGCCCGGTTGCGGACACAAACCGACGAAGTGCTCACCTGGGACACCAGAGGGCTTGATGATCAGGGCGAAACCCTGATGCAGATTTCCGGGTTGCAGATGAAATGGATCTCAGACTGAGCCTGAAGGGGCCAGGAAGATTGGAGATCAAAAAAAGACAGGAACGGATATGATAAAAGACAGTCAAAAACCAACCGTTCAAACGGTGAATTTTTCTCATGGAAGAGGTTCTGTCTTCTATGCAATGACGGCAAGGTCCGGGATGAACGGGCCGGGCCAGAAACAGCATCTGATTTCCAGACTGTGGGATCACTTTGTCGCTGTGAAAAAACCATTCTGGATGCACAGGCCATATGACAACCCGAATGCTTTCCCCATTCATGTCGACCCGTTCATTCGGGTCATCCGGGGCCCTCTTGGCAGGCCGCAACTTTTGCTGGGGGATCACATCGGTCCGGCCATCTCTTTTTGCGCAAGCTCCCAAAACCTCTGGGCCGCGCTTTGCGCAGATGTGCATGATATCGGTATCGATGTGGCACAAAGCAATGAATTTCAAGGCGAATACCCTTTTTCCAGGGTGTTTCACCCCTGGGAACTTAGACATGCTTTGAAAACGGCAGAAGATGATTTGAAAAAAGCGGCGGCTTTGCTCTGGTCTGTCAAGGAAGCTGCTGTAAAGGCTCTGGGATGTGGTTTTCATCTTGTGGACCCGCTGCAGGTGATCGTTTATCCGTCAACAGGCGGGATCACGGGAGGGCCTGCATGCACAGGGGCAAAGGAAAACAGCAGATATGATTTTCCGGTCGGGTTGTCGGAAAAGGCGGTAAAACGATTTCCCATGACCCAGGCCCGGCCTTTGTGGGTTCGTTCGGTTGGCCAGGGGAACATATGGCTTTCCATTGCCCTTTTGAATCAGCCGCCTCAACAAGGTGGTGGGCAAAACCGGTGGGTTAAGCAATCCCCAAAGATACAAACTGGAGAGCTATGATCCAAAACAATAAATATGCCATTGAAGTTCATCACCTGACCAAGCGGTATAAGGGGTTGTCCGCGGTTGACAACCTGTCGTTTACCGTCGAAAAGGGTGAGGTGTTTGCACTGCTGGGCCCCAACGGAGCAGGCAAGACCACGACCGTCGAGATCATCAATACCATCCGAAAACCCACGTCTGGCAAAGTCATTCTTCTGGGGATGGATGTCACCGAAAAAAAGTATGACATCATCCCCCGCATCGGGGTCCTTCCCCAGGGATTCAGCTCTTTTGACCGGATAACGGTCAAAGAAACCCTGCAGTATTATTCCCGGCTTTTTTGCCGTAAAAAACCAGATATTGATGGGCTGATGGCGCTTGTGAACCTGAAAGACAAAGCCGCAGTCCAGTATAAGAATCTTTCCGGCGGGTTGAAACAGCGCCTGGGAATCGCGGTTGCCCTGGTGAACGACCCTGAAATCGTGTTTCTGGACGAGCCCACAACCGGGCTCGACCCCCTGGCCCGGCGCGCCATGTGGGAAGTTCTTCTGGACCTTAAGAAAAAGGGGAAAACCCTGTTCCTCACCACCCACTACATGGAGGAAGCAGAGCTTCTTGCTGACACGGTTGCCATCGTAAAAAAAGGGAAGATTACCGCCATGGGCTCCCCCGGGGAACTCATAGAAAACAATGCCGATTACCTGGTCGTCATGCTCAAATCTGTGGATGAAACGGTGTTTGACATCGTTAAAAAAATAGGATTTACGCCGGGCTATGACAGCCACGGGGATATCAAGGTCCGGCTTGCACACACAGACGATGTCCGCAGGATGCTCAACGCCGTCAGGGAAGGCGGGGCGTCGTTTACCGGTCTGAACGTCCGCAAGCCCAATCTGGAAGAGGTCTTCCTCAAACTGACCGATGACACTTTTTTGGAAAGCGTTGCCGGTATCGAGGAGGCACAATGACCCTGCAGATCATCCATGCCAATATCATTCGGGCAAATATCATTGTGAGTATCAAGAGCTTCTACCGGGAGAAGACGGTGGTGTTTTTCAGGATTGCCTTTCCGGTCATCCTGATACTCGTATTCGGCACCATTTTCATGGAAAGAGACAATGAAATTTTTGAGTTGAGCATTCAGGATCTTAACCGGACACCCTCATCTGAAGCACTCGTGAACGCCATTGATCTCACCGAGCGATTCAAGATCACACAGGTCTCCCCTGACGTTGATGCCAAACAGTATGCCAGGATCAACCACCTGAATCTGATTGTCATTATTCCCGAAAATTTTGAGCTGTCTCTCATGGAAAAAATGGCGGCCGACCACTTTGAAACACCCGTCACCCTCACCAAAGTATACGACCCCGGCTCCTTTGGGGTGACCACCAAAATCGGGGTGCTGGATATGGCGCTGGCCAAAATCAACCAGGAAATGTCCGGCAACCCGCCGCTCATCGTATCGGAACCAGTGTCCATACTTAAAAAAAAATACCGGTTCATTGAATTCTTTGTCCCCGGGATCATTGCCATGGCAGTGATGACGGCAAGCCTGTTCGGTTCGGTGAACGTCAATGCCGAACTTTTGCAGAAAGGCGTCATCAGAAAGCTTTCCACCACTCCCATCACCCGGATTGACTGGATCCTGTCAAACGTCATATACCAGTTTATTCTTGCGGTTGTGTCCACGGCGGTGATGCTGCTGGTGAGCTATGCCGTTTTTAACGTCAGTCTTGAAATCAATGCCTGGCTTGTGGTGTTTGTCGCCCTGGATGTATTTGCCTTTGTAGGACTCGGCATGATTCTCACCCGCGTGGCCAGGGAGGCTGAAAGTGCTTCGGCTGCGGCTGATGCCCTGATGTTTCCGATGATGTTTCTGTCCGGGACATTCTTCCCTGTGGAGATGATGCCTGAATTTCTGCAGGCGTTTGCCAGGGTTCTGCCGCTGTATTATGTGAACGAAGGACTCAGGGCATCCATGATCGCCGTGGATCATGCGGCTGCCCTGAAATGCGCCTTGATCATCGGCGTTTTTGCCGCCGTGGTGTTCGTTCTCGGTGTCATGACAACAAGAATAGGCGGAGAGACCCCATGATTTTCAATGCACGGGACAAAATCACCCGGGGGCTGTTGTCATTGGCCAGGTCCTCTTTGCCCTTTCATCTCTATTACCGCCGCCATTTTCCATTGCCTGCGGTCATTCTGATTGAGAACACAAACTGCTGCAATGCACACTGTGTGATGTGTCCCCGTGAAAAGCTCACCCGGAAACTCGGTGTTATGACATTTGAATTATTCGAAAAAATCATCAGAGAGGTGTCCGGAACCAAACGAAAACCGGTGGTGCATCTGCACGGATTTGGAGAACCGCTCCTGGATGAAGTGCTGCCGGAACGGATCAGGCTCGCTAAAGCGCTCGGGATAAACCATACCTATCTGGTGACCAATGCGTCGTTATTATTTCCCGAAACCGCAAAAAAAATCATTGGTGCGGGGCTGGATGAGATGAAAATCAGCTTTTACGGCACAGATGATGACTCCTACGGCCGGACCATGAAAGGGCTGGATTTCAAGGTGGCGTTGAGCAACGTCAGGGAGTTTGTGAAAATCAGAAAAGACATGAAAAAAAAGACGCCCAAACTGATTCTTCAATACCTGCCTCAGGAGACCAATGGCGCTGCAACAAAAGAATTTAAATCCCTGTGGCGCGGGGTTCTGGACAAAAAGATGGGCGACTGCCTGAATGTCACATCACTGGACAATTTCGGCGGCGGAAGGAGGTACAACCCTGTCATAGGAAACATAGCGTCTGTCTGTTTTTATCCCTGGTCGGCCCTGTCCGTGCTCTGGGATGGCAGGGCCGTTACCTGTTGTGTGGATTACAATGGGGTTCAGGAAGTAGGCGATCTGAACCTGCAGACGGTCACGGAAATCTGGAACGGGCCGGTAATGTCCGGCATCCGAAAAAACTTTGGCAGAATTGACTATGGCGGATTCCCGGTCTGCCAGAGCTGTGACTGGGTACACCGGAGATAATGGGGGGGTGGAAGATGAAGAAAAAAATATTCTTTATATGCGGTTCCATGAACCAGACCACCCAGATGCACCAGATCGCAGGGCACCTTGACGCGTATGACCATGCCTTCTCACCTTTTTATGTCGACGGATTTGACCTGTTTCTCAAAAGACTTGGAATGATCGAATTCACCATTGCCGGAAACAAACTGTCAAACCGCTGCCGGGAATATCTCCGGAAACAGGATCTTTGTATCGACGAAAGGGGGCGCAACCGCCCTTACGACCTGGTGGTGACCTGCTCGGATGTGTATCTGCAGAAGAATATCAGAGGCAACCGGATGGTGCTGGTCCAGGAAGGGGTGACCGACCCTGAATCCATGATGTTTCATCTGGCCAACCGGTTCAGGTTCCTCCCGCTCTGGTTTGCAGGCAATGCATTGACCGGTCTCAGCGATGCATACCAGGCGCTCTGTGTTGCCAGTGACGGATATCGGGACTTTTTCATCAAAAAAGGGGTTCGCCCTGAAAAAATCGTTGTTACAGGGATACCCAATTTCGACAATTGCCGAAAATTTGCCGGCAACAACTTTCCTTACAAAGGCTATGTGCTGGTCTGTACGTCGGCGCTGAGAGAAACGCTCCAGTTCGAAAACCGCAGGGCCTTTATTCAAAAAGCCGTTGAGATCGCCGGTTCCCGGCTGCTTATCTTCAAGCTTCACCCCGGCGAAAAACACAGACGCGCCACCCGGGAAATTAACAAATACGCCCCCGGGGCCATGGTGTTTTCGACCGGCAATGCCGAAGAGATGATCGCAAACTGTGATGTTCTGATCACCCGGTTTTCTTCGACCGCCCTTGTGGGTCTTGCCCTGGGTAAGGAAACCCATTCAGACTTTAATATGGAAGAAATGCGTCGATTGACGCCTGTACAGAACGGTTCGGCGGCCCTGAACATCGCTGGTGTCTGCCGCCGGCTGCTCGAAGGAGAGGACCCATGTTAAATCAATTCATCGATATTGCCACTCAAAAAATACGTGC
>JAVVEQ010000034.1:0-43411 GCA_032250905.1 Desulfotignum sp. | reverse complement strand
CGCACTAGCTCTATAGGCCATTTGCCGATTTGCCGGCAGATGGCCTATTCTCATAGATCACATACTACCCTCATTCTAAACTCACTATCTTTATTTATTTTCATCGTGTCTTCCGGGCGCTGAAAAAGTCAAAATGTTTTGCAATTTGCTGTAATATTGGAGAAATATTGATGGCGTTACACTATTTTGATTATTGATATATAGAACGATTTTAACATAACTAACTTGATTTAAAGAAAAAAATACTTCAAGTGACTGAATCAGATGGAGCAAAAAGCGTTACACTATTTGAATCTCATCACGGGGGAACCGATATCCTCTTCTCACTGGGCATCGTCGAGGGAGATGCCATCTCTGAAATGCCGGTTGATATCAGCTTTGACACCTTTTACAAACTGGTTGTGCATATGGATTCAACGATGCAGATAACCGCCTGGCTTTTCTCTTTGGATGACGTCCTTATGGGAACACTTTCCATGGGCAACATGCTTTCTTTGCAACGGGGGGCGGTTGCCATCTACGGTGGTCCGGAAGTGACATTCAACAACTTTAAAATAAATGACTCCGGATCCATTCCTTCGAACGGCTTAACAAAAACCCAGGTATCTCAGCTTTATGTATCTATCTTTGGCAGAGCATCTGAAGGAGAAGGGAACACATACTGGCAGGCCCAATCAGATATGGCCACTGCTGCCAATGCTATGCTTGACACACAGGCAGCGAAAGATTATTTCGGGGCTAATCTGAATACCAATCAAGCATTCATTGAACACATTTATTATAATACCCTCAACAAAACCATTTCAGATGATCTTGACGGTATCAACTATTGGGTTAATATGCTGAATGCAGGGACATCCAGGGGTCAGGCGGTTGCTGCCCTTGTCGGGGCGATAAAGGATTATGCCCCTGACGGCCCCTATTACGATCCTGATGATACTGCAACGGTTGCCGCTTATAATCAGTTTATGAATCGTGTTGAAATTTCAAATTATATGGCTGTTACTGTTTATTACACTCCTGACAACTGGGAAACATTGACATCGTTCAGTCACGGTATGCATGTAACTGATGACCCTGGGACAGTCTGGGCTGCAAAGGCGAATGTGGATTTGTTCTGATTGTCCAGACAAATCACAAAACTGAACATGCGGGGGCTGACGGAGCAGTTCATCAACCAAAAAATCAGGCTCTTTACAAAACACCTGACCGGTGTTGAGTTGCCCGAAAACCGCCAAGGATGAGAAACCGGCAGGCGGTCATGGTTCGGACTGTGTTTTTCCCACGATACTGTCAACTTCACTCAAAATATGCGGGTTATCGGATTTCCTCAAGTTCCGGATCAGGTCCTGGTTGATGGATATGTCTGGTGTTTCCCGTAAAATCCCCAGCCCAAAAATCACATCCACCCAGTCTGCAGAGGAGAGCAGATGTGAGACGGCCTGTTTTCCTGTGGTGTCAAATTTCGGAATTTTTGTAAGCTTTCTTCCCTCTGCCAAAGCCTCTGAGGGATTGGAATTTTCCAGAAGCGGCCGCATGGTTTTAAAGATTTTTTTGTCCAGAACGTCATTGAGCAGTTCAATGGCATTGGCCCGCTGCCGGGTGTCGGAGGAGAAAATTCCCCGCCAGGCGGATTTCATCCGTTTGCTCTGGTCACGGATGGCCAGCACCTTGAGGATGTTTTCCAGGATCCTTTCTTTTTTTTCCTTCAGGTGGTCCATGGCAAGATCGCGTATCCCGCTTTGGGGAAGATTTTCCAAAGACTGTGCCAGGGCAAGGTATTCATAGGCTCTGGAAAGATTGTTCCTGGCGAACATCAACACATCGAACTTCCTGATATCCAGGGTTTCCAGCAGTTCGAAAAGCCCCCGTCTGATCCTTGTGGACGGCAGCCCCAACGATTCCACCAGCACCAGATTGTTCTGATAGTCCGCGGTTCTTATTTTTTCCACGGCAAAGTCATGGATGGCATCGGAAGGATCTCCCAGCATAAAAACCGCTTTTTGAAGAGTGTCATCATCGATTATGGAAAGGGCCTCCAGCGCGGCCACACGCACCTTTTTATCTTTATGATCCAGAAAGGTCAAAGCGGCAGAATGGCCTGCCTCGGTCTGTAACCGGGACAGGGCTCTGATGATATCAGGTATCACGGGGCCGCTTTCAGGTTTTTTGAGCAGGTCTTGCAGCCGGGGGATATATTCCCGGTGTCCGCTCAGTCCGGCACAGATAATTCCGGACTGATGAAAAGAAGTATCTGTGCCGCACAGCCAGTCCTCGATAAATTTGTGCAGAAATTCCGGCTGATCTGCATACCGGCATGCACAGGCAAATCCCCTGACCACGGGGTGGGAACTGTTCACATATTCGGAAAACTCAGATGGATCTACGTCCTGGATACCGTGGCGGATGACAAGCTTCAGGATAGCGAGGGTGGTTTCATGACGATGGGGGGACAAATAACTTACCAGTTCTTTTGCAGCCCCGGGGGCAGATTCAGGGGAGATCATTTTGATGAGTGCCACCTGGGTATCTTCGTCCTGGTGGTCCAGGTTTTTGAGAATCAACGGGTCCAGTCGTTTTGGAGATATATTTTTCAGCAGACCGGCATACCAGAGGGCATCACTGCCACGGGCAGCCAGAAACATGGATTCCAGGCCTGCCAGTGTTTTTTTCCGGTTGAATATCTGGCCCAGTTCTTCCGGGTCAAGGTGTTTGATATCCAGCAGGTTTCTGGAGATCATGTTCAGTAAAATTTCTGAGTAATTGGCCTTCAGGACAAAGGGAGCCGCCATCCAGGCAAGGAGAAAAGGCAGGGCCACCAGACTCAGGTACCGGGGATGAAACAGGGGCGTGGAAATCAGGATCAGTGCAGATCCTGTCAGCAGGGCCAGCCTGACAACCGTTCCCCGCAGGAAAGGACGGATCATATCCCGGTAGGATCCCGGAAAGAGCCCGATGAGAATACTGCTGGCAGGCTTGTTCATGGTTGTGCGGATAATGTTGATGGACATCCTGGCATAAACGGCTGAAAATACGTCAAACCGCAGCAGAAATGCCGTAAATGCCAGCAGATAGTTAAAGGGATGAAACATGAGCGCCACCGGCAGTCCCCACCGGCCGTAAACACGTCCCACAAACAATAGAATGAACAGGCTGACGATATTCAGCACGCCTCTGAAATTACCAAAAAACTGGATCATGGCGCTTTCCGAGGCAAATTGTTCGTCTACAGCATAATTGAACTGGTAGTTCATGATGGGAATGAGCACATTGGGCATGAATGTCAGGATCAGAACTATTTTTACCAGAATGGAATCCTTTACCAAAGGGCACACTCGTTTGATCTCTTCGATGATGGACGTTTTTTTTTGGGCGGATGCCTCTTTTTTTTCCGTGAATATCAATGTGGCAAAGCTGCGGCCCATTCCCTGGATCATGAATGCACCGGCAACCGTGGTGAAAAGGTATAGATACAGCAGGTTATCCATACTGAAAAGGCGTGCAAAAAAAGGGGTACCAAAGCTGCCCAGGATAAGACCGATGACTCCCCCTGCGGTGAGCAGAGGAAACAGACGCTTGGACTGGCGGGTGTTGAAAAGGTCATTGCACACGTTCCAGAAAAGCATGGCATGGAGCAGTTCAAACTGGCTTTTGAGCATGAACAGCAAGGGGTAAAGCAGATCGATGCCAAAGGGAATGAGCTGTCGGATCACAATGATCACGACGCCTGAAAAAATAAAAACATAGGACAGGAGTCTTGCCCCGGGTGTCCTGTTCAAAAGAGCGGCCAGAACGCCGGTGACAAAAAAGGTGGCCACGGCATTGAGCATGTTCACCATGGGCAGATATTCCACCCCGTACCGCTTTAAAAAGGCCGTTTCAGCATAGTTGTTGAGGATGATGCCTGAACTGCGGATGATGAACAAAAGCGCGGCTGCCCACAAAAACAAGGACAGCTCTTCTTCATAGATTTTGAGCAGATCCAGCAGTTTTTCGCGCATCAATCTGTCTCACGGACCAGTCTGAACCCCGTGGTCTGGAATCTGGATCCAGGATGGGCATAAGTGCGGTTGGCGCTTCTGAGGTACCAGCCATACTTGAACCAGCTGCCGCCCCGGCGCACCCTGGGCGGGGTGGTGAAGAAGTTGAAGCTTTTGCCCCCCGGGATGCGGGTATCCTCATTATAGACATCTGCGCACCACTCCCAGACATTGCCGTGCATGTCATGAAATCCCCATGGATTGGGTGCAAAGGAACCCACAGGGGCCGGCCCGTTTACCGGCAGCCCCACAGACCGGTAATAGTCGCAGCAGTCGCACAGTTTTTTCGGGTTATTGGCATACATGGCCCTGGAACAGTCAATATCATTTCCCCAGCTGTAGGCGGTAGTGGTTCCGGCCCTGCAGGCATATTCCCATTCCGCTTCTGAAGGCAGCCGGTATCGGGCCGTGCCTTTCTGGTTCAGTTTTCTGATAAAATTCCGGGCATCAAAAAAGGAAACACGGGTGACCGGAGTCCGCGCTGTACCATCCCGCTTGATAAACCAGCTTTCTCCCATCACAGCCCGCCATTGTTTCAGGGTCACTTCGGTTTGCTGGAGGTAAAACGCTTTCTTAATGTGAACCTGTCGCTGTGTTTCATTATCTGTTCTGTGCGCTTCGTTTTCAGGGCTTCCCATGAGAAATGTGCCGGGAGCCACCCGGATAAAGGTCATGCCCAGATGATTGGTGATCTTTTTTTCCTGGCCGGCAGCCGTCTGGACTGTAAAGATCAGACAGAAAACAAGGAAACAGGCCCACCATTTTACCGGTATTGGGCAATCAAACGATACATTTTTTCTGTACAGGTGGTTTTCCATTGGTGATAATCCTTGGTGGTGATGCATTTACAGTTGAATATTTTCTCGGGCTCGCAGTCAACATGTCTCGCATTTATGATGGGGGATCCGGTTTTGTATGACAATGCGTGAAAACCTGTATTTTTTCTCCGAAAACCACTGTTTTGGCCACAATCATTTTTTTTTAATGTTAATAGTGTTTAAAATAAGCGTTTTTACAGGTATATGTGTATTGGAAAAACAAATTCAGTCGTGTATCTTTGACCAGAGTTATCCTGGCGCACCACTTTGCAAAAACCAGGAATGTTTCATTGCAACCATGATAGAAAGGAGGATTGAAATGTCATCAACACCCCAACATTGCCCAGGTTTTCAAAATTTTAAAGATCTCAAGTCATTTGTCTGTAAATGTCCTGAATGTGGAGAGGAAAAAGAAATTTTTTCAGACGAGTTTGACCATCCTCACACATGCCGAAAGTGCAGTTCCCCGATTGATTTCAATCAATGCAAACTTGAAGGACAGGCCGGTACCAGTGAGTCAGCTTAAGATAGTTTTAGCTGATTAAAAACAACCAGTTTAAAGGAGCAGCAACCCATGAAAAAAAATGGCCGAAAAATGTTCAGATGGATTTTTCTTCTGTTGGCAGGACTGTTTTTGTATACCCAGTCCGCCTATGCACACTGTCAGTTGCCATGTGGCATATATGATGATCATGCAAGGGTTTTATCCATGCTTGAAGATGTGAAAACCATTGAAAAAGCGGTTCGGCTCATAAAGGAACTGAGCGGCGACAACGACCCCTTGAGCCAGAACCAGCTGGTTCGCTGGGTCATGAACAAGGAGGAGCATGCCCAGAACATCATATCAAGCATCTGTGATTATTTTCTGACCCAGCGTGTTAAACCGGATATGAAAGATTACCTGACGCGTCTCGAAAAACACCATACTGTCATCATTGGTGCAATGAAGGCAAAGCAGAATGTTGACATGGAGATAGTCAAAAAATTAAAAAAAGACGTTGAAGCGCTTTTGACTTATTACCCTGCACAAACTCATTAACAGGAGACAACATGTTTGCAAGAAAAATAAATGAAAATGTCTTTTGCTTAGGAGCCCTGGACTGGGACAGACGTCTTTTCGATTCGCTGATTCCACTGCCTGACGGCACCAGCTACAATGCGTTTCTGGTCAAAGGCAGTGAAAAAACCGTGCTGCTGGATACAGTGGATCCCCTCATGGCGGATGAACTCATGGCCCAGCTCAAAGAGATTCCAAAAATTGATTATGTCATTTCCCATCATGCTGAACAGGATCATTCCGGCACTATTCCAGAAATCCTCGCTGCATGGCCGGATGCAAAACTGATCTGCACATCCAAAGCAAAAGGGATGCTGGCCGATCTGCTCCGGATCCCGGATGAAAGATTTAAAACCGTCGGAGATGGAGAAACCCTTTCGCTCGGGGACAAGACATTGAAGTTCATTTATACGCCCTGGGTCCACTGGCCGGAAACCATGGTGACCTGGCTCGAAGAAGACCGGATACTTTTTTCCTGTGACTTTTTCGGATCGCATATTGCGGCAACCGACCTTTTTGTTAAGGATGAAGGACGTGTTTATGAAGCGGCCAAAAGGTATTTTGCCGAAATCATGATGCCCTTTCGTAACATCATCAAAAAGAATCTGGAAAAGCTGACATCCTACCCCATAGAGATGATCGCTCCCAGTCACGGCCAATTGTATCCAAGACCCGCCCTTATTCTGGAGGCATACAATGAGTGGGTCAATGGCCCTCCCGGAAATACAGTGGTGCTTCCCTATGTATCCATGCATGACAGCACAAAACAGATGGTAGACTATCTTGTGGCATCACTTGTGGACAAGGGTGTCCGGGTGGAACTGTTCAACCTGGCGGTAACAGACATCGGCAAACTTGCAATGTCCCTGGTGGATTCGGCAACCATCGTGCTGGGCACCCCGACGGTTCTGGCCGGTCCCCATCCATATGCCGCCTATGCCGCATTTCTGGCAAATGCCCTGCGGCCGGAAGTCAAATTTTTATCCATTGTCGGCTCTTATGGATGGGGCGGGAAAACCGTGGAAACTCTCGGGGGAATGATCCCCAACCTGAAAGTGGAAATCCTGGACCCGGTTTTGTGCAAAGGGGTTCCCCGGGAAACCGATTTCAAAGCACTGGACGCGCTTGCGGCCGCAATTGCCCGGAAACATGAAGAGAATGGTTTTAAATAATCTTTTGATTACATCATTATTTCTTCAAAATTTTCACAAAGATTTGCAATTTTTTCTGCCCGAGGATATGTGAACAGTCTATTTTTCGATATAAGATTTTGACAATGTTATTTTGACCGGGAATCTATAAAAAAGAAAAGTTGGGAAGCCACTCTACGCCAATAGAAACATCTTCCCAACTTTTAAGGATATTATATAACATCCACTATCCATTCGATAACAGATATCAGGACACTTGGGAAGACCAGAATGCATTTTTCGGTGTAGATTTTCAAAATTTTGTCGGGGCATCCTGTTTCAACTTTATATTTTAGTTTTCAAGGCTATCGAGAGCTAATTTTTCTCAGACCATTCGGAGTCTTAAATTGTGCTTCAATGAAGGATTTGCCACCATTCGGCGGGTGACAAATCTCGACAAGACCGCGTGCTTCTATTGAAATAAGCATATTTTTTATCCATGAAGGATAATGATGATATATGCTTACATTCAACAAGTCTATTCCAACATCCGCCATCTTGTTCGATGGATGTTCGGTATCAAACCACTGGATCAGGTATGGTAAAAATCCTCCAGCAATCAGTCTTCCATCTGAAGGAAGCCCGAAATACCAGTTCAATCTCCCTCTACTTATAGGTTCAGGACGGCCAAAAGAGCAGGAAGCATTTCGTATTGTTTTTTTTATGTCTGTACAATTAACGACCCATGACAATAAACGGGGGGTTTTCTCCAGACTCATCTGAATTAACGGGTCATCCAGGCCAAACCAGCGGGGCCTCTCAGGAGAAGGCTGTTCAGGGTCTATGGCAATTACCTCCAAAAAAATGTTACTACCCACTCGCATTAGAAGATTATGTGTGCCCATTTTCAGATGCTTTCCTCCAAAGGGCATCTCAACGCCTAATTTTTCCTTAATATACGCTACTCCCTGTTCGAGATCCTTTGCTCCTACCACTAAATGATCAAATTTTGCGTTCATGTATTGGAAACACCCATTTTAAAGCAAATTTCATCTCCTAAAGCGAGGCCCATAGACACCCCTGTTCCACACTTTTTAGAAAAGAAAACGATATTCATATGGTTTGGCATGTGGGTTTCGTCAAAACCTGTAAGATGACCGGCGAAATTTTCATTAAGAAACACCTGATCTCCTGCCAGGACTATTCCAGGACCAATTACTTCAAAAAAGGCCACATAATGGATGGAATTCACCTGGCGCCCGGGGCGTGCATTTTCTTCATCCGTATGAATAAGTTCATGAATTTCCCCTTTTCTCAATGCCCTTGAAGGCACACTGATCAAATCAAGCTTTCTGTCATCCAATTTACCGTTGAGAATACCCACAAGCCGTCCTCTGACTGAAAATCTATCCGCGTAAATCGATTTTTTCAGCATCCCGTCGAGATAAGGGTCGCCCATGACATCTCCTTGCCTTTCAATATGCCTGTCCTTCATGAGTCTGAATCAGTGAGAAGGACAGGCATATCAGATCTTTCGTTACACGATTAATACACAGAAGGACGGTTTTTCCTTTTGGCTCCTGAAACCCATTTCGGGACAAAAGGGGCAATCACATCCTCTGAAACAACCGGCATTTCAACAAATGACGGACCATTGTGTGCCATGGCATTTTCCAGAACCGGCCGAATATCTTCATGCCGTTCAAGCCGTTGGCATTGCAGGCCAAAGGCTTGAGCAACCTTCAGATAGCTGACTGTGGGATCAAAATCGGTACAAAAAGGTTCCGAATCATTGACCAGTACAGTCTCTCCTCTGATCCAGCCGAAAGAATCATTTCGATACAGGATAATCGTGATATTTTTACCGGTTCGAGAAAACGTTTCTAATTCACCACAATTGAAGCCAAAGCTTCCATCCCCTCCCAAAGCCATAACCGGCGCATTCTCATCGGCAAAGGCGGCACCCAGGGCTGCAGGAATCGCATACCCGAGAGCACCAAGAGAATAATTGCTCAAATATCTTCTGCCGGGCGCAAGGGTATTCAGTAACGGGGTTGTATAAATACTGCATACCCCGGCCTCGGTTGTAATGATGCTGTTTTCTGGAAGAATCTCGTTGAGTACCTTCACAAAATAGGGTGGAAATATCCCTTTGTTGATATCGGGCATTTCCATATTCAGAAGTTCATCTCTGGTTCTGTCGCGCTCCTGAGTAAAATTTTCCAATTTATGGGATCGCTTCAGATTGTTTTCTTTAGCGGTTTTTAACATAAACTCCAGAGAAACTTTAGCATCGCCACACAAAGAAACGTTGGTTCGATACATGTTCCCTAAGTTTTCAGGAGAAATATCCAGATGAATAATTTTTTTTCTGTTCTGGAGCTTTGGTTTCTGCCAGCCATCAGTACCCGTGGAATCGGTATTTGAACCAATATAAAAAATGACATCCGCACGCTCGATAAATGCGTTGGTAAAGGCCCTTCCTCCCCGGGAGCCAACCACACCGATTGACATAGGGTGGAGCTCACTGATGATGCCTTTACCGGTTATTGTTGTTCCCACCGGTATTTCAAGCATTTCAGAGAGTTCCCTGACAGCAGGACCAGCCCCGGAACTCAGTGCACCCTGTCCGCAGACAATAAGGGGGTCCTTTGCTTCCATCAGGATGGTCAACGCTTCCTCAATAAGGCGGGGCTCTGCTATATTTCGGTAGGACGGATAACTGCTGCATTCCGGCTGGCCATACAGATCATTCACGTCTGCTTTATCGTCAAGACAGTTTACCATAATTCTCAGATGAACCGGCCCGGGTTTACCTGAAGTTGCCACCCTGAAAGCACGTCGCATGAGAAAAGGGATCTCTTTTGCCCGATCCAGAATAAAGCTTTCTTTGGTAATGGTAGAATAAAAATCCGTCTGATCGATTCCAGTCAGCATACCTCTTTTATGGTCATTGGGATTCACATCAGAGGTGAAAAAAATCAGTGGGATGCTGCCTGCAAAAGCTTCTGCGATTCCCGGCGCTGAATGTGTGACTCCTGGGCTGGGTGATTCCACAACGCCGGGTTTGCCACTTATTTTTGAATAGGCTTCCGCCATAAATGCAGAGTTTTTTTCATCTCTGGTAAGAATGTATTCGATTTCCGGCTCTTTGAGCCACTGGTCATAAAGACCAATAGTCGTTTCTCCCGGAAGTCCGAAAACATGCTTGACATTATATTGCTTCAGCATTTCCAGGATTATCTGCGCACCTGTCATACCCATCTTTTACTCCAGTTGAATTGAATTGTTTAATCACTTCCCTTTGTGGATATTCCGGGCTACTTATTTTTTTTGACAATACCCTTGGCCACGAGGTCATCCAGAAGGGGAAATACTTTATTTTGCAACGATGCCACAAATTTGCTGGTCTCTTCAGCATCCAAATAGGCCCATCCGCCGCCATTTTTCTCAAGCCATTTTTTCCATTTCTCGGTATTGGCTGTTTTCATTGCCGCTTCACCAAGTACGGTCTGAATGTCTTGTGAAACGCCTGCCGGCACGGCAATCATTCGAGCACTTCCCCAGACGACGTCATATCCCTGTTCTTTCATGGTGGGTACATCTTTGTAAACTTCAAGACGATCTTCAGACATCACGCCGAGAACCTTGATTTTTTTGGCCTGCAGAAGAGGAACAGCCGCGCCGATACTCATACAGGCAACTTCTGTCTCTTTTTTCAGCAGGGCCTCTTTCTGTTCTCCAGAACCTCCTGAAAAAACAACATGGTCAAATTGGACGCCTGCTTTTTCTTCCAACTCAAGAACAGGCAGGTGCCAGACCCCACCCATGCCAACATTCGAAATCTGAATTTGTCCAGGAGACTTTTTAGCCGCATCTATCAAATCTGACAGATTCTTATACTCTGAATCTGTATTGGCAACCAATACGGTAGGATGAATGGTAACGGTTGCGATAAAATTGAGTCTATCCAGGGAATAGTCTGACAGAAGCCCGAAGTAAGGAACCGTAACCACCCCGTCATAGGTGAGGGAGCCGATAGTGTATCCATCTGCTTTGGAATTCATCAACTCTGACACACCCAGGCCGCTTTTGGCCCCTGTTATGTTGACTGTATAAATTTTGACTCCTAAGTTGTCTTCCATATTTTTCATGAACCCACGCATGACCGTATCAGTGCCGCCACCCGCACCCCAGGGCATTATGTGCTTGATGTCTTTGTCAGGATAATCACCTGCATAAACATAAGTTGACACGAAAAATACACAAAAAATCAACGTCAATACCAATCTTGCTTTTTTCATGAGAAGCCTCCATGTAAAGGTTGGTTTGGCAACAGATCAGGCCCTGAAAACTCATTTTTTCAATATTTTGGGCAACCTGAAACCGAGAAAATAAATCATGACCACCGTGAGCACCAGAAATAAAAGGCTGTAAGGTGATCGGACAAACGTTGTAATATCGCCCTTTGCCAGAGACATGCTTGTTCTGAAGGTTTTCTCCAGAAGTGGTCCAAGAATAAAACCCAGCAAAAAAGGAACGGTTGGATAATCTCTGGCACTGAGTAAAAAGATCAAAAAACCGAGAATTGACGCATGAAGGAGCTGCAGCATGGAAAATGTGGCCGCATATAACCCGATCATGGCTGTAAAGGCAATGAATGGATAGAGCAACTGTCTGTTCACAAGAGGAATTTTTATGTAATATCGACCCAAAACAAAAAGAGAAATGACGATCAGAAACGGCGTAAACAAAAATGCGAGCAGCATGGGCCCAAGTTTATCGGAATGTTCGATCATCAACATCGGACCGGGTATGAGTCCATGCAGGTTGAATACACCGAGAATCAGAGCCGTCACCGCATCCCCGGGAATGCCAAACGTCAGCAGTGGAATGATTGCACCGGGGCACATGGCATTATTTGATGTCTCTGCAGCCGTTATTCCCTGCAGGCTCCCTTTTCCATATTCATTTTTGTTATTGGAGAATGCTTTGGCTACCGCATAAGAGATCAAAGCGGCCATAGCGGCACCGGCACCCGGAAGAATCCCCGTGAAAAACCCGATAATAGAGCTGCGCAGATAACAGAAGAATCCGATTTCCTTGATATCTTTGAACTTCGGCATGAACTTGTAACTATCTTTAGTTATATTCATTCTGCTCAGAATTTCTTCTGCCAAAAGCGGTTTGGAGGCCAGTTGAGTAAATATTTCCGCTATCGCGAATGTGCCAACCACAATTGTCAGAAGACTTATACCTTCTCTGATGTTTTCCATGCCAAAACTCATTCTCGGCAACGCTTCAAAGCTGTCAATCCCTATTGCAGCAAACATCAACCCCAGAAAAGTAGAAATGATCCCTTTAAGAATATCATTGGAATTAATCAGCATGGAAACCACAATAGCCATTAAAATCAGTGAAAATTTGTCAGGTGTCATGAAGCCCAGTGACAGTTCAGAAATCATCTGGATGAAAAAAATCGTTAAAAGAGCTCCGATTACACCGCCGACCATTGATGAAAAGGCACCATGTGATAGAGCAAGCCCGGCCTTGCCTTTCTGAGTGAGTTTGTATCCTTCAGTTACCGTAATTGCCGCTGCCGGAGCCCCTGGGATATTAATAAGAATGCCAGTTACACCGCCACCATAAATTCCGCCGATAAAGATACCGACACAGGTAACCAGAGCATTGATGGCCTCCATGCCAAAAGTGATCGGCAACAGCAAAGAAATTGCAAGTGTTGATGTCAGTCCCGGGACAGCACCAAAGAAAAAACCGATAAAGTATCCGACTGTAAGATAAAGAATCAGCCATGAATCAAAATAACTTGACAGATATTCAAATGCCATGATTGCCTCTTTTTGTAACTATGGAAGGTGAAAATCAAATGCGATTTCAAAAAGTATATAGTCTAATCCGGTAATTAAAACAGCAGCAGCCAGGGGCCATATCAGATAAATTTTCAAACTGTTTTCTCCTTTATGTGCTTTTTTAAGCTGCCAGCCCAGAACCACGGAAAATAAAAAACAAAATACAGCTCCAACCACCAGATACCCGGCATTTTCCAAAAACAAAATAAATAGACCCAGTAAAATAATAAAAAAAAGCTGATATCGGGTCACTGTAAGTTTAGGTATAGATGAGAATTTAAGTTCCCTTATAAATTGAACCAGCAAAAGAATGATCATGGCTATAGACAATATGGTCGGATATAAACCTGGCCCCACATTTTTAAGTGTACCCATTGGTAAATAAACGGCTTGAAACAGAAAAGCGACTGAAAATACGAATAGAATTATGACTATGAGCATATTATTCCTCCATTGGCAGATGCCCGGTAAAAATTCTTACATATGCTTCTTTTATACTGGATTCGATATCCTCCATCCGCCGATTGATGTGTTTCTGCATCACAGCGGCCGCCTGTTCGCCCTTTCGGTCCATCATAAAATGAACAATTTTGGCATGTTCGGTTTGGGTGTTTTCAGTTTTGCTCGTCATATCAATCCATCGTATAAAGTAGATACGGTCATTGATATCAGACAACAGTTCACGGATTTGCCGATTGTTGCCAAGGTCGGCAATATACATGTGGAATTGGCGATCCCGCTGGTGTAATCGTTCAGTGCTTACTCCGGGCGGCATGGACTGACTTTTTTCCCAATGATGGTAAAATCCCTTAAGCTCTTCATCACTGGCATTTTTACATGCAAGCAGAACTGATTTCGCCTCAATACATTCTCTGAGTTCATACAGATCAAAAATTTCTTTTTTATCAATTTTCCTTGAAAAAAAACCTTTGCTGGGTCGCTGAATAATGAGTTTTTTTGTGGAGAGTTTCTGGAGCGCCTGGCGAATCGGTGTCCGGCTGACGCCAAACTGTTTTGCCAGATCGCTTTCACTGATGTTGGTGTCAGGAGGAAACTGAAACGATATCACCATGTCACGGAGTATTTTATATAGTTCATTTTGAGAGATATTCATAATATTCATCTTGTATTTTTCATTGTATACAGCTAAATATACATATGCGTATACAATTTGACATTCTATCTGTCAAGCATAAAAACACCCGATGCCATTTGCAAAAAAATTCCAGGTTAATACTCAGATTCCAACGGGAGGCAAAAATCACCCTCTGAGAACCGGGGATGACTTTTTAACAGCGAAAGAATTTCCAGGTGCGTTTGCCTTACAATCGGCAGCAAGGGAGAGCCCATCTGGTCAGCTTTCTCAAGGGTTTTGAGGATGAGCCGGTTGGCCTGGCGGTAACATCCGATTTTGACAAGCGTGTCTGCAAGGTTATTGGCTGCCCCGATATGATTCGGTTCGATTGCCAACAGTTTACGGTAAATGGACTGTGCCTGTTCCCAGTCTTTTAGACTCAAACAGCTGTTGGCATAGGCAAACAGGACGAGGGGATGATCCGGCCATCGGTCCAGGGCCGCTTGAAGGCTTTTACTGACAACGGAGATTTCTCCAACTCTTTCTAATGCAGTGACGGCATCTACAAATCGTTCCGGTTCTGCATGATCTGGCAGTTCACCCGGCCTCAATACCACCATTCCCCAAAAATCCGCCAGATACCAGGTCCGCCAGAAATCAGTTGCGGTCATTTCCAGCCGATAGTCCGTACCAGAGCGTAAAACTACGGTATTATCCCGAAGGATACCGATCACCACGGCATAATGATATATTGGCCAGATTTTTAATCCCAGGTTCTGAAGTACCAGAACAGGCCGACCGGACCGGACCATCTTTGATAATGAGGGCAAATCCGGTGAAATCCGATAGGGTATCCGGCCGTATTGCCGCGCGGCAGATGTCAATTCAAGCTGCAGACTTCCCTTTCGGGCTGGAATATACATCAGCGGTTTGAGCTGATCCGGATGGACACGAATCCCCGAAGCGCCCAGAAGCATTGCCAGGGAAGCAGGACCACATTGATATTTTTCCTGGGCGTAAAACGGCGTACCTGTCAATTCAGCAGACTGCAGATTTGCCATTTCAGGTGGCACAGGCTTCACTTTTCCGGTGCACCCCGAGATGAGCAAAATCGCAGCCAGCAATAATCTCAGCATATGTCGCCCGGACATTACATTTTGGTAAAAACATTTGTCACTCCGGTCAATTCAAGCACTATCAGAACGACCAGAACAATACCTAAAACTGCCAACACTCCGCCACCTGCAGGCAGTGTATCAATTTTCTTTTCAAGTTCACTGATTTCGCCGGCAGTCAGTCCTGCCACCCTTTTTTTTGCATCCGCGGGATCAACCCCGAGCCGGATTAACTGCTTTTGTACATCTTCACGGTCAAGAAATCGATCTACTTTGGCCGCAGAATTATTCTCCTGCTGTTCCAAATAATTACGGGTATCAATGACAGCCGCCCTGGCTGCGGGGAGAACCCCGCTTGTAATCACAAAGATGACTGTCAGGACAGACACGAAAAACACTTTTAGCTTTGGAAAAATTTCCATACACTTTCTCCTTATTGAGGAATATGCATCTACCTTTATTCATATTATAAAAAATGTAAGGGTTACGGGTTTATGTTATTACACCGGTCAGTGAAAAGGGTCTGATATCTGGTTGATAATATACATGCTGTTTTACAGCAATACATGAAAATATGTAATGAAGTATCAGCCGATATGTATTTTCCAGTTTAGAAAGGGATTTTTGAACAAACAATGCCGTCTTAAGACCTTGTCTTTAACTGTGACATCCATTGGAATCTCCACCCGAAAACCCTTCAAGACATGTCTTTAACCTCATGATACCGAAAGCACGACACCAGATGATCATTCACCATGCCGGTGGCCTGCATATGGGCATAGATAATGGTGGAACCGGCAAACTTGAACCCCCGCTGCTTCAGATCTTTGGAAAATGCCTCGGATTCCTTTGAGGTGGCTGGTATCTGGTCTACTGAAGTAAAGGAGTTGATCCTGGGCCGACCGTCCACGAACTGCCAGGCATACTGGTCAAAAGAGCCGAACTTGGTCTGGATATCCAGAAAGATCCGGGCGTTGCTGACTGCGGCATGGACCTTGAGCCTGTTTCGGATGATGGCTGGATTCTGCAGCAGTTCCGCGATTTTTTCCGGCGTAAACCGGGCCACCTGTGCCGGATCAAACCCGGCAAACGCCTGACGGTATCCTTCCCGGCGTTTCAGGATGGTCAGCCAGGACAACCCGGCCTGGGCCCCTTCCAGCATCAGAAATTCAAACATTTTATCGTCATCATGCACCGGCACGCCCCATTCCGTGTCATGATACTGAATATATTCCGGGTCTTTCAAACACCAGTCACATCTATGCATAACGGTCTCTCCTTTACTGTTTACGCCCGGGCCAGAACCAGTACATCCACCTGCCTGGCACCCGCCCTCAAAAGGGTCCTGGCCGCTTCCCTGCAGGTCGCACCGGTGGTGTACACGTCATCCACCAGTAAAACGGCGGCACCTTTCACCCGGGACGGATCCGTAACCTGGAAGGCGTTTTTTAAATTGTTTTTCCGTGAAGCAATGTCCAGCCCTGTCTGGGAAATGGTATGGCGGCTCCGCTTCAACACCGTCACATCCACCTGCCACCCGGGAGGGGTCCCATAGTGTTGTTCACACCTGGCAGAAAGCCGGCGCACCAGCAGAAACGACTGGTTGAATCCTCTTTGACGCAATTTTTTCGGGTGCAGCGGAACAGGAATGATCCGGTCAATTTTTGTGTAATCGAAATACCGGTCAAGGGCATTGCCCATCAGAGGATCAAAAAACCGGGTCAAAGACAGCCTGGCGTGGTATTTGAATAAGGCAAGGATCTCCGGCACCAGACCCTGATAAAGCAGAGCCGCCCGGACCTGGTGAATCTCCGGCGGATCTGTGAGGCAGGTTTCACAAAGATGGGTGTCGCCTGTATCAAACACCTGCCCGCACACCCGGCAGAAAGGAGGGGTAAATTCTGGAATGCCTCTGGCACGACAGGCGGCACAGAAAAGGTCCCGACCTGAAACAGCGATTTCCCGGGAATGCGGCAGCAATATCCGGCAACTGAGGCACAGGTCTGGAAACACCAGTGCCTCAACAGTTTGCACGGTTTTTTTCAGGCATTCACGAACAGATTTTCCTTCACGATCTGTGAAAACTTGGAACATGATACCGCCTTTACACCGGGTATCTGATCTGCCAGGTCCGATGTGAGCTCCTCCCCTGCCAAGGCCCGGCCCACCGCCTGGCGCACGGCACTCCCGGCCGCATGCCATCCCAGATGATCCAGCATCATGGCCCCGGACAGGATCAGGGAACACGGATTGGCCATATCTCTGCCGGCAATGTCCGGGGCAGTGCCGTGGGTGGCTTCAAACACGGCGCACGCATCACCGATATTGGCGCCCGGAGCCATGCCCAGACCACCGACCTGGGCGGCCAGGGCATCGGAAATATAATCCCCGTTCAAATTGGGACAGGCAATGATATCATACTGCTCGGGCCTGAGCAAGACATCGGCAAACACCATGTCCGCAATCCGGTCCCGGATCACCACATGGCCTTCGGGGATGACTCCTTCATAGGTGGCAAAAAGGTCATTTTCTGTGATCATCCGGTCACCGAAACAGTCAAATGCGGCTTCATACCCCCATTTTCGAAACCCGCCTTCCGTGAACTTCATGATATTACCCTTGTGCATCAGGGTCACGCTGTTGCGGTTGTTTTCAAATGCATATTCACACGCTTTTTTCACCAGGCGCCGGGTGTTTTCCGGGGACATGGGCTTGAGTCCCAGAGCGCTGGATTCCGGCAGATCACAGTTGAGGTGGGTTTTGAGCATCCCCATTAACTGCCGGCATTCCGGGGACCGGCTGTCCCATTCCATGCCGGCATACACATCTTCCGTATTCTCCCGGAATACCACCATATCCACCCTTTCCGGATGCTTCATGGGGCTGGGCACCGGCGGATAATACCTGATCGGCCGGATACAGGCATACAGATCCAGATCTCTTCGCAGCCGGACGTTCAGGCTTCGGATCCCCTTTCCCACCGGCGTGGCCAGCGGTCCTTTGATGGCGGCTTTCAGTGTCCGGATCGTTTCCAGAGACTGATCCGGGAGCCAGTGTCCGGTCTCTTTAAAACCGGCTTCTCCGGCCGGCACCGGCACCCAGTCAATTTTTCTGTCATCTTCAAAAACGGCACTCACTGCCGCATCCAGCACTGCCTGGGCACCGGGCCAGATGTCGGCGCCAATGCCGTCTCCCTGTATACAGGCCACCGCCGGGTGATCCGGCACCTGCCATATTCCGTTCGGTGTGATTGAAATTGTTTCCACCATATTGATACACTGCTTTCCTTAAGTTGGTTTAGTTGTTTGAAAGGATAATTTTCTGCCGCAACGCCTCGTACATGGCCATGGCACCGGCCACAGAGGCATTCAGAGAAGTGACAGGACTGGTCATGGGAATGGACACCACAAAATCGCACACCTTGAGGACCCCGGGACGGATGCCCTTGTGTTCCCCGCCCACCACCAGGACCAGGTTGCCGGTCAGGTCCGCCTGGTGCAGCCGGGTATCGCCGCCGGCATCCAGGCCCGCCACCCAGGCGTGGTGGGTTTTCAGGGTCCGGATCGTGGCCGCGGTGTTGGTGACCACAAAAATATCAGCATGCTCCATAGCCCCGGCCGACGCCCGGGAGACCCCGGGACCCGGCAGGGCGGAGCGGTCCCTGGGAATCACGATATAATCCACCCCGGTGCACACGGCGGTCCGGATGAGGGCACCCAGGTTCTGGGGATCCTCGATCTGGTCGAGTACCAGTGCCTGAAAAGGGGTCTGGCGCTCTTCGATCCGTGAGATGAGGTCTGGTTCCCGATATGCGGGAAAGGGAGTGGCCAGGGCGGCGACGCCCTGGTGAACCCCGCCCCTGGCAAACTCGTCCAGTTTCTGGTTCCCGGCCGGGGAAATTGGAACACCCGCCGCGTTTGCCAGGGACACCAGGGCGTCTTTACGGCGGCCGGACAGACTTTTGGCCAGATACAGGGTCTTGAACCGGCGGCGGCCCGCCTTCAGGGCTTCAGACACACTGTGAAACCCGAACAACAGATCCATGATGGGCTCAGCCATTTTTCGAATCCAACTCCTTTGGGCCGGGCATCCTCTCTTTTTCAAAAATTGCACACAACTTTTCGGCAGCGGCATCCAGGTCATCATTGACCACCACATATTGATACAGGTGTTTCAACGCGATCTCTTCTCTGGCGTTTGCCAGGCGAAGTTCAATGGTTTCCGCACTGTCCGTGCCTCTGGATTCGAGTCTTTGCCTCAGCACGTCCAGGGACGGGGGCATGATGAACACCGTGACCGGATTCAGGCCGGATGCCATGATCTGCCGGGCCCCCTGGACATCAATATCCAGAAGCAGATTCCTGCCGGCTGTCAGCTGTTCCTGAACAAAGGCCCGGGAGGTGCCGTAGTAATGAGCATGGACCTGTGCCCATTCCAGCAACGCATCCGCATCGATCATCTGTCTGAAAACAACCTCTGTGACAAAAAAATAATCGCTGCCATGAACCTCTCCGGGTCTTGGCCGGCGCGTGGTATGAGATATGGAGTACGACATCCCGGGAAACCGGGCCTTGACCCGTCTGATCAGGGTCGTCTTTCCGGCACCGGAGGGCGCGGATATCACAAACAACCGTCCGTTTTGTTTCATATCAGTCTTCCTGAGCCTTTTCCGCATCCTTTGCCAGGGCCTCATACCGGGCTGACACGGTCTCCGCCTGGATGGCCGACAAAATCACATGGTTGCTGTTTGTAACAATGATGGCCCGGGTTTTTCTGCCATGGGTGGCATCGATCAGACGGCGCTCATCCCTGGCCTCATCCTTGAGGCGCTTCATCGGGCTGGAATTCGGCGTCAAAATCGCCACCACCCGGTCCGCCGGCACTGTGTTGCCGAAACCGATATTCAGCAGCATCTGATCCATGCGCAGTCCTGTACGTTCCAGAGATGTGGATTTCTTTTTTTTGGAGTCACTCAATATTCTGCACCTGTTCCCGAATTTTTTCCAATTGTGATTTCAAATCCACCACCCGGTGAGACAATGCGGCCTGACCCGCTTTGGACCCGATGGTGTTGAATTCCCGATTAAATTCCTGGATCAGAAAATTCAGGGTCTGCCCCTGGGATTGATCCGCGTTCATTGTTTTTCGAAACTGATCGATGTGACTTGAAATCCGGACAATTTCCTCGGACACATCACTTTTGTCAGCCAGCATTGCCACCTCCTGCGCCAGCCGCACCGGATCGATTCCGCCCTGGTCCGCCGTCAGTCTTGCCAGCCGTTCCTCCAGCCGTTTCCTGTACAGCACCGGAATGTCAACGGCCAGTTCCCTGACCTGCTTCATCTGATCCTCTATCGCGTTGACCCGTGCCATCAGGTCCTGGTACAGGTGGTTGCCTTCCACCCGGCGCATTTGATCCAGGTCCCGGGCCGCCTGGTCCACCGCTTCAGACACAGCCTGAGCCACCAGCGGGTGATCCGGATCATTGACGGCCGGCACGATAATATTTCTGGCAGACAGCACATCGGCCAGATCCGGCTCCCGGGAAAGCCCCAGGCTGCGGGTAACCTGTTTCAGCGCCTTGAAATAGGCCAGCGCCTTAACTTCGTCCACATCAAACCCGCTTTCCTGAGACCCCTGATCCTGGACAGTAATCCGGATTTCCACCCGTCCCCGCTGGTGATACCGGGTGACGATTTTTTTGATCTCCTCTTCCAGTCCCTGGCAGATATCGGGCAGGTACAAGGCAAAATCCAGGTGCCTTGAATTATAGGACCGGATCACGGCCTCTGCGGTGACCGTTTCCTTAGTATGAACCGCTTTGGCAAACGCGGTCATGCTTTTGATCATGGCTGACTCCTTTTCACGGCTTGTAAATCCAGCAAATATTTGTCCCGGACCTGTTCCAGGAACCGGAGGATCTCTTCGGACCGGTAATCCGGATAGGTCCATTCCAGCGGAACGAACTGTTTGTGAATATACATCAGGGTCAGATCCGCGTACAGGTGATCCCCGATATAAATCCGGTGGGCATAATCCTTGCCCGTGGCCAGTACAAACCGGGAAGGGAGAAGATATCCCGGATCGATATTGATCCGGCGCTGGTTGTCCCGGACAAACCGGTTTTCCAGTGCATTGGAGGCCTGTTTGATTTTTGACAGATCCCCCTGGTTCGCCAGGGGTTTGAACGCCAGCATCCGCCGGAAAAGGGGGTGTCCCATCTCCTGATGATAATAGCGGGTAAAATCGAAATCCAGCCACCGGGATACCAGGTCCACCGGACCGCCGATGGCTTCCAGCAAAGGAAAAACTGTTTCAAACAGCGGTTTCTCCTTCATGAATACCGACATCACCAGCTTGGCCGGATCCGGAATTTTAGGCACACTCATGGGTGTATCGGTTTGGCCTCTTCCACCAGCATGATGGGAATGTCATCTTTGATCTCATACAGCAGCCGGCACTCATCACATATCAGCCCGTCTTCTTTTTCCGTCAGCCGGAGCTGATTTTTGCATTTGGGGCACACCAGAATGTCCAGCAGTTCTTTGGAAATACCCATGTTCCTCTCCTTATGATTCACTGGTTTTTGTATCATCTCCGTGACCTGACGCGGACCGGGCCGGCCCGTCGGTTTCCAGAATGCAGTTTTTCTTTCCCGAGGTCATCTGCAGCAGGGCCAGGTTATGGAATTCCCCTTTACAGGCCATGAGCTGGTCCCGGGTGCCCTGTTCCACGATAGTACCGTTTTTGAGCAGTACGATGCGGGACGCATAATCAATGGTGGACAACCGGTGTGCAATGACAAAGGATGTCCGGCCTTTCATCAGGTTTTCCAGGGCTTTCTGCACCACCTGTTCCGCCTGGGAATCCAGGGCGGATGTGGCCTCATCCAGAATCAACACCGGGGCATCCTTGAGCAGGGCCCTGGCAATACAGATGCGCTGTTTTTCTCCGCCGGACAACCGGGAGCCCAGTTCCCCGATCAGGGTGCCATAGCCTTTGGGGAACCCGGTGATGAACTCATGGGCATACGCGGCTTTGGCCGCGGCTTCGATCTCCTGATCCGTGGCTTGCATGCGGCCGTACCGGATATTGTCCCGCACGGTTTCATTGAACAGAATCGGTTCCTGGGTCACAATGGAGATATGGTCTCTCAGGGAATGAATTGACAGGTCCCGGACATCGATGCCGCCCACGGTCACCCTGCCTTCGGAAACATCATAGAGCCGGGGGATCAGGTTCACCAGACTGGTTTTACCGCCGCCGCTCATGCCCACCAGGGCGAGCACCTCGCCCGGCGCGGCCGTCAGGTTGATATCCTTTAACGCCGTGCTTTCATCGGGGCCGTATCTGAACCACACATTTTCAAATGTCACCGCCAGAGCCCGGCCGGAAAGTATCTGGGGATCGGGTGCTTCCCTGATGGTTTGATCCTCTTCCAGAACATCGAAAATCCGGGATGCAGCAGCCATTCCTTCCTGGATGGTGTTGTTGAGTTTGGAAATTTTTTTCACCGGATCATACAGCATCATCACCGCAGTCAAAAACGAAAAAAACACCCCGGGTGTGGACGTGCCGTTGATGACCCGCAGCCCCCCGAACCAGATGATGAAGGCAATCCCCAGTCCGCCTAAAAACTCCATGACCGGAGAAGACAGGGATTTGGCAATCACTTTTTTCATCTCCAGATCAAACAGGTGACGGGCTTTTTCCTTGAACCGGCTTTTCTCAAAATCCTGGAGATTGAAAATCTTGATGATTTTACTGCCGGTAAAGGTCTCGTGCAGAAAAGAGTTCAACTCTGCCATGGTTTCCTGGGTTCCGGTGGAAAACCGCCGAACCCGGCGGCCGAAAATCAGTATCGGATAAAACGCCAGGGGCAGGACAATGAAGGCGCCCAGGGCCAGCTGCCAGTCCCGGTAAAAAATAACGAACAAAAATGCGATCACCGAGAAAAAATCCCTGAAAATATTAACCACAGCCGTGGACACCATGCCCTTGACAATGTTCACGTCATTGGTGATCCGGGACATGAGGGCACCTGTTTTTTCTTTATGGATGAACGCCAGCGGCAGATCTGTGATGCGGTCATACAGCGCTTCCCTGAAATACCGGATAATGCGCTCACCAATAAAGTTCATCAGGTATTCCGATCCAAAAGTCCCCACCCCTTTGAGCAGAAATACCAGCACGGCCAGGGCCGGAATCAGCATGAGCATGTCCCGGTCCCTTGCTACAAAAATATCATCGATCACCGGTTTGACCAGAAAGGCCATGGAGCCGTTGGCGGCCGCCACCACGATCATGCACAGAGATGCAATGATCAGTTGGAACCGGTACCTCAATACCAGGTCCAGAATCTTTCTGCGGCGTGATCCGGACAAACCGTTTATTTTATTATCCATAAACCTGTTATCTTTGGTTGTCGGCCTATTGTCAATCCGTTTAAAACATGAGACCATACGTTCTCATGAAAAAGTCTGCCTTTATAACCAATTTCATGGGATTTTACAACATACTCTGGGCGGCTGTCCTGCCTTTTTTGCGTCATCACCCCCGGCTGACGCATTCTTTTGATCAGCGCATGGATACGGGATCTCTTGAGCCGGCCGACATATGGATCCAGGCGGCATCCGCCGGAGAAGCTCTTCTGGCTGTCCGTCTGGTTCGACGGTTTTCTTCTGCCGGACCGGTGCGGATACTGGTCACCACCACCACGGACCAGGGCATGGACATTCTTTGTGAAGAACTCAAAAAAAATCGCACTGCTTCCCATATTTCCGTATCTCTGGGCTGGTTTCCCTTTGACAGCCCCGCTGTGGCCGCAAAGGCGGTCAAATCGGTAAAACCCAGAGTGATGGTGCTGCTGGAAACGGAACTGTGGCCTTCACTGCTGTACTCTCTCCGGCAGCATCACACCCGGATCCTGGTGGTGAACGGCCGCATGTCTTCAACCAGCAGCCGCAATTACCGAATGACAAAACCCCTTTGGTCCAGAATCTCACCCCATGTCATCCTGGCAATTTCCGACACGGATGCTTTGAGATTCCGGCAGGTGTTTGACCGGGCCCGGGTAACAGTGATGCCCAACATGAAATTTGAAACCCTGGCTTCCCACCCCCCTGAAACCGCGTCCTCTTTTTTGACGGGCATTTTCCCCTGCCCCCTGCCGGTATCTGTTTTTGCCTCTATCCGCCGTCAGGAAGAACCCCGGGTGTCCAAAATGATTCACACGCTCTTTGAACAAAACCCCAGACAGGTGATCGCCCTGTTTCCCAGGCATATGCACCGGATTGAATCCTGGAAACGACGACTGAAAAAAACCGGTCTCACGGTTTATCTGCGCTCGAAACTGTCTGCCTCCCCTGCCCTTCCAGGCATCATCCTGTGGGACCGGTTTGGTGAAATGCGCCAGATTTTCGGTTACGCCGATACCGTGTTCATGGGCGGCAGTCTGAAGCCTTTGGGGGGCCAGAATTTTTTAGAACCCCTGCTTCAGGGCGCCCCGGTAGTCACCGGGCACTACTGGGATGATTTTTTCTGGGTGGGGAACCAGATATTCGACACCGGGCTGGTGCAAAGAACGCCGGACTGGCGGTCTGCTGCCGAGGCCATGGTGTCGCATCTGAAACATCCGCAAGACCCTCACTTGCGGCGGCAGAAAGCCCGGAACTATGTACTGTCTCGATCCGGGGGTACTGATACGGCCTGCCGGGCGATCCTGGCGGCATTGTCAGGTGATTGACAGATCATTCAGAGGCCGGACCATATCCTGAATACGGCCGGTCTGAGTGATCTCTAGAAAAAGATCCCCCAGACTCCGGCTCATGTCGGCGGCTTTTTCCCAGACAGCCACCCGTCTGGCATCATTCCCCATAAAGCGGATAAAATCCTTTCTGTCGGGAATCCGGCCAAAAGGAAGGCGTGACACAAATTTCTCAGACGGTGCCACAAGAACCATCCGGTCGGTGACAGGCCCGTTCACCCGGCGGCCGGGATAGTTTTTGTCAAACCATCCCGGAATGATATAGGGATAAAAATGAGGATACAGGATCCATCCGTTCGCTTCTGAAGACAGGGTTGCCGCGGGATGATAATCCAGAATTCCCCCGTCTCTGTACATGCCCTCTGGCGCACCCGCAATGTTGGACACCCCTTCCATGACATAGGGAATGGCTCCGGATGCGGTCAGGGCGGATTGAAAATTATGGGTGCCCAGCGGCACAAACCGGGTGGGAAAACCGGAAAAATCCACAATTCGGGGGTCCAATTGAGAATGATGAAACACGACCCGTTCCAGAACCAGGCGCAGAAGATCCCGGGAAACCCGGTTCAATGCCGCACCGGCTGCAATACCCAGCACCTGGAGTCCCCGGTGCCTGGAGGCCATCAGATACCGGCATCGGACCGTCCCGATGGCGATACGCAGAAACGGGTGGCTCAGCACCTCATTCACCCGGGTCTGGTTGATAAACGCCGCCATGATCCGATCCGATTCCTTGCTTACCCGTGCCGGGGTCACGCGTCCGGAATAATATTGATGGATATATGCATGTTTCAAGGCATCAAAGGCCCGGGCCGGATCTCTCCGGGCGGCTGCGGCAAATTTCCAGGCGCCGATGGAGGTCCCCCACAGGCACAGCGGATCTTTGCGGTCCCTGAACCAGGTGGAGAAGATGGCGGTATCCAGGCCATACAGCACCAGCCATTTGGCTGCGCCTGATGCTCCCAGCACCAGGCGGATATCTTTTGAAGACAGCCCGTTCTTCTTGATGTGTTGATATGCTTTTTTGCCGGCAGCGATCACCAGGTCGTGGGTCATCTCATTCATCCTTGGTTTTGCCATTCATCCAAAACGGTCATGGACTCGGATTCTTCAACGGCGGCCACTATACCATTGTGTGATTCTGGATTCAATGCCCGGCATTGAGGATTCTGGAGACGTGATCCCGGACCTGAAACAGGCCCTGGAAGGTATCTGACGGTTTATGCTTGACATGCCCCGCTTTCCTGCGATAATAAGTGGCACTTAATGAAACACATGTCTTTCTATGCGTGACAAATGGGCAAAGCAAGCTGAAATGGGTGAAAAAAAATATTACAGCATCGCTTCTCTGGAAAAGGGCATCCAGGTTCTGGAACTGCTGGCTGCCCATGGAGAACTGAGCGTGAGCGAAGCGGCCCGGCTTATGAACACAAACCGTGCCGGCAGCCATCGGTTCATTTCCACCCTCAGGGATCTGGGATATGTGGAAAAAAACAGCAGCAGCAAGTACCAGCCGACCCTCAAGATCATGTCCCTGGCCCAGAAAGTGGCGAACCGGTTCGAAATCCGCCGCCTGGCAAAGCCATACATGCACCGCCTGTCCATTATGTACAAGGAAACCATCAACCTGGGGCTGTTCAAGAACCAGGAAATCATCCACATCGACAAGATCGACAGCATGGAAGTGCTCCGGATGGACTCGGCCCTGGGAGACAAAGCCCCGGCCTACTGCACCGGCCTGGGAAAATCGATTCTGGCGTTTCTGCCGAACCATGAGCTGGCTCATTACCTGGACACAGTCGAACGCAAGTCCCTGGCCCCCAACACCATCACGGACAGAGACGAACTTCTGAAGGAACTTTCAAAAATCCGCGACAACCGGTATGCCATCGATGACGAAGAGATGACCATCGGACTGCGCTGCATTGCCGCCCCCATATTTGACCACAACCATTATCCCGCCTATGCCATCAGCATTTCCGGACCGGCCATGCGACTGACACACCGGGCCCTGGAAAACATGAAAGCCGACATCCTCGAGATATCCGATGACCTGTCCCATAAAATGGGCAGCATCTGATTTTTTCTTTTCTGCATCCCCTCCAAAAAAGTTGTTTTCCCGTGTAAAAAACCCTTGACAACTCCCATCGAAATTATTTATCACTAGTATGTCACATAATAAAAACATTTGTCACGATATGCGTGACAAATATCTGAATTATTTTTGGGAGGCAGCATGAAACCGAAAAAACTGACACGGTGGGATCTTCAATCCAAAAAGCAGACCGGGGAAAAAATCGTGTGGATCACGGCCTATGATTACTGGACCGCCACCTTTGCCCAGGCCGCAGGCATGGACATGATCCTGGTGGGGGACTCTTTAGGCATGTGCGTATACGGTTACGAAGGCACGGTGCCGGTAACCATGGACCAGTGCATCGTCCACAGCGAGGCTGTTCGACGGGGCGCATCCGACACATTTGTTATCGGCGACATGCCGTTTCTGTCTTATCAGGTAAGCGTTCCTGAGGCGGTGCGAAACGCCGGCCGGTTTCACAAGGAAGCCGGTGTGGATGCCATTAAACTGGAAGGAGGAAAACGGGTATGTCAACAGATCCAGGCCATTGCGGACGGCGGCATGCTGGTGATGGGCCATATCGGGCTCACACCCCAGAGTTCGGGCCAACTGGGGGGATTCAAGGCCCAGGGCCGGACTGCTGAGGCAGCCAGGGACCTGATCGAAGACGCCAAAGCCATTCAGGATGCCGGGGCATTCGCCCTGCTGGTGGAAGCCGTCCCCCCGGAAGTGTGCGGGATCATCCGGGACACTCTGACCATCCCGGTGTACAGCATCGGGGCCGGCATCGAAGCAGACGGCCAGCTTATGATTTCCGCAGATGTGGCCGGCGTGTTCCAGGCATTCACCCCTAAATTCGTAAAAAAATATGAAAACCTGGGTGAAAAAACCGTTCAGGCGTTTTCCGCCTACCGCAGCGATGTCCTGGAGGGCAGATTTCCCGCACCCGAGCATACCTATAAGATGAAAGACGGCGAACTGGCCAAACTCAAAACACTTTTACAGCAAGGATAAAACTATGAGCGACGTGTTGAACAAAATTAGAGATTTCATGGCACAGCAGGGCATTCCGGGACGGGATGGATATGATCTGGCAGCATCCGGCAAGGCCTTTGCAGATGGTGCCAATTTCAGAATTGAGATCGCCGGCGTAGAACGGGCCTCCACCATGGCATCCATGATCAAGGAAGCTGAAAAAAGAAACATCGTCATCCACCGGGCCATTGCCGCGGTGGGCGGTTCCACTTACTGCGATTTTGCCGAACTCAAGGACATGGCCCAGATGGCCAGGGATGCCCAGATAGAAGTGATCATGACCGTGGGCCACCGAAAGGGCTGGGATACCGGGGCCAAGGAAATGACGACCAGTGAAGGCCAGATGCAGGGATTCCGCCTCAGAGGATCCGACAACATCTCTTTTCACATTGCTGATATCATGCGCAATATCGAGGCCGGGTTCCGGGGATTTCTTGTGTATGACGAAGGGGTCCTGTTTCTCCTCAATAAAATGCGGGAACAGGGCCTGATTCCCAAAGAGACCATTTTCAAATTTTCCGTGTTCGGCGGATACTGCTCTGCTGCCGGGGCCAAAGTCATTGAAAGCATGGGAGCCAACTCCCTGAACCCCATTTCCGATGTATCCCGGCCCATTTTGTCTTCCATCCGCAAGGCAGTGGATATTCCTCTGGATATCTATACCATTATCGTGAACTCATTCGGCGGCAACTTCCGCGGGTATGAGTGTCCGGAAATTGCAAAAGTGGCGTCACCGTGCTATTTTAAATTCGAGCCCGGCACTTCAGAGGGAGATATTTACATGCCCTGGATAACCGAAGAGTGGCATGCCGGTTTTATCAAGGAAAAAGTCAAGATCGCCTCCATTGTCATGGAACTGATGGAACGCCATGCACCGGAGATGAAAACCTCTCCAAAAGGGGCCAAAGATCTGGTTTTAACCCAACCCTAATCCGCAGCAGGACATTGATCATGGATATTGAAAAATTATTGGCACAACGGAACCAGGGGGTGGAATGGTCCGGCATCCGCATCATGTTCGCCCTGGCCGACCAGATCGAAGGCGTGGTGAACCTGGGCATCGGACAGCCGGATTTCGACACCCCGGAACATATAAGGGACGCTGCCAAAACGGCTCTGGACCAGGGATACACCCGATACCCCCCGGCCAGCGGGTTTGCGGATCTCAGGGCCGCGGTGGCAAAAAAACTGGCAGAAGAAAACCGGATTCAGGCAGACCCGGAATCGGAAATTTTCATTTCCGTGGGCGCCATGCAGGGGATCTTCAACATCATGCTCCATCTGCTGGACACCGGCGATGAGGTGCTGGTGGTGGATCCCGGGTATGATTACTACTCCCAGATCCGGTTGTTCGGCGGGGTGCCGGTGCGCATTCCCGCCAGAGAGGAAAACCGGTTCAAAATCGACCCGGATGAGGTGGCGAAGGCGGTTACCCCCAGAACCAAGGCCTTTATCCTCAACACCCCATCCAACCCCACCGGTGCCGTCTTTGACAGGGATATCCTTGAACAGGTGGCAGCCATATGTCAGAAACACGGTATCATGGTCATTTCCGACGAGCCTTATGAGCATATTCTGTTTGACGGCAACACGCATGTATCCATCGGCAGCTTAGACGGGATGCAGGATCTGACGGTGTCCATCTACACCCTGTCCAAATCCTATGCCATGACCGGCTGGCGGGTGGGGTATGTGACCGCCCATAAAGCCATTATCGCGGAGATGGAAAAACTCATGGAACACATGGTCTCCGGGGTCACCAGCGTGGCCCAGCGAGCGGCCCTTGCAGCCATTCAGGGATCCCAGGAGTGTGTAAAACAGATGGTGGTTCGGTATGCGAAACGCAGAGATCTTCTGATCAACGGTCTGAACCGCATCAAGGGGATCTCCTGCATTACGCCGGAATCCACGTTCTACGCCTTTCCCAACATCTCCTCATTCGGCATGTCCTCCTGGGAGTTTGCCCGATATATGGTTGAAAACCACAAGGTGGCCATGGTGCCGGGGTCCATTTTCGGTGAAAACGGGGAAGGCTATGTCAGAATCTCTTTTGCCACCCGTTCGGCAAATCTTGAAGAGGCATTGAAACGCATAGAACAAGGAGTGCCCAAATGACTCTGTTCACCCGCACGGAATATCTGGAACGAATCCGCCGGACCCAGGCGGCCATGGCGGAAAAAAGTATTGAGCTACTCGTGGTGTGTGATCCGGCCAACATGAACTATCTCACCGGGTATGACGGATGGTCCTTTTACGTGCCCCAGGCGGTGCTGGTGATCGACGACCAGGAGGAACCGGTGTGGATCGGCCGGAACATGGACCGAAACGGGGCCATGCACACCGCGTTCATCAAACCGGACAACATGATCGGGTACCCGGACGACTATGTCCAGTCTGATGTGAAGCATCCCATGAACTTTGTGGGGGATGTGATCAAACAAAAGGGATGGGACCGGAAAACCCTGGGCGTTGAGGCAGATGCCTACTACTACACGGCCCGTTGTGACGCTGAACTCAAAAAAACCCTGGGAAAAGATACCCTGGCCAACGGCAATCTGATGGTGAACTGGGTGCGCATCATCAAGTCCGACGCCGAACTCGCGTTGATGAGCCAGGCCGGGAAAATTGCAGAAAAGGTCATGGCCACCGCTTTGGAAAATCTGGTTCCGGGAAAACGGGAATGCGATGCCGTTGCCGCAGTGCTTCAGGCCCAGGCATCGGGCACCCCGGAGTTCGGGGGGGATTACCCGGCCATTGTGCCCATGATGCCCACCGGCGAAAAAACCTCTGCCCCGCACCTGACCTGGACGGATGATCCCTACCTGGCCGGCCAGGCCGTGAACCTGGAGCTGGCCGGATGTCGGCACCGGTATCACTGCCCCATCGCCCGTACCGCGTTTCTGGGGAGCACCCCCCCGCAGAAGCTGTCGGACCTGGCTGATATCACGGTGGAGGGGTTGAACCTGACCCTGGACACGATCAGGCCGGGCATGACCGGCGAGGCTGTGGAACGGGTCTGGCGGGAGCACATCGCAAAAAAAGGGTTTGAAAAGGAATCGCGCATCGGATATTCCATGGGCCTGAACTATCCACCGGACTGGGGCGAGCACACCGCCAGCCTTCGGCCCGGGGACAAAACAGAACTGGCGCCGGGCATGACTTTTCACATGATTTTAGGCATGTGGATGGACAATTTCGGGTTTGAATGTTCTGAATCGTTCCAGGTCACGGAAACCGGTGCCAGAACATTTGCAACCTTTGACCGAAAACTGTTTGTCATCAACTGAAAGGTGAATTCATGAACCCAGCCCCGGCCAGTCAGGCAGAAATAGACCGGCAGATCAAGGAACTGGAACCGGAAGTGATCCGGCTGTACCGGCATTTCCACCAGTATCCGGAACTGGGGTTCAAAGAGTTCAGAACCGCTGAATTCATCGAAACTTATCTCGCGGATCTGGGGCTTGACCCGTTCCGGTCAGCCGGCACCGGTGTGGCAGCGGTACTGGATTCCGGAAAACCCGGCCCCACGCTCATGCTCCGGGCCGATATGGATGCCCTGCCCGTTACCGAGGCTACCGGCCTGGAATTTGCCTCAAAAAATCCCGGGGTGATGCATGCCTGCGGCCACGACGCCCACATGGCCATGCTGTTGACCGCAGCCCGGGTCCTTGCAGACCACCGCACCTTTTTAAAGGGAAAGATCAAGCTGGTGTTTCAGCCCAACGAAGAAGCCGCCGGGGCCATTTACATGATTGAGGAGGGCATCATGGAAAACCCCAAAGTGGACGCGGCAATGGGCATACACATCTGGAGCCAGCTTCCTTCGGGTCAGGTGGGCATCTCCTCAGGGACGGTCATGGGGGGACTGGATGTGTTCAGACTCACCATCACCGGCAGAGGCGGCCACACCGGCTACCCCCACAAAGCCGTGGACCCGGTGATTGCCGCTGCCGGGGTGATACAGGGGGTCCAGGCGGTTCAGACACGGGAAATGGATGCCCGGGAGCCCACCATTATCATGTTCGGCAGACTGAGCGCCGGGGAAAAAGCCAACATCATTCCTGAACAGGTGACTCTGGAAGGCACCATCCGGTTTCTGGCCGCCCTGCCCGAACACAGCCCGGACAACCCCACCCAAAAATTCATCCGCATCTGTCAGCACATCTGCGAGGCACATTTATGCACCTGTAACATCGACATCGACCATGAAAACATCCCCCTGGTCAATGATGACCGGATGGTACAGATGGCCCGGCAAACCGCCGTCACCGTGTTCGGTTCCCCGGATGCCGTGACCTCCTCCCGGTATATCGCCAGTGAGGATTTCAGTGAATTTTCATCCCGGGTGCCCGGAGCGTTCATGTTTCTGGGATGCGCCGACCCCTCTAAAGGCACGGATGTTTCCCACCACCACCCGGCATTTGCCATTGACGAATCTGTATTGACGAAAGGAGTGGCCTTACACGTCCATGGAGCACTGGCGTTTCTGAACAGGAAATGACCCACGTGGTCCACGGCACTTGATAAATTTTTACCCCTAATACCAAAAAAGGAGACCGCCATGAAACAGAAACTTACACGGCTGGCAATCATTATTTTTGCAGGGATTTTCTGCCTGACCGCATCCTATGCATTTGCAGCCAACTACACAGGCAAACCCATCAAGGCCAAACTCGCATCCGAAGAGATCGAAGGCGATTTCATGACCGTGTGGGCCAGAAATTTCTCAGACCACATGAAAAAATGGTCTGACGGCAAAATTGATATCAATGTGTACCCCTACGGGACGCTGGGTGCCCTCGGCGATATCAATGAACTGGCTCAGATGGGGGTGGTGCAGTATGTCTTCTCAGACTATGCCTGGATTTCCGCCTTTGTCCCCCAGGCCCAGGTGCTGGCGCTGAACTACATTTTTCCCACGGAAAATGTCCCTGAAACCATTGACTGGATCGTACGCAACGGGAAATTTTTCCCGCTGCTGGAAAAAGCATTCCGCGACAATGATCTGGTCCCCCTGGCAGTCATGTTTGAAGGATGGCAGTGGGTGTCGTCCAACAAGAAGATCACCTCTCTGGCCGACATCAAGGGCCAGAAGCTGCGAGTGATGTCCTCCAAGCTGCTGGTGGAAGACTACAAAGCCTACGGCGCGGTACCCACCCCCATGGATTATGGCGAAGTTTACTCCGGCCTGCAGATGGGGCTCATCGACGGCCAGGTCAACCCGCTGTTCGCCATCTACAGCATGAAATTCTTTGAAGTGCAGAAATACGTCACCCAGCTCAAGAGTGAACCGTTTCTGGGGATTCCCACGGTCAACAAGGAATTTTTTGACAGCCTGCCCCAGAACGTGCAGGATGAGATGAAACGGTTCTGGGTGGATGCCATCATTCCGGCCGGCAACTGGATCATGGAGCGGAATGCCTCTGACAAGGAAAAAATGCTGGCCGAAAAACCGGACCTGGTGTTCCACGAACTGGATGATGCTGCTATTGCCGAGTTCAAGGCGGCTGCGGAAACAGTATATCCCAAATTCACCGAAATCGGTGGTGAAGGGGCTGACGAAATTCTGGAAGCCCTGCTGGCGGATATTGAAGCGGCCAAAACCGCTTTAAAGTAACCTTTGCCATGAACAGTCCCGGGCAATCCGTCCGGGACTGCCCCTGACATCGACCCCGGGCGCCACCGCGGCCCGGGACCGGAGAGGTCTTAAAACCTGGGAAAGGACCCCTATGGACCCAAAGAAAAAAAACCGCACCCCCCTCCAGCAGCTCAATCACGGCATCGGCCTGGTGGTCAACGGCCTGGAGGTAACCATCCTGGTCACTTGTGTCGCTTCACTGGCCGTTCTGCTCATTGCCAATGTATTTGCCCGCACTTTTTTTTCAAGCCTGTATTTTGCTGAAGAGATTTCCCGATTCCTGGTGATGCTCATCACATTCACCGGTGTCAGTTACGGGGTGCGGAAAGCCCGCCACATCCGCATGGGCGCATTCCTGGATGCCATGCCCCCAAAAATGGAAAAAACATTTATCATGATCATCTGCCTCATCTCCGCCGTAGTCATGGGTATCATGAGCATCGCATCCTGGGATTACCTGACCAACGCCATGGTCAAGGGACACATGACCCCGGCCCTGCGGGTGCCTAAATGGACCTTTTATGTGATCATCCCCATCGGATTCGGTCTGGCCGCCATCCAGTACTTCCGTACCATCATCAAGAACTTTACCGAACCCGACCCCTGGCAGTCCCCGGACCAGCAGAGTGAATATGAAGATGAAGTCACGGGAGGGCCCCAGCCATGATGATGTTCGGACTCAGCCTGGTGTGCATGCTTCTGCTGGGATTCCCCTTTATGGTGACCCTGCTGGGCTCTTTGATCCTTTACATTGCGGTATACATGCCTGACCTGGCCCCCAGAATGCTGGTCACCATGGTGCAGCAGGTAATCGCCGGTGTTACCCCGCCGGCCCTGGTGTGCGTGCCCATGTTCATCCTGTCGGCCACCATCATCACTTCCGGAGAATCCGCCACCCGCCTGATCCGCATGATCAAGGTGTTTGTGGGCCATCTGCCCGGTGGGCTGCCCATCACCACCAATGCCTCCTGCACCCTGTTCGGTGCCGTGTCCGGCTCCACCCAGGCCACGGTGGCCGCCATCGGCGGTACCATGCGACCCATGCTCCTGGAAGCCGGGTACAAGAGTTCGTTCACCCTGGGGCTGATCATCAATTCCAGCGACATCGCCTTTCTCATTCCTCCCAGCATCGGGTTCATCGTTTACGGCGTGGCAACCTCCACCTCCATCGGCATGCTTTTTCTGGCCGGGATCCTGCCCGGTCTCATGATCCTGGTGATGTTTTCAGTTTACTGTTATGTGTATTCAAAAATGAACCACATAGGGACCCTGCCCAAAGCATCCCTGGCCGAACGCATCGATGCCGTCAAAGGCGGTTTGCCGGTCATGGGGTTTCCCGTCATCATCGTGGGCGGGATCTACACCGGAATTCTGAGTCCCACGGAAGCGGCCGCCGCAGCGGTGTTCTATGCCCTGATACTGGAAACCATTGTGTTCAGAAGTCTTACCCGGGAACGGATCCTGGATGCGTTTTTACAGACCGGGGTAATCACCGGGGTAGTGTTCATCCTGGTGGGGGCGGGACAGGCGTTTTCCTTTCTCATCGGATTTCTCCAGCTGCCCGATCAGCTGCTGCCGCCGTTGTTCGGTACCGATCCCTCCATGCTGCGGGTGATCACCATTGTGGTGGTGGTGTATTTTGTGGCCTGCATGTTTGTGGACCCCATTGTGGCGATTTTCATCTTAAGCCCGGTGTTCCAGCCCTATGTGGTGGGGGCCGGTGTGGACCCCATCCTGCTGGGCACACTGGTCACCCTTCAGGCAGCCATCGGGTCAGCCACCCCGCCCTTTGGTTGCGATATCTTCACGGCCCAGCTCATTTTCCGCCGCCCCTATCTGGAGGTGATCGGCCATGCCCTGCCCTTCCTGCTCATCCTGATCCTGGCAACAGCCCTGCTCATCACCTTTCCCCAGATTGCCCTGTTTTTACCCACCATGGCCATGGGCGGATAAACCGTTGACAGAGACAGGAGGGAACCCCGGATGAAATATGTCATTAAAAACCGGCAGGTATCTTATGGGGAACCCATCGGCATTCTGCTTCTGGCGTCGGTGATTCCGTTCATCCCCGGGGATGTGGCCAATGCCACCACCTATGACTTCCCGGTCCGGTTCAAAAAAGTGCCCGGGTTCACTGTGGCCCGGGCTATGGGTAAAGATGACAGTGTTTACGAGGATCTGCTGACCGCGGCCAGGGACCTGGCTGCCAACGGGGTCCGGGCCGTGACCGGAGACTGCGGGTTCATGGCCATTCACCAGCAGCGTCTGCAGCAGGATCTGGGGCTGCCGGTGTGCCTTTCCTCACTGTTCCAGATCCCGTTTATCCGGCACCTGATCCCGGCCGGCACCGGCATCGGCATTGTCACTGCGGACAGCCGAAGCCTCACCCCGGCTTTTCTCGAGCAAATAAACATCTCTCCCGGCCCGGACCTGCTGATCCAGGGCATGGAAACCTGCCCGGAGTTCGCCTCTGCCGTGCTCGAAGAAAAAGGCACCCTGGATTCGGACGAGATCCGGAAAGAGGTGACAGCCGCGGCCCTTAACCTGAATGACCGGGATGCCGGCGCCATCCTGCTGGAATGCAGCGTACTCCCCCCTTATGCCCGGACCGTCCACACCGCCACCGGCCTGCCGGTGTTTGACTACATCACCATGATCAATTATGTGTTCCAGACCCTGGAACCCAGAAACTACCACGGATTCATGTAATCTGCCGGCATCATTCACTGCCTGGGCCTGAAATAATCCCATGCAGGCGGCCTGGTCTCTATATATCCTTTGGCTTGGACCCGTGGGACCTGACTGGATCCTGAATTGGGCCTGGTATTCAGCTTCTTTGCTAAAATGGCTCGTTGAAAATCCAATGATGCTCAGACTATGTCGCATTCGCCAATTTGAGCATTTGTTCTTCCTGGCTTTGACTGATCGTGACGCCTTCCGCCTCCGCCATGCGACGCAATCGCAAACGTCGGTCTCCGGGCAATCGACAGCCCTCTTGAGTCAAAATCGCGGCCAGAAGCGCCTCCAGGCGATCTTCGAACGCGCCACCCGAAAAAGGCCTTGGATCGAATGCGATAAGGAGCTGGCCCACCGCGGGAGGAGGACCGTCGGCAGTGAAAAAGGAACTGGCCTCGTAACCGAAATTGGCGGCGGTCAGGGCCGCGGCCATTATTTCCACCATCAGGGCCAGGGCGGCCCCTTTTGCGTCGCCCATGGGAACCATGGTTCCTTCAAGGGCGGCGGCAGGATCGCTGGTCTCCCGGCCTTTCTTGTCCAATGCCCAGCCCTTTGGAATGGTTTCCCCTTTCTGCCCGGCGGCCATGATCTTGCCCCGGGCGACCTTGCTCAGAGACAGGTCGATGACCAGGGGGTCGGATTCCCGACGGGGCGCGGCAAAGGCAATGGGGTTGGTCCCGAAAACGCCCGCATACCCCCCCCAGGGGGCCATGGCCTTGGGAGTATTGGCGAACAGGATTCCCAGAAATCCTCGACGAGCCAGTTCTTCGACGTGATAGCCGGCGGCGCCGCAGTGGTGTGAATTCATCACAGCGGCCGCGGCGATGCCCATATTGGGAACCACGGCGGTCAGTTTCTCGATGGCCAGGGCCAGGGCCGGGAATCCGAATCCATGGCGGGCGTCCACCCGCAACGCTGCAGGCGCGGCTTCAAAAACTCGCGGAACGGCATGACCGTTCACCTTACCGCTTCCCGCCTGACCGCAATAGGAGGGCAGGCGGGACAAACCATGTCCACCCAGCCCGTCAGCCTCGGCAGCGACAAGGGCGCGGGCGACCACCCGCGCGTTTGCTTCGCTTGTGTTATGGGCCATCAACACTTTGGCAACGATAGACCTCAGTTCTTCCAGTGGATAGGTCACTCCGTTCATGCCGATTCCTCCAATACGCGGCGCACGTTGTCCATGGTGACCTGGCTGACCCGTCCGTTGGACTCGATCGTTACGCCAGCGATATGCGGCGTCAGGACAAGATTGGGCACATCGCGGAAAATATCGGCCGCCTCCCGGGTCAACGGCTCGGTCTCGAACACATCCAGAGCGCAGCCCCCCAGGCGATTTTCCTTCAGGGCCTCGACGACGGCAGCTTCATCTACGATTCCGCCGCGTGCGGCATTGATGAGAACGGCATCGGATTTCATCCCGGCCAAGACGACGGCGTCGATCATATGGCGGGTTTCATCGGTCAGAGGAACGTGGATGCTGACGATGTCAGCTGCAGAGAGCAGTTCCGGCAATGCATCGACCTTTCGGGCAATTTTCCAGGCCGGATCATCCGGCGGTACATAGGGGTCATACGCAACAACCGACATGTGCAGGCAGCGGGCCCGCTCGGCCGCAGCCCTGGCGATGCGGCCGAAACCGATCAACCCCAGGATTTTACCCCCGCTTTCCCGTCCCATGCACTTGCCGCGCGGCCAAGCGCCCTCAAGGCATGCCTTCTTGGACAAAAAAGCGCTGCGCAACAGCATCATCGCAGTGACGATCACCCATTCGGCCACGGCGTCGTCATTGGCCCCGGTGGCGGGACACACCCGCACGTTTCGATCCTCGCAGGCCGACAGATCAATGTTGTCCAGCCCCACGCCAAGACGACCGACGACTTTAAGGCGGGGGGCCGCAGACAGAAGATCCCGGTCAACCCGGGTCCTGTTTCGAACGATCAAGGCGCGGGCTTGGGCCAGAAGGGCTCTGAGTTCCGCAGGTTTGTCCACCAGGTCGGGGTCGTAGCGGACGTCATAGTCCCCGGCCACGGCGTCCGCCGGGCCCCGGTCCATAAATTCACTGATCACAATGTCAGGCATGCATCCTCTCCTTTTTTGTCATTATTCCGCCCACATGGACTCGGGCAGGGGGACTTCCAGAAACTGGCTGAAAACAACATAAAAAACGGTGACCACCACCCCGCTGAGAAGGATCGAACGGACAATATTGGCCTTTCCGAAACGATCGTCGGCGAGGTAGAGGTTGAAGCAGAAGTAAAAGATGTAACTGGCGGCCAGAAAGCCGATAACGGGCAGAATCGACAAATAGACCATCAGGATGACGACGCCGATGAGGACGTTGTTTTTTTCTTCCTTGCTGCTGAAAATTTTGATCAATTCCGGATGCATCCACCCTCGGATGGCCATGACGATGCTCAGCACGCCCATGGCCGCCAGGACGAAATCCACATAGATCCCCCCCAGCATGCTGAGGTCCCGGGTCATGAAGTAGATGAAAAGCGCCAGCACGCCGCAGAAAATCCCGATCCACAGGTTCGCGTTGATCACCGCTGTTCCTCCTTTTCCTTCCGTCGAACGGCTTTCCATTTGGCGAAAAAGGGCCATACCGCGCTCATCACGCAGAGGGCAATCAACACCAGGCTGATGGGCCTCAGGGTCATGTAGGCAAAAACGTTGCCACTGGCCCTTCCCGCCAGCATGGACTGAACGAGGCCCTCTTCGATGAACGGACCGAGTATCAGCCCCAGCACGATGGGCGCCGGGTGGAATTTCAGTTTGGAACTGACATACCCAACGATGCCGAAAACGAACATGATCCAGATGTCCAGCACGTTGTTGCGGATGGCGTAAGAGCCAAGGACAGTCATGAAAATGATCGCCGGCGCCAGGTACCGGGATGGGATGTTGATGATACGAGAAAAGAAAAAGGAACCGAAAGACCCGATCAGCGAGACCATGAACGCCGCCACCAGCAGGCCCATGATGAAAGCGAAGGTCACATGGGCGTGGATGGAGAACAGATCGGCGCCCGGCCGCATTCCATGGAGCATGAGGGCGCCCAGAATCACGGCTGCCGGCGGGGAGCCGGGGATGCCCAGCGTCAAAAGGGGAATGAGAGAACCGGGAGCCATGGCACTGTTGGCCGCTTCGCTGGCGGCCACGCCCTTGATCGTACCCTTGCCGTATTCTTCCGGATGTTTGTCCCAGCGCTTGGCTTCGTTGTAACTCACCATGCTGGCGATGTTGCCGCCGGCCCCGGGGGCAAAGCCGACAATGGTTCCGATGATCGCTGAGCGAAACACCAGGATCGGATGGAGAAATAACGCCTTGATGACTTGGCCGATAACGGACAGACTCGGTTCGATGAGTTTATCCGTGTAGGTGGCCCGACGCTGACCGATGACGTTGATGAGGATTTCCGGCAGGCAGAAAAAGCCGATGAGGGCAACGATCAAGGCGATGCCGGCCTGGAGTTCCGGGAAACCGAAGGTCAACCGGACATCTCCGCCGATGGGTGCCATGCCCACCGCGCTCAGGAGCAGTCCCACCGTGCCGGCGAGAAACCCCTTGATCATGGACTCTGCGGAAAGGGAAGAAATGATGGTCAACCCAAAAATGCCCAGCCAGAAATATTCAGGTGGTCCGAACGCCAACGAGGCTTTGGCCAAGGGCGGCGCCGCGAAAGCCAGAATGAGATTCGCGACCAGGGAGCCAAACGCCGAGGCGACCGCCGCAGCCACCAACGCGTGCTGGGCCATTCCTTTTTGAGAAAGGGGAAAGCCGTCAAACGTGGTGGCGATGGCCGCAGGCGTGCCCGGCGTGTTGATCAAAATGGCCGGAATGGCGTCACCGTACATGGCGCCCACATAGATGCCGGCCAGCATGATCAAACCGGAAGCAGGAGACATGGTGAAGGTAAACGGCACCAGCAGCGCCAGCCCCATGGTTGCGGTCAAGCCGGGAAGCGCGCCAAACACGATTCCCATGAAGACGCCGACGAACAGAAAAAGCATGTTGGAGGGAATGAAGACCTCAAGCAAACCATACAACGCAGCATCGATCAACATATCAGGACCTCATCTGACCATGAAACGGGGAAACCGGGCGGCTGGTGCCGCCCGGCAGCAATGGCGTCGTTATGTTGGTTATTTTTTAAATTCCTTGACAACCGGCTCCCATGCCTTCCGCATTTTCTGAATGTAGGCCTTGCTTTCTTCCGAACCCATGGCAAGCGGAACGAAGCCATCCCTTTTCATCTGCTCCATAATTTTGGGATCGGTGGCGATTTTCAGGAAGGCTTCTTCCAGTTTCTGAATCCGGTCGGCGGGTGTTCCAGGAGGCGCACCGGCGCCGCGGTCGATGCTTGCCAGAATGTCAAAGCCGAGGCTCTTGAATGTAGGTGCGTCCGGCATATTGGCAAAAGGCTTTTCAGAACCGAAAGCCAAAACGCGGACTTTATCTTCATGCTGAACCAGATCGTTGCTATTGGCCCACACCGCCTGGACATGGCCTCCCAGGAAACTGGCGATGGATTTGGCGGCGCCAGATTCCGGAATGTAGGTCATGGTGATTCCGGCCGCTTTGCTGAACTGCAAATGGGCGATGTGATGGCCGGACCACGTGCCCGATCCGCCGCAGGTCACGGCCCCGGGATTTTGCTTGGCATATTCCGTCAGTTCGCTCAGGGATTTGAATTCAGAATCCTTGAGGACCGCCAGGCCGATAGGGGTGGCCTGAAAAAAGGCGATAGGCTGCAATTGCTCGGTCTCATATCCGGCGTTGCCACGGGCCAGGGGTTGAAGGATAATGTGCGGGATGTTGATGCCGGAAATAAAATAGCCGGTCGGCTTTTTCTTGATCAACTCGGCCCAGCCGACCGAACCGCCACCGCCCGGCTTGTACTGAACAATGACGTCAACTCCCAGATATTTTTCCAGCAATGGCTGCTGACGCCGGGCCTCGAGGTCGGACTGTCCTCCGGGACCGAATGGGATGGAATAGGTGATGGCTTTTTCCGGGAATTCAGCCTGGGAAGATCCGGCAAGCAAAGGCAGGCTTGTCAATACCAACAGAATGACGAGAAAACGTTTCATAAAAATCCTCCTCGGTATAATAGATGAACCCTTTGCGGGTTGCAACACAACCAATGCCGCGAAGGGATAGTGATAGGGATAGGAACGTGCTTTTTCTTAAACAAAGTATCAATAATTTCTTAATTCCCTAATATTGTTTCTTTTTTGATAAAAGCACAACATATTGTGCTTTTATCAAAAAAAGACAATTTAAGTCAAGATAAAAAGCAAGCGTTTGATAGAAAATAAACTGCCTGTTCACATATCAGCGGACAGAAAACTTTGCAAATCTTTGTGAAAATCTCAAATACACAATGTTGTAATCAACACCGGGGGCGCATCCCTGCCGCAAAAAACAGGGCCCGGTTCTACACACCAGGCCCTGTCGATGGTTGAGTCAATAAGATGATTTTCAAATACAGGAAATTATCCCAGCGCCACTGCCTGCCTTTCAGCCGCTGACTGCCGGGCCGCGCCTTTGCGCTTTTTCTGGGATGTGACCCGATCCGCAGACACAAACTCAAGGGCATTCACTTCGCAGAATCTCACACACTGGGGGTCGCCGCCGCACAGATCGCACTTGAATACCTGGTGATTGGTGGCATTGTACCCCATGGCACCGAAGGGGCAGATCCCCACACAGGAACGGCACCCGATGCACACCTCATGATCCACTTTCACAAAATCGAAATCCGGGTCCCTGGAAATGGCCCGCACCGGACACACATTCATGCAGGGCGCATCTTCGCACTGTTTGCAGATCACCGGGATATACACCCCTTCCTGTTCCCATTTCACCACCTGTATACGGCTTTTTGCGGGATTGGACACCCCTTCGTGCATCACTGAGCACACCTGTTCACACAGGCGGCACCCTGTGCATTTATCTGCATCGACTGTCAAAAATTTATCCATGATTTTCTCCTTGGTTATGATCTACAGCAACCGGGTGGGTTCGTTTTCCAGACCCAGTCGCTTCAAGGTTTCAGAGGTGGGTACGCCTTCCCTGTCCCATCCGTGATGTCCGTAGAATTCATCGATCATGACATTGAACTTGTCCCGGTCGATCCGTTTTCCGATCACGTCCGGTGCGCCTCTGCGGCAGGGTTCGTCAAAATACCGGTGGTTCAGTGTATCGCCTTTTTTGAGATCATTGCGGGTCAGGCCTTCTCTGAGGTTAAACAGCCGCTCCAGGTTGTTGCACCGTTCCGCTGCATCCCAGATCTCTTTGGGGGTGAATTCCAGACCGGTGTTGTAGTAAATCACCTCGGGCCAGTCCTCAAAATTGGGAAGCGTGGCCCCTAAAAACACGGTGTGGTATTTGCAGATGCCCAGGCAGTCCACAGCCATGTACACATTTTCCTGCCAGAACACCTGCCAGGGTTTGCCGATATATTCGGTGTGTTCGGAAGACAAAGGCCCGTCATAGGGCACCGGAGAACTGTAGATTTTTCTGAGAACGGGTTCAGGCAGATGATACAGGTCGATGGCCGGCCGGGACCGTAAATGGTCTGATCCCCGGGATGCTGTGGCGATATTCAGGGCCAGGCCCGGGGTGGCCCGTTCATCCGAATGCAGGTTGTTCATGCCCTTGACCTGGATCAGGTAGTCAAACGAATTTTTCCCGATTTTTTCAGCCGCCGGGATTCCGCCATCCGCCAGGACATTGCCCAGCCATCCGGTGCGGGTGCAGATGTTGTGCACCATCTGGAGCAGGGCTTCGTCATTGCCGAACCGCAGATCCAGGCCTTCGGTTTCCTTGGTGGTCAAAATGCCCAGTTCATAAAGCTCCATAGCCCAGGCGATCATGCTGCCGATCTCCAGGTTGTCCACCCCATACTGGTTCACGAGATGGTTGCCGGTGAGCACGGTTTCAATGCTCTTGCAGTCCGGTTCCGCACCGAACGCGCCTAAAGATGTGTATTCCGGACCTTCATCATATTTGCCCTTGTAGAGCCCGGACTGGATCTTGTACTGGG
>JAVVEQ010000033.1:0-43543 GCA_032250905.1 Desulfotignum sp. | reverse complement strand
CTGGCAGCCGTGAAAGAATGATAGCCTTCTTCCTGAAGGACCTCACTTAAAATGAGACGGTAATGCTTTTCATCGTCAACAATCAATATGGTTTTCATTAGGCCATTCTCCTAAATCGGCAGAACAAAGTCAACTACGGCACCGGTTGGTTTGCCGTTGGATATTCGGATGGTGCCATTGTGAGCCTCGATGATGTTTTTCACAATACCCAGTCCCAGACCGGTGCCGGTATCTTTGGTGGTGAAAAACGGGGTCCAGATTTTTTCCAGAGTGTCCTCATCGATACCGGGACCGTTGTCCGCAAATGAAACAGTGACGCTCTGGTCATCATAAACGGTCACGATAGTGACGGAACCGTTCTTTCCCACGGCCTGAAAGCAGTTGAGCAGAATATTCAAAAATGCCTGATAAAGCATGTCTGGATCAGCAGATATACTGGGCAAATGGTCGTCAAAAACTTTATGAATGATGATTTCCTGATCCTGGATCTGGGGTTCCAGAAAAGACAGGTTTTTATTTATAATGTCATTGATATCACAGGGGCGGAAATCCGCTTGCCTGGGTCTGGCAAAATCCAGAAAATCGGTGATAATCGTGTTGAGTCGCTGAGATTCCTCAATGATGATATCCGGAATCGTGGAGTGGACTTCCAGTTTGTCCATTTTCTTTTTCATCAGCTGGGCCGAGCTTTTAATAATCCCCAGGGGATTTCTGATTTCATGGGAGACACCGGCAGTCATTTCCCCGATGGCAGACAGATGCTCGGCCTTGCGGAGTTTTTCTTCAAGGCGAAGCCTTTCTTCAGCCCGTCTTTCAATGATTTTTTCCCCATGTTTGACCACAAACCGCAAAACGATGAATAAAAGACCCATGACACCGGCACACGAAGCTACAATCATGCCCTGCAGCCTGAAAATCTCCTGATAGTCATGGGAAATGTCCCGAACGATTTCAATCACGCCGATCACTTCTTTATCCGCGTTTCGGGAAAGCCGCATTTCCTGGACCAGAGGAGCAAAGGTGACAATTTTGGTTTCTTCGGGAAACCAGAAGAGCAATTCAAGAAAACTGCCTTTCTGGATCAATTTGGATGTGGTCTTTTTCTGCATGGCCTTGTCATACATCACCCCTCCGGCATTTTTTCTACCGATCTGTTTTTTGTCAAAGCTGTAGCCGATGATGTTGTCGGTTCCGTATATATTCACCATTTCTACGTGAAAACTGTGAAGTGTAGAGGTGATGACCGCATCCATAAGGTGGCTTTGTTCGGCCTCCCGAAGTTTGATTTCTCCATACTTGAATGCAACCGGGGCCACAAACCTCAGAAAAATCTGGTGATTCAGGTTTTCCACCAGCAGTGAGTTGTATTCTTTGCTTTTTTCCAGGAGCAGATTCCTGACCCAGTGGGCATTCAGTGCGGCAATAAAGACCGTCGCCGCAAGCATGACAATCAGGCTGGAGATAGTAAATGCCTTGACCAGAACAAAGGGTCTTTCTTTTTGAAGATCGGGTGGCGGTGAAGGACGTTTTTTCACAGCAGGCCCGGCAGTCTGTTGGTCATTAGGGTTACCTTGTTTTTCAAATTCAAAAAACCATGGGTTTTGTTTATGTCAAGTTCGTGAAAGATGTGATAATACTTGACAATCAAAGTTTATCATATCAGATTATAGTCAAACTACCGTCAGTTATCAATACAAAACAAAGAGGAATACTGAACCTGACAGGAGATTTATATGATAGGAACATGGATAACCGGGCATGGCGTTTAGCAGAAAAGATCATCTTGTGGGTCTGGACATCGGGGCGTCCTTCATCAAAGTGGCTGAAATCCAGAAGACCCCAAAAGGAAATTCGCTAAAAAAATTCGGTATGATCCCGGTTGCACACGGTGCTATTGTGGACGGCCGGATCATGGATATGCCGGAAGTGGCCAATACCATTCGTTCTTTGTTCAAATCCTTGAAAATAAGGGAAAAAAAAGTTGCCATCTCCACCGGAGGGCATTCAGTGGTGATCAAAACCATCAACACAGCCAAAGTGCCGGAAAGAGACCTTCAGCAGGCGATTTCGGCCGAGGCGGAACAATATATTCCTTATGATATGGATGATGTGAATATTGATTACCAGATTCTTGGAGAGAGTGAATTTTCATCCGAACAGATGAATATACTGCTGGTGGCGGTGAAAAAAGATCTGGTGGCGGAATATATGGCTTTGACGGCCATGGCAGGCCTCAAAGCCAGCATTATCGATGTCGACACCTTTGCCCTGCAGAATATTTATGAAACCCTGCCCGGCCTGGATCCGGAAGAGTTGACATTGCTGCTGGATGTGGGGGCTTCAAAAACATCTCTGAATATTGTTAAAAACAACATTTCCTTGATAATGCAGGACAATGGATCGGGAACTTTTCAGATCATTCAGGAACTTGCCGAACGGACTGAAACCGATTTTCCTGCGGCTGAAAAAATTCTGCTGGACCCGGTATCAGATACGCCGGATACGGAAATACTGGCTGCCGTTCTTCAGCAGGCCGCTGAGATCTGGTGCTCAGAAATCGTTGATGCGGTCCACACGTTTCTGTCCAATACCCAGGATGCCCGGATAAACCGGATCGTGGTCAGCGGGGGTGGTTCTTATATACAGCCGTTTGTGGATCGTCTGGAAACCAAAATGGGTGCCAGAGTGTTTGTTATCGAACCGTTTGCCGGACTGAATCTGGATAAAAAGACATTTCCCCCGGCATATTTATCGCAGGTGGGTCCTCTGGCCCCGATAGCGCTGGGACTTGCGCTGCGTCGGGTGGATGATAAATGATACGTATCAACCTGTTGCCATTTCGGCTGGCCAGAAAGCGGAAAAGTATCCGCCGGCAGGTGTCGATATTTCTGCTGTCCATGATTCTGGTGATAGTGGGCTTGACCTGGTATACCCTGGGAGTCGAACGGCGTATTGCAGAAAAACAACGTGAGATAGAACGGATAGACAGTGAAATTTCAGTGTATAAGGAAAAAGCCGCCCGGGTTGAGAAAATTCAGAAACAGTTCAAAACCCTTGAAGAAAAGTTGAAAATTGTTGGATCCCTCCAATCTCGACGGGACGAACAACTGCGGCTGCTCGAAGATCTGCAGTCCCGTCTCGTTTCCGGGAAAATGTGGCTTGAAAGTATCCATGCGGATGAAGGGTCTGTCACGTTGACAGGTATTGCATTTGACAATCCAACCATTGCTGATTTTATGAAACAGCTGGAATCTTCGGACCTGTTTCAAGAAATCGATTTGAGGCAGACCGTCAGCAGGCGGTTTGATGGAAATCTCAATTTAAAGGCATTTGAATTGAGATGTCAAAAGCGGCCTCTGGTGCCTGACATCCAAAAGGAAAAGGGCAAATAATGGCGGAAGAGACAAAAAATGTGACACCTGAATCACCGATCAGACAAAAAACAGCCGCCTTTTTCGATCGTTTGGGCAATCTGAGCCTTCGGCACCGGCTGTTCATCTGCCTGGTTACGCTGGTGGTGGTTTTTGGCGCCTATTGTTATTTTTTCTTTATGCCCAGTCAGGCAAAGTCGCTGGAAGTCTCCCAAACCCTTGAAGCCCGGCGCAACAAATTGACTATCGTCAAACGGCAGGCCAGATTCCTGAAAGAATGGGAAAGAAAAATGACCCAACTGGAAGAAGCATTTTATCTGGCGACACGGGCACTGCCGGATAAAAAAGAAATACCCTCTTTGTTGAAAAGTGTTTCCCGGGCCGGCAGCAGTGCTGGTCTCAATTTTGTGCTGTTTCAACCGGACCCGGAAGTCAACCGGGATTTCTACAGGGAAATACCATTGTCCATGAAAGTGGAAGGGAATTTCCACCAGATAGCGGATTTCTTTTTTCAGGTGTCACGGCTGAACCGGATTGTGAACATCAGGAATATCTCTTTAAGACGGAACAAATCCTCTTCAGGGGTAATCGATATGGACTGCAGCGCAGTGACTTATATGTTTGTGGAGATCGATCAAAATGCAAAACAAAACAAAAAAAAGAAAAAAAGCTGATTTTCTGGAAAGATGACATACCTGACCCATAAATGGCTGTTGATTCTGGCAGTGATGCTGGCGGTTGCCATTGTCGTCTGTGAAAAAACCACAGCAACGAAAACCTTCTGGAGATTTCCTGTGTTCCATGATATGCCCCGGGCTTCGAGTGCTCAAAAGAAACCGCAGCCGGCCAATGAAACCGAATCAAAAGAGCAGATGGCTGAAAAACAGTTGGTTGAAGCGGTTCGGGATCCGATTTCTGCAGATGATATGGAAATCGGCAATGATGGTTTTGATGCTGCCGGTCCGTCTTATGAGGCCAAAAGCAGCCTGGATCCCTTTATGCCATTGATTCAAGAGAAACCAGCCACACCTTCTGGAGCCGGGGAACCGGACAGGCCCAGGCGCATCCTTACGCCTCTTGAAAAGATGTCTTTAAGCCAGATCAAACTTGTGGCAGTGGTGATGGGTGAAAATCTGAAAATTGCCATGGTGGAAGAAGCCACCGGAAAAGGCTATGAAGTCAGAATCGGGACCTATATGGGAAAAAACGGGGGACAGGTGGTGGATATCCAACCCGACCGCATCATTGTGAGAGAAATGGTGATGGATTTCAAGGGGATCATGACCGAGCGCTTTCAGGAAGTGAAACTACACAAAGCAGACAGTGGAGAATAACATGGCTTTTTTTCAGCGTACCACCACGATTGAGCGGATACTTGACCGGATGCTGATGCTGGTGCTCGTTTTGACGTTCGGGGCTGGATGCACGCCATTGAGATCTGAAGCACCGGTATCCAGCGGGATCATGGTCCAGGATGCCCCCCCGGGTCGGATCAATCATCTCCGCGCAGTGAATGTGTCCATTTTGGATGATCAGATTCTTGTACACATCAAAACCGATCAAAAGCCGATCTATACCGCCATCAAACAGGATTTCCCGTTAGGGGTCGCCGTTTATCTGTCAGATACCGGAGTGACTCCGGATTTTGTGCCATCTGGTGTGTCTGCTGATCCAATACAATCCATTCGTGTCGAATACACGGATCAGACAGAAACAACCGCCAGAATAGACGTGTTGATGAATCAGGACCTGCCCTTTGACGTGTTGGAAGAGGCACGGGGGTTGCAACTGGTATTTTATCGACCTTCACCAGAAAAGACGGGGGCGTCTGTATCAGGATCTGAAGTGGAATTATCACAGCAGAAGATAATACGACCCATCGTCCATGCACCGTCAGTCGGGGCGTCTTTCGAACAGGTAACCGGGATTGAATTCACTCCGGATGAGTCCGGATTTGCGGAGATACAGGTGACCACCACGGCCCCGGTGCCGTTTGATACTGCCTGGCAGACAGACAGTCAACTGAACCTGTTTCTCTACAATGCCCGGATACCCGGGCATTTTCAGAAACCGTTGCTGACCCGATACGCTGGGACCGCTGTTGACAGGATTCTGCCGCATTCAGGTTCCGAAGAGGACATGGATGCGAGAATTGAAATACTGATCCGGAAAAAAGTGCCCTATCGGGTGTTCCAGAATGAAAATCGAATTTTTCTGCGGTTTGATCCGGTAGGTTCAGAACAGCCGGCAGCGGAGGTGTTAACCCAGCCGGCCATGGCACACCCCTTACCGTCCGGGTTGGAATGGATAAAAACGGCTCAAACGAATCAGCCGAAATATTCCGGAGAAAAGATCAAACTGGATTTTTATGATACGGACATCAAAAATGTGTTCCGGATTCTAAGAAGTGTCAGTGGATTGAATTTTGCTGTGGACAAGGATGTTCAGGGTAAGGTCACCATGAGTCTGGAAAAACCGGTTCCCTGGGACCAGTTGTTGGATCTGGTTTTGAAAATGAATGGGCTGGGCAAGAAAATGGAAGGAGATGTGGTACGGGTGGCCACGGTAAAGACCTTGCGGCAGGAAGAAAAAGATGCGCAGGAAGCCATTGCCGCTCGGAAAAAAGCCCTGGAGCAGAAAAAAAGTCTGGAACCCCTTGTCACCGAATACATTCCCATCAATTATTCAGATGCCCAGACTGATATCCATCCTCATATCGTTTCCCTGTTGACTCCGGAACGAGGATCTATTTCTGTGGATCAGCGCAGCAATATGGTTATTGTAACGGATACACAGGAAAAAGTGGATCAGATTCAGGAAATGATTTACCGTTTGGACACGGTGACGCCTCAGATCATGATTGAAGCCAAAATTGTAGAGGTAACCAAAGAGTTTTCCAGGAATATCGGCGTAAATTGGAACCTGACCAATGATCCTGCCATCTCTTCGGGATTTGTTAATGACTTGAATGTCTCGGTAAACAACCCCTTTAATGACGGTGTAAGTAGTGGAGATTTTTCATTTTTTCGACTGTTCGGTTCTTCACGGCTGGCATTGAATGCGAAACTGGCGGCATCAGAAGTCCAGGGGGATGTCCGAATTGTTTCTTCTCCGCGTATTTTGACGCTGGACAATAAAAAAGCCAAAATTAAGCAGGGGATGGAATATGCCTATCTGGAAAGGGATGATGCCGGTGGCTCCGCCGTTAAGTTCAAAGATATCGACCTGCTTCTGGAGGTGACGCCTCATGTAACTCCGGATGAACGGATATCCATGCGGGTCTTTCTGACCAAAAACGATATTGCCGGTTTTACCCCCACCGGGGTTCCCAACCTTACGACCAATGAGACGGAAACAGAACTGCTGGTAAATAATAACGATACCGTGGTTATCGGCGGTATTGTCAAGACCACTGTCAATAAAGAAAAAAACGGACTGCCGTTTTTAACCGGCATTCCTTTTTTAGGAAACATGCTTCTGGGAACCGAAACCAAGGAAGATACGAGAAATGAACTGCTGATTTTTCTCACACCAGCAATTGTTCAGCTGGAACAGAAACGAAACCAGCCCCGCAGTTCCGATTAGTCTATGGCTGATAACCGGGCCCTGGCTTCTTTTTTCAATTCAGCATTTCCTTTTGCATACTGCAGGACATTCTGCCAGGATTGTCTGGCTTCATCCATCCATCCTGTTGCTTCGTAGGCCCGGGCCAGATCCGCATGCAGGCGCGCAGCTTCCGGATGTTCCTGCAGACAGGTTTTGAGAAAGTCAATGGCTTCTTTTTCCCGCCATGTTTCAAGAAACACCCGGGACAGTCCATGGGAAGCGGCCACGAATCCGGGTGATATATCCAGGGCCTGTGAAAAATAGGATTCAGCCAGTGCGTAATTCTGGGTTTCCAGGTAGGCCCATCCCAAATTCGAAAGCGGAAACTGGGGGGTGGGGTACAACAGGTCTTTCAAGGCCTCTTTGAACACAGGGATGGCCTGATCCCATTCTTTCCGGCGCAGATGGGCGGCACCTAAATTGTTCAGCGCCTCCGTGTAGTCCGGTTTCAGTGTCAGTGCGGTTTTGAATACAGGGATCGCAAGATCATCCCGGTTTTTTCCCATATAAGCCAGTCCCAGACTGTTCAGCAGATATGGATCGTCAGGCCGCATTTTTCGGGCTTCCATGAGTCTGGACAGGGCGGCAGTATAATCTCCCTGCATCAGAAACGCTTCTCCCTGTATTTGGATGGCTTCTGCCAGCTTTGAATCCTCTTTGCCGGAGATACCGTTACAGGCACAGAATAAGAAACCGAAAAAAAGGATGCAGAATACGGACAGTTTCATGATATCACCTTATATATAGAGGGGTCAGGGTTGAAGCAACACCTGCCTGATCCGCCGGGCTTCCAGAAACGATCGGGCAATCGGTGTGACCGGTACCGTAGAGATGAACAATCGGTTCGATGCGTGTTCACCAAAGATTCCGGGAAGCGTTTCCACAGTTCCCTGATATGAGAATGAGGGGTTTTGCCAGACAGTAAAGCCCAATGCGGATAACAGTGACTGAACCTGTTCCTGCCAGTCCTGTTTCGAGGAAAAAGACAATATGTCAACATTTTCCTGGCGGATGGCTTCGATACCCTGGCCGAAAACCGTTTCGAAATTAAGTAAAAGGTCCGGGTGGTTCGATATTTTTACCCGGTCCAGACGGGCGGAAACCGGAATACCGTTCACATGAAACCCGACAGTTTCTTCAGGCATATATTGAAATCCGGCTTGAGTCAAAATATGAAACATCTGTTTTCTGGACAAATGCGTTTTCATGACGGACGGTTCCGGTTTAAAGCGGTCTGTGTAGGGAAGTATGGATTCAATGGATTGGAATGTCACCTTTCCCCAGTAGGTTGAGATGCTCTGTCTTGTCTCTTTGTCGTTAAGGGGATGATCTGATGAATGCCCCGGGAGAATCAGAATGGGCTTTCCGGGTTCATCCGTTTCAATCAATGGGGTTCTGGACAGATCCAGTTGAACCTCTTTCCGCCCGTTTCGGCCGGGAAAATACAATTTTCCCTGATGGGTCAGTCTGCCCTTGATAGTGGCGGCATAGTCCTTCAATTGCTGTAACTGATCCGAAGGAACGGCTACAGAAAATCGGGGACTGGAAGGTTCCACCGCGTGATGAAATTCCACCACCGGGATTTTCACCTTGCCGTTCTTGTCCACAGAATAATCGAGTTTGTCAGTAATTTTTAACGGAATGAGAATCCGTGTCCCTGTGGCGATGGCGTCAATGTTTTGAATACGGGGGTTGATCTGTTTGAAAATGGATATGAAAAAGGGAAAATCCTTTTCAGAGATTTCCCCTTTTTTTTTGAAAATTTTGTAGAGCCAGTCATTTTTCTGGGTCACATAAGGCTCACACAGGACATCCTGGTTCTGCAAAGTGAAGATGGTATATTGTTTGTAGGACGTTTTTATGTTTTGGCCACCCTCACTGTGCGCCATTTCTGCCATTGCCAGGAATATGCAGGCCACGCATGCCAGATAAAGGGTTCCTGAAATTTTCATGTTCATGGATCAATCGGGGCCAGGTCCATTTTATGTGCAATTTTTATGGAAATCTCCTGGACAAACTGTGCAAAATCCGATTTTCCGAGGCGTTTTTCCTGGGAAGGGACCAGGTCGGGATTATCCGGTGAGATCAGTTCCGGCAGATTCATCCGTTCCGGGTCCGGCACGATGTGATAGGATTCGGGAATCTTGTTTTTGAAGTACAGATCCTGGAACTCGGAAAACTTGATAGCGTGGGCCGTGGCATCCAGCACAGCGGTTTCATTCAGGGCAATCAAACCCATGGCCTTGGCTTTGACCAGGCCGGCCAGACATTCTCCACCCTGGGTGCAGGCAATGTGGCCGTTCTGGTTCGCAGTGAGCTGCCAGTCCATGATGGCCTGTTCAGTCACCTGGACCACAAACACATTGTCCTGACCGGAGGCCTGGTTGTATTCCTCTGCAATGGCTACCACCCGGGGCATGGATACCGGATTACCGATCATGGCGGCCTGGGCAACGCTGGGCCGGGTATCCACCGGGTTGAACATTCGCCGGGTCTTGTCCGGTTCCAGATAATACCGATAGACCGGGTCTGCATGTTCCGACTGGACCCCGATGATTTTGGGCAGCCGGTCAATGATCCCGGCCCTGAAAAATTTCAGAAAGCCGTTCATGACTGCAGAAATATTGCCGGCATTACCAATGGGGACCACTATTGTCTTCCGGGACATGTCCCAGTCAAAATCCTGGGCGATTTCATAGGAATAGGATTCCTGACCCAGAATCCGCCATGCATTTTTGGAGTTGAGCAGGGCCACCGGATATTGGGTGGACAGATTTTCCACCACCTTCATACAGTCATCGAACACCCCGGGAATTTCAAATACTCTGGCGCCGCTGCCCAGGGGTTGTGACAGCTGTTGGGCTGTGACTTTTTTGTGGGGCAGCAGTACGGCAGACTTGATCATGGGGCCCAGGTAGGAAGCGTACAGGGCTGCCGCAGCCGAGGTGTCTCCGGTTGATGCGCACACAGCGATGACATCGGAAACCAGCCCCTGATCGATGAGAAACTTGATACTGGACAGGGCTGAGGCCATGCCCCGGTCCTTGAATGAAGCACTGGGATTCTGGCCGTCGTTTTTGTAATAAAACCTGAGCCCGACTTTTTCCTGGAGAAATTCGGATGCCTCCACCATCGGGGTATGACCCTCCCCCAGATAGAGAATCGATTCCAGGGGGAGGCTGGGGCCGATAAATTCGTGATACCGGTAGATCCCTTTTAACGCCGGGATCTTCAGCATCTTCCGAAAATCAAAGATCTGCTGCCACAAGGTGCCGGAAAGTTTGTGAAGATCCTCTTGAAAACGGTTGTGGATCATCAGTACCGCGTTGCATTCCGGGCACACATACAGCAGTTTTTCCACGGAATGCTCCGCCCCGCAGCCAAGGCACCGGTAAAACAGTTCACCTTTGGGTTGTGGAATGAGATGGGGCCGGATATGTTCAGGAAACAGGTCTGTTTTCATGTTTGATTGTTTTTTGACCTCCCATATACGGAATCAGTGCGTCAGGAATTTTTACCGTTCCATCGGGCTGCTGATAGTTTTCAAGGATAGCGGCAAAAGTTCTGCCCACTGCCAGGCCGGACCCGTTCAGGGTATGGCAGAATTCCGGTTTTTTTGCATTTTCCCGCTTGAAGCGGATGTTGGCCCGGCGTGCCTGAAAATCCAGACAGTTGCTGCAAGAGGAAATTTCCCGGTATTTGTCCTGTCCCGGCATCCACACTTCAATGTCATAGGTTTTGGTGGCGGAAAAGCCTAGGTCCCCGGTGCAGAGCGTCATAACCTGATAGGGCAGCTCCAGGCGCTGGAGGATGGTCTCGGCATTTGCCAGCATGGATTCAAGCTCATCAAAGGAAGATTCCGGGGTGGTGATTTTCACCATTTCTACCTTGTTGAACTGGTGCTGCCGGATCAGTCCCTTGGTGTCCCGGCCATAGGAACCGGCTTCGGACCGGAAACAAGGGGTGTATGCAGTGAATTTACAGGGCAGGTCCCCTTCTGCCAGAATTTCGCCGGCATAGATATTGGTCATGGGCACCTCTGATGTGGGAATCAGAAAATAGTCCAGCCCCTCAAGTTTGAACAGGTCTTCCTCGAACTTGGGCAGCTGCCCGGTGCCGGTCATGGTCGCGCGGTTGACAATAAAGGGTGGAAGGGTTTCCCTGTACCCATGTTCCAGGGTATGGATGTCCAGCATGAAATTGATCAAAGCCCTCTCCAGCCGGGCACCGGCGCCCAGGTAAAGGGGAAAGCGTGATCCGGCCAGCTTGGTGGCACGGCCAAGATCCAGAACGCCCAGGCCTTCTCCAATATCGGCATGGTCCTGAACCGGAAAGTCGAATATCCGGGGCGTACCACAGGTTTTTTCCAGACGGTTTTCAGTGTCATCCCTGCCTTGAGGGACATCGTCATGGGGGAGGTTGGGCAGGTTGATCAAAAAAGAATGGATGGCCGTCTCGACTTCGGTCAGGGACTGATCCAGTGTTTTTATGGTTTCCGAAACCGTCCGCATTTCCTGGATGCAGGTCTGGGCATCCTGGCCGGACCTTTTCATTTTTGCGATGTCATCGGACACCACATTCCGCTGATGGCGAAGCTGCTCGATTTCCAGCAGCAATTTTTTTCTTTTTGCTTCATTTTCAAAAAGGGGTGAAAAGTCAATGGCTGCGTTCCGTTTCTCCATCCCTTTCTGAACGGTGTCTATATTGTTGATAATGTATTTTAAATCCAGCATTTTTTTCCTTTCAAGACTTTGTTTTCCAAAGAATCAAATAACATGTGACTTTAGAACAGTCAATGGATTATTGTATGTTGACAAGTGGTTACTTGTGTATAATATTTTGAAAAAATTTTTTTTGAATTATAAGGAAAAAAATGATGGAAGAGGTAAAAAACACAACCAGCAGCATATTGGCTCAGGTAGCTGAAAAACTGGATGAATTCACCCAGCTGGAGATTGAAGCCAAATATCACCAGATCCAGAAAAAGGTGTTTGAGTTTGCCAATTTCATGGAAGCCCAGATATCGTTCATGTATACATCCGCCAACGATCAGATCGACATGGAGCCGATCATACGGAAAGCCCTTGAATTTGAAAAAACAATTGTTCTTCCGGTTTTTACAGACACGAAAAACATGTTCAATGTCTGTAAAATATCAGATTACGACAAAGACCTGGTATTGAACAAAAATGATATTCGTGAACCTGATACCGGTAAATGCAAAAAAGTTTCCCTTGAAGACATTGACATCGCTTTTATTCCGGGACTGGCATTTGATGATAAAGGCGGCCGCATCGGATTCGGCAACAACTACTATACCCGGCTGATCACCAAACTTCCTGAAACCTGCAGAAAAGTATCTCTGGCGTTTGAGGAACAGGTCGTTGACCAGATTCAGATGGATTCCAGAAAACACACGGTGGATATCATCATCACGGACAAACGGGTCATCTACAAGATATAACAAAACGGTGCGGGACGGAGACCGATGCCCGTGCCACGAGTCCCTTTGCAAATCGCTTCATCCTGCTGTATCTGCTTGACGCAGCCCGGACTTGCTGGTAAGAAGGGGTGCATGAATGACGAGCCCAAAAAATTCGCCCGTTGGCGCAAAGACATGGTGGAGCGCCAGATCATTGCCAGAGGCGTGACAGATTCCCTGGTGATCGATGCCATGACCGGGGTCCCCCGGCACCTGTTCGTAAGTGAAGCCCTGGTGGACAGCGCGTATGGAGATTTTCCCCTGCCCATCGGTGAGGGCCAGACCATCTCCCAGCCCTACATCATTGCCGAGATGACCCAGAGCCTGGAATTGAAAGGATCGGAACGGGTTCTGGAGATCGGCACCGGCTCCGGATACCAGGCCGCTGTCCTGGCCCGGATTGCCTACAAGGTGTATACCATCGAGCGGAATCCCGTTCTGTACCGGCAGACCCGCCAGCTGTTCGACCGGCTCAAGATTCACAACATCGTGACAAGGTATTCCGACGGCACCCAGGGATGGAAAGAGGAGAGTCCGTTTGACGCCATCATGGTCACGGCCGGCGGCAACCAGATCCCGCCGCCGCTGGTTGAACAGCTGGCCCCGGGCGGACGTCTGGTCATGCCGGTGGGGGGGCGGTTCACCCAGGACCTGATCAAGCTCACCCGAACCGATACCGGCCTCAGGCAGGAAAATCTGGGCGGATGCCGGTTTGTCAAGCTCATCGGCCAGCACGGGTGGAATGAATAGAATCCGAACCTGCCCATACCATGGAGCCCCGTCCGGACTTCTCAGGAACAAAAACCGGATGGGCCATGAATAATATCAGAGATCTGCTCATGGGGGTCTGTCTGGGGGCGGCCAATATCATCCCCGGGGTTTCCGGCGGGACGTTTCTGCTGATTTTCAATATCTATGAGCGTGTTTTCGGCATCATCAACTGCATCAGCCGTCCATTGTTTCTGCAGGCAGCAGGCCTGGCAGGCCGGTGGGTGCGACATCCCGGGCAGAAACATACCATTGGGGCGATCACGGACTTCTGCAGGCAAAACGATCTTTTCTTTCTGTTCAAGCTGATCATCGGGGCGGTCATCGCCATTCTCGGGCTTTCCACCGTGATGAAGTACTTGCTGACCCACTGGTTTTCCCTGACCTATGCGTTTTTTTTCGGGCTGATCCTGGTGTCGATCCTGATTCCCATTCGCCTGCTGAAACACTTCCAGTGGTATCTGGCCGCGTTTGCCTGCCTGGGAGCGGCAATGACCGTGATGGTCTATGTGCAGGTCAATCCCTATGACCGGATGAAGCACAAATCCGATGTTTACCAGGCGGTTTATGAAAGCCGGGCCATAGATTCAACCGACGGAACGGACAATGGGGCACCCCTGTCCGGCCTGCCCCGGACCGGTGCCGAGTATCTGTACGCGGCCCTGTGCGGGGCGGTTTCCATTTCCGCGATGGTGCTGCCCGGCATCAGCGGGTCCCTGGTCCTGATCCTGATGGGGGCATATTATGACGTGCTGTCCGCCATATCGGCGCTGCCTTTTTTTCGTCTGGATGCCATGCTTTATCTGGGATGTTTCAGCCTGGGTATTCTGGCGGGCGGGCTGTTGTTTGCAAGGCTGCTCAGTTTTGTGCTCAGACACTATTATGAGACCACCATGGCGTTTCTGCTGGGACTGATGCTGGGATCGTTGTGGGCATTGTGGCCATTCAAGCAGGTGGCAGTGCTGGAAACCCGGTATGTCCGGGAAAACAGCATCGTGATCCTGCTTGAAAACGTGGCGGTTCATACCAATGTCAATGTGCTGCCCGCTTTGGATGCCCGTCTGGGATGGGCCGCAGTGCTGTTCCTGGCGGGCTGCGGCATCATGTATGGATTCGTGCGGGTCCAGGCCCGGAACACGGGAACATCCTGATTCCCCAGAAAAAGGTGTTTAACAGGATTCCGGGGTGAAAGCCACCACCGGGTCGATGGCCGGGGCATCGGCAAACAGCATCACCAGTCGGTCCACGCCTAGTGCGATACCGGCACACGGGGGGAGGGCCTCCAGTTCTGACAGGAAAATGTCCGGGACCGGCAGCTGCGGCATTCCAGAGCCCAGCCGGGTTCTGTTTTCCGCCTCAAACCGTTGCCGCTGGGTTTCGGCATCCGTCAGTTCCGTAAACCCATTGGCCAGTTCAATGCCGGCCATGTAAAATTCGCACCTTTGGGCCAGGGCCGGGTTATCAAGATGCAGGGCCGCCAGACTGGCCAGGGATCTGGGGTAATCCATGAGAAAAACCGGCCGGTTCAGGCCCAGGCGGGGTTCGATCACAAACCCCATGATATCATCGAACCGGCGGTCTGCCAGGGCCTTGTCACAGGAGGTGCCGGCATGAATCTCAAATGCCTGGTGAACGGTCAGCCGTGAAAACGGCAGGGTCAGATCCAGGGTGTTTCCCTGGTAGCACAGCCGATCTGGCATGTTCAGCCCTTGTGCGATATGCCGCACCAGAGACTGGCATTGATCCATGAGATCCAGATAGGTATCTCCGACCCCATACCATTCCAACAGGGACATCTCCGGCAGGTGAAAGCGACCCCGTTCGTCTTTTCTGAAACATTTGCAGATCTGAAAAATTTTTGAATATCCCCGGGTCAGCAGCCGTTTCATGTAAAGTTCAGGTGAGGCCATCAGAAAATGGTCTCCTGACATGAACGGATCAATATGCGCTTCCGGGATAATGGCGGGACTTCGGACCGGTGTTTCCACTTCCAGATAGTGATGCGCATGAAAAAACTCACGAATGAGCCGGATCACACGCGCCCGGGTTTCAAGACACCGGTCATGATGAAAACGGGGCATGGGGTCACAGAAGACTATTTGGTGTGGTACGTGCCTTTGGGCCGATCCATCAGAAAAACACGGTCAAATTTTTGTTTCGGTGCAGCGTCAAAAAACTCATATCCCTTTTCTATACAGGCCGGGCATGCATTGATGGGAATATGGACCCCCAGGATGTGAAACCCCGGAGTGGCCTGGGAATCGATTTCAAAACAGCCGCCGCAGTCTCTGCAGATTCGGACCCTTTCCTTCTGGCGTTCGAAAATATTGTCCGTATCATAGAAGATTTCTTTATGACGAATCTGGATTTCTCCGGGAGTACCGGCAGTCTCGCGCATCTGAAACCGCTGGGACCAGTAGTTGTTGATCTGGTCTGTGGTTTTCTTGATTTTATCGGTAATGCTTACCGACTGTTTGAGTTTTTCCGGGTTGTAGTCCGGTTCCACCACGCCGGTATAATCGATGCCGGCCATAGCCAGAATAATACCCAGGTTGACATAAGGCAGCGCCCCTTCAATGGCATATCCACCCTCCAGCACGGCGATATCAGGTTTGAGCAGGGTGGTGAGCTGTGCGTATCCCTGGGCGCAGAAGTTCATGTTGGTCAAAGGATCGGTGTAGTGGTTGTCCTGCCCGGCCGAGTTGATTACCAGGTCCGGTTTGAAGTCATTGAGTACCGGCAGTACACAGTGGTTGATCGCATACAGGTATCCTTCGGTGGAGGTGCCCGGCGGCAGGGGAAAGTTCAGGTTGCTGCCCTTTGCATTGGGACCGCCCAGTTCTCCGGGAAATCCGGTACCGGGAAACATGGTCCGGCCGTCCTGGTGCAGGGAGATGAAGAGCACATCCGGGTCATGCCAGTATATGTTGTCGGTACCGTCCCCATGGTGGCAGTCGGTATCAACGATGGCAATGCGCTTGACGCCGTATCGGCTTCGAATGTATTCCACCATGATGGCTTCGATGTTGATGTGGCAGAACCCCCGGCCGCCGTGTGACACTCGCATGGAATGATGGCCCGGGGGACGGACCAGGGCGAATCCGTTTTTGACTTCGCGGTTCAAAACGGCATCGGCAATGACCTTGGCCCCGCCAGCGCTGATCAGATGGGACTCCGTGGTGATCGATGCCTCATCCGGTACGCAGAACTGAGCCCGCTGGATATCTTCAGCGGTAGCCAGCATGGGTTTGTATTCGATGATGCCCGGAATGTCAAAAACCCCTTCCTCAGTGACCTGGTCCTGGGTGTAAAGGAGCCGTTCTTCCCTTTCCGGATGGGTGGGATCAATGGCCCAGTCAAAGGCGGGAAAAAAAACCAGCCCGGTTTTGTGCAAAGCTTTCAACATGGCTCCCTCTTTAATGTAACACCGTTTCATAGCCTTTGATCAGGCCGGGTTTGAGTTGCATTTTGGTGCGGAAGATCTTGCCTCTGGGGGAAAAATTTCTGATGATGTTGAATTTCTGAAATTCCACCACTTCCACTTCTTCAAGATTTTCAGGATCAGCCCCGGAATTGAGGGCTTTTTCCCTGAGCAGGGTGTAGGCGGTTTCCATGAGGTCATCTTCTGAGAAGGTCTTGGAGATGGGCTCTGCAAAATCTTCCTCATGAGCAGTGACAACACCCTGTTCCGTATCAGCATACAAGGAAACTTCACAGGTCGTACGGGCCAGGGCTGCGCCTACGGCATTGGCCACCGCTGAGTTGGGGACGGCCAGGGTATCTATCTGGTAGAGTTCTTCGATTTTCTGGGCAAAAAACGGGGCGGGTCCCCCCAGAACCAGAATTTTCTCGGGGCTCAGTTTATATCCTTCCAGAAAATCGTGTACAGTATAAACCGGCTGAGAATTGATCTGATCGATCATTTCAAAGGTTTTTTTCAGGATGATGGTACAGCAGGTTTTAAACACCTTTTCGGCAGCGTCTTCAAGCGTCATCCCCAGTTCTTTGGCAATGATTTCAATGCCGGCGGCTGCCTTTTCCCGATCCCCGGTATCCATGACGTTCAACACCACCATGGCGTCTGTGGGTGTGGGCAAAGGTCCTCCAAAAGCCATGGCCGGTCCCTGCCGGTCCGGCCCGATGGTCAGTTTGCCGTCCTTGACACGCAGCGTACTGTCTCCGCCGATCCCTTTGGAATCGGTCCGCAGAGACCGGATCAGACTTTTATAACGGCCCCGCTGAATCCCCACCGGTTCCAGCAGCGGGGCTTTGTCCACCAGAAAGGCGATGTCCGTGGTGGTCCCCCCGATATCCAGCACGATGGCATCCTGGGCTTCGGGAGCATAGGGAATGGCTCCCATGATGCTGGCGGCCGGACCGGACAGGACGGTCTGTCCGGGAAAATGCATGGACGCTTCCAGGCTCATGGTGCCGCCGTCCGCTTTTAAAATCTGGATAGGGACGGTCAACCCTTTTTCCACCAGGCTTTTTTTCACCGCTTCAAAAAACGATTTATGCAGGGAAAATACGGCGGCATTCAAATGGGTGGTGGCGATCCGTCGGGGAAAATTCAGGTTGCCTGACACATGGTGGCCCAAAAAAACCTTTTTAAAATACTTGTTCAGTATCCGTTTGATCAGGATTTCATGGGACGGGTTTCTGACGCAGAATTTACTGACCACGCCCACGTATTCAATCCCGGCATCCACCATTTTTTTTGCGATATCCTGAATCTGTATTTCATTGACCGGGGCTTTTTCCCTTCCCCGGTGGTTGATGGAGCCGGACACCGCGTAATAATGGTCGCCGGTTCGGAAAAATTCCGGGTCAATGCCGGGGCCGGATGAAACAATCATCCCTACAGGCTCCATGGTCTGCTGGATAATGGCATTGGTGGTCAAGGTGGTGGAAATGACCGCACGTTCGATCAGGCCGGGATCTACGGATTCAAGCAGCTGGGTGAATCCCGAAAGCACCGTGTTGAAGAGATCCGCATGATCTGTGGAAACCTTGACACTTTTTTCAACACCCTTGCTGCTGAGAAGAACCGCATATGTGTGAGTGCCGCCAACATCCAATCCTATTATCATGGCGTTATCCTGTGTCTAAAAAATTGTTTTCTGCCCGTCATTTGATACCTTCATATAAACGAAAAGCTAAACAGAAAAAGAAAGGGTTGTCAATGGCGTTTTTCCCTGGAGAATATTGGAAAAATGTCAGAATGATTCATATTTTCTTCAAATTTTTTCTGGTAAAGGTGATAAATTTACGGCAGACCGGAGACTGGGTGCGGTTTTTTGCCAACGTCAGATAGAAAGAACGATTCAATGCCAGGCCGTTCACAGAAACAGCAGCCAGCCGACCCTTGGCAATATCATCTGCCACCGCTGTCGTGGAAAGAATGGAAATGCCCATTCGGTTGAGAATGCCCTGGATCACTGAGATACTCGAGCCCATGGTTACTTTGATATTCAATTGATCGATGCTCATCCCCGCGTCGGTCATGGCCCGGCAGATGGATTGCCAGGTGCCGGATCCGGGCTCCCTTGCGATGAAGGGGGCTTTGACAAGTTGATCAAAATCGACAGCTGTCCGGCGTGCCCATGGATGATCCCCCGGTATAATGAGTTTCATTTCGTCTGCCAGAAGCGTTTCCTGAACAACGGCCGGATCCAGCGTTTTCGCCCCCACCACACCCATCTCCACCCGGCCGTGTTTAACATCCTCAATAATCTGTCGGGTATCACCACTGACAAGATGCACCGATATGTTGGGATACGCTTTTGTAAAAGGGCCCAAAAGCCCGGGAAGAATATATCCGGCGGGAATGGTGCTCCCCCCGATGATCAGTGGTCCCCGGGTGCAGCCGATGAACTCCTGCATGGCGGATTCGGTGGCTTCTCTGAGTGTCAGCAGTTTTTGAGCATGCTCGAATAAAATCCATCCGGCCCGGGTGGGCTCGGTCTTTTTTCCCAGCCGGTCCAGAAGCCGGCATTGGAAATGCTTTTCCAGTTCCTTGATGTGGCTGGACACAGTGGGCTGAGACAGATGGATCGTGTCGGACGCTTTTGAAAAGCTCTGTTCTTTTACCACGGTGACAAATATTTTGAGCTGCCAGAGATCCATGAACTGTCAGGAATCCTTTTCTTCGGCAAGTCGTTGGCGATGGGCTGACATTTTTGGAAACTTTTCCAGAAGTTTAAGATTGACCGGTTCAGGGACCATATCCGAAACATCGGCGCCAAACTGGGCCGCTTCCTTGATGATGGACGAAGAGGTGAAAATCCAGCGGAATCCGGTCATTAGAAAGACGGACTGCACATCTTTATGCAGTTTCCGGTTCATCAGCGCCATCTGGAATTCATTTTCAAAGTCAGAGATGGCCCGCATGCCCCGGATGATCGCCACAGCATGCTTTATTCTGGCATAGTCCACCAGCAGTCCGTCAAAGGCATCAACCTTTAATGAACCATTGCCGTTGAAACTCTGTTGGATCATTTCCAGCCGTTCTTCAACGGAAAACAGATATTTTTTGGCTGGATTCCTGAGTATGGCCACGATCACTTCATCAAAAATCTCTAAGGCCCGCTGGATTACATCCATGTGACCATTGGTCAGAGGATCGAAAGATCCCGGATAAATCGCGATCCTGTTTTTGGAAAGACGGTCTTTTTTCATAAAGTATCCTGCTTTCTGGTTAAAAATGAAACAGTCGTCCTTGAGTATTTTTTTTGGCGGAAAATGTCAAGTCCGGTCAAAGTTGATGACAGTGTTTCTCTGGCATCCTGTTCGGCAACGATGATGCCGTTTTCAGACAACATCTCGGAAAGATTATGATATTCAATCGTCTTTAAAAGATAATTCAGGCCATAGGGAGGATCCAGAAAAATCAGGTCAAACCGTCTGGATGCCATGCCCGGATCAGTCCAGGGAGAAAACAGATCCTGCTGGATCAGGGTGGCCTGTTCCATGAATCGGCATTGATCGATATTCTGCCGGATAATATGACAGGCGGTATCGGACCGGTCCACAAACACGGTATGTGCGCCCCCCCGGCTCAAGGCCTCCAGACCCAGTGCACCGGTACCGGCAAACAGGTCCAGTACCTGCGCATGCCTGACCCGCGGACCCAGAATATTGAATATCGTTTCCCTGATCCGGTCTGAGGTCGGACGGATATCCAGGCCTTTGAGAGGGGTGAGTTTTCTGCCTCGGCAGGTGCCGCTGATTATTCTCATAATCTGAATGGATCAGTTCAGTTTCTTTTTGATGAAACGGGTGCTGGTGCCCAGTGTTTTTGCTGCTAAAGAGATATCCCCTTCTGCCTCGGCCACTTTTCGGCGGACATATTCTTTTTCAAAGGCGGATCGGGCCTGTTCCAGATTGTCTGTGGCAAACAGTTCCCCGGGATCGGCGGCTGAATCGCCCGTGGATTGTGAATGATAGGGATGCGGCAGATGGGAAATATCGATATGATTTTCCTTGACCATGATGGACAGACGTTCCACCAGGTTTTTCAACTCCCGGACATTTCCCGGCCAGGCATATCGGGCCAGCAGATCCAGGGCCTCTTTTGACATGGTTTTACGGGGGGTCGCGGATTGCCCGGCCAGCTTATTCAGAAACGTCTCGACCAGCATGGGGATGTCCTGTTTTCTTTCCCGCAGCGGGGGAACATGGATGGGGATGACATTCAGGCGGAAATAAAGCTCCTGCCTGAAACGGCCGTTTTGTATTTCCGCTGTGAGGTCTTTGTTGGTGGATGCGACGATCCGGGCATCCATGTGAAGGACCCGGCTGCTGCCGATGCGTTGAAAGGTTTTTGATTCCAGGGCCCTTAGAATTTTGGCCTGGGTATTGATATTCATGTCACCGATTTCGTCCAGAAACAGGGTGCCGCCGGCAGCCAGTTCGAATTTACCCATATTTTTGGAGACGGCATGACCCAGCGCCCCTTTTTCATGTCCGAACAATTCACTGTCCAGGGTTTCTTCAGGAATGGCTGCGCAATTGATGATAATGAACGGTTCTTCCGGTCGCCGGCTGAACTGATGAATGGTTCGTGCCACCATTTCCTTGCCGGTTCCGTTCTCTCCGGTAATCAGGATGGCCGCATCGGTCGGGGCCGCAGCCATGACTTCCTGATAGAGCTTTTGAACCGCGGGGCTGGTGCCGGTGATGGAATTTTTTTCAATGGTTTTTTTCCGCAGATACAGGTTTTCTTCTTCCAGCTTTCTGAAATTCAGGGCATTGTTGATGGTGACCATGACCTTGTCGATGGACAAGGGTTTTTCAAGGAAATCATAGGCCCCTGATTTTGTGGCGTCCACTGCGGATTCAATGGAACCGTGGCCGGTAATCATCACCACCGGAATATTGGGAAATTTCTGTTTGATTTCCTTCAGGGTTTCAATACCGTCCATCCCCGGCATCCAGATATCGAGCAGCACAATATCCGGGGATTCGGTCTCAATTTTTTTCAAAGCCTCATATCCGTTAAAGGCGTGGATGACCTCAAATCCATCATCGGACAGAATTCCTGAAAGGGATTCAATGATGGTGATTTCATCATCAACGATCAGAACGGCCGGATACATAACATAGGCTCCTTTCTTTTTTTCGGGCCGGTTTTGCCTGACTTCAAAACAACTTTCATTCAGGCAAAAGGCAGCTCTATAATAAATTTGACGCCTGTCGGCTGGTTGTCCTGAACCCGGATGACGCCATTATGGTCTGAAATAATGGAATTGACAATGGCAAGCCCCAGGCCCATGCCGGATTTTTTGGTGGAAAAATAGGGTTCAAACATTTTGGTTTTTTCCATGTCGGAAATCCCCTTGCCATTGTCGGCAATTTCGATTCGAACGATTTTCAGGATCGGATCGGAGGAGACATCGATCACAATGGTGCCTTGTTTGTTCATGGCGGATACCGCATTATCGATCAGGTTGATAAACGCCTGTTTCATGTGCTGATGATCCAGTTTCAGCGCCGGCAGGTGATCATCGAACCGGGGAAGGATGGAGACATTTTCCAGGCCTTCCCTGTAAAGATCAATGGTTTCCAGAATGATATTTTCGACCCTTGTGCGGGTGAATTTCACATCCGGAAATTTGGCAAAGGTGGAAAACTGGTTGACCAGATTCCGGATCAGATCCACATGTTTGACAATGGTGTCGGCGCAGCTGTCGAAGACTTCGTCATTGATCTCTTTGCTGTATCTGCGTTTGAGTCGCTGGGCAGACAGTTTGATGGGAGTCAATGGATTTTTTACTTCATGGGCAATGCGCCGGGCCACCTCCCGCCAGGCCGCCATACGCTGCGCCTTTTCCAGCTCTGTCACGTCATCGAACACCAGGACGCCCCCGATATTTTTTCCGGTATCGTCTTTCAGGATACTGTAATGAAGGGAGAAATGTTTTGGAATCCCTGAAATGGATACGGAAACGGGTATCTGAATGGACTGCTGGCCCGAGGTACTGCTTTGTTCAAACAGCTTTTCGGCCATAATGAGATATTCTCCGGCAAGCACCTGCCTGAAGCTGCGCCCTGTAATGTGTCTGCCTTTAATGGCCAGCATGGATTCCGCTGCTTTGTTGATGGTGGTAATGACGCCGCTACTGTCGATGGAGACAACCCCGGCGGAAATATTTTTTAAAACGATTTCCATATACTGCCGGCTTTTTTCCAGTTCGGCATTCTGCTGTCGAAGCATTTCCCTGGAGAGCGCAATCTGTTCTCTGCCGGTTGCCAGCTGGGTGGTCATGGAATTGAACGATTTGATGAGGGTGCCGATCTCATCATCCGTTTCAAAATGGATCTTGTAATTCAGATCCCCTTCCGTGATCCGGCGGGTGCCCTCGGCAAATTTCATGATAGGGACCGTGATGGACCTGGCCAGCTGAAACCCGAACCAGATGGCACAGAAAATGACCAGCAGTGCCACGATGGACAGCGCGATGTAATAGGACAGCTGGGCCGGCTTTTTGGTCAGTTTCAGTTGATGATATTCTTCCATGCCGCTGAGGATGGCGGTAAGACTCTCTGAAAGGTCCTGGGAAAGCAGGGTGGTGATCACGATGAATCCTTCAGCCTTTTCCAGAGGAACGTTAAAGGGGATCGTGGAGATTGTCCGTAAAAATTCTCCCTGGTCAAAGGTCTGATAAATGGTGACACTGGGGCGGTCCGGGGGGATTTTTTTGAGTTCAGCCGTTGTGAGAATGCCGAAATATAAATGTTCCAGCTCATTGGCCAGAGACAGACTGACCCGTTTGGCATCCGGGGTATAAATTTCCACGGCATGCCGGTTGAACGCCCGCTGAACGACCTGCGCATATCGATTCAGATCATTGTGACTTTCTTTTTTCAACAGTTTTCTGGAGTCGATCTGAAAGGCAGCTCTTTTGGCAAAAAATGCATCTTTTTCCTCGATATATGCATACAGCTGCTGCCCGACGTCCAGCGAACTTTTCAGGGTCTGTTCCACCGGGGCATTGAACCAGAAGGCAATGGAATTGGATATGAACTGGATGGAGAAGAAAAACAATACCGTGGTGGGAACCAGGGCGAGAATGACAAAAGAGGTGACCAGGCGGGTTTTGAGTTTGGAGCCAAAGACATTTTTTTTCTTTTCATAATACAGCTTGGCCAGGTTTCGGAACACCAGAAGGAACAGGGTCAGCAGCAGCAGCAGGTTGATGTTGATGAGAATGAACATCACCACTGTGCTGGACAGGGAGATTTCAGAACCCAGGGAGGTAATACTGGTTTCAACCAGCGTAAGAACCGCCACAGCGGCCAGAATCATGAAAATGAGGACAAATTCTTTTTTGCGCCTGGATTTTCTGGGTCCGACCTGTTCTGAAGCATGTGTCATGGGAAAAGGCTAATAGGTAAAGTTGATGACATACCAGTCTGTCTTGATATCCCAGAAAGACAGAAAAAAGAAAACATAATGCAGCGCAAACGGAAGGGTGACGCGACTGAGTTTTGCTCTGATCCGAATCTGATATTTTTCTCCTTTTACCAGGTCTGTCAGTGGGGTGACTGCCAGGTTGTCTATCCGGGTCATCCAGTCTCTGGCTTCATCAAAGGATTTTGTCACAACCGGCTTTTCTTCTTTCCAGGGCCGGGAAACCATATATTCCTGTTTCAGGGAATTGTATTTAATAGCGGATTGAATTTCGATCTCGGTTATTTTTTTGTCCAGCCAGGACCCTCCTGTTTTGTACAGGGACAAATGAAAAGAAAACGGGGTGAGGATCCCGTTTTCAATGCTCTGCATTATTTTCGGCGGGAATGCATTCTCCACTTTGAAATAGATAAGCAGGTCATCCCGGGTATTGGCCAGCTTGATATCGGTCAGAACGGGTTGGCTCATGTCCTGTGCCGGGACTAAGATTGGTGTCATCAGCTGAAGCAGAAAAACAACCATCAGTAACACACCCATCGGTTTTAGACTGTGCCGGCGTGCGGGGTTCATATGCTGTGTTGCTCCACGACCGCCGGTCCGGTTTCCCAGGCATCCCTGGTATCCAAAAGCGTTTGAATGAACCTGTGGTTCAATGTGTGACCTGATTTGTGAGAGGTGATATGTCCCTGAATGGGCATCCCCAACAGAAAAAAATCCCCGAGACTGTCCAGCAGCTTGTGCCGGACAAATTCATCCGGATATCTCAGACCTTCTGAATTCAGGATCCGGTCTTTATCGATCACGATGGCATTGTCCAGACTGCCGCCCTTTCCCAGGCTGAATTTTTTGAGTAATTCCAGATCCTGGATGAATCCGAATGTTCTGGCATGGCTGATCTCCTTTTCAAAATCATTTTCAAGCCGGTCAAAGGTGATGCGCTGGCTGCCGATGAGATCATGATCAAATTCGATGGAACAGGTGATTTTAAAGCAGGGGGCAGGCAGTACTTCCACGAATTTGTCCTGATCCTGAATCCGGACCGGTTTTTTGATGATCATGATATGCCTTGGCAGGCGCTGGGTCACGATACCGGCCGCCGCAATGGCCCGGGTGAACTCTTTGGCACTGCCGTCCATGATGGGCATTTCATATTCATCCATTTCCACCAGGGCATTGTCGATCCCGAGACCGGCAAAACTGGCCATCAGATGTTCAATGGTGGAGACAATGGCGCCGTTGACGCCTAAAACGGTGGCCAGACTGGTGTCCACCACCCGTTTGAACAGGGCGGGGATATCCTGGGTGCCGGGCAGATCCACCCGCCGGAATTTGATGCCATGGTTTTCTTCGGCGGGCTTGATCTTGATATGGTTTGTTTTTCCGGAATGGACCCCTGTTCCTGAAAGGGCTACGTTTTTTGCCAGGGTCTGCTGCCTGTAAGCTGTATGCATCATAAATCTGTTTGGGTTGTTTGAGTTAAGCATCCTTTGAAAGTTTTTAATATATACTTGATTTTCATATATATAGCAAAACAAATAAGATTTTTCTTTGGTTCAGTGATAAATTCTGATAAACACGGAAGAATTAATTAAAATCAGGTGTAACTGTTCTGAAGGGGATCCGGTGATTGCCAAGACAAGTTCCTGTTCCATTAATGGAATTGATGCCTTTGTGGTGGATGTGGAAGCGGATATCTCCATGGGACTGCCGGTGTTCCAGATTGTCGGTCTGGCAGAAGCTTCGGTCAGGGAGAGCAAGGAACGGGTCCGGGCTGCCGTGAACAATTCCGGATACAGTTTTCCGATGGATCGGGTGGTGGTGAATCTGGCGCCGGCCGATGTTCAGAAAACCGGCTCCGGTCTGGATCTGCCCGTGGCAATGGCTATTCTCGGGGCGTCGGGACTGATTCCTTCCGATGCCATGACACCGTATCTGCTGTCTGGAGAGCTGTCCCTGGACGGCCGGATCAAGCCGGTACGCGGCATTCTGCCGGTGGCACTGACCGCCCGGGAACATGGATTCAAAGGGCTGCTGGTGCCTGCGGACAATGCCGGAGAAGCGGCCATGGTGGATGGGCTGGATATTCTGCCGGTTTCCCTGTTGTCCCAGGTGGTGGAATATTTTTCCGGACATGGGAGTATCACACCGTTTGTCCGGGATCCATTGAATGAGTCCCGGACGGTTCCGTTAAATACCATCGGGGACCTGGCTGATGTCCAGGGCCAGGCCCATGCCAAACGGGCATTGGAAATTGCTGCTGCCGGGGGGCATCATCTTCTGATGACCGGGCCTCCCGGTTCGGGAAAAAGCATGCTGGCCAAACGGCTGAACACGATTCTGCCCGGGTTGACCTTTGAAGAGATACTGGAAGTGGCCCGAATATACTCCGTGGTCGGTGGGCTGGAGACCTGGAAAAAAGAATCCGGTCAGAGACCTTTCCGGTCTCCGCATCACACCATTTCAGATGCGGGAATGGTCGGCGGCGGCTCCCGTCCGATGCCCGGTGAGATCAGTCTGGCTCATCATGGTGTGCTTTTCATGGATGAACTGCCCGAGTTCAAAAGAAATGTGCTGGAGGTCCTGCGTCAGCCACTGGAGGATGGCAGGGTCACCATTGCAAGGGCCGGCATCAAGGCGGAGTTTCCCTGCCAGTTCATGCTGGTGGCTGCCATGAATCCCTGTCCGTGCGGATATCTGTCTGAACCCGGCAGCACCTGTACATGCAGCTTCTCCCAGATTCAGGCGTACCGATCCAGGATCTCCGGACCCTTGATGGATCGGATGGATATCCAGGTGACGGTGCCCAGGGTTTCTTTTAACTCCCTGGTTTCCCGGGACAAATCCGAAAATTCCGCCAGTGTCGGTGCCCGGGTGATGAAAGCCCGGCAGATTCAGGTCTCGCGGTTCGAATCCACTCCCATTTTCTGCAATGCCCGCATGGGTACGCTGGATATCCGTCACTACTGCCGCCTGGACAGTGACGGACAGCGGCTGCTGGCCTATGCGTCAGATACCTTGATGCTCTCGGCCCGGGCCGTGCATTCCATCTTTAAGGTGGCCCGGACCATCGCAGACCTGGATTCTTCAGCGGATATTCAGGTCTGCCATGTGGCGGAGGCGGTTCAGTACCGGGGGTTTGACAGAGAAAACGGTTCAAAGGGAAATGGATGATTCAGATGATCAAAAAAGATATTTTCAATGTTGAGTTTCAGTGTGGTGTTTGATCAGGATCAGGCAGTGACCGGTGCCGGCGGTGTTTTTCGAAAAAAGTTCCAAAAAATAAGAGTTTCCCTTGCCAACCATCGCTGTTTTATTATAAATACCTGTAGTATTGACAGCCACGTGACAGCTATATTTAAGCTAAATTGCATAATCTCGGATACAGATAAATTCATGATTGTCCCACGATCTGTGTCCTGAGACAGACAAAAAAAGGCCGCCAGGACCCAGGCCGCACGTGCCGTTTATGGCATGGCCGGGGGCTTGTAGAAAATGGCAATCAATCAACCGATACGATTAGAGGTGTTACCCATGTGTAATCATTGCCACGAACATACCCATTCGCATGCGCCGGAAATTGTTCAACTCATGCCGATATCCCATCCGCTGTTTGCCGTATATCAATCCCCGCAGCCGCTGGCGTTTGCCAGTGAAAAAGGAAAAAACAACCTCAGCCTGGTGCCGGTGCTGTTCATGGGACTGATCCGGCACGGGGAAAAAAGCATGGTGGAAGGATTTTTTGCTTCAGGCACTGTTCAGTCGTGTGAAGATATCGATGGATTCAAGGGATATGCCGCTTCCCTTGACATTGCTGAAAAGTTGTATGCGTAACATTCACGCTTAAACCAAGGAGGATCCATGCACAAATTGTTACAGGACTGCCCGGGAAAGAAGATCATGCTCCTGGGAAACGAAGCCATTGCAAGGGGGGCTGTGGAAGCAGGGGTGGCTTTTGCCACGACCTATCCGGGAACCCCTTCGTCTGAAATCTCTTTGAACCTGTTCCAGATGTCTCAGGAATCCGATCTCTACTTCGAATACAGCACCAATGAAAAAGTGGCGCTGGAAGTGGCGGCGGCGGCGGCCAATTCAGGACTTCGCACCTTTTGCATGATGAAGCATGTCGGGCTCAATGTGGCGGCTGACCCGCTCATGACCCTGGCATATGTGGGAGTGACTGCCGGCATGGTGATTCTCAGCGCGGACGATCCAGCCATGTTTTCCAGCCAGAATGAACAGGACAACCGCTATTATGCCAAATTCGGGAATCTGCCCATGATGGAGCCATCGTCTGTGGCCGAAGCCAAGGATATGATCAAAGACGCGTTTGAACTGTCCGAGTCCCTGAAACAGCCGGTGCTCATGCGGACTACCACCCGGATCAACCACTCGAACGCATTTGTCACCTTTGGCGAGATCAAGCCCAGAAACACGCAGGGCCGGTTTGAACGGGATCCGCATCGCTGTGTCACCGTGCCCGCGGTGTCCCGGGGACTGCATGTCAAAGTGTTGGAAAAAATGAAGAACGCGGCCCGGTTGTCAGAGACCTCATCGTATAATTTTATTCAGGGAGAGGGACCTTTAGGGGTGATTACCAACGGTGTGAGTTTTTACTATGCCGCCGATGCTGTCAGTGACCTGGGTCTGACCGGCCGGACAAAAATACTGAGACTGGGATTTTCCAATCCCCTGCCCGAAAACATAATTGCCGTTTTCCTGGCCGGATGTGAAAAAGTGCTGGTGGTGGAAGAAGGTGAGCCTTTCATGGAAGAGGCGGTCAAGGCCATTGCCCAGGAACGGGGCATCACCATTCCCATCAAAGGTAAATCCGAAGAGCTGTTTTCCCGGCTGTTTGAATTTGATCCGGCCATGGTCCGGAAAAAGATGGCCGCATTCTTTGATGTCCCGGTTACATTCAAAACCGCCGTGGATACCTCTGATGTGCCGGAAATCCCCATGCGGCCACCCAACCTGTGCTCCGGATGTTCCCACCGGGCCACTTTCTATGAGGTCAAACAGGCGGCCAAAGACATGGATGTGATCTGCCCCAACGACATCGGCTGCTATACATTGGGGTTTCTGCCACCCTTAAGCATGGGCGATTTTGTCATCTGCATGGGCTCGTCGGTGAGTACGTCCTGCGGGTTCAGCAAGGCCACCAATCAGAAAGTGGTTTCCTTTGTGGGTGATTCCACGTTTTTCCATTCCGGAATCACCGGGCTGGTCAATGCGGTGTTCAACAACCACAATTTTACGCTGGTGATTCTGGAGAATGATATCACGGCCATGACCGGTCATCAGCCTCACCCGGGGGTGGATATGGAACGGTTCGGCCTGTCCGGGTACGGCCGGGTCGATATCGAGAAACTGGTCCGGGCCCTGGGCGTGGAACATGTCTCCATCATCAAGCCGTTCAAGGTGAACAAAAGCATCGACACCATCAAGGAAGCCCTGGCCTTCAAAGGGGTGTCCGTGATCATCTCCCAGGAACCCTGCGCCCTGTATGCCAAAAGCCTGAAATTGAAAAAGATCCGGCCGTTTGTGGTGTCTGACAAATGTGTGGATCACCGGGACTGCATCACCACCATTGCCTGTCCTTCATTTTATCTGGACAAGGACAACCGCGTGGCCATTGATGCCAATACCTGTGTGGGTTGTGCCGTCTGCGCCCAGATCTGTCCGGAAAACGCCATCCGGCCACTGAAGCAATAACTAAAAAAATACAAGGATTGAATATATGGAAACAACCAGACTCATCATTGTAGCTGTCGGTGGACAGGGCAATCTTCTGGCATCCAAAGTGCTCGGTGAAGCCGCGTTAATCGCCGGGGTGCCGGTTAGAATGAGTGAAATTCACGGCATGGCCCAGCGGGGGGGTGTGGTGGAATCCGCCATGGTATTCGGAGATGCGCAAAGCTCCATCATCTCGGACGGTGAAGCGGACATTCTTCTGGGGTTTGAACCGGCTGAAACCCTGCGGGCGCTCAACCGCTGCAGCAAGGACACCCAGGTGATAACCAATACCGCGCCGGTGCCACCGTTTACCGTATCTGTGGGCCTGGGTACCTACCCGGACGTTGAACAGATCAAACAACTGATCCGCGCCAAGACCGCCGGACTGGTGGCCATCGATGCCATGTCCCTGGCCAGGGAGGCCGGCAGCCCCATGAGTGTCAATATCGTGCTGCTGGGGGCCCTGATTCAGACAGGTGCTCTGGGATTTGAACGGGATGTGGTGGAGGAAGCGATCAAACGGCGTGTCAAACCGGCATTCCAGGATGTGAACCTCAAGGCGTTTGATCTGGGGTTCAAGGCAGCAGCCAGTGCCTGATATATTTGTTTTAAACGGTCCCAACCTGAACCTGCTGGGAAAACGGGAGCCGGAAATTTACGGCTCCCATACCCTGGATCAGATCAATCGGGAACTGGTGGAATCAGCCAGACCTCTGGGCCTGTCCCTGTTTTTTTTCCAATCCAACCATGAAGGGGCCCTGGTGGATGAAATCCACCGGGTGTATGCCACATCCCCCGGGGGCGTTATTATCAACCCCGGTGGGCTCACCCATACCAGTGTGGTCCTGCGGGATGCCCTGGCCATGCTGACCTGCCCGATGGTGGAGGTGCATCTGTCCAATATCTATAAAAGAGAACCGTTCCGTCACACCTCCCTGCTGTCGGATATTGTCACGGGACAGATCACAGGGTTCGGCCACTGGGGGTATCACATGGCACTGTCTGCCCTTCATCATCAATTGTCTGCGTGATACCATGACCGACCCGGTGTTGATTCTCTGTGCCACCCGGCTGGAGATGGCGGAATTTCTGGACCGCCACCTGTCCCGCCGGGTTGTTGACGACAACCGGGGTATCTCGATATATGCCGGTGCGGATCGTTCCTGGGTTCTGTCCCTTTCCGGCCCCGGAGTGTTTAACACGGCCCGTGCCCTCACCGTCTGCCTGGAACGCTACCGGCCGAAATTCATCCTTCACACCGGGATCGCCGGGATGTTTGCCGACACCGGCCTGGATTTGGGAGATGCGGCCGTGGCAGTCAGGGAGACCTATGTCCATGCCGGCGTGGAAGTCTGGCCGGATGCTGATTTACACCGGGTTTCCATGCGGCTGGATCCGCTGCCCTTTGACCTGATCCCGGAACATGGCCTGACGCGGCAGGGAATTTATGACCTGGATTCAGGCCTGGCTATATCCTGCACCCGGCTGTTGGGGCGGTATATGGGGTGTCGGGTGATCCATGGACCGTTTATCACCGTATCCGCCATCACCGGTTCTTTTAAAAAAGCCGGAGCCCTGGCACAGACGTTTTCACCGGTGATGGAATCCATGGAAGGGGCGGCCGCCGCCCATGTGGCCGCCCTGTACCAGGTTCCCATGGTGGAGATCCGGGCCGCCTCGAACCGGGCAGGGGAACGTGATAAAACCCGTTGGGACATGGCCGCGGCCGTTCACACCGTGGCGGATGTCTGTGACACCATTCTTGAGAAAGGCGGTGACCATGGCATCTGACCGATCCATGCAGTATGTGGATGTCCATTGTCATCTGCATGATCAAAGGATTGTTAAAGATGTTGCCGGTATTGTTCAACGAGCCGTCGATGCCGGGGTGACCCATATGGTGACCTGCGCCACCATGGAAGAGAACTTTGAGGCCACGGCAATGCTGGCCCGGCAGTATCCGGCCATTGTTCCCTGTTACGGCATCCATCCCTGGTTTCTGGCGTCTCTGTCTCCCAACTGGCAGCAGGTGCTGGGGGACCGGGTGGCTGCCGAAGCCTGCGGCATCGGAGAAACCGGGCTGGATTTCATGGACAGACAGGCTGACCGGGAGCGACAGCTGGAGGTGTTTACCTTTCACCTGGCCCTGGCCCGGGATTTGGAACGGCCTATAAACATTCACATTCGAAAGGCCTGGGATTCATTGCTTCAGATATTGGAAAAAACAGGCCCGTTAAAAACGCCGGGTCTGGTGCACTCCTTTTCCGGGTCTGCTGAACTGGTCAAGGTGCTGGTGCGTTACAACCTGGACATCTCTTTTTCCGGATCCGTGACCCGGCCCGGGGCGAAAAAGGTAGTGAACGCCTTGAAAGCTGTCCCTGAGGACCGGATCCTGCTGGAAACCGACTCGCCGGATATCTATCCCAGTATGCCGAACCCGGACCCCCATGGCCTGAATGAACCCAAAAATCTTCCGGCCATCGCTCAGATCGCTGCGGCCCGGGCGGGTGCGCCGGTCCTGGATTTTTCCCGCCAGGCCTACGCCAATGCTTTGGATGTGTTTGGTCCTGTTTTGGCGAGGGCATAATATCGGGGTGTTTCCCGAAGTTTCCGTTGAATGACATGATAAAAAGATCTGTAAACCAGTTTGACAGAACCATCCGCCTGCTCGGAAACGGTGCAGTGGAGCAACTTGGACGGGCGAAAGTGGGGGTGTTTGGTCTCGGGGCTGTGGGCTCGTTTGTGACTGAAACCCTGGCAAGATCCGGAGTGGGATACCTGCGTCTGGTGGATTTCGACCGGGTGGAAGCCTCCAACCTCAACCGGCAGCTGTATGCCCTTCATTCCACGTTGGGTCAAAAAAAGGCAAAGATTGCCAGAGACCGTGTCCTGGACATTCATCCGGAGTGCCGGGTGGAGATTTGTGACACCTTTGTGAATGCAGAGAGCCTGGACACATTGTTGTCCGATGATCTGGACGTCGTGGTGGATGCCATTGACGGTCTCAATTCCAAGGTCAATCTGCTGGTGGCCGCCCGGCAGATGAACCTGTCCGTGGTGTCTTCCATGGGGGCCGGGGGCCGGATGGATGTGTCTTTGATCCGAACCGGCGACATCAGCGAAACTCAGGTGTGCCCCCTGGCCCGTGTGGTCCGCCGGCGGCTTCACCGCCGGGGGGTATTCACAGGCATCCGGTGCGTGTACTCCCTGGAAGTACCGGTCCGGTCACCTGATGCCACCCTGTCGCCTGACCAGGCATCTGACGCTTCAGGGGAGGGTACCGGCCATGGTCGGCAGCGGCCGCCCATAGGGACTATCCCCTGGATCCCCGGCATATTCGGATTGACCCTGGCGGCGGAGGCCGTCCGGATCATCACCCGTTGAATTCTTAGTCCCGGAGCACCCGGCGCAGCACCTTGCCCACATTGGACAAGGGGATGTCGTCCTTGAATTCGATATAACGGGGCCGTTTGTAACCCGCCATGTTTTCTTTGCAAAAGGTGTCGATCTCTTCTATTGTTGCGGTCTGTCCCTGTTTGAGTTTGATGAACGCCTTGACCTTTTCACCGCTTTTTTCATCCGGCACGCCCACCACGGCCGCCAGTTCCACCTTGGGATGGGTGTAGAGGATGTCTTCCACTTCCCTGGGATAGACATTGAACCCGCCCACAATGATCATGTCTTTTTTCCGGTCCGTGATAATGATATATCCATCCTTGTCTATAAAGCCGATATCACCGGTGAGAAAATAGCGCCTGCCGTCAATGGTCACAAACACCTCTTCATTGGCATCCGGTCGTTTCCAGTAGCCTTTCATGACCTGGGGGCCGCAGATCGCCAGTTCCCCGTCTTCTCCCTGAGGCACTTCCAGGGTGCTGTCGTCCAGGGCCACAATTTTGACATCCGTGCCCGGCAGCGGAAAACCGATGGAGCCGATTTTCCGGGTTTCCTTGAAAGAGGGGTTGATACAGGCGGCCGGTGCGGTTTCCGTCAGGCCGTATGCTTCAAAAATAATGGACCCGGTCTTTTCTTCAAACTGCCGGCACACTTCGGGCGGCAGCGCGGCCCCACCGGACAGACACCCCATGATAGAGGAGATGTCATATTTTTCCAGATGGGGGTGGTTGGTAAAGGCCACAAAAATGGTGGGCACGGCCGTGATAAAGGTAGGCCGGTACTTCTGAACCGCTTCCATCACTACTGTAAAGGGCGGATTTCCGGCCCGGGGATCCGGAATACAGATGAGCCGGCTGCCGGACATGGCTGAAAACAAAAGTGCACTGGTGATGCCGAAACTGTGATACCAGGGCAAAACCCCCAGGTAGGTGTGGTATCCGCCATGGCGCATCTTTTCCGCCTTTTTGCCCGGTTCATGCACCAGCCGGAAATACTCTTCACAGGCTTCCAGGTTGTAGGTGAAATTGGTGTGGGTGAGTTCCGCACCCTTGGGCACTCCGGTGGTGCCGCCCGTATAGAGCATGATGGCCGTGTCCTCTTCAGGAGAGACTTTGATATCCGGCGGTTCTGGAGAAGAGGTCGCTACAATGTCGTCAAACATATGGTGACCGGGATCAATCCTGTCCGCCTTGGGGATCTTGCCCAGCAGACTGCCTAAAAATGCCTTGAGTCTGGGCAGATAGGATTTGACGTTGCAGACAATCACGGTTTCCACCAGGGTGTCTTTGATGGCTTCCTGGGTGTTGGCGTAAAATTGGGGATGGTCCATGCAGAAAACCATTCTGGACTCCGAATCCTTGAGCTGGTAGTTGAGCTCCTTGGGTGTGTAGACCGGGTTGCAGTTGACCGCCACGGCGCCCGCTTTCAATATCCCGAAGAGCACCTCAGGAAAATGAGGGATATTCGGAAGGAAAATGGCCACCTTGTCCCCTTTTTTGATGCCGCTGGCAGCGAGAAAATGGGCAATCCGGTCTGCCGTGTCCTTGACCTGGGCGTATGTTCTGGAAGCACCATTGAAAATGGTATACACATTGTCAGGAAACTTTAGGGCGGTCCTGTCCAGGACCTGGGTCAGGGGGTAATGGTAATCTGTCACATCATGGGCCACGCCTTCCGGCCAGTAAGGGGTCTGCCATTTCTGCATCATGGGTCTCCTTTGTTCGGGTACACGGGGTTGCGAAGTCCTGCTGTCAAGTGTCATTTAAAAATCGGAATTTCGGTTATTATATTCATCTCTTTCTAAATTTGAAATCTTTTTCGTATGGTTGGGGCGAAAAAGATGGTTTGCAATGGATAACACGATTTCGGGTTGATAAACAGGAAATGCAATGATAATGAAATAACCATATCAATCAAAAAAAATATAAGGAGAATAAGGAATCAGAATGGTCAGATCAATACAAATTCTTGTAATCCTCTGCTTTTGGGGGTGGGTGTCTGTGGCAGCGGCCCAGGAAGTGTATGTGAGCGGCATTACCAAAATCACCATGCGTACCGGACCGGGGATCGAACATAAAATCGTTGCCATGCTGGAGACCGGGACCCGGCTTGATATTCTGGAGTATAAATCGGACTGGTCTCTGGTTCAGATGGACAACCAGAAACAGGGATGGGTTCTGACCCGTTTTCTGACCGAGGAAAAGCCGTTGACATTTCTGGTGGAAAAACTGCGCAAAGAAAATGCACGCCTGACAAGCGTGCTTGAGAAAAGCGAAAAGCACAATCAGGAACTGGCTGAAAAAAATACAACTCTGGCGGATATCGAAAAAAAATACCAGGAATTGAAGCAGGCATCGGCAGATTTTCTCAAGCTGAATGAGAAATACCGCACCCTTGTTCAACTGTCCGAAGAGCAGGCGCAGCAGATTTCACTGCTCAAGGGAAATTTGAACAACGAATCCATATTGTGGTTCTTGAGCGGCGCCGGAGTGTTCATAGTGGGATTGATTCTCGGGCTGAGTACCCGTAAAAAGAAGAGACGGTCATTATTATGATCCAAAAAACCGATTTTCTGGTGATCGGGAGCGGTATCGCCGGTTTGAGTTTTGCGTTGAAAGCCGCTTCGCATGGGCAGGTCACCATCATCACCAAAAAGAACATTCAACAAAGTAACACGGCGTTGGCCCAGGGGGGGGTCGCGGCGGTGTTCGGAAAACAGGATTCCTTCGACCTGCATGAGGAAGACACGCTCAAGGCGGGAGACGGCCTGTGTGATCCGGACGTGGTGAAAATGGTGGTGGAAAACGGCCCGGAAAGAGTCCGGGAACTGGTAGATCTGGGTGCCCGTTTCAATATGGCGGGTACCGGTAAATTTGACTTTGCCATGAGCCGTGAAGGCGGGCATTCGGTCAAACGCATCATCCATGCCCATGACCTGACCGGAAGGGAAATTGAAGATGCCCTGGTGGCCCGGGCCAGAGAGAATGATAATATCACTATTCTGGAAAACCATGTGGCCGTCAACCTGATCACCTTTTCATCGTCTGTCCGAAGCGGGGTGCTGGTCACCCAGTATGAAAATTTCTGTTGCGGGGCATATGTGCTGAACAACATCACCGGCCGGGTGGAAACCTTTTATGCCGCCATTACCCTGCTTGCCACGGGCGGTGCCAGCAAGGTGTATCTGTATACCTCCAATCCGGATATCGCCACCGGGGACGGCATTGCCATGGCTTACCGGGCCGGGGCCTCCGTGGCCAACCTGGAGTTTGTCCAGTTTCATCCTACCTGTCTGTATCATCCGGAAGCCAAAAATTTTCTGATTTCAGAAGCGGTCCGGGGGGAAGGGGCGGTGCTTATCGATGCTGCGGGCCGGCGCTTCATGGAAGATTATGCGCCGGAAAAGGAACTGGCCTGTCGGGATGTGGTGGCCAGAGCCATTGACGGTGAACTCAAAAAAACCGGTGCGGAATCAGTCTTTCTCGATATCTCCCACAAGGATCCTGAGTTTGTCCGGCAGCGGTTCCCGCATATTCATGCCCGGTGCCTCGAGTATGGCATCGATATCACCACCGACCCCATTCCGGTGGTGCCGGCAGCCCATTACATGTGCGGCGGGGTGGCAACGGACCTGAACGGAAAGACCGATATCCAGCGGCTGTATGCGGTGGGAGAAACCGCCTGCACCGGGCTTCACGGTGCCAACCGCCTGGCCTCCAACTCCCTGCTGGAAGCCCTGGTTTATGCCCACAATGCATATCTGGATTCCGTCCGGGAACTGCAGGACATCAAACACAACATCGATATCACCCTGGCTCCCTGGGATGAGACCAACACCACGGACAGTGATGAGGCCATTGTGGTGTCTCACAACTGGGATGAGATCCGTCGCCTCATGTGGAACTATGTGGGAATCGTCCGGTCGGACAAGCGTCTGCAGCGGGCGGTCCGGCGTATCAAGACCATTCAGGATGAGATCAATGAATATTACTGGGATTTTAAATTAACGTCCGATCTGGTGGAGTTGAGAAATATTGCCACGGTAGCCAAACTGGTGATCAACTCCGCACTGCTGCGCAAAGAAAGTCGCGGGCTGCATTACAATATTGGGTATCCTCAGAGGGATGACACCCGGTTTCTGCTTCCTACGATTTTGAAAAAAAGGTTCTGAACGCGGATCATGGATCCAGCGGGTCCTTCTGGCGCAAAGAGCGGACAAGCCTTCGAATTTTTTTGATATAGGGAATGAGTACCAGAATGACGATAATGACAAAAAAAGACTGAATCATCTGGAACCGCTCATCCAGAAATTCAAAAAATTCGTACCACAGGACAATGGCAGTGAGGGTGCCCAGAAACGTGGCGGAAAAATTTTTTACCCGACCCAGGCGGATCATACCGCCGATAATGGATCCTACCACCGGTCCGGTGACAGGCAGAGGGATCATGACAAACAGAAAGATGCCGATCCACCCGAATCGCTCGATCTTGTTTTTTTGTTTCAGGGCGGTTTCAGCGATCCGTTCCATGGCCCGGATCACCCATTCCACCCGCAGGTAGTTGGTGGTGGTCAGCGCAAAAATGGAATAGGTGAAAAACACCACCATCACTTCCAGGTAAAAATTATAGAAAATGGTGTAAAACGCGTTCAGGTCCTGTATGATGCACAGGCCGATGCCCACGGAGCGGCCTCCGAAAAGGTTGGCAAACAAAGTGAGAATCAGGGTTTTGGCCAGGTCGGCATCAGTAAACAGACAGTACCCGATGGTGCCCGCAAGTAACAGGGCCATCACCATTCCGCTCATCAGCAGTTTGCCTTCGGGGGTGTTGAAAATGGAATGTTTCATGGGGATTTTCAGTTCACGGCCGGGTCATCGACGGGAAGCCACAAATAAAGTGACAATGCCCAGGGTCATTGGTTTGAATCGAACATTACTGAATCCGGTTTCTGACATCAGCCGGGCAAATGCCCCGGGAGAAGGAAACTGCATTACGGATGCCGGCAGGTAGTGATAGGCATGGTTGTCTTTTGAAAAGAATGCCCCGATCCAGGGCAACACCTTTTTAAAATACCCCAGGTAAATGGCTCTGAATAAAGGGGTCTGCGGGGTTGTCAGCTCAAGAACCGCGAGTTTTCCCCCGGGTTTGAGCACGCGGTGAAATTGTGACAGGGCCCGGTGCCTGTCCATGATGTTCCGGATGCCGAAGGCGATGAAAACCCGGTCAAACGTTTCAGGCCTGAAAGGCAGGTCCAGGGCGTCCCCGTTCACCAGACAGATGCTTTGACCGGCGGTTTGGTCACATTTTTTTTTGCCTGCGCATAGCATGGCCAGGGAAAAATCCAGGCCGGTGATCCGGCCCTGGCCTTTGAGACGCCGGTGCAGCGCCAGGGCCACATCGCAGGTGCCGCAGGCCACATCCAGGATCCGGCTGCCCCTTCCGGGAGCTGCCGCGTGCACCATCTGGTCCCGCCACATCACATCCTGGCGAAGACTGAGCAGACGGTTCAGAAAATCATATCTGGGGGCGATTTTGTCAAACATGCCCTTGACAAAATCAAGTTCTTTGTTCATCGTTGACAACCTGAATTTCAGGATTAGTTTATATTATTTATCACAGACAGCTGGAAAAGGTACCATACCAGGGCCAAGAATACAAACAAAACCATGCGGAAATGAACTGGAACGATTGGGTAAGTTATGACAGAAAAACGCGACTACTATGATATCCTGGGAGTGGCCCGGGATGTGGACAAGGTGACCCTGAAGAAAGCATACCGGAAACTGGCCATTAAATTTCATCCGGACAAAAATCCCAACAACCGGGAGGCGGAAGACAAATTCAAGGAAGCGTCTGAAGCCTATGAAGTGCTCAGTAATGATAATAAACGTCATATCTATGACCAGTTCGGCCATCAGGGGCTGGAAGGTGCCGGCCATTCCGGCCCTGGTGGATTCGAGGATATTTTTTCCAGTTTTGGCGATATATTCGAGGATTTCTTTGGATTCGGCGGCGGACGGGGCGGCCGGGGAACCCGGGTGCAGCGGGGATCGGATCTCCGCTATAATATGACCATTGATTTCATGGAAGCGGCATTTGGCACGGAAAAAACCATATCCATACCCAGATTGACCTCGTGTGATGAATGTGACGGCAGCGGGAGTCGGCCGGGAACCGAAGCGGAAACCTGTGCCCATTGCCATGGTTCTGGTCAGTTTATTCAGAGCCAGGGATTTTTCAAGGTCAAGACCACCTGTCCGTATTGCAAGGGACGGGGCAGTGTCATTTCCGATCCCTGCCCCAAATGTGTGGGCGCCGGCCGGGTGGAAACCGTGCGCAAGGTGCAGGTCAAGATTCCATCCGGTGTGGATGTGGGTTCCAAGTTGCGCCTGAACGGTGAAGGAGAGGCATCGCCCAGCCCGAGCGGTCCGTCCGGTGATCTGTATGTGGTCATCAATGTGAAACCCCACAAGTTTTTTCAGCGGGACGGCAGTGATATTGTCTGCGCCATCGACATTTCCTTTGCCCAGGCGGCATTAGGGGCTCAAATCACAGTGCCGACGCTGGTGGGAGAAGAAAAACTCACCATTCCCAAAGGAACCCAGTTCGGGGACAGTTTCCGGCTTGCCGGACAGGGAATCGCCTCGTTGCGCACGGGTCGTCGTGGAGACCAGATCGTGAAGGTACTCATCAAAACCCCCACCAAACTCTCGGCCAAACAGAAAGAACTCTTAAAGCAGTTTGATAAACTGGATGCCAACAAAATTTCCAATAAATTGAAAAATCTGTTTAAAAATATATAGCAGCAGGTGGATGTCATGTTTGAACTCAAGGTAAAAACGCGGTTTGCCGGTGCCCATCAGTTGACTATGGTGGGGCGGAAATGTGAAAACCTGCATGGCCACAACTGGCAGGTGGAGGTATGTGTCAAAGGCCCTGAACTGAACACCGCCGGCGTGCTGGCCGATTTCGGTGACATCAAAAAAGCGGTCCGCCAGGTGGTGGACGGGGATCTGGACCACAAATATCTCAATGAACTGGCCGTGTTTCAAGGTCAGCAGCCCACTTCGGAGCGGATTGCCGTTTACATCGCCCAACAGGTCCAGACCCTGCTGAATGAGAACCTGACGGAAAAACTGCAGGTGTCCCGGGTCATGGCATGGGAATCCGAAGACGCCTGTGCCATTTACTATCCGGAATAATCCGCCCCGGAATGCTGTGCAATGATGTGTTTTGCCGGAATCAGTCCGGTGGCGGCAGCAGATACGATATTGCCTGCCACCCCGGGCCCGTCGCCGGCCACATACAGGCCCTTGATTCTTGTTTCCAGGTTCTCGCTGGTTTCCACCTGGGTGGCAAAGAATTTGATTTCAGGAGCATACAGCAGGGTTTCATCGTTGGACACCCCGGGTAACACCAGGTTCAGCGTTTCCAGGCCTTCGACGAGATTGGTAAGGATCCGTTCGGGCAGGGCCATGGCAATGTCGCCGCAAACCACATGGGTCATGGTGGGTTCGATATAGCCTTTTCGGATGCGGTGCCAGGTGGAGCGCCGGCCTCGTTTCAGATCCCCGAATCGCTGAAGAATGGGTTTTCCTCCGCCGATAATGGTTGACAGGCGGCCGATGGACTCACCATAGGCCTGGTTGTCGGTCACCGGTTCTGTCAAAATCACCTTGGACAGGAATGCGAAATTGGTGTTGTCCGATTTTTTGCCGGAATAGGCATGGCCATTGACACAAACGAAATCCCGGTAGTTTTCCAGGGAGATGAATCCCCCCTGGTTGGTGCAGAAGGTCCTTGTCTGATCATCATAGGTGTGGGTCTGGACAAAAAAGGTGGGGTCATAGATGATGTTGCACAGATCATCCATGATGTCGTTGTGCACTTCCACCCGGATCCCCACTTCAATGCCCCGCTGGCTTAAGTGGATGCCGTGTTTCTGCGCCACTGACGCCATCCAGTTGGCTCCCACCCGGCCCGGAGCCAGGATCACGCAGGGCGCTTCATACGTGGCAGTGTCGGTGACCACGCCTGTTACCCGGCCGTTTTGTTCCAGAATGTCCGTGGCGGTTTCGTTGAGCCGGACCGCCAGTCCCCTGGACTGAATATGATCCGCCATGGCTGCAATGTATCCGGGCAGGTTGTCAGATCCAAGGTGCTTCTGCCGGATGAGCATCAGGTCGATGCCGAAACGCCTGGCTTCTTTCCGGATTTGCCGGGCCGCTTCCATGTCCGTGGGAAAGACGGGTCCGTCCATTTTGAACCGGGTGAACACTGTTTCGGTTTCATCGATCAGGGCCTGGGCCTCTGACAGGGGCATGAACTGAGTCAGATCGGTTTTTCCCAGCCGGGGAATAAAGTTGAGCTTGCCGTCGGAATACAGCCCGGCCCCGCCGATGCCGGACAGGATGTTGCACGGGTCGCACTGGGCGCACTTCTGCAGGCGATGATTGGGGCAGATCCGTTTAAGCGGGTCCTTACCTTTTTCAATGAGCAGTACTTTCAGCCGGGCATGTTCCATCAGATACCAGGCCGCAAACAGCCCGGCCGGTCCTCCGCCCACGATAATCACGTCATGTGTCATTTTCAGATGTCCCCGTCACTTCCGGCTCCAGGCCCATGGCCCTGGCCCTGGCCATCCATTGTTTCCGGGCCAGGGCCCGCATGTCGATCACATTGTCCCGTTCATCCACGATTTCCATTCCCATGAGGGTTTCAATCAGGTCCTCCAGGGTCACCAGCCCGTCTGTGCCGCCATGTTCACTGACAATCAGGGCAATATGCTGGCGTTCTGCCAGAAATCGCTCAAAAAGCACGGTCAGTGGGATGGAACTCGGCACGGCCATGATATCCCTTTTCAGAACCTTGAGTTTCTCGGCTCCCTTTTTCTGGGCCATGAAAATCAAAATGTCATCCTTGAGAACGAACCCGGTGGCGTCGTCCAGATGGGATTTATAAAGAGGCAGGCGTGAAAAAGGGGTTTTCATAATGTATGTGAGGGATTCATCAATGGTCATGTCTTCCGGCAATGCCGTGACCACTGTGCGCGGCGTCATGATATCGGTGGCTTTCAGCCTTTCGAACCGCATCAGGTTCTGGATGATTCGAGATTCCTTGGAATGGATCTGACCGGTCTGCTCTCCCATGGATGCCATGGCAATGAATTCATCCCTGGAAAAAATATGCATGGTTTTTCCCCGGGAAATGACTTTGGTCAGTTTTTCAGACAGCCAGACAATGGGATAAAGCACTACAATCAATGCGTTGATGAAGATCGCGGTGGGGCCGGTCAGGCTGGACCAGTAGATGGCACCGATGGTTTTGGGAACGATTTCCGACAGAAACAGGATCATCAACGTCATGACAGCGGAAAACACCCCGAACCAGGTGCTGCCGAAAACCGCGGTGGCTTTGGCGCCGGCACCGATGGCACCGACGGTGTGGGCAATGGTGTTCAACGTCAGAATGGCGGCCAGGGACCGGTCCACATTCTCATGTTTAAGCCGTTTCAACAGCGCGGCCTTGCGGGGATGTTTTTTCTTCAGACCCTCGATGTGCGAGGGGGTGACGCTCAAAATGACTGCTTCGGCCACGGAACACAGGAATGAAAAAACCAGGGCGAGTCCCACATACAGGACCAGTCCCAGGAGATCGGAATCAAGTCCGCCGGTAATGTCATTCATAGCTGCAGTTCTCGGAAAGTAAATAATAAAACATTGCGTTATTTTCTGTCACAATAACCATCAGATCTGTCCGAAGCAAGGAAAAAATATCCGGCGGACAATCTGTCGGCCGTGTGCCGCCCCCGTGAGAGCACAAATCCCTCTCCACACCGTTTGGGAACAACTCAATACACAGTGTCTTTGTCAATGATATCTGGAATATGGTTGAATTTGGGGAGAATCAATAATGGTTGCAATATCTGCAAGCTCAATGAATATACGTTCGCATCAAAATCAGGATTTTTTCCTATTGACAATCTACCTCTTTTTCAGTATGGGTTTGAATAGCTCAAGACAAAGCCAAACCTGCCGAAAGACAGGGACGGAACCCCACGGGTCATTATGATAGCCGGGTCGCCGCTGAGGTGATCCGGTTTTTTGTGTTTAGCAAATTAGCCACTATAACGAGGTGGTATTATGAAAAAGAATTTGAGGCTGTCCTTCTTTCTTCTGGCCGTATCAATCGTTCCTGCTGTAGATTCCGAAGTATCGATCTCCTAAAAATCTCAAGATTGATTACAATGATATTACTCGGCAATAGGAAAGCCGG
>JAVVEQ010000032.1:0-44483 GCA_032250905.1 Desulfotignum sp. | reverse complement strand
CAATTTTATCTTTTACCACAATCCCCCTCTCTTATCCCCCCCAAAGGGGGGGAGGAGGATGTCAAGGCATAGGCGGTGCCTGCTATCTGTCTGCTGCTGGGGCCAAGAAAAACAGTCGCATTTTACAAGGCACTCTCTTTTTCAAAAAATGTAACTGTATCTGGGATTTTTGGGTGATATTGCGGGATATAAGAGAAAGAATCTACAATGGTGGATTTTTCGAACGTACACCAGGAAGCCGCTACCTGATCAAAGAAGGTAGAGAAACACCACAGGAGATTGAACAATCCAAAAAATCTCCAGGAGCGGGTATGGAGGTGGCGAAAAACCGGATGGGGGGAGTTTATGCCTGGTTGCTTTACGACTTCGCTGTTGGTGGGGCGAATTTGAAGTCTGGACACAAAAGTTATCTGACAAAGATAAATGATGAAATCAAGGCCTATGGCAAGCTCAATTCGAAGACCGGAACGATCTTGGTCTCCGGTTTTGCGAGTCCATCCGGGGTTCATCAACAAAATGTTGATCTGTCCAAAAAACGTGCTCATAGCGTTGTTGAGGCGCTAAGCAGAAACGGCGTTTCAAGAGTTTGGTGCCACATCAAGGAATCGAAAAGCAGCGATATTTACACCGTTGTGAAAGGCACTCCCAATACTCCGCGTGACCGGTCCCTTTGCAGAGGAGTTTACATTGTCTTGTGGCTGATGCGAGATTTGCCCGTGACCGATAAATTTTCAGATGCATTGCGGAAACACGCCCGAACCCAAATCCTCGGAAGATTTACGCAATATGAGAAGCTTTTTTATTACTGGGTGATTGACAACTGGAAGTATTTGGTCAAACCGACAAATAACTATGTACGCAAGGCGATGCCCTTTGAGGATGGATTATTTTTCTATGAGCCTCAAGTAGCACTGACAAATGATCGTGAAGTATGGACCTATCTTCGCGCTTTGCATGGTGAATTCAAAAATGCCGCCCATCGCCTGAAACATCAGTATACAGGCGTTCCTGGACACTCAGGGCTTCCTGCTGGAGGCAATCCGGTGCGTTGTTACCAGCAATTGGCACGGTGGATCTGTTTGGACGGTCATGCCCGCGCCGGATCCGAGCATGTGTTTCATTTCATGCCTGGGAAATCGATCCAGGATGCAATGAACGAATTGATCGAAATGATCAACTCTGGAAGGAAATTTGGCAACCCCCAAGCGGTCTGGTCGAAAATCGAACAATACATGAAACAAAAACGGATTCCCATGAAAGTTGTGAAAAAGCCCGTGCGTTAATTTGCCAGAGGCCGAACTTGAGTTGACACCTTGTCAAAAATAAGGGTGGTCATATATTCCCTGGGGGCTTTTTTTGTTTCTGCTGGTTGAAATCTGGTGGTATACCCTTGCAAAAAAGATTCTATGCAATGAGCGGACATTTTTCCCGGGTGGATCTACAAAGCTTCCAACCATAACACCCTGTTGCATCTAATTAAAAAATTATTTTATCTTGCTGATGCCGATATAACACTGGTGCAAATTTAAGCTACCCCAAAAACACATCATGACGGCAGATCCACCGCTGTGTGGTTGGAAGCACACAGAAATCTGTCCAGAGGTTGGAAGCACCACAAAAAAAGGGCCTGGAATTTCTCCCAGACCCTTGATTTCATTATGGAGGCGGCTCCCGGATTCGAACCGGGGATATCGGCTTTGCAGGCCGTTGCCTTACCCCTTGGCCAAGCCGCCGGTGGTATGGAGCGGGAAACGGGATTTGAACCCGCGACTTCGACCTTGGCAAGGTCGCACTCTACCACTGAGTTATTCCCGCTCGATCAAACAAATGTTATAATTATTTGATTTCCCGTTTTTTGTCAACCTGAAACTGACATCATGGCCGTTTTTTATTCGTTCTTTTTGTTCCAGTCTGCCATGAACGCGTCGATGCCTTTGTCAGTCATGTGGTGTGATGCCAGTTTCTTGAGGACCCCATAGGGAATGGTGGCGATATCCGCACCCATGAGGGCCGCATCCAGCACATGTAACGAGCTTCTGACGCTGGCCACGATGATCTCGGTCTCAAAATCATAATTTGCATAAATCTGGGCGATCTGATTGACCAGTTCCATGCCTTCTTCAGCCAGATCATCCAGACGGCCCACAAACGGGGATACGAATGTAGCGCCCGCCTTGGCAGCCATCAGGGCCTGGAGCGGTGAAAACACCAGGGTGACATTGGTTTTGATGCCTTCGGCAGACAGGGTCCGGACCGCTTTAAGCCCGTCCACGGTCATTGGGATCTTCACCACGATGTTGTCGGCGATTTTGGAAAGATCCCGGGCTTCGGCCACCATGCCGTCATATTCCAGGCCGATGACCTCGGCGCTTACCGGGCCTTCCACCTCTTTGCAGATCCTGGCGATGATCTCCTTGAACTCCCCGTCCTCTTTGGCAATCAGAGACGGATTGGTGGTGACGCCGTCCACCATGCCCATGCTGTTGGCATCCATGATCTGGTCGATATTGGCTGTATCAATAAAAAACTTCACCTTCTTCCTCCTCATCCAGGGGGATAACCACCTGGTCTTTGTGTTTGTCTACTTTTTCGAGCATTTCCGCCATGGTCAGGCCCGATACAGGGTGAACCGCTCCCGGGTCTATATCACATATGGGCCTTAAAACAAAATGTCTTTCATGCATCCTGGGATGGGGAATTTCGATTTCCGGGGTTTTCATGACCCGGTCGTCAAAAAAAATGATATCCAGATCAATTTTCCGGGGTCCGAACCGAAAAGGTTTCCCCTGTTTATCCATACTGGATTCAATCTGTTTGAGCATCCTGAGCAGAACCAGCGGATCCGTGGTGCGGCACTGAATCTTTACAGCCCCGTTCACGAACCAGTCCTGGTCTGCAAAATTCTGGGGCTGGGTTTTGTAAAATTTGGATACCGCCATCACTTCGATATGTTCATGGGTTTCCAGACAGGCGATCGCCAGATGAAGATTGGCAGCCTTATCTCCTTTGTTGGAACCGATGCTCAGCAAGGCAGAGGAAAGATCAGACACTAGGGCACCTCCACCACCACCGTCCTGGAATAATCGGACCGGATATCATGATCCCCCACCGCCTGGAGCCTGAAATACAGAACACCTGAGTCAGGCACCGGCATCTGAAACGCCATGTCCGGCATGGCTACCTGCCCCACCGGCTCAAAAACAAGCGGGCAGCCTTCACACTCCTCAGGAACCGCCATGGAAATTTCAAAATACCGGGGGGGCAGTGCCGCATTCTCAGGGTCGATCTCATGGGTCCAGGTCAGAATCATTTGCCCCTCGCTCAGGGTGACTGTCGGATTTTCCGGTACCGCCACATTCTGACCCGGTTTCTGCGGGGCTCTGGGCGGCGCTTTTTTGCCGCAGCCGATCCCGGCGAGCATCATTACCCACACAAGACACATCCCCATTATCACACCGGCCTCTATCCATCCTTTGGGCCGTTTCATGAATCCAATTCCTTTTGCGCCCTTTCAACAGCGGCCCGGACATTGTCAAACCCGGTTCCGCCCGCGGAAATCCGCCGGGCTACCACCTGATCCAGCCGGATGAATTCATAGACATCTTCTGTCACCAGATCGCTGAGTTGTTTAAACTGCGCCAGGTTCAGGTCATCCAGTTCCTTTTTCTCTGAAATTGCCAGGGCCACGGCCCTGCCTGCCACCGAATGGGCCTGACGGAAAGGCATGCCCCTGTTCACCAGGTAATCAGCAAAATCCGTGGCATTTAAAAATCCCTGGCCACAGGCGGTTTTCATCCGGTCTGCATGGACTGTGATGTGAGGAAACATCCGGGTATACACCTCCAGACAGATGGAAAGGGTGTCCACAGTATCAAACAGCGGCTCCTTGTCCTCCTGCATGTCTTTATTATACGCCATGGGCAATGCTTTCATGGTGGTGAAAATCGCCATCAGATTGCCCACCACCCGGCCGGTCTTGCCCCGGACCAGTTCGGCCACATCCGGATTTTTCTTCTGGGGCATGATACTGGACCCGGTGGTAAAGGCATCGGAAATCGTGATATAGGCAAATTCCGAAGAGGACCACAGAATCAGCTCTTCGGACAGCCGGGACAGATGAATCATGCAGATACCGGCATGAGAGATGAATTCCATGATAAAATCTCTGTCAGACACGGCATCCATGCTGTTTTCACACAACCGGCCAAATCCCAGGATCTGCCGGGTGAACTCCCGGTCCACCGGGTAGGTGGTGCCGGCAAGGGCTGCCGTGCCCAGGGGCATGGCATCCATGCGTTTATACGCATCGGCAAACCGTTCTTTATCCCTTTTAAGCATTTCATAGTAAGCCATGAGATGATGCGCAAACAGCACGGGCTGTGCCCGCTGCATATGTGTATACCCGGGCATGATTACATCCGGATGGGCCCTGGCCAGAGTCACCAGAGCGTTTTGAAATCCGGTGATCCGGTCCATGATCTGCCGGGTCTCTTTTTTGAGGAAAATCCGGATATCCAGGGCCACCTGGTCGTTGCGGCTCCGGCCGGTGTGCAGTTTCTTGGCCAGATCCCCGCACTCCTTCCCCAGGGCATCCTCCACATGCATATGGATGTCCTCCAGGGAATGGGAAAAAAGCACCTCGTTGTTTTCGATCCGGGTTTTGACCCGTTCCAGACCCGCCAGAAGCGTGTCTGCTTCATCCTGGGTAATGATCTGCTGTTTTGCCATCATTTTCAGATGGGCCATGCTGCCCTCAATGTCACTGGCATAGAGCCGCTTGTCCACATCAATGGAGGCATTGAATTTTTCCACCAGGGCATCGGTATCTTCAGAAAACCGTCCTCCCCATAATTTATCACTCATCTGTTTTGTTCCTGAGAATCAGTTTTTCCAGAATGGCCTTGTGCATGTGCCGCTTGTTTTCCGCCTGGTCCCAGAACGCTGCACCGGGAGCTTCCAGCACCTCTTCGGCGATCTCTTCTCCCCTGTGGGCCGGCAAACAGTGCATCACCAGCACATCCGGTGCCGCATGGGCCAGCAGGTCCTTGTTCACCTGGAATCCTTCAAACGCGGCCAGCCGTTTTTCCAGTTCTTGCTCTTCGCCCATGCTGGCCCATACATCGGTGTACACCACATCCGCGTTTTTCACCGCTTCCCTGGGGTCAGTGGTGAACCGGATATTTTCCATGGCATCGGCACCGGCAGCCTGGATAATTTCGGGTTTGACCCTGTGATCCTCCGGGGAGGCCACCACCAGGTTCAGTCCCAGCACACTGGCGGCGTTCACCCAGGAATTGGCAACATTATTTCCATCTCCGACCCAGGCGATCTTCAGGTTCTGGTATCCGCCTTTATGCTCGATGACGGTCATGATATCGCTCAAGATCTGACAGGGATGAAACGAATCGGTCAACGCATTGATCACCGGAATGCCAGATGCGTTTGCAAACGTTTCCACCAACGCATGATCAAAGGTTCGCATGGCCAGGCAGTCAATATACCGGGACAGCACCCGGGCCGTATCCTCGGCCGGCTCGTTTCTGGAAATCTGGGTGTCTTGTGTGCTCATGTAGATGGGATGTCCTCCCAGCTGGATCATGGCGGTCTCAAAAGCCACCCGGGTCCGGGTTGATTTTTTATCAAAAATCAGGCCCAGGGTTTTTCCGGTGAGCACCCGGTCCTGAATGCCTTTGGCATAGCGTTTTTTCAGCTGCAAAGCCCGGTCAAACAATTTTTCAAAATCCGTTTTTTCCAGGTCCAGCAATGACAACAGGTCTTTTTTCAAAACCTTTTTTCTCCTTAAATTTTACAGCAGGTTGTCCAGCACGGATACCAGCCGGTCAATATCTGCGGTTTTCACAATCAATGGCGGTGCAAACCGCAGGACTTTGTCCTGAATCGCGTTAATAATAAACCCTTTTTCAAAACAGGCCGCTGCCACATCCCCGGCGCCGTCCCCAACATCCATTCCCAACAGCAGCCCCTGGCCCCGGACCGTTTTGATACGGGGATGACGTGCCTGAAGTTCTGTCAGCCGCGCCTTGAAATAGTGGCCTTTTTCCTGCACACGGGCAAGAAATTCAGGATCTGAAATCAATGCCAGGGTTTTGAGCCCCGCAGCTGAGGCCAGGGGCGTTCCCCCGAAAGTGGAACCGTGGCTGCCCGGTTCAAATCCTTTGGCCGCCTCTGCTGTGGCCAGCATCGCCCCGATGGGAAACCCGTTGCCCAAAGCTTTGGCCAGCGTCATGATATCCGGCGTCACCCCATACGCCTGATGGGCAAACAGCGTGCCGCAACGGCCCATGCCGGACTGAATTTCATCGAATATCAGCAGGGTTCCGGTACGGTCACACAGCTCTCTGACCTGCGCCAGATATCCGGGATCCGCCGGAATCACCCCGCCCTCCCCCTGGACCGGCTCCATCATCACCGCACACACGGTGTCATCTATTGCGGTTTTCAGTGCATCGATATCATTAAATGGCACATGGACAAATCCGGGCAGCAATGGATAAAAGCCCTGCTTGATCTTGTCCTGGCCCGTGGCGGTCAGGGTGGCCATGGTCCGGCCGTGAAACGACTGTGTCATGGTGATAATCTGAAACCGCTCCGTATCTCCATTGCGTTGAAAATACCGCCGGGCCAGTTTGATGGCCGCTTCATTGGCTTCCGCGCCGGAATTGCCGAAAAACACCTGATCGGCAAAGCTGTTTTCAACCAGGGCCTGGGCCAGATCCGCCTGGGGCCGGGTGTAAAACAGATTGGACACATGCACCAGGCGCCCGGCCTGGTCCTGAATGGCCGCAGTCACTTCCGGATGACAGTGGCCCAGGCTGCACACGGCAATACCGGCCAGAAAATCGGTGAACACCTGGCCGTCTTCATCGGTCAGGTACATGCCGTTGCCGCTGACAAACGCCTTTCCCTGGCGGGCATAGGTCCGGCAGACAAATGTTTGGGTTTTTTCCCGGGTATCCATGATTTAGCCTTTTCTTTTATCTCAGTTTGTTTTTGTTCTTGTTGGAGAATCAGTCCGCAAACACCTGGGTGCCGATGCCGGAATCGGTAAACAGCTCCAGCAGCACGGCATGGGGAATTTTCCCATTAATGATATGGGTTTTCTTCACACCCCGTTTTAACGCACCCAATGCGCACTCCACCTTGGGAATCATACCGCCCTGTATCTCTTTATCCTGAATCATCTGCCTGATGCGCTGATCATTTATGGAAGACACCAGAACATTGTCCGCGTCCAGGACCCCGTCCACATCGGTGAGCAGAATCAGGCGCTCCGCCTCAAGGGATGCGGCAATCCGGGATGCCACCACGTCTGCATTGATATTATAGGTTTCCCCGTTTTTCCCAACGCCCACCGGTGCGATAATGGGAATGAACCCTTTGGCGGTGAGGGTATGAATGATCTCGGGGTTCACGGATTTCACATCCCCCACCATGCCGGGATCAATGATCTCCGGTGGCTTTTCCCGGTCGTCGTGAACATAGATCTTCATTTTTTCCGCCAGGATCAGGTTCCCGTCTTTTCCGGTGAGCCCGACCGCCCTGCCCCCCTCCTGGTTGATCCGGGCCACGATATCCTTGTTCACCTTACCGCCCAGAACCATTTCCACCACATCCATGGTGGCATCATCGGTGTAGCGCATGCCCCGGATAAAGGTAGAGGTGATACCCATGGCCGACAGCACCTTGCTGATCTGGGGTCCGCCCCCATGCACCACCACCGGATTGATCCCGATGTATTTGAGCAGCGTGATGTCGTTGGCAAAATCCCGCTTGAGTTTATCATCTACCATGGCATGACCGCCATATTTAACGACAATGGTTTTGGTGGAAAACTGCTGAATATACGGTAGGGCTTCAACCAGAATGTCGGCCACACTCGGGGTCTTCATATTTTGATGCATCATAGGATATACCTGCTCAGGTCCTGATTCTCCACAATACCCATGAGCTGGGCCTCAACAAACGCCGCATCAATGGTAATTTTCGGGTCTGACACATCCGGAGCTGCAAACAGAATCTCCTCCAGCAGTTTTTCCATGAGGGTGTGCAGGCGCCGGGCCCCGATATTTTCGGTGGCGGCATTCACTTCCACGGCAATGGCCGCGATCTTTTCTACGGCATCCTGGGTGAACGTGATGTCCACGCCTTCGGTTCGGAGCAGCGCAATATACTGGAGCACCAGGGCATTTTTGGGCTCGGTCAGAATCCTGACAAACTCATCCGCCCCCAGAGAGGTCAGTTCCACCCGGATGGGAAACCGGCCCTGAAGTTCGGGAATCAAATCCGACGGTTTGGACACATGAAACGCCCCAGAAGCAATGAACAGAATATGATCGGTTTTCACGATCCCATATTTAGTGGGTACGGAACTGCCCTCCACAATGGGCAGCAGGTCCCGCTGCACCCCTTCCTTGGACACCTCGGGCCCATGGCTTTTTTCCTGGCCCGCGATTTTGTCGATTTCATCAATGAAAATGATGCCGGACTGTTCCACCATGGCCACGGCATCGGATTTGACCCGTTCCATATCCACCAGGTGGGCTGCTTCCTCCTGGGTCAGGATCTTGAGGGATTCTTTGACGTTGACTTTTCTGCGTTTGGTGGTTTTAGGCATGAAATTGCCCAGCATGTCCTTGACATTAATGCCCATCTCCTCGATCCCGGAGTTGGAAAAAATCTCCACCATGGGAGAGGATTTGTCCGGCACATCCAGGTCCACCTGCCGGGAGTCCAGTTTTCCTGCCCTGAGCATGGCCCGCAGTTTTTCTCTGGTGGCGCCACTGGTATCCGGGGGGTCATCCGGCTGACCGGCCAGCTTGAGGGTGCCGGTATCCGGGCGGCCCGCCGTTTTGGGTGTCGGCGGGAGCAGAATATCCAGCACCCGTTCTTCGGCGATTTTTGCCGCCTTTTCCTGGACTGCATCCTGCTGCCTGGCTTTGAGGGTGTTTACAGTCAGTTCCACCAGGTCACGGATCATGGATTCCACGTCTCGACCCACATACCCCACTTCCGTGAATTTGGAGGCCTCCACCTTGTAAAATGGCGAGTCAGTGAGGTTGGCCAGACGCCGGGCGATCTCTGTTTTTCCCACGCCGGTGGGGCCGATGAGAATGATGTTTTTCGGGGCGATCTCATCCTGGAGATCCGGTTCCACATGGCGCCGTCGCCAGCGGTTGCGAAGGGCAATGGCCACTGATTTTTTGGCATCTTTCTGCCCGATGATATATTTGTCCAGTTCGGTGACGATTTCCTTGGGTTTTAAATCTTTCATGAATCCATTCCCGGTATCAGTTGAGTTCTTCAATGGAGACCTCATGATTGGTATAAATGCACAGATCTGCAGCGATCTTCATGGCTTTTTCAACGATCTGCCGGGCGGGCAGATCCGTGTTTTCCATCAGGGCGATCGCTGCGGACTGGGCGGCCGGGCTGCCGGATCCGATACTGATCACCCCCTGATCCGGCTCAATCACATCTCCATTGCCCGACAGCAGATAGGTGTTCTCAAGATCGGCGGCAAGCATCATGGCTTCAAGGCGCCGCAGATATTTGTCCGTGCGCCATTCCCTGGCCAGTTCCACACAGCTCCGGGTCAGGTTGCCGTTATAACGCTCCAGTTTTTCCTCCAGTTTTTCCGACAGGGTCAGGGCATCTGCCGTGGCTCCGGCAAAACCGATGATGATTTTGTCATGAAAAATTTTACGGACTTTTCTGGCCTTGTGCTTGGTGACAATATTGCCCAGCGTGACCTGACCGTCTCCGGCCATGACCACGGCGGAACCGGATCGCAAAGCCAGAATGGTGGTACCGTGAAATGTGTCGTTGCTCATATTGCTGTATCAACTCCTTGGGTGCGCGTTGTCGTACACCTTCATCAAATGGTCCATGCTCACATGGGTGTATACCTGCGTGGTGGACAGGCTGGCATGTCCCAGAATTTCCTGAATCCCCCGCAAATCCGCCCCGGAATCCAGCATGTGTGTGGCAAAACAATGGCGCAGCACATGAGGGGATACCGGCACGTGCAGGCCGCACTGGTTCACGATGTGATCCAGAATACGCCGGATAGACCGGGTGGACAGCCGTCCGAAATCCTTGTTCAGAAAAACGGGCACCAGGTCTTTAGACACGGTGTTCCGATACGTTTTCACCGCTGTCAACGCCCGGCGCCCCACCGGCACGATCCGCTGTTTGCCGCCTTTGCCGGACACTTTAATCACTTGGTTGTGAAAGTCAATGTGATCCATATCCAACCCATGGATTTCAGAAATGCGCATCCCCGTGGAATAAAAAGTTTCAAACATGGCCTGGTTGCGCTTTTCCAGCCAGGTATCGGTTTTGATGGAATCCAGAATCCGGAACACGTCATCCACAGTCAGCACCCGGGGAATGGGCCGGCCGAGCTTGGGAAACGGAATCCCGTCTGCAGGATTGGTTATCATCTGTTTTTCCCGCACCAGAAAATCAAAAAATGCTTTCAAGGCAGACAGCCGCCGTGACAGGGTCCGTTTATGTTTTCCCGCCCGGACCTGGGAGGCCAGATATTGTTTCATGGTCTGTTTGTCCACCTGGGCCGCATTTTCTGAAAAGTATGTCTGAACGTCAATCACTCGGTCCGAATTGTCGGACCGACCGGCGACAAATTGCAGAAAATCCAGAATATCCGACCGGTAAGCGCGGCAGGTATGGGTGGAATACCCCTTTTCCGCGATCAGAATATCAATAAATCTATCAAGAATCATGGCGCGATTCCGTTGATCTGCATGACCTGCTGCATGTCTTCCCATACCGGGCGTTTCAAGCCGGGATCTTTCAACAGCTCGGCCGGGTGAAACGTGGGCATCACGGAAATGCCCTGAATTTTGAAAAATTCTCCCCTGATGTCAGCCAGGGAGTCCCGGCTTCCGGTCACCACCCGGACGGCCGTGGCTCCCAAAGCGATCACAACCACCGGACGGACCGATTGCAGGAAATCCAGGACCTGTTTCGCATTCGGGGCATTGCAGAGACAGACTGTGTCTTCAGGCAGTTTCATGGCTTTCAAAATTTTTTTCAACAGCGCACCCGCCTCCCCTTCAAAAAAAGTGCCATTCCCATCCACCAGCACCACATTTGCAGATTCAGGCCCCATATGGATGAAGGGTTTTCGGGGCTGCAGGGGGTGACCCCAGGCAGCCAGCCTTTCCAGAGAGTGATCGGACAGCGGTATTTGAACGACACCTGTCTGCTTCTGATACTCCAGATACCCGACCAGATCATGGATGATGTCACTGAAATTCACGGATTTTGCCGAAGAATGTATGGTATCGAAAGAAGTCATGATGGATCCATCCGTATCAACGGCGTCGCAAAAGCTGTGCCAGAATGGTATCCAGAATGGCATGGGCCACGGCCGGCTTGTCCATCAGCGGGATATCGATTTGAGATCCGTCTCTGAGAAACACGGTCATTTGATTGGTGTCTGCCTGGAACCCGGTATTTTTCCCCCCCACCCGATTGGCAGCGATCATGTCCAGATTTTTTTTCTCGATTTTCTTGACTGCGCTGGCGGCCAGATCATGCGTTTCTGCGGCAAATCCCACCAGAAACTGATCCGGCCGTTTGCGTTCCCCCATGGTCCGGAGAATGTCCATATTCTGGACCAGGTTCAGGGTCATGCCGTGCTGGTCGGATGTTTTTTTTATTTTCAGATGTTCCTGCCGGTCCGGCCGGAAATCCGCCACCGCCGCCACCTGGATGATGATGTCCGCGGCATCCATCCGTGTCAGCATGGCGTCTGCCATATCCTCACAGGTCAGTACCTGAACCGTTTCAACCCCCACCGGCGGATCCAGGCTCACCGGCCCGGACACCAGGGTCACGGATGCACCCCGCATCTCAGCGGCTCTGGCAACGGCATACCCCATCTTGCCGGAAGAATGATTGCTCACAAACCGCACCGGATCAATAGGTTCCAGGGTCGGTCCGGCCGACACCAGCACCTGTCTGCCGGCAAAATCCTTGAGAGTCAGCATATGCCGGATGCGGTCCAGAATGAGCCAGGGATCCGGCAGGCGACCGGGTCCCACGGTTTTGCAGGCCAGAGACCCGGTATCCGGATCCAGAATGTGGATCCCGTCCTGTTCCAGCACATCCAGATTTCTCTGTACCCGGATGTTTTCATACATGTGTGTGTTCATGGCCGGACAGATCATGACCGGGGCGGTCACCGCCAGAAAGGTGGTGGTCAGTGCATCATCCGCTATGCCATGCACAAGCTTGGCAATGCAATTGGCCGTGGCCGGAGCGATTACGGCGGCATCACACCTTGCCGCCACATCGATATGGGCGACCGATCCATGGGAATCCTCCCACAGATCCGTGATCACGGAATTTTCCGACAGCACCTCAAAAGTGGTTTTACCCACAAACCGCAGCGCTGAGGCCGTCATGACCACATCCACGTCTGCCCCGGCTTTTTTCAAAAGCCGCAGCAGTTCAACGGATTTGTAGGCGGCGATCCCGCCGGTGATGCCCAGCAGGATGTGTTTCCCATTCAGCACCGTCACTGAGTGAGATCCGATTGTGAAAAAGTATCGACAGTATCCGACAGATTGCCCTGATTCATCCGGGCCGCCACGCCGATTTCAACATAGGTGAAGATGTGCTCGCTTTTAATGGAAATCACTGCTGATTTCATAGGTTTTTCAAACACCAGGATTGCCATGTTGGGCGATGTGATCTGGCTGACCATAGTCCAGTTGTCCTTGAGCATATTGTTGTTGAAAAAATTGACCAGAGAACGCCGTTCCACCCGGCCTTTGAGCATCAGAATTCCGGACGTGAAACCCGGCGTGGACACGATCATGCTTTTGTCCTGAACCACGGTCAGTTCCACAGGAATCAGCACATCTTCAAAATCATAATACACCGCCGTTGATTTTTTAAATTCTCCCAGAGGTTTCGACACGGATGCAGCGGTCGACGTGGAAGTCTGGGATTCGGCCGATCGGGTGCCGGAAAATATATCGTTACACCCTGTCAATCCCATCAGGCAGCCCAATGCTGCCACCATAACAGATACCGTCCTGAACGTTTGTCTCATCAGATCCTCTCTCTTTGTTTTAACAAAATATTCTTTTCTAAAACGGATCAGGACAAAAGTCAATTATTCTCCTAATACTGACGCCAGCTGCCCGGGGTGGTGTCCACATTCACGATGGCACCGCCGAAATTGTTAAACGCATCCACAAAGTCCTGCACCAGCTGGACATTCGCATGATTGCCTGATGCGTGGACCCCACCGATCCCGCTGATAACCTGGCCCATCACCGGTTGATCCCCCGGGCTGCCGCCCCCGTTGATAGTGGTGGTAACCGTGGCATTGGGTGCGTAAATCACCCCGTGTATTCTCACCGATCCACTCAGAACCACCGAGGATCCTTCCACAAAAATAATCCCGTATACATGACGAGCGCCACCGATATTCACGTTCCCGGACACATGTATGATATTGGGCTGTGTGTTTTGGGGTGGATCTTTCCAGAAATCGGTCTGACCCGATAAGCTGACATCCACTTCTGTATTACCAAGATATGAAAATGAAAAATCCGCAAAGGCTCTTAATGCATCCTGGTTAACCGTGGGCAGAGTGGCATAGGTTTCAATCATATTGGTCGTGTCCATGTTTCCATCGTCATCATACCCGTTAACCACATGAATACCGCTGCCGGTATTTCCCCCGGAGGTGATCACGGCCTTGTCTCTTGAATCGGCAATCACGGATGCGTCATCCGGAGAAAGTCTTGCAATGACCTCGACCCTCTGAGAAGAATCCTGAAACACCCCCACTGAAACCAGCTTGATATGGCTGCCTGGAATCAACGGATCATAGATGCCGTATCCGTCATCACTCGCGTCATGGGTGGTCACTGTGTACGTGGCTATGATACTGCGGATAACCATGTCCCCTATCGTCGTGGCACTGGTGGTATTTCCCCGCCAGGTGATATCCTCTTTAAGGGCGGCCAGAGCGAACTGCAGACCGGCTTCTGCAACATAAAATGCCTGGGACTGTTTGCGGTAATTGCCGGCAATGGTCTGGTTGGTGGAGGACACCATCAAGGCGGCCGCACCCATGGCAGACAACACCGCAAGGCTGAGCAGGCAGACGATTAATGCGGAACCGTTCTGATTTTGAAAAACCCGTTTCATCATTCACCTGTTTGGTTTATTTGGCGATTATGGTGCAGCTGGATCCCAGGAAACCGTCCTTTGTGACATTAATTATGATCCGCGTCTCGGAATTGTTCGCATATTTCCTGTAAGTGGATTCTATTGCCAGATTATAGGTTGGATTCGGCATCTGATCATTGTCTGTGTACAAACTGCACTTTGGAATGATATCCCCCCCGTAATAACCCGGGATGGTCGTTGCAGGAATATCTTTAGCGCCGGTCCCTGCCCCGAACAAAATATTTGCACGGACGGATGCGTCGGCAACAGGTTGTTCGTTGTGATCATAAACATAAACGACCAGGTAAATAGGACTGTTGCCAATATCTTTACAAACAAAAAGATTACAGAACACCTGCGGGGTCACTGTCGGTGTGTTTGACACATCAATAAGAATGGATTCTTCACCATAACACCCTTCATTGTCGGTTGCCCTGACAGTTATGGTATGACTGCCGTTTGGCAGTTTTGAGGTTTCCCATTCGCATTCCCAGGCGCTTGAATCTCCAATGGCGATCCACGGTTCATCGTCAATTTTCAGTTTGATGCTGGTGATAGTCCGGTCTGAGGGAACTGTTGCCGTACCGTTAATGGTTATGGTGCCTGATACGGTGGCCCCGCCGTCCGGACTGTCAATGGTGATGACCGGCAACCGTGAACAGACCGAAGTGATACGCAGAACCGCACTTTCATTGCCACAGGCATCGACGGCACTCACATCATAAAAATCATTCACAGAGGCACTGGTCCAATTATCTGTGCCGGGGCTCAGGGTTGTCAGCAGTGTATGGATTGGGTCATAGACCCGATATTCGACAATATAATTCATTGAATTCACTTCAAAATCATCTGTTGACGGTATCCAGGAAATCGTATCTGTGGTACCGGATGTTGAAAAAGCCGGGCCCGTGGGGGGAGCCGGTGCACCGGGAGATACGGATACTTCAGGGGTGGCGCCACTGGAATTGGGACAAAAATCCACCGCTTCGATGCTGTAAAGATACGTATCACAGTCAATAGGGATAAAGTGGGTATCAGAATAATTTGTGAATGCCTTGGAAATGATGGCGGTATTAAGCTGAGGCGCAGACCCTGAAGATGAATCCGATCTGCCGAATAAATTATACCCCTGGAGATCACATTCCGTGTTCATTTCCCAGGAAAGGACCACCTTTCTCTCCACGCCGTTGATATTTTGCGCACTGAAGCCGGTTGGCATGGCAGGGGCCTGCGCATCTGTGATGGATTGTTCAAGGGATTTGGGGCTTTTTCCGGCACTGTTGACTGCGATCACTGCCACAAAATACTCGCAGGCCTTAAGGGCCGTAATGTCAAGCACGTGGCTGGTGACATCTCCCACATCCACACTGTATGCATAGGCCCCGGAAGTGGTGCCGTAATAAACGATATATCCGGACACCTCACATCCGATGGGAGTAGTGACCGCATCCCAGGTAATGTGTATTTGACAGGGATACGCATCATTCAAACCATTGAGCACCACATTGGCTGGTGCAGACGGTAAGTCACAGGTTGTTCCCACTGAAACAGCATCCGCATTCCGAACCTTGACTCTGGTATTGGCGGTATACGTGCGATATCCACCGTTGCTTTGGAATTTATGATCGGCCCGGTCCGTCCGTGAGGACAGGAGCACTTGGATTTCTCCGGAACCCAGATGATGCAGCTGCATGTCCGTGATATTCTCGGCTACCGGCTGAAATCCCCCTGCATTGACGTTTCTTTTTAAAACCGGATGGCCTGGATCATGCCGTTCATATGAAGGGTCGTTGCCATCATTGAACACAGCATAGGTAACCACACAAATTTCTCCAATGGGGGTGCCCGCGGCATAATTTTGGGTAACCCCCTGGCTGCTGGCGGCATCAGCCGGATTCGTGTCGACAGTCAGGGTGCTGCCCGAGACGGCGGTAATGGCAGCATATTCAGAACTGGTCCCGATATGAATCATATCACCGACCCCGTATTGGTCTCCTGTCTGAGTGCTGTTAAGATTCAAGGTCATCTGGTTGCTTCCTGCGGAGACAGCTGTGGAAAGGGTCGTTGGACTGTTGCTGCTGGTAAGGACAGACAGGAACGTGACCACATCCGGATCTGTTCCCGACCCTTCGGAAATTTTCGGGTTTGCATCCAGATTTACAGTGACCGGGTACGTGGGGATGAACGACGACGGCACAAAATCGGATAAATTGTTGATCAGATCATCCCCCATGGCATGATATCCGGCCATGCGCAGATCGCGCCGAATCATGTCCATGGCAGCCCGGGCGTTCTGTTCCATTTCGATCACCTGATCCTGGACCATATAGGCATGATGCTGGCCGATGAAAAAACGGTAAATGGATGTGGCCAGAATACTTGTAATGGCCAGGGCTACAAGAATCTCGATCAGGGTAAATCCACCGGGAAAATTTTTTCGTTGTTTCTCTGGCATTTCAGGGCCTCCAACAGGCAAACGGTCTTTATTCATTGGGCGATGATGGTTTGCATGAACACTTGTCTCTGCCTGGGATCAGACCAGGAGAGGATCACTTCCACCGTTTTATAATCAGGGTTTGTCCTGGGCGTCACGGTCACGCTGCGGTCAAAAATCCCGGCACCCGCCGCTTCCTGTGAATCCAGACCTGTTTCAATGGAATCAACCACTGACGCATAGGGTCCTGCCCTCAATGCATCCAGCTTGTTCTGGGCCAGATGAACCGCGGTGGTCAGGTTTTTGCTCATGTAATTGCTTTTAATCACCATGGTGGTCATGGCATTGACAGCCAGCAGCCCGATAGAAAAAATGGCCACGGCAAACAGCACTTCCAGCAACGTGAATCCGTTTTTGTTCTGGCAGTTGTTTTCCCTCATTCCACCGCCGTTATTCATGGGTTATCGTTCCTTTTTTAATGCGACCCACAAGGGACGCCGTAATCTCGAGGGACTGGCCCTTTGAATTTTGAAGTGTGATCGTTGCAGGGGTCATGGTACCCGTGGGTTTCGCATACACCGGATTCTGGGTCAAAGACACCACATCTATTTTGTCTTTTATCAGGTAAAGCTCTTCTTTTTCAGTGACCCAGCTACTGGATCCGGTTGAGTTGTCCCCTTTTTGAACCAAGTAGATATCGGCATTCACATCAAATTGAACGCGGTACTCCCGATTTAATGACGCGGCCCGTCCCCGTGCATAGTTGAGATCGGTCATGACTTTCCGGGCTGCCGAATGTAGACGGTAGGTGGGCAGGTTTGCAAGAATATTGGGAATGGCGATACCCGCCAGTATGCCGATCAGCGCGAGGACGACCATCAATTCCACCAGGGTAAATCCGCTGCTGCGGGTTCCCTGGAGATATGAGGTCTTCAATCCGGACATGGGCCTTTACTCCTTCATGGTTTTGCTACGGAACCGGCAGTGATTGCCTGCAACATACGAGAAAAAAGTGTAAAAAGCAAGAATCCTGACCCCAATATTTGCAGTTCCTGACAAACAACGCTTGACTTTTACAATCAGGCACCTATAATCTCTGACTGAAACCTGCTTGAAAAGCAGACGTATGGTTCCCGCCGTAAGGTGTATTCCCGATTCCATTGGTGATTACTCCCCAAAGCAGACTGTTTTTTTATTTTTTTTATTACAGGAGAGTGCCAACATGGCAAATGGTATTGTAAAGTGGTTTAATGACTCAAAAGGGTTTGGATTCATCGAAGTTGAAGGCGGTGGAAAAGATGTGTTTGTGCATCATACAGGAATCAATTCAACTGGTTTTAAATCCCTCAATGAAGGAGATCGGGTAACATTCGACATTGAGGAAGGTCAGAAAGGACCTTCAGCAAAAAATGTGACTGTCATCTAAAACATATTCAGATGTGAGTATAGATCAGCTCTGACAAAACATAAAAAAGTTCCTGGTGATCAAGCATCCAGGAACTTTTTTTGTTTTGATGTCACCCGGGCCAGACATCGCTCCTCCCCGCCATCCGGCAATTGGTAGACATCCCATTCAATGGAAAATTTTTTTTCCAGGTCCCGGGTAATTTCTTGTCTGGCTCCCGGACTTTTCAATGCATGGAGAACGCCGGCAGGTGCCAGCAGAGGAGCTGCCAGACGGGTCAGATGATCGAGATCCGCCACGCCCCGGGCCAGGATCCCGTCAAACTGTCGGGAAAAATCCACGTCGTCGTGAAATTCTTCCACCCGCCCATGGATCGCCTCGATCCCGTCAATGCCCAGCATCCGTATCACATGTTTGAGAAAATGAACTTTTTTTCGGGATGCATCCACCAGAACCATCCGGATCCCCGGATTGAGCAGTTTCACAGGCAGCCCCGGAAACCCCCCGCCCGTGCCCATGTCCATCCATAATCCGGCCCTGCTGCGAATATAGGGCTGAATGGCGACGGCGTCCAGAAAATGCTTGCGGGCCAGATCGACCGGTCCCTTGATCGCGGTCAGGTTGATATGCCGGTTCCATTTTTCCAGCTGGAACGCATGGCAGGCCATTTGATCCACCTGGCCATCGGTAAGGGCAATCCCCATTTTTCGGCTTCCCTGCCACAAGGTCTCACAAAACAGATTCATCCAGTGATCAGGCATGGGGTTCAAAACCGGTCCCAGGGTCTCACATAGGCTTTCATACCTGTTTTTTTGACAAATTCAGCCATACCCTTTTCAGCTGTAGCCCGATCGGAAAAGGCGCCGTTTCTCACCAGATACCAGGTCACTTTATTTGGACGTGTCAACGTCAGGATCCGGGCGTCATATCCCAGTTCGCGCAGTTTGCTCAATTGGTCCCGGGCATTTTTTTGAACCTGAAAGGCCCCGGTCTGGATTTCATATTCAGGATCAGTGGATTTTTCATCCGATTTTTTCTTTTCAGGTGCCGCAGCCCTCAATTGATGCACGCCCTGCTCAGCCACCTGCTCATCGGTCTGATCAGCCGATGGCTCATGGTCTTGCGCATCCAGGATCCGGGCTTCCTCTGTCTTCCGGACAACCGGTGCCGGGCCTAACTTTTCCAGCTGATTCCTGGCATAATCCGCCTCAGAATCAGTTTCCAACGCTTTTTCATAGGCAGCCCGGGCTGCCTCCGTATTCCCGAGTTCCAGATACAGATCCCCTTTCAGGCAATTGGCCAGATAGAAATCCGGTGCCAGAGTCAAGGTCTGAGCGATATCATCGAGGCTTTTGTCAAATTCCTTGAGTTCGGCCCAGCAGATGGCCCGGTTGAAATAGGCATAATGGCTGTTCGGAGAAAGCATGATCTCCATGTCATAATTGGTAATGGCTTTCTCATATTCTCCTTTGTAATACCAGGCCACGCCCAGGTTGCTGTGCAGCCCTTTCAACTCCGGCATCATCTGCTTTGTCTTCTCAAAATCCTGAATGGCCGAATCATACCGTGAGAGTTTCATATAGGCCACCCCCCGGTTTTTATAGGCATCCGGATTGTCAGGATCCAATTCGATCAATTCAGTAAACGTCGCAATGGCCGCTTCGTATCGATGCTGCTTGAGATGATCGATCCCTGTTTCAAACAATTGTCTTTCCTGGGATGCAAACGCGATTGTGCTTAACAGACAACCCAATAAACAAATACATATGACATGGTATCGTATCATGATTCTACAGACCTTCTCAGTATTGGCGGATATGTGTCATCCTAAAAAATATTCTTCTCAAACACAACAAAATTCAACACAATGCCATGACTGACCTGTTTTATGAATCAATCCTGATGGGTTCCAACAATTTTTCTGATTTCCGGTTCCAGGGACAGAAACACCCTCACCAGATCAGGATCGAAAAATACGCCGCTGCCTTTTTTGATTTCCTCCAGCGCTTTGTCCACCGGCCACGGATCTTTGTAGGGCCGCCTGGAAATCAGTGCATCGAACACATCGCAAATACAGGTGATTCTGCCGACCAGGGGAATTTCCTTGCCCTTGAGATGTTGATGGTACCCGGTTCCGTCCCATTTTTCATGATGGGTCGTGGCAATGATTCTTGCCACCTCCAGCAGTTGAGAGGTTCCGCCGGAGAGCAGTTCTTCCCCAATACGGGTATGGGAACGCATGGATTCCCTTTCCTCATTGTCCAGTTTTCCGGGTTTGAGAAGGATCTTGTCAGAAACACCTATTTTTCCAACATCATGTATGGTGGATGCAAGATCCAGCCGGTCATACTCTTCCCGGGAAAGCCCTAAAGCCTTGCCCATGAGACGGCAGTATTTGCTCATTCGATTGATGTGGGTGCCGGTATATTGATCACGGTATTCCGCGGCTTTTCCCAGACGGTTAACCACTTCGATCTGAGCCTTTCGCAATTCTTTGGTCCGTTCCCGGACCATCTCTTCCAGAATGGCATTCTGATTCTTGAGGGCTTCCAGGGCCAGTCTAAGGGTCAGGTGGGTTTTGACCCGGGCTTTAACCTCTGTGATATCAAAGGGTTTGGTGATATAATCCACGGCTCCGACATCAAAGCCCTTGGTTTTGTGGGTCAGGTCATCCATGACAGTGATAAAGATGATGGGTATGTCCCGGGTTCGGGGATCTGCCTTGAGGCTGTGGCAAACGGCAAATCCATCCGTACCGGGCATGATGATATCCAGCAGGATCAGATCCGGCAGGTTCTGTCTCACAAACCGGAGCGCATCTTCTCCATTGAGACTGACCCCCAGCTTGTAAGAATCTTTCAGGGCATTCACCAGCACGTCCAGGTTGGACTTGGTGTCATCCACCAGAAGGATCATGCAATCGTTGATCGTTTTCATGAATCTCACTTCTTTGTTCACTTCCAGACACCCGCCTTTTCCATAAGAATTTTTATACATTTTCTGGCATCATCAAACTGGTAATTTTTGACGGCATCTTTCAGCTGATCCATCTCTTTTTCCCATTTTTCCTGCATCCGGGCCGCCATTTTTTGAACCAGGGCTTCAGAAAGGACCGGATCACATTGATCCAGGCTGTCCATCAGAAACCTTGCAAGGGTATCCATTTCATTGGCCGGAGCATCCCGGGCCGGGACAGATGATTTCTCTTTCTCAATGGTTTTCTTTGATCTGATCTGATCACAAAATTGTTTTGCCGATAGACAGACGGCTTTATATTCTGACTGAACGGATTCCAGCAGCAATCGTGCTGCCTGTTCTTTTTTCTGCCGGCAGGCCTGCTCCAGTGCTTTTACGTGCTCAAACAATGCCGTGGCAGACACATTGCCTGACGCACCTTTAAGCGAATGACTCAAGTCAGCGGCACGTTTGAATTCCGAGCAGCTGATCAATTCTTTCATCTCCTGGTGAAACCCGGTGTATGTCTCACAGAAGTCCGACAGAATATCTGCATAAATCGGGGCTTCTCCGCCCAGACGTTCGAGGCCTTCCTTGATATCCAGACCCGGAAGGGCCTGCATGTCTCCATCTGAATGGGCGGCAGTTTGCCGGGAATGAAGATCCGATTCCGGAACCGATAATTTGTGACCGGGCCCGATCTGATTTTTCAGTGCGGTAAACAGCACATTTCTGCTGATGGGTTTAAGAATATAATCATTAATCCCTGCTTCCAGACAGGCTTTCCAGTTGTCAGCCTTGGCATGGGCGCTCATGGCGATGATGGGCAGCCGGGTTTTGGAAAATTGCCGCCGGATAATCCGGGAGGCTTCGATGCCGTCCATATGGGGCATCTGTATGTCGATCAGCACTGCGGCATAATTTTGTTTCTGCACTTTTTCAATGGCTTCAAGACCATTTTGAGCCGTATCCACTGCCACACCCGCCATGCGGAGCATTTCCGAACCGATTTTAACGTTGATGGGATTGTCTTCCACAAGAAGTATCCGGGTATTTGTAAAAGACGGGACAGTTTTTTGGATTGCCGCAGGATTCGTCTTTGACCGATCCGGATCCTTGAATGAAGTTTGCACCACCTCTTTTAAAATCGACTGTTTCACCGGTTTGGTCAGGGAGTGGGTGAATCCCAGTCCGCCGGTTTTTTTCAGATCCGCATTTTTTCCCATCCGGATCAGGGCGATGGACAGATCAACGGATGCCGCCATGGTTTTCAGGTTGTTGGAAAGCCCTGGTTCTTCGATATCCGCGAGCCCCATATCCATGATCACCAGAGAATATGAAACTGACTGTTCCGGCTTGAAAAACAGATCTACGGCCCGGGATGCCGACCCGCAGGCTGTGACGTGAAATCCCCATGATTCAAGCAGTTGACCCAGAGCCTGCCGCCCGGACCGGTTTTTCATCGCAATCAGGACATGACAGGGTTCAAATGCCGCTGATGTCCGTGCCCGGTATTTCCCGGAATTCTTTTTGAATTTCAACGGGACATTGAAATAAAACGTGCTGCCCTGACCTGGATAGCTGTCCACTCCAATCGTTCCGTTCATCATTTCAACGATCTGGCGGCAGATGGCCAGTCCCAGTCCGGTCCCCCCATATTCTCGGGTTCTTGTGCCGTTGATCTGTGTAAAGGATTCAAACAGGTGGTCAAAATGTTCGGGTGCAATACCGATGCCCGTATCCGTCACACGGAAACCCAGTTCAACAACAGAATTTTCACGACGAATCGGTTCAACCCGGATGATGATTTCTCCCTGCCGGGTAAACTTGAGGGCATTGGAAATCAGGTTGATGAGCACCTGACGAAGCCGCATGGGATCCGCGATCACCTGGTCAGGAACATCCGGTCCGATATCCACGATCAGTTCCAGATCCTTTCGGGTGATCATCTCAAGAAAAATGTCTGACACCTCTTCTACGATATCCCGAACATCAAAAGGGACTTCCTGGAACTCCAGCTTTCCGGCTTCAATTTTGGAAAAATCCAGAATATCGTTAATCAGGCCCAGCAATGAAAAAGCGGAACTTCGAATGATTTCCAGGTATTCTTTCTGCTGCCGGGAAAGGTCATCCGCCATGATCAGGTCACAGGTCCCCACAATGCCGTTCATGGGATTCCGGATCTCATGGCTGATAACCGCCAGGAATTCACTTTTGGCTTTGTTGGCTTTTTCCGCTTCTTTTCTGGCGGCCTCCACCTGTTTAATGGCAATTGACAGCCGGGCTGCATTTTCCTCCTGGATTTTTTTGGCCAGATTCAGGGCCCGGGCTTTTTCTCTGAGCATCTGCTGGGCTTCTCTCAAAGCCTCTTCCGCTTCCATCTCTTTGGTCACAAGGGTGAGGCAGCCGGATGAAACATGAACCTGGTCCTGCTTGAATGCGGTAACCGTGGCCTGGTCCTTGAACCATACAATATCACCATCAGCCAGTTGCGCCTTGTAGATGGCCTCCACATGACCTCTTTTCTCTCCCAGCTCCCGAAGTCCTTTTCTAAAACCAGGCAGCTCCGATTGTCTCAAAGTCTGCTGATTGATCCGGGTGTGGTTCTCACCCTGATAATCATAGACCCGCCGTTCCACAATGCATTGTCTGAAAACATCTGCCAGATCCGCTGCCGGACAGCCCATCAGATCGCTGAACCGTTTGCCGGCAAACTCGTACCACATGGTATTTTCCTGCTCCTGCCAGGCGGACAGATAGGGGATGACCGGCATGGAAGTTTTGTCAAACGCGGCAAGTCGACGGATACTCTCTGCGACATGCGTCTTTAGGGCTTGACTGTAGTTTCCATGCAGTATTTTTCCAGGATAATCCTTGTTTTCCATTATTTTTTTATCTTTCTTTTGTCAGATCCCCGGCGTGTTTCAGAATTCAGGCCTGTCTCAGATGCATGTCGATCTTTTTTTTGATTTCACGGCTTTCAAACGGCTTGGTAATGTAATCAACGCCACCGCATCTGAAACACTTTTTTTTCTGACCCGGTTGATCCATGGCAGAGATAAAAACCACCGGAATATCTCTGGTTTCAGGATCGGACTTCAATTTTCGGCATACCTCAAACCCATCCATCCGGGGCATGATGATATCCAGAAGGATGAGATCGGGATGACGATTTTTTGCAAATTGAATGGCATCTTTGCCGTTGAGACTGACCCCGATTTTGTAATCGGTTTTCAAGGTCTGGACCAGCACATCGATATTGGTCTTGGTGTCATCCACGATCAAAATGGTTTTCATACCAGGTATCCTCTGTTTCCGCCGGCAGAAATATTTTCATTTTCGTTCCATGATTTTTTCTCGAATAAACCGCTATTTCCCCCCCGTGCCGCAATACGATCGACCGTGTTACAGCCAGGCTCAGCCCGACCCCTTTTTTCATGTCCCTGGGTTTTGTAGAATAGTAGGGATAAAATATTCGATGAATCGAAGCATCGTCCATACCGCAGCCATTGTCCTGAATGATTGCCTGTACATATCGACCGGAACCCAGATTAATTTCAGGGATCGACCGCCTGGTATCCGGATCGTTTTCAATGGAAAAATTCTGCAGGGTCACGGTAATCAACCCGTTCTTTTTTTGCGCCACGGCTTCACAGGCATTGACAATCACAGACTCGAGGGCCCAGGCCATCAGACGGGTATCCACCCGGCACGGCAACAGTCCTCTGGGCATGTCAACCCTGTATTGGATGCCGCTGCCTTCCAGCAGAGTCCTTACTACCCTGGCAACCACCCGGGTAAAAAGGGCGTTTTTTTCCACTGGATCCGCCTCTCTGGACAGCAGGGAGATATGCCGGTTTAAACCCAGGGTGCTCCGGCTGATTTCCAGGGCATTGGCCAGGAACCGGCCTCTGTCCCTGGGGGTTGCGGAGGTCATGGCCGACAGTTGAATGTAATCCGAAATTCCGGTCAACAGATTATCCAGGTCATGGGAAATCCCTTTTGAAAAGGTGTCGATCACATCCTGTTCCCTGAATATCATTCGGCGGTCCTGATCCAGAATGCGGGAGGATATGTCCGTGATAAAACCGTCAACCCGGCAGCATCCTTCTGCGTCATTTTCATAAGGAATCCCGGATTTCTCCTGAAACCAGACAAATCGATTGTCCAGGCATTTAAAACGGTAAACGATGTCCAAAGGCACATTTTCTCGAAACAACCGCTTGAATGCCATTCTCACATTTTTTTCATCCACGGAATGGATCCGGTTCAACCACTCACTTTTGCCCATCTTTCGAATATTGCTGACAGAAAACCCGGTCAACCGCTCCACAGCCGGGCTGATATATACGAAATCACCTTTGCCATCCAGGGTCCACACAATGCCGGGCACATTTTCCAGCAGCCGGTCAGAAAACCCTTTCTGTCCTGCCGGCAAAGGTATTCCGGACAAAAAATAATCCGAAACACAGTCCTTCTGCTGGCGTTTCTTGAGCCGGGAAGCGTGTTCAACCAGAACGGTGTGAATGGTTTTCAAAAGCCTGGCAGGATCGGCCGGTTTTCTGATCACGGCCTCGGCGCCCACTTTCAGGGCCTTTAGCTGGATCTGGTCCAAGTCCTTTGTGGAGGAATAGAAAATAATGGGGATGTGCCTGAGTTTCTCATCCAGTTTACATAGCCGGCAGAATTGGAATCCGTCCATTTCAGGCATCTGAATATCGGAAATGATCAGGTCACACGGGTGATCCTGAAGCAGAACCAGGGCTTTTCCAGCACTCATGACCGACAAAACAGCATACCCGTTCCGGGTCAACAGCACCTCAAGAACTTTAAGATTGACCTTGATGTCATCAACAATGAGTATTGTCTTCATCACATCCTGACCGGATGCTCAAAAAACCAGGCCCACCATACTGGCTTTATGAAAAGCATCTCAATGATTCATTCAGGGTTTTCAACGCTGGCATGCCTTGTAAATTAGATGACACTACAAAAAACACAAATCAAAGTCAAACAATAAATCAGACAGTGTATTTTCTGGTTCATGGATATATTTTGTTCAGCGAATTTTATTTACACATAATCATTGACAAAACCGACTATTTTATATATGAATACCTTTTCCATAAACTGAGTTTAACCTGAAAATTCAATTTAAACACCATCGCAATATCAAATTAGCTGAACCCCAAAAAAATGGAACGCATAGTTGGCAAACAGTTGCGTTCTCTGAACTAAATGATGTGCCGACTTTTGGGCAAATTTTATTCATGAAGGATGATGTAAAATGATCAGAGATTTAAAGCGGGTAAGAAATATCGGCATCAGCGCCCATATTGATTCCGGCAAAACCACCCTTACCGAGCGGATACTGTTTTACACGGATCGCATTCACAAAATCAATGAAGTCCGGGGAAAAGACGGCATCGGGGCCGTCATGGATTCCATGGAACTGGAAAGAGAGCGGGGAATTACCATTGCTTCGGCTGCCACTTATTGTGAGTGGAAAAAACACAATATTAATATCATCGACACGCCGGGCCATGTGGATTTCACCGTGGAGGTGGAGCGCTCCCTGCGGGTGCTTGACGGGGTGGTACTCATTCTGTGCTCCGTTGCCGGGGTCCAGTCTCAGTCCATCACGGTGGATCAGCAGATGAAACGATACGAAGTGCCGTGTATCGCATTTGTCAACAAATGCGACCGGTCCGGTGCCAACCCGGTCAAGGTGGCCGGGCAGCTGAAAACCAAACTGGGACACAATTCCGTAATGATGCAGCTGCCCATCGGACTGGAGGACAAACATGAAGGGGTCATCGACCTGGTGGCCATGAAGGCGTACTGTTTTGAGGGTGAACACGGTGAGCGCGTCGTGATCAGGGATGTTCCGGAAGATATGCTGGAGATGGCTCAGGAAGCCAGAGAGGAAATGATCGATGCCGCCTCCCTGTTCTCGGAAGAACTCACCGATGCCATTCTTGAAGAATCCGACATCAGTGAAGACCTGATCAAAAAAGCGTTGAGAAACGGTGTGATGTCCAGACAGCTCACGCCCGTATTCCTGGGTTCCGCTTACAAGAACAAAGCGATCCAGCCTTTGCTGGATGCGGTGATCGATTACCTCCCCTCGCCGCTGGATATTCAGAACGAAGCTATCGATCTGGACAACAACGAGGAAAGTGTGGCCCTGGTAAGCGATTTTGACAAACCCACCGTGGCGCTGGCCTTCAAACTGGAAGATGGCCAGTACGGTCAGCTGACCTATATTCGGGTGTACCAGGGATGTATCACCAAAGGAGACGCCCTGGTGAACACCCGCGACGGAAAAAAAATCAAGGCCGGCCGGCTCATCCGTATGCATTCGTCTCAAATGGAAGATGTGGAGGAGATCCCTGCCGGCCATATCGGCGCCATGTTCGGCATTGACTGCGCCTCCGGAGATACATTTGTTTCCCCTGCCATCAACTACTCCATGCTGGCCATGCACGTGATGGAACCGGTCATTTCTCTTTCCATCGTACCCAAGGACAACAAAGCCCAGATCAACATGTCCAAAGCACTGAACCGTTTCACCAAGGAAGATCCCACCTTCAGGACCTATGTGGATCACGAAACCGGCGAAACCATCATTCAGGGCATGGGCGAGCTGCATCTGGAAGTCTATGTGGAGCGGATGAAACGGGAATACAAGGCAGAAGTGATGACCGGCGCTCCCCGGGTCGCTTACCGGGAAACCATCACCCAGAAAGCATTGTTCAACTACACCCATAAAAAACAGACCGGTGGTGCCGGTCAATACGGTCGTGTGGCCGGATTTCTTGAACCGTGTGATGAAGAGTTTGAATTTGTCAACAAAATCACTGGCGGTCGGATTCCCACCCAGTATATCCCCGCCTGTCAAAAAGGGTTTGCCGACTGCATGACAAAAGGCCCTAAACTGGAATTCCCGGTCACCGGTGTCCGGGTGACCATTGACGATGGCGCTTTCCATGCGGTTGACTCATCGGAAATGGCATTTCAGGCTGCAGCCCGCGGTGCTTTCCTGGAAGGGTATATGAAAGCAAACCCCGTGATCAAGGAGCCGATCATGAAAGTCGTCATCGAAACCCCCAACGAATTCCAGGGTTCCTGCATGGGACTGATCAATCAGCGCCGGGGAATTATCCAGGGATCCCAGGAAGAAGGGGTCATGTCGGTGATAGAAAGCCAGGTTCCCTTATCTGAAATGTTCGGTTTTTCAACGGTCCTCAGGTCAGCTACCCAGGGAAAGGCCCAGTTCACCATGGAATTTTCTTCCTATAAACAGGTTCCCCAGTCGATTGCCGACGAGATCATCAAAAAGAAACTGGAAGAAAAGAAAGCCTAAGACGCCACATCAAGGAGAGGGAATATGTTAAAAAAAGATCTCAATCTCAGAAGTCCCATTGAAAAAATCATGGGCATCGACAATATTGCACACGCCCGATTCGGAGCCGTGCTTTCCAGAGCCGGCGTGGGAAAAACCCGTTTTCTGGTCCAGATTGCCCTGACCCAGTTGCTGGAAGACAAAAAAATAGTTCATGTCAGCCTGGATGATTCCATGGGAAAAATCAATCTGCGCTACAACGAGGGCTACACGAACCTGGTGGACAGCATCGGGTATGTAGACCCCCAGAAAGCGGTGCGGTTGTGGGAAGACATCAGTCTCAACAAAGTGGGTATCAGCTACAATGATGTCACCTTTGATACTGAAAAACTCAGGGACTACCTGAAAAGCTTCAAAAAGGCAGCCCTGCCCATGCCGGCGATGATGGTCATCGACGGCCTCAATTTTGATGAGGACATTACAGAAATCCTGGAAAAATTACAGGCGTTGAACCAGGAATTTTCCACTTCCTTCTGGTTTGCCATGAAGACCCACCGGGACGAAGCCCCTTCGGAAGAGGGATACCCTGTACAGCTGGAGGCCCGGAAAGATATGTTTGACAAGGCATTGTTCCTTAAACCGGTGAACAACAAAATCCAGGCCGTCGTACTCAAGGATGGCAACCGGACCGACCAGGCCTTTCTTCTGAATCCGGCCACCATGATGCTGGTGGAAGAAGACAGCTGATATCTGCCCAATCAATTCCATCCAACAGGGATGCTGCGGTCAGGACCTGTCTGCCGGGCATCCCTGTTTTTTGATTTTTCAAACCCATTGCCGAATAAAACTTTCAATGGCCTGATATACCCGCTCCACTCCATTGCCGATCAAAATACCATGCCGGTCAAAATCAAACAGATAATATTCCTTGACAGGTGATCCCAGTTGCCGGAACAGTTTTTCGGTTCCTGCGGGATTCACCACCGGATCATTTCTGGATTGGACCACCAGGACCGGTTTCTCAATCTTCTCAAGTTTTGCCGCCACCTGTTCCATAAGTTTTCCGAGCTGATAAATGCCGGCAATTGGGTTTCTCAGGTAATTGATATGAGGGTTCTCAGGGTGATTGATAATGAACTCCCTGGCCATGGCATTGAGATGAATCCGCCGGATCATGCTGTTCCACACATTGACGGCCGGAACAAAATGAGCGCCTAGATCCTGAAGCCTCATGGGCGGAGCCACCGCAAACACCGCCTCGTAATCTTCAACCCGGGTCGCCATCTCCAGGGCCAGGCCGGCACCGGTTGAAAAGCCCCCGATAATCCGTTTTTTACAGGAGTGGCGCAGCGCCACATAGGCTTCTTCCACCGATTCGATCCACTGTTCATACCGGATCCGGGCCAGATCATCCGGCGAGGTGCCATGCCCTTTGAGCCGGGGCACGTGGACGGTGAAGCCCTTGGAATGCAGGAAACGGGCAAAGGATTTCATCTCTTCCGGTGCGGCCATGTAGCCATGAATCAGCAGCACACCGGGATTTTCAGGCGGCTGGTTCAGAAACAAAGGCCGGCCGATGCGCTTGTTTCTGGATTCATCCGGTCTGAAAAAATCAGCATAATCCGCCGTGAAATCCACATTCATCTTTTCAATGATCCGGGATCTGATCCGTTCCCAAATCTGCTTGTGGGATTTTTGAGCAATTTTTTTCAGGCAGATCCGGGCAGCTTCCACCGGTTCCACTTCATTGGCCATGACCAGAATGGGATTTTCCATGCGGATGGCATGGAATTCAAACGCTTTGTAGAATGTTGTCTGATCTTTGAAAAACCGGTTGCCATCCAAACAGATCACACCGGTTTTTTCCGCCAGGGCCAGAAAATCGGATATACGCTCGCAGCTGTCGTCCACCAGCAGATGAATCTGATTCTGATGCAGCAGATCAGCCACATAACACAAACGATTCAGCACCAGACAGGTAATGGCATAGTAAACCTTGCAGGCAAACTCATACCGGTCAATCCCTTCTCTCTTGTGTGGAAAATGCTTGAGAATCGACGCCATGACATGGTCATAGTTGAGGGTGGTCAGCCCGTATACCTGAGTCATGCATGACTGCATCACGGAAACGGCTATCCGTCTTGAAATCTGTCTGGATTCCAGGTCTTCAAACGGCCTTATCCGGCGTTTCACTGTCAGCATGCTTTCCAGATAGGGATGTTGAAGATACGGCGCCATATCGATGGGAGGTCCGAACCGGATGGTGATATCCACCCCGGTAAACAGCATGGCCCCTTCGGTCATGACCTCGTCCATCACCCGCCTGGAAGGTTTTCTAACCAGCAGCCCGGCCAGGCTTCCCAGAACATTGTCCCGGGGATTGGCCGGATAATAGGTGATATTCACCGGCACGATGTGGGTGGGCTTATCCAGAATGTCATCGATATTTGACAGGTCCAGTTCTGCTACCAGCCGATCAAATTCCGGTGCTTTCAATGCTTTCAGACGGCGCAGGCGTTCTCTGAAAAATGCACACCTGAGTGCCACCACGGCTGCGCCGGTCCGGGGACTCAACTCCCCTTTGTCATCCATGAAAACAATCCGGCCGTCTTTGACCAGTTTCTTGTTTTTCACCATCATGCCTTCAGGAAAAATGATCCAGTGGGCATCCCCGGACAACAGGGTTTTCAAAAGCAGCTCATCCCGGTCCGGGGCATGTGTGGACACCGCCCCCAGCCGCCTGAGCAATCCTTCCAGTACCGGCACTTCAAACAGTTCCCGGGCCGCCAGGGACCACACCTGTTTGCCGGTGATGGTATAGATATGGTGTGGCAGAAAAACCGTTTCAATCCGTGTGAAATGGTTGGCGCAGAACACCACGGACCCTTTGGGAATGTTTGATTCTCCCGAAATGGTTATTCTGGCTCTGGAAAACCCGGAAAGGGTCTTCAGCGTATAAGAGGACAGCTTGAAAGCAAACGGGTTCATACAGGTGCCCATATCCCTAAAATCATTGTCAGGATCTGACCGGGTGTGTTGAATTTTCAGCCGGTTGGTGATACAACACGCGATGTGGTAAAATGCCCGATCTGATATGTTTTTTGATAACCTGTCAGGATTATAATATGAAACCATACCAGGTTGTCAAAAACAATTTATTGAATGGAGGCCTTGTTTTGTACTCAAAAATCGTTGTTTTGACTTTTCCTGCCAAAGTTGCCCAGAAAGCGCTGGTCTGTCAACTGGTAAAAAAGTTTGACCTGCTGTTCAATATCCTCAGAGCAGAGATCTCCAGCCAGAAGCGAGGGGCCATGGTGATGGAAATCACGGCTGTGTCCCGGCCCGATTTCAACAAGGGAATCGAGTTTCTCAAGCAGCAGGGGGTTCAGGTCTCCACCCCGGAGCACCAGATCTACAAAGATGAGCAGATCTGTACCCACTGCGGGGCCTGCACCGCGGTCTGCCCCACCCATGCCCTGTATATCCGCCGGCCGTCCATGGAAGTTATGTTTGACAAGGAAAAGTGCTCTGTGTGCGAACTGTGTATCGTGACTTGTCCAACCCGGGCCATGGGATTGTTCACCAAAGATCCGGAACCTGTGGACTGATGCCGGCACCGGCCATTGGTGTGGCAGTCAGCGGCGGAGTGGATTCCCTGGTATCCGCTTTTCTGCTCCGGCAGCAATACACACAACTGTTCGGCCTGCATTTCACAACCGGGTACGAGACCCGGAAAACTGACATCAACCGGCTCAAAGACCAGCTGAAGATGGACATCATCACCCTGGACCTGTCCGTGCCGTTTGAAAACCAGGTGATAGACTATTTCGTATCCACCTACGCCCGGGGAAAAACGCCCAATCCCTGCATCGTGTGCAACCAGAAAATCAAGTTCGGGGTTCTGCTGGAGCATGCAAGAAAACTCGGGGCGGATTATCTGGCCACCGGCCATTATGCCACCATTGTCAATGACCTGACACAACCGGATGCCGGCGTGCCGCTTCCCCGGCTTGAGAAAGCGGCGGATCTGAAAAAAGACCAGTCCTATTTTCTGGCCCGTCTGACTTGTACGCAGCTGGCTGAAATTCTGTGCCCCCTGGCCGGGTTTACCAAAAAACAGGTGAAAGCCCTGGCGGCACATCACGGCCTTTTACCGGTCACAGATAAGGAAAGCCAGGATGTGTGTTTTATTCATGACAAAGACCTCACCACATTTTTTACTGAAAAGATCGGGCTGGCACCCCGACCCGGACCCATTGTCGATATTCACGGCCGGCAGGTGGGTACCCATACCGGTGTGCACGCCTTTACCGTGGGGCAGCGCCGGGGCATCAACTGTCCGGCGTCCGAACCCTATTATGTGAGAGGGATCGATCCGGCAACCCATACCCTTCACGTGTGTTTCAAAAAAGATCTGGCACAGCAGCAGATGGCCTTAGAACAGATGGTCTGGCATGAACCCCGGTTTGAGGCGGTTCAGGACGTGTCGGTCAAAATCCGGTATCGCCACAAAGAAACCGGTGCCGTACTGACCCGCCAGGGAAACTCTGGCCAGGTGCGTTTCAACCAGCCCCAGTATGCTGTGACACCGGGTCAGGCCGCGGTGTTTTACAACGGACCACGGGTGATGGGATCAGGGATTATCCAATGAAGACATTTTATATCAAAACCCTGGGGTGCAAGGTCAATCAATATGAATCCGACGGCATTGTCGCGGGCCTTGAACAAAACGGCCTGATCCGGTCAAATAAAGGCCGGTCCTGCGATGTGTGCATCGTCAACACCTGTGCTGTGACCTCAAAGGCAGCCATGCAGTCCCGCCAGGCGGTCCGGAAACTGATGCGGGACAACCCGGATGCAAGGATCATCGTGACCGGGTGTCATGCCCAGACCGACCCGGATATCATCCGACAGATCGGGGATTGTGTTGAACTGGTCTGCCACCGGGACAAAACGCGCCTGGCGGAACGGATTGTCTCAGATCCTGCATCATTTCCCCTCAGTTTCAAACCCGCGGACCATTCTGCTGAAAACCGGTTTCACAGTTTTGCCCAACCGGTTTTTGGCGGCATGACCCGTGCCTATCTGAAAATCCAGGACGGGTGTGATGCATTCTGCACTTACTGTATTGTGCCCCATGCCCGGGGGTCTTGTGTGAGCATGCCGGCAGAAACCGTGATCCACCATCTGGAAGCACTGGGAAAAGCCGGTTTCAATGAAGTGATTCTTACCGGAATCCATGCCGGACGATACGGCCGGGACCTGTCCCCGTCCACCACCCTGCTGGACCTGGTTGAAACCATCCAGGAAAAAAAACCGGTGCACCGGATCCGGTTGTCTTCCATCGAACCCAATGAAATGGATGCCCGGCTGGCAGACCAGGCAGGCCCGGAGGGCATTCTGTGTGATCATTTTCATGTACCGCTCCAGTCCGGAGATGATACAATTTTAAAAAAAATGAAACGGCCATACACCGCCGCACTTTTTAAACAGGTGATCGGCCAAATCCGAGAAAAACAGCCCTTTGCCGGAATCGGTGTGGATGTCCTCATCGGATTTCCCACGGAAACCGATGCCCAGTTCGAAAACACCTACAACCTAATAAAACAGCTGCCGGTGTCTTATCTGCATGTGTTTCCATTTTCTCCCCGAAAAGGCACCCCGGCCTTTTCTTTCAAACCCCGGGTCCCGGATGCCGTGATCACTGAACGGTGCCGGCGGATGCGGGACTTGAGCAGACAGAAACAGGAAACATTTATTCAGGCCAATCAGGGGCGGTGCCTGGAAGCGGTGGTGCAGAGCAAGACAGACGCCCCCACCGGAAGGCTTGCGGCCGTGACCAGCAATTACCTGACCGTGTTTTTGAAAAAAGACCCGGCCCTTAAAGCAACAGTTGTGAACGTGACCTACGATCAATGGGATCAAAACCTGAACATATCTGGAGAACTGTATCATGGAAAACGTATTTAAAGACCTGGCCCGCCACCTGGACAACACACCGGGCGGCTTTCCTTCCACTGAATCCGGTGTGGAGCTGCGCATACTCGAACAACTGTTTACCCCTGAAGAGGCGACGCTGGCCTTGTGCCTGGTGATGATGCCTGAACCTGTGGAAACCATAGCCCAGCGGGCAGGAAAATCTGCAGAAACGATTCTTCCTGTGCTCAAAGAGATGGGTGAAAAAGGATTGATCCTGCATATCCGGAAACAGGGAAGCGACACCTTCATGCTGCTGCAGTTTGTGGTGGGCATCTGGGAGTACCAGGTGAATCGCCTGACAAAAGAGTTGATCTCGGATTTCAACGAATATGTGCCCTATCTCATGAAAGCCCAGGAAGCCCATAAAACTCAGCAACTCCGGGTGGTGCCGGTGGAAAAGTCCATCAACACTCAGCTGAACATCATGGACCATGAACATCTGGAAAACCTGGTGCGCAGCCAGTCTAAAATCCTGGTGGCCCCGTGTATCTGCCGCCGGGAACACACCATGATGGGCAAAGGGTGCGGCAAAATGGAAGAATCCTGCCTGGTCTTTGGCGGGGGTGCCTATATCTATGAAAGCCGGGGCATCGGACGCACCATCACAGCGGATGAGGCCATGGACATTGTCCGCAAAGGCGCGGCCCAGGGACTGGTGGCCCAGCCATCCAATTCAGTGAAACCCATGAATATCTGCCTGTGCTGCGACTGCTGCTGCCAGATTTTGAGCAACATCAAAAAGAATCCCGCCCCGGCCCGGATTGTAAATTCCAATTTCCAGGCCGATGTGGACACCGATCAGTGCACCGGGTGTCAGGCCTGTGAAGAGATCTGCCCCATGGATGCCGTTACCGTGACAGACGACCTGGCCCAGGTAAACACCGAACGATGCATCGGATGCGGTCTGTGCGTGACGGTCTGTGACTTTGATGCCATGTCTTTGACCGACAAAAAAGAGATGGAACGGTGGGATCCGCCCCAGACCCTGGTAGACACCTACATAAAAATCGCCAGGGAAAAAGGACTGTTCTAAAACCCTCTTTTTTTTCGAATCTGGTCATAGGCTTCCTGGATCTCAGCAAATTTGTCATTGGCGAATTTGATGAACTCTTCAGGAAGCCCCTTGGCCTGAATTTTGTCCGGGTGGTATTCGGTCACCAGTTTTCTGTACTGCTTTTTGATCTCCTCGTTGGATGCAGTTTCATCGCATTTGAGTACGGCGTAGTATTTGTCTGCCGGACGAATGTATTTGGATTTCAGACGGTTGAATTCCGCATCCGACACATTGAAAATCCGGGCCGCCGACCGCAGGGTGGCATTTTCAGCATCAGACAGACTCCCGTCCGCCGTACCGACGCGGAACAGAACATCCATCATCAGTGCAATGATATGGGGCTGGGTCTTGAATACCGAATAAAACTGCATGGCAAACGCTTCAAAGCTTTCACTGGACCGGATCGCCTGCCTGAAGATATTCTTGGCACTTTCCTGACCGGTGCTATCCAGCTGAAGATCCTTTTTCATAAAGGCTTCCACCACCTGGATCTCTTTTTCAGAGACCTGGCCGTCCGCCTTGCACAGCTTGGCCAGCATGGAAAAAGCAGCGGTAAAAAATACCAGCTGGGCCTCTTCATTGGATGACAATGATCCTGTTCTTCCGGGAATGGATGCCAGGTAGGCATCCTCTTTTCGATCCACAAACGCATGGCCGAATGCCGCTCCAGCCACTGCACCAATGGGACCGCCCAGAGCGAATCCAATGGTTCCCCCGATCATTTTACCCAGCCAGCTCATTATCAGGCTCCTTGTTTCATTGTTCCGTTACGGTGCTTTCCCCAGGATTGTTTCTTTCTGACCTTTGCTTTGACCGGCGCACACTTTGTTTCAATACATCCTTTTTCCATAAGGGTTTCCACCTCGTCAAAAAACGCAGGATCAGGGCAGGTCATATATTCATCCCCCAGTTTTACCAGCACATCCGGTTTGTCCGGAATGCTGATTTTAAGACAGGCTGTACAGTCCCCGGGATACCTCTGTATAATGGGTTTGAGCTGTTCCAGCATATCGGTGCTGAACCGGCCGGCATCCACAGCAATTAAAATGCCGTTGGTCCACACCTGTGCGGCCTGGTCAATGGGAACAATTGTTTCAGCCAAAAGCTTGATGCTGGATTCCTTTTTCTGTACTTCCGCCTCCAGGATCACCACCTGCTCCTGGGACAGGATCGGATGTATCTGGGCATAGACCTTTGGAAAAACCACCACTTCAGCACTGCCATTGCGGTCTTCGATGGCGCAGAAAGCCATCAGATCCCCTTTTTTGGTTTTATGGGTCTTGAGCAGCTTGATCATGCCGCCGATGCGGATCATTCTGCCATCCGGCATCTCCTCGAGGGTCAGGGTGTTGACCGAAGCAAACCTGGCAATATCATCCTGGTATTTGTCCAACGGATGGCCGCTGATATAAAACCCCAGCACCTCTTTTTCCATCTCCAGCAGATAATGGTCTTCCCATTCCTTCATATCCGGCATCTCGGGAATACTGGCAGGGATCTCTGCCCCCAGGCCGGAATCCGCAAACAGGTCCATCTGGGAATCCGCTTTTTCCTTCTGTATCCGGTTGCCATGATCCAGGGCCTCTTCCAGCACCGCCATCATCTGGCTTCTTGCTGATCCTGTCGAATCAAACGCCCCGCACTTGATCAGGGCTTCCAGTACCTTCTTGTTCACCTTGGACAAGGAGACCCGTTCGCAGAAATCGTAGAGGCTTTCAAACGGTCCGTTCTGTCTGCGCTCTTCCATTATCACATCAATGGCGGCGTTTCCAACCCCCTTGACTGCAGCCAGGCCGAACCGGATACAGTCTTTGACAACAATGAACTGGGATTCACTTTCATTCACATCCGGCGGCAGCACCTGAATATCATGCGTCCTGCATTCATCCATATATTTGAGCACGGCATCGGTGTTGCCCCGTTCACTGGTCATCAGGGCCGCGATGAATTCCAGGGTGTAATTGGCTTTCAGATACGCGGTTTGATAGGCGATCATGGCATATGCGGCACTGTGGGACTTGTTAAACCCATATCCCCCGAATTTTTCCATCAGGTCGAACAGTTCTTCTGCTTTTTTCAGGTCATGGTTGTTTTTGGCGGCCCCTTCCAGAAAAAGTTTCCGGTGGGCTTCCATCATGGCGACGATCTTCTTCCCCATGGCCTTGCGCAGCCCGTCCGCATCAGCCATGGAATAGTTGGCCAGGACGCCGGCGATCTTCATCACCTGTTCCTGATACAGGATCACTCCATAGGTTTCCCTGAGAATCGGGGCCAGCTCGTCAAACAGATACGTGACCTCTTCTCTGCCGTGCTTTCGTTCCACATAGGAACTGGCCATGCCGCTGTCCAGGGGTCCGGGCCGGTACAGGGCCACCAGGGCCACGATATCTGAAAACGTCGCCGGTTTAAGGCGCAGGATCAGGTCCTTCATGCCGCTGCTTTCCAGCTGAAACACCCCGGTGGTGTCTGCCCGCTGAAGCAGGTCAAAGGTGTTGTCATCCGTAAAATCCAGATGATCCATATCCGGCACCGGTTTGCCCTGTTTTTCGATCAGATCCAGGCAGTTCTTGATGACCGTCAGGTTTCTGAGCCCCAGGAAATCAAATTTGATCAGTCCCAGTTTTTCAACATAATTCATGTCAAACTGGGTGATGGTCTCCCCTTCCTTGCCTCTGAACAGCGGCAGGTATTCGTTCAACGGCTTGTCCGCCACCACCACGCCGGCGGCATGCGTGGACGCATGCCGGGGCAGCCCTTCAAGGAGCAGGGCGGTTTCCAGCATCTGGGTCTTGTCTTCTGAACTGTTGCATATTTCCCGGATGGCCGGCACCTCCTCCAGGGCAGTTGTCAGATTTTTGGCTCCGTCCGGGATCAGTTTGGCGATCTCATCCACTTCAGACAACGGCACCCCCAGGGCCCGCCCCACATCCCGGATCACGGCCTTGGCCTTGAGTTTTCCAAAGGTGATGATCTGGCAGACATATTCAGGCCCGCCATACCGGTCGATGGTATAGTGATAGACCTTGTCCCGGCCTTCGATGCAGAAATCCACATCAATATCCGGCATGGAAATTCGAGAAGGATTGAGAAACCGTTCAAAAATCAGTCCGTGTTCGATGGGATCCAGGGCCGTGATATCCATGGCATACGCCACCATGGATCCGGCGGCAGATCCCCGGCCGGGCCCCACCGGCACCCCGATCTTCCGGGCATGGGCGATGAAATCCGCCACAATCAGAAAATATCCGGGAAACCCCATATCCAGAATAATCTTTATTTCATAGGCGATGCGGTCCCGGTATTCCTGTTCATTGACATCGGGATTCTTTTGCCTGATGATGGCCAGTTTTTCTTCAAATCCGGACAGAGCCTTGTGCTTGAAAAGTTCCGCCTCGCTGTCTTCATCCGACCTGGCATACCTTGGAAAATGATAGGTTTTGTCGTCAAATTCCACATTGCACCGGGCTGCCACGTCCCGTGTGTTTTCAATGGCACCGGCATACTGACCCAGGGTCCGGATCATTTCGTCGGATGATTTGAAATACAGCTGATCAGAGTCAAATTTGAACCGGTTCTGGTTGGACACCGTATCCCCGGTCTGGATGCACAAAAGGATGTCGTGGGCTTTTTTGTCTTCTTTGGCCAGGTAATGGCAGTCATTGGTGGCCACCATGGGAATGGACAGGCGCTGACTGATATCGGCGATCCCCTCGTTGACCTTGTGCTGGACCGGCATGCCGTTTTCCTGGATTTCCAGAAAAAAATTACCTTCCCCAAAGGTTTCCAGATAAAACCGGGCTGCCGCATCGGCCCCTTCCATGTCATGGCCCATGATGGCCTTGGGAATATCCCCTTTAAGGCAGGCGGACAACCCGATCAACCCTTTGGCATGTGCGGCCAGCAGCTCTCTGTCGATCCGGGGCTTGTAATAGAACCCTTGAAGCTGTGCAATGGATATCAGTTTGCACAGATTGGCATACCCTTCCCGGTCCCTGGCCAGCAGCACCAGGTGGCTCAATCCCTTGTGATCCATCTGGGTTTTATGGGTGATGGTCCGGGGGGCGACATACACCTCACAACCCAGAATGGGCTTGATCCCGGCTTTTCGGGCTTTTTCGTAAAATGCAGCCACACCGAACATGGTGCCGTGATCCGTCATGGACACGGCATCCATACCATATTCTTTGCATTTCCTTATCAGGTCATCCAGCCGGATAGCCCCGTCCAGCAGGGAATATTCCGTGTGCAGGTGAAGATGATAAAATGCGCCGGCAGAATCGATCATGGGTTTCAGCTGCTTTCCACACGGTAGTTGGGGGCTTCCTTGGTAATCACCACATCATGGACATGACTTTCCTTCAAACCGGCCGCCGTGATCTTCACAAACCGTGCCTTTTCATGCAGATCCTCTATGGTGACCGCCCCGAGATATCCCATCCCGGCCTTGACGCCGCCAATCATCTGAATAATATTTTCCCGGATGGTGCCCCGGTAGGGAATCCTGCCCACAATACCTTCAGGCACCAGCTCTTCGGTCTCCGACGTGTCTTTCTGATAGTACCGGTCAGAAGACCCTTTTCTCATGGCTTCCACAGATCCCATACCACGGTAGGCTTTATAGGACCGGCCCTGATAGATGACGATTTCACCGGGGCTTTCCTGGGTGCCGGCCAGAAGGCTGCCCAGCATCACGGAATGGGCACCGGCGCCCAGGGCCTTGGCAATATCTCCGGAAAACTTGATCCCTCCGTCGGCAATGATAGGCACGCCGGTTTTTCTGGAAATTTCTTTGCAGTTCTGTATGGCGGTCAGCTGGGGGACCCCCACCCCGGCCACGATGCGGGTGGTGCAGATGGACCCGGGACCGATCCCGATTTTCACGGCATCGGCCCCGGCATCGATCAGGGCCCGGGCACCTTTTTCCGTGGCCACATTACCGGCCACCACCTGGATCTCGGGAAAATGGTGTTTGATCTTTTTTACCGCATCAATCACATTTCTGGAATGCCCGTGGGAAGTGTCAATGACCAGGGCATCCACACCGGCACGAATCAGGGCCTCCACCCGGGTCATCATGTCCGATCCCACACCCACGGCAGCTCCGGCGCGCAGACGGCCAAATGAATCCTTGCACGCATTGGGGTATTTTTTTATCTTCTCAATGTCCTTGATGGTGATCAATCCCTTGAGTTGGCCCAGGCTGTCCACCACCAGCAGTTTTTCAATGCGGTGCTTGTGCAGCATGATCTTGGATTCTTCCAGGGTGCACTTTTCTGTCACCGTCACCAGGTTTTCACTGGTCATCACCTCTTTTGCCGGTTTTTCCAGCTGGGTTTCAAACCGCAGGTCCCGGTTGGTGACAATTCCCACCAGTTTTTCCCCCTCCGTGACCGGAATGCCTGAAATCCGGTATTTAGCCATGATGTTGAGCACCTCAGAAATTGGCACATCCGGATGAATGGTCACCGGGTCCACGATCATGCCGCTTTCCGATTTTTTGACCCGGTCCACTTCAATGGCCTGTTCCTCGATGGACAGATTCCTGTGGATAAACCCCATGCCGCCGGCCCGGGCCATGCTGATGGCGGTCAATGCCTCGGTCACGGTATCCATGGCTGCCGAGACAATAGGGATATTAAGTTCAAGTTCCCGGGTCAGCCGGGTTTTGACCGATACTTCATCAGGAAGGATCGCGGAAAAATCAGGAACCAGCAGGACATCGTCAAAAGACAGCCCTTCATCCGGTAATATTGTGGACATAACTTGCCTCCAGAAAGGAAAAAATTTGTTTATTCATACCCTTGCGGACAGCCGTTTCAGCAGGGTGAAACCCGCCCGCCTGAAGCTGTGCCCGCAACCGGTATATATAAACACGTTCTTTTAACAAATTTGATAGGCCAAGGCAAGATTTTAATCCCCCGGCACTAGTCGTTGGTGGCAACAAATAACTATCTGGTAATACGATGCCGGAATTCTCTTGCACAACGGAGCCCCGGGCTGGGAGTCTTACTGACGGACTGTCGGAGCCCGACCAGGGATTCCAGGCCGGCAGTAAGACTCCCAGCCCGGGGCGGCCTTATGCCTCGAGCAGACCGATGTTTACTCATGCCGCAACGCCACGATAGGATCCACCCGGGCCGCCCGGGCTGCCGGATACAACCCGAACACGATACCGATCCCGAGACTCACGCACAACGGCAGCAAAATGCCGGACAGGGTGATCACCGTAGGCATTTTGGCAAACAAGGTAATGAAAAAGGGAATGGCCATCCCCATTGCCAGACCCAGAATGCCTCCCACAAAAGACAACACCACCGCCTCGATGAGAAACTGGATGATAATCTGTTTCCGCTTGGCCCCGACAGCCCGGCGGATACCAATCTCCCGTGTCCGTTCCGTCACAGACGCCAGCATGATGTTCATGATGCCGATACCGCCTACCAGCAGACTGATGCCGGCAATGGCGCCCAATACAATGTTAAAGGTGCGTTTGGTGGCTTCCGCCTGTTTGAGCAGGGCCAGGGGCACCTGAATCTGAAAATCCTTTTTTTTGTGAAACAGGGTCAGCATACGCTCTATGGCCCGGGCCGTGGGTTCCACATGTTCCAGGGAGTCCACCTGAACAATGATCTGATTGAGTTCCACTTTTTCCCGCAGACGGGATCCGGAAGACATTTTTATCACCACATCCCCGAAATAGGATCTGGCTGTGGTAATGGGAATGTAGGCATCGATTTCCCGGTCCGGAATCTGCAGGGCGCCGGAAGAGTCACTCTCGCTTTTGACAATACCGATCACCTTGAAACTGTCCACACCCAGGCGGACGATTTGACCAACGGTATGACGGGTCGCCAGCAGCTTTCTGGCGCCGAATTCCGTGAGAACCACCACCGGGGATTTCTTTTCCAGGTCCCCGGGCATCAGGGTACGCCCCGCCAGCAAAGGCCTGGGGATCACTTCAAACCACTGATGACTGGTTCCCACCACCCGCAGCTCCATGGCCCGTTCTCCCACCCGGGCTTCCTTGCGCACCAGCTTGACAGGCACGTTTTTCTGAATCGTTGAAATGCTTTCTTCGATCCGTTCATGGTCCAGATAGGTCAACCCATAAATACTCATGAACGACGGTGTGGTGCCGGTCGATTCCTCTTCAACCGGTTTGACGGATGAAACCAGAATGTTGTGGCTGCCCAGTTTCCGAATCTGCTCCAGGGCCTCTTTGCTGGCGCCTTCCCCCACCGCAAGCATGGCGACCACACTGCCCACCCCGAACACCACTCCCAGCATGGTCAGAAAAGATCTGAGCTTGTGAAGCAGCAGTGTCTGAATCCCGGAGGTCAGTTCCCTGGAAAACTTGATCTGTTTCATGTCAATTTTTCAATCTGATGAATACGGCCGTCTTTCATATAAAGCCGGTTTTGCGCATATGCGGCAAGATCCGGTTCATGGGTCACCATGATGATAGTTTTTCCTCCTTCATGAAGCGACCCAAGCAAACTCATGATCTGATGGCTGGTCTGGGTATCCAGATTGCCGGTGGGCTCATCCGCCAGAATCAGATCCGGATCCGCTGCCAGGGCCCTGGCAATGGCCACCCGCTGCATCTGCCCTCCGGACAATTCAGACGGGCGATGGGTCAACCGTGTTTCAAGTCCCACCATGGACGCCAGCTGCCGGGCATGGGCCGCGCTTTTCCCTTTATCCCAGCCCAGATAATACAGCGGCAGTTCAATATTGCGCTGCACCGTCAGCTGGGGAATCAGGTTGAAACTCTGAAAGACGAACCCCAGATGCTTCAAACGGATGTCACTGAGTGCATCATCATTGTATGAACTGATATCGGTGCCCTGGAACAGATACCTCCCCGATGTGAGTCGATCCAGACACCCGATGACGTTCATCAGGGTGCTTTTACCGGATCCGCTGGATCCCATGACGGCCCAGAAACTGCCTTTTTCAAATGCCAAATCAATGCCGTCCAGCGCCGCTACCTGCTGGTGTCCCATGACATAAACCTTTCCGGCATTTTCAAGCCTGATAATTGTTTTCGACGGGGCATCGCTGACAACCGGAGGCATGGTCCTAATCCCTTTTCCGGGGAGTGTCAGGACCCATTAATGTTGGAGAATCCTTGCCCGCAGCCCTGAGCGGCGGGGTAAGCAGTACGAGCTCCCCGGCTGCCAGGCCGTTCTTCACATGAATGAGCCGGTTGTTGTCCAGGCCGATCTCCACCTGTCGGGGGACGAACTCATTGCCGGATCTTACATATACCGTGGGGACCCCCTGCACTCTCAGAACCGCCTGAACCGGCACGGCCAGCACATTGTCATGGGTTTCAACAATGATCTGTGCCTGGCAGCTCATACCTGTTCTCATGTCGCTGTCGTTGCCGTCCAGAAAGATCTGGGTGGTGAAGACCTTCAGGTCCGGGTTCATCCAGATGCTCTGTGCATCAGGAAGCGGGGCAATGTGGGTGACCCGGCCGGAAAATACCCGGCCCGGCAGGGCATCCACGGTCACTTTTGCCGGCATTCCCTTTCGGACCTTTTTGAGATTGGATTCATGAATAGCGATCTCCGCATTACTGGAACTGCCTGTGGGCAGGTAGATCAGTTCCTGTCGTTCCCGGATATCCTGACCTTCCTGAAGCGGTTCCGCATTTCTCCTGAACATCCCGCTCTGGGCGCTGGTAGCGTAAATCGCAAGGCCATCCGCCGGAGAAAGGATCCGGGTTTTTTCCAGCTGGGTCAGAATTTTGTCCAGCTTGTCTTTCTGGCGTAAAAATTCCGCTTCCCGGGCCTTGAGTTCGGCGTTGGCCTGCACCACATCGGCCCGGGCCTTTCGCCGGGTCCGCTCCAGCGCCATTTCCGCCTGACTGACATCACTTTTGCGCTGGGCCAGATCCCTTTGATGGGTGTAATTCACCAGCAGCGCCATATTGTTTTTTGCCAGGCTCAGGTCCAGGGCCTTTTTTTTCTCTGCCAGTTCGTCCGCAGCCAGCTCGGTCTGGGAAATAAATTTCTCTTCATACAGGGTCCGGGACCATTCCAGCCGTTCTCTGGCACGGGCCAGCTCC
>JAVVEQ010000031.1:0-45123 GCA_032250905.1 Desulfotignum sp. | reverse complement strand
CACCATTTTGTTTTTCATCGTGGGCATCCTGGATATCCGGGACCTGGAAGATGTGCCCTGGAACATCATTCTTTTGTTTGCCGGCGCCATGAGCATGGGATTCTGCCTGTGGCAGACCGGGGCCGCCGAGTGGCTGGCCATCAACTGGCTCGGGTTTTTCCAGAATGCCCACTGGTTCGTGTTTGTCCTGGCCATTGCCTTTTTTGTCATGATCATGACCAACTTTATCATGAACGTGGCTGCCATTGCCATTTCCGTGCCCGTGGCCCTGGTGGTGGCGCCCTATCTGGGGGTGGCTGCGGAAGTCATCGTGTTTGCAGCCCTGGTAACTGCAGGCATGCCATTTCTGCTGCTGGTGGGGGCTGCGCCCAATGCCATTGCCTATAACTCCGGACAGTTCACCTCCGGTGAATTTTTCGGATACGGCATTCCAGCCAGTATTATGCTCATGGCCCTGGTAGCCCTGGCTGTGCTGCTGATCTGGCCGCTGCTGGGCATGCCGATCCTTATCAGTTAATCCTGTGTCCGGCCCGTTGCATGAACCCCATATCTTCAATGCACCGTACCCGTCATCCTGGAAATTCAACATCTGCCAAAGCATTTGACAGGCTGGCCTGATTTTAGTAAATTTCCCGTCCTGACAGGCTGGACCCAACAGGAGAACAGATGTGAAAATAATCATCGTCGGTGCCGGGGAGGTGGGCTACAACATTGCCAGCCGCCTGGCTTCAGAAAACAAACAGGTGGTGGTCATAGAAAAAAACCCCGACCTGGCCCGGGTGCTTTTTGAAGATCTGGATATCCAGGTCATCGAAGGGTCCGGCAGCAGCCCAGCGGTCCTGACCCAGGCAGGTATTAAGGACACCGATATACTGCTGGCGGTCACCGACAGTGATGAGATCAACCTCACCGCCTGTCTGGTCACCAACCTGCTTTCGCCGTCCACCAAAAAGCTGGCCCGGATTCGAAACACCGATTTCGAAAGCTTTCATGATATTTTCAAAACCCAGATACCTTATATCGATACCATCATCAACCCGGAAATCGAAGTGGTCAAAACCATTAGAAGGCTGGTGGATATCCCCCAGGCCCAGGATACCGGAGATTTTGCCGATGGAAAAGTCCGGTATACCGGAATACGCATCGATGACGACTCGGTCATGGTCGGTATGTGTCTCAAAGACTTTCACGCACGCTTCGGGGACACCCGCCCCCTGATTGCCGCCATTGTCCGAAAAGACGAAGTGATCGTGCCCCGGGGAAATGATTCTATTTTTCCCGGAGACCTGGTATATTTTGTCTGCCATGCCGACCAGTTCAAAGACACTTTGAAAATTTTCGGCATTCAGGTCAGACCCATTCAAAGCGCATTGATCGTAGGTGGTGGCCGCGTGGGTGCCCGCCTGGCCGCCCAAATGGAAAAGGAAGGGATCAAAACCCGGTTGATCGAGGCAAACAAGGCCCGATGCCTTGAACTGGCCGAACAGATGGACAATACCGTGGTCCTCCATGGGGACGGCTCTGACCAGAAACTGTTTCTGGAAGAAAACCTCAACCAGATCGATGCGGTGATCTCGGTGACCGATGACGATGAAACCAATGTGCTGGTTTCCCTGCTGGCAAAGAATCTGGGCGTAAAAAACACGGTGACCCGTATCGGCAAATCCAGTTATTATCCGTTTCTGACCACCATCGGCATTGAAAAAGTGGTCAGCCCCCGATTGTCGGCCGTCAGCTCCATCCTTCAGAATGTCCGTCAGGGAAAAGTGCTGTCTGATATTTCCATATTCGGAGAACGCGGGGAATTCATTCAAGCCGTGGCCCTGGAAACCTCAGATATCACCAACCGGCCCTTGAAAGACTTACATATGCCCAAGGGCGCGCTGCTGGTGTGCATCATCCGGGATGGTGATATCATCATTCCCACCGGAGACAGCGTGGTCACCCCCGGAGACCAGATCATCGTGTTCACGGTCAAACAGGCGGTCAGAAAAATGGAAAGGCTGCTGACCGTAAAACTGGAATTCTTTTAAATGCGGTGGCGGTATATTTCCGGCATTGTCAGCATTTTTCTCCTGGTACTGGCACTCATCATGCTCACACCTTTGATGGTGAGCCTGTATTTTGACGACGGAGCCCACTTTTCGCTGCTCTGGTCCATGGCAATTACAGCCACCGCCGGCCTGCTGCTCAAACGGGTGTCCCGGCACATGGATGAAGATGCCCCGTTCATCAACCAGAGAGAGGGTATGGCTGTGGTGGCACTGAGCTGGGCCGCCATCGGGATTTTCGGAGCCCTGCCCTTTTATTTTTCCCCGGATTTTTCTTCTGTGACTGATGCGGTGTTTGAGTCCATTTCCGGATTCACCACCACCGGGTCTTCGGTCATGACCGATATCGAAGCGGGGTCTCCGAGTCTTCTGTTCTGGCGAAGCCTGATCCAGTGGCTGGGGGGTATGGGTATCATTGTGCTGTCTCTGGCCATTCTGCCTTTTTTAGGGGTGGGAGGGATCCAGCTCTACAAGGCGGAAGTGCCCAGCCCTGTGCCAGACAAACTGGCCCCGCGCCTGAGCGATACAGCCAAAATCCTGTGGATGGTGTATGCCGGCCTGACCCTTTTACAGATTGTTCTCCTGGCGATCGGGGGTATGCCTATCTTTGAATCGGTCTGTCATGCCCTCACCACCCTGCCCACCGGCGGGTTTTCCCCTAAAAACATTTCTATCGCCCACTATGACAGCGCCTTCATCCATTATGTGATGGTGGCGTTCATGGTTCTGGCCGGCATCAATTTCTCCCTGCATTTTCAGATGCTTCGGGGCAAACCCCTGGCATTCTTCCGGGACACGGAATGCAAGTTCTTTTTAGGCCTTGTTCTGATATTCACCCTGGCCATCACCCTGGACATCCACGGCCGGGTCTATGATTCGTTTGCCGCGGCGCTTCAATTTGCCTCCTTTCAAGCGGTTTCCATTCTCACCACCACCGGCTATGCCACCGCCGATTATGAACTGTTTCCGGGGCTGAGCCAGGTCATTCTGTTTGCCTGCATGTTCATGGGGGCATCGGCCGGGTCCACGGGCGGCGGCATGAAAATCGCCCGGCTGATTGTGTGTTTCAAGTTTGCCTACCGGGAACTGTTCCGCCTGATTCACCCCAGAAACATCCGGCATGTTAAGCTGAACGGACGAGTGGTGTCGGAAGATGTGCTCCGGTCCATCATGGGTTTTCTGGCACTGTACCTGTTTTTGTTTATGACTGCCAGTGCGGTCCTGGCTGCCATGGGCCTGGATCTTGTCACCGCCTTGGGTGCGGTGGCAGCCTGTCTCGGCAACATCGGACCCGGATTCGGAACCGTGGGACCGGCGGAAAATTTCGCCCATCTGCCGGCCATGGCCAAATGGGTACTGGCATGGTGCATGCTGCTGGGACGGCTGGAAATTTATACCGTCATTATTCTGGTGGTGCCGGAATTCTGGAAATAGACGACATACATAGATCCCGGATTTTATTGACACCACAGTGGATTTTCACATATATTAATGAATATCATGTACCCATAGTTTCTGCACAGAGGAAAAATGAGCCCCCTAAAAACAATTGACCCTGCATCGCTGCTGGATATGATTACCGAAGGAGTTGTCCTTATTCAGGAAGACAGAAGGATCGCCTTTGCCAACAACAGCTTTGCCGAAATCTGCGATGTTGCCGGTCACTCACTGGCCGGCCTGCGTTTTTTAGAATTCGTAGCCTTTCAGGACAGGCAGCGGGTGAATCTGTTTTTTCGGGAATTGATCCAATCATGCGGTCCCGTCAAAGACCGTATGGAATTTTGTTTCGTGAACCGTTCCGGCATTGAATATCTGCTTGAGATGAACGCCCGGAGCCTCATCCATGATGGTAAATCGAACATCCTGGCCAGCGTATCTGACATCACCGAGCGGAGAAGAACACACAACAAACTCAAAAAATTACTGGACCTGATCCCTGAGGTGGTGTTGACCACATCCCCGGAAGACAGTACCCGGATCGTCAACATTTCCAATGCCACGGAAAAACTGTGCGCCATCCCTTCTGAGGAGTTCAGCTCGGGCACGTTTCACATTTTTGACATTGTCCACCCGGATGATGTGGATGACGTGGTTCGGTTTTATCAAACCATCATTGACAAAGAATATGATTCGCTGGAATACCGGATCATCTCCGCCGACGGACAGACCAAATGGGTCAATGATGCTGCGGAAGTGATTTACAAGATGGGTGGCCGGGGCAAAATTGAAAATATTCTGCATTTCATCCGGGATGTCACGGAACGGAAGGGACACATGCAGCAGCTGACCTCGGCCCTGGAGAATCTCAGGGTCAGTGAGGAACGGTACCGGAACATGATTGAGACCGCCACCGATGCCATATTCATTGTCACTCCCGAAGGCCGGTTCCAGCAGATCAATCCCGCGGGGCTCAAGCTTTTCGGCTTCAAAGACATGGAACAGGCACTGGCTGCCAACATTAATGACCATTATCTGGATCTGACGCAGCGGGCCCATGTGATCCGCCGGATCAAGACGAACGGGGAAATTACCGATTATCCCATACAGATCAGGACCGTCTCCGGAAAAACCCGTGAAATAACCATCACTGCCGGTGCAAAAAAAAACAGGGATACCGGGAATCTTGAAAGTTATCAGGCTATCATTCACGATATCACCGTCACACTCCACAAAAAAGAGATCGAAACCTACCGGAGGACCATGAAAGGACTGGCAGACTCCATCAACAACCTGACCCAGACCTATTTTTCCTATCTCGGTCTGATGAAAGAAAATCTGAACGACATTAAACAGAACGCGGAACATCTGGATACGGCAATGGAAGAACTCATGGCAGATATCAGCAATTTCAGAAATTCCCTGGAACGGCTGGCCAGGCTAGGTAAAATCGCCAGAGACGCATACGCCGAACCCCCTTACATATCCGCGGACGGAACCAGCAGCGAAGGCATGTATTATTTCGACACCCGGTGATTCAAGGCCGGAAAAAAGAGTTGTCGCCCTATGGAATGGCTGAGTGAAATCATCCCGTCATGTTTTTTTACAAAGGGACAAAAAACATGACGGACTTATTGCATCTACTGAATTCTTGACCTGGCCATCCTTGGAACGATCATAAAAAATTATTTATAAACAAATAGTTATAATAATAAATCTCAATTTTTCCTTACCTGGCATATAAATTGAATTATAATGAATATAAACCGGCAAAAAACATATGAGCTTTTTGCCAACACCCATACAACTGAATCATAATGGAGGAACGATCATGAAAAAATCGATGTTTGCGTCATGTTTAATGAGTGTCCTGTTTCTGGTTTTGTCTTTAAATGTGCCCATGGCTGCGGCGGCCGGACAGACACTTCGATACAGCTCTTCGGCCCAGGTGTTTGAGGCGTTTGAAAATGCCCGGCTGGATGCTTTTACAAACGACACCGGCATCACCATCGATTTGTTTGTGGCAGCATCCCAGTCCTGCGTCTACCGGCTTCTGCAGGATATGACCGACGTGGCCAGTTCGGTCCGGCCTTTGTCCCAGCGGGAAAAGGATTTCGGGCTTGTGGCCATCCCCTTTGCCAGAGATCCCCTGGCGGTGATCACCCACAAGTCCACCCCGGTAGATGCCCTGACCACTGAACAGTTACAGTCACTGTTTTCAGGGAATGTCACCAACTGGAAAGAGGTGGGCGGGCCGGATCTTCCCGTCACTCTGGTGGTGCCCGGCGAGGATACCGGTGCCCACAAAAACTTCCGGCGTCAGGTGATGCACCATAATGATATCCGTTTTCATTACATGACCTACACCTCCACCCGGGTGCTGGAAGCCATTGAATCCCTGCCGGCAGGCGCGGTGTCCTTTATCTCCAGAGGCGCCCAGATCACACATCCCAAGGTGAAGGTCCTGCAGATTGACGGCACCAAACCCGGGGATACTGATTATCCCTTTTATCAAATGTTCAATCTGGTGACCAAGGGCGAACCTGCAGGCGCGGTAAAACAATTTGTGGATTTCACCAAATCCGAAAAAGGAAAGGCCCTGATCATTGAAAGGGGAATGCTGCCTGTCGAGTGATCCTATGTTCAGAAAAACACTTCGAGAAAACAAGCCAGGCCGGTGCCGGGTAACGGCATGAAAATCGATTCCACCAAACATTCTCACCTGTGTCACGCCCCATTTCAATGAACCGGTCCGGGGCGTGAAACATTTAGGGACAAACGTTGGCCGTGCTCCAGAAACCATGGATGAATGAGAGGCATGATCCAGATTGGCACACTCGAAAAAGTGAAAAACCGATCCACTTCCCTTCTGAGCATGTTACAGGGAAACCGGAATGTCCGGAAAGTGCTGGGCGGTATCATCATTGCCATGGTCCTGTGTCTGGGGATCAGCGCCTGGCTGGACATGCGGGCTGCCAGACATCTTGGCAACATGGCCAGAAAACAGTTCAATGATCAGCAGATGATCATCGCCCGGCACATCCGGCGGCAGGTGGAGTCGGAACTCTTATTCATCGGCAAAGAACTGAGACGGGCCGGGGACATCCTTTCCCTGGAAAACGGTGAGATCTCAACCGCCCGCCCTGCACTGGAACCTTTGTTTTCACGGCTGCTGGAAAAAAGTGTTTTCCGCATCCACATCTTTGCCCCGGATCAGAAACTGATTCACTCCTTTGGCTATCCACGCCAGTGGCAAACCCATGTGCCCGGACCGGATTTTTCTTCTCTGTTTGCATCATTGCCTGAAGGATCCGGTATCTTTTTTTCCGATCCAACATATCAAGCCGGGGTCATCCATATCCAGATGGCCATACCGCAGTCAGACACCGGGCAAATCCTGATTGCCGAACTGGATATCAGCCGCTTTTTAGGCCGGTTTATAGATGACGTCCGTTCGGGCAGCACCGGATATGCCTGGGTGATCGATGAAAAAGGCACCTTTCTTTATCACCCATACACCCGGTTTGTCGGCAAAAACGCCTTTTCTGCAAGGGAAAACCGGAATCCGGGCCTCACCCATCATTCCATCAACTTTATCCAGAAGAATCACATGCTGGCGGGCCACACCGGCACGGGCTCATACACGGCCGGATGGCACCGGGGATTGACCGGAAACATTGAAAAACTGATCGCCTACTGCCCGATCACCATACCGGATATGTCCGGCGGCATCTGGTCCGTGGCCGTAGTGGCGCCTGTTTCCGAAATCGATGGTTACATCAACCAGGCCGCTGCCTGGCGGTTTCTATTCCATGCGCTGATTCTTTTTGTGGTGGTTGTTTCGGGCACGATCCTGCTGTTCAGGGAAATCCGGTGGACAAGCCGGCTGGAAGACAAGGTGTCGCAACGGACCCAGGACCTGCAGCGGTCCGAGGAAAAATACCGGTCTGTGGTGGAAAGTGCGGAGGATTTTATTTTTACCATTACCCAGGACGGCCGTTTCCAGTCCATGAACAGTTTTACCGCCAGTTTTTTCGGGGGAAGGCCCGAGGATTTCATTCACCGCAGAATCGACCAGGTTCTCAACAAAGAATCTTCCCAAAATCACCTGAAAATGCTGGATCTGGTTTTGCGGCACCAGAAAAGCGTCCGGGATGAATTCACGTTACAAGCCGGCGAACATGAACTCTGGGTGAGCGCCAATTTCATGCCCATCCGCAATGAATCCGGCCAAGTGGAATCCGTGCTGTGCATCGCCAGGGACATCACCAATGAAAAAAACCTGGAACGGCAGCTCATCAACACGGAAAAACTGGCATCCCTGGGAACTCTGGCCGCCGGTGTGGCCCATGAAATCAACAACCCCCTGGGTGTTATACTTGGATTTACGGACTTGCTGGCAAGAAAAACCCCCAAAGACTCACAGGCACACGAAGACCTGAAAACCATTGAAAGGCAGGGTATGCACTGCAAACAAATTGTGGAAAACCTGCTACGCTTCGCCCGTTTCGGAGAAGGAAACACCGGTTCTTCCGACATCAACGACGCCATCCGGGAGGTGGTCTCCATCGTTCGCCATACCCTGGAAATGGAAACCATCGAGCTGAGCATCGATCTGGACGACAGCATCCCCCTGGTGCGCGGAGATTCCAGGGAATTGCAGCAGGTGTTCCTGAACCTGATAAACAATGCCTGTGCCGCCATGAAACAGGGGGGCACCCTGACAATTCAGTCTGAATTCATCTCAGAAGAAAACAAGGCCATGGTCAAAATTCAGGACACGGGACACGGTATCAGCAAAAAACATATCGACCGGATCTTCGAGCCGTTTTTCACCACCAAGCCTGAAGGGGAAGGTACCGGACTGGGGCTGTCCGTCACTTACGGCATTGTCAGCAAATATGGGGGTACCATCAACTGTAAGAGTACCCCTGCCTATTCCGGCAACGATGGAAACCCGGATCATGGAACTCTTTTCAGGATCAAACTGCCTGTTTTCAACAAGGAGGTGTGATGTCTCTCAAAATTCTGGTTGTGGATGATGAAAAAGATATGCTGGCCCTGCTTTCCCGGTATATCACCGAAGAGACCGACTATCAGGTCGAAACGGAGAACGACCCTTTGAATGCGATGGAAATATTCAAAAAGGAGCTGTTCGACCTGGTGATCATGGACCTGAAAATGCCCAAAATGGGAGGCCTTGATCTCTTGCGCCAGATCAAGAAGATCCGGCCCGACACCTCGGCGATTGTCATGACCGCCTATGCCACCATTGAAACTGCGGTGGAAGCCATACAGGAAGGGGCGTATGATTATATCACCAAACCTTTCCGCCGGGAAAGGATTCTGCTGACCATTGATAAAGCCCTGCAATGGCGCCGGATGATTTTTGAAAACCTGGCCTTGAGAGAAGAACTGATTCAAAAGGATGCCGCCCGGCCCTTGATCGGATCTTCAGATGCCATCAAATCGGTTATAAAGGAAATCAAACAGGTGGCCCCCACCACAGCCACGGTGCTCATCTCCGGCCCGAGCGGAACCGGAAAGGAACTGGCGGCCCGGGCTCTCCACCGGTTCAGCCTTCGCAAATCCAATCCCATGATCACGGTCAACTGCACCGCTATTTCAGAAAACGTGATTGAAAGCGAACTGTTTGGCCATGTCAGAGGCGCGTTCACCGGTGCCTGGAAAGACAAGAAAGGGCTGGTGGAGGAAGCGGACGGGGGCACCCTGTTCCTGGATGAAATCGGGGACCTGGGCCTTTCCATGCAGACCAAACTGCTGCGCCTGCTGCAGGAGGGGGAATACAAGCCGGTGGGCAGTACCCGCACCCGCCAGGCGGACATCCGGTTTGTGGCAGCCACCAATCATGATCTGGAAGCAGACATAAAAAACGGAACGTTCAGGGAAGACCTGTATTACCGGCTCAAGGTGATCTGCCTCCACATGCCCGGCCTGGACCGGCGGCCCGATGACATTCCTTTGCTGGCCCGGCATTTCATGAAAAAATATGCCCTGCTGTATCAGAAAAAAATCGAAAGGGTATCGGAAACCTCACTGAAACACCTGGAAGCACATTCCTTTTCCGGCAATGTCCGGGAACTGGAAAACATGATTGAGCGGGGAGTCATTTTCTGCCGGACCGCGGCCCTTGAACCGGAGGATATTTTTCCGGGTGCCGGGGTTCCTGCTGACAGCCAGCCCGGTGAAATATCCAAAGATATCCTGAAAATGCCGTTCCGGGAAGCCAAAGAGGCGGCTTTGTCCCTGTTTTACAATCAGTATATCAAAAATGCGCTCACACACAGCGACGGCAACATCAGCCGGGCCGCTGAAAAGGCGGGGATCCAGCGGCAGTATCTTCACCGCCTCATCAAAGAGGCGGGACTGGATGCGGAAGGTTTCAAACTTTCCTCCGATTAGGCATATTTTTCAGTCCCAGTTTATCCAGGGCATCCTCCAGGCGGACAACACCCATGGGCTGCCCGTTTTTGACCACGGCAATGCGGTTGATCCCGTAGAACAGCATCAGCTGAACGGCATGGGTCAGCCTGTCTTCAGGCGTGACCGTATGATCAGTAGATATGCCGGAGGTGAAAGGCATCAGAACTGTCTTGACTTTGCATGATTCCATTGATGCGGGCCTCCTTTCCCAGAGGGGGAGGCAGGCCTTAACGCCTGCCTCCCGTTTCGTGCCGATGACAGCCGTATCATCCGCAGAAGCCACTGGCTCTAATGCGGGATATTCACATTCAGTGCATAGGTGAGAATCACATACACAATATAGATCCCTAGCATCCATCCCCCCTGCCACCGTTCAAAATACCCCTTTTTGTTCTGCATGGCGATAAACGCCCGGAACGACCAGAGAATCAGCAGCATGACAGGAAAATGGAAAAGAAAGAAATTTTGAGGAATGACCAGCGGCGTAGCGGATGCGGATGCGCCGATGACAAACAGGCAGTTGAGCACGTCCGCGCCCACGACATTGCCCACCATGATTTCCGGATGGCCTTTTCGGATGGCGGCAAACGCGGTCATCAATTCCGGCAGCGAAGTCCCGAATGCCACCAGTGTGGCGGCAATGACATCCTGGGGTACGCCGACACGAATGGCACATTCAGATGCACAGGGAATCAGAACCCTGGCACCCAGGATCACCAGAAAAAGACCGCCGAAAATCATAAGAAAAGACTTGGGGATACCCATCTCATCCGATTCATCCTCTGCTTCGCCATGCATGGCCTGATCGGCGCCTGTCTTGGCCCAGTAATAGGTGGCATACATATACACAGCCAGCAGGCCCAGAAACAGAAAACCGATTCCCCGCTTGATCACTGGCTCCGGCATGATCCACAGGGATATCAAAGAAATGACCACCAGCAGCGTGGCCGAGCCTACCTGGACCCACCCGGTACGCTGTAAAATAAACGTATTCATGGGTACCCGGGTCAAGACACACGCAACGCCCAGAATCAGCCCGGTGTCCGCTATGATGGACCCTACGGCATTGCCCAGGGCAAGGCCGGGGTTGCCGGTCCAGGCCGCCATGACCGAAACGAACGCTTCCGGCAGGGTGGTTCCCAATGAAACAATAGTGGCCCCGATAACGATCCGGGGCAATCCGGTCCGCCTCGCCAGGGCCACCACCCCGTCAATGGCCCAGTCTGCTCCCTTGGACAACAGGGCGATACACACAGCGATGACAAGCAACAGCACCAGGGTTGGTAATCCAGGTACAACACCTAACAGAAATTCTTCCATGGGATACGCTCCTTTTAATGCAATTTAATATCTTTATCAATTTTTTGAGATCACTGTCAGGTGCTGATAAAAGCAAAACATGTGCCATTTAATTTGAAAAACAGAACCTCATTTTCATTTCATACACGATTCTATTGTAAACCAGGCTGTTGCGGCCATCTCTCCCAAAATTCTTCAAGAAAAATAAGCGCCGGCAAAGAATACCAGTCAATGAATAAATGTCTACCAGAAGTTTCAATTATTTTTTTTATGTCAACGATCTGTGGACTTTCAGGAAATCAACACGGGAATATGTGGCTGGACATACAGACAAAAAGGGAGATCATAAAAATTAATATTATCATGATTTCAAACAGTTAAAATATTATTTCTCCCGGTTTTTTTCTTTCCGGTATCCGGTGGCATATATTTTGATATCACCGCATATATCAGAAGAACCCGTTGGCGGGTGAGTGGACTACACCAAAAACGAAAAACGCAGGTAAGGTAAAAGGAGGCCATAATGAGTACTGAAGAAAAAGTAAGAAGAACCGGGTTTGAAGTCCAGGATGAACTTGAACAAAGGAAAAAAACCATCATGGAGCGGCTTATCCCTGAACGCAGGCAGATCATGGGATTTCTGATTGGGATCATTCCTTTGTTTATCCTTTTCCTGGTGGGATGCTGGCTGGCCGGCAATCCATTTGATGCCACTTGGCGGGCTGCTGAGTCCACCTATAACATCAACCATGGGCTGGTGGGCACCAATCAATGGCATATTGTCTGGATGGTTGTGCTGGTAGGCCTGTTCTTTGAATTCATGGATGCCTCGGCCGGCATGGGTTTCGGCACAGTCATGAGCCCGATGCTGATGGCCATGGGGTTCACCCCTTTGCAGGTGGTGCCCGCCATCATGATCCAGCAGGCTTCCGCCGGCCTGATCGGGGCGTTTCTGCACCGGGAGTTTGAAAACGTGGAGTGGAAATGGAGCCCCATGTCGGAAACCATTAAATTATGGCTGCTCATTTCCCTTCTGGGTATCGCAGCGGTGATTATTTCAATTACCTCGATCTATGGTATATTCAAAACCGCAAAAGTCTGGATCAAGCTCTATGTTGTGATTCTGCTGGTGGTCATGGGAGCCATCGCCTTGTTCCAGGCATATGACGCGTCCAGGGGCAAAAAAAGGCCCTACAGGTTCAAACGAATGGGATTTTATGCCTTTCTGGCCGGTTTCAACAAAGGAATCGGCGGTGGTGGTTACGGCCCGGTGATCACTGTCGGTGGGTTGCTTTCAGGTGTGCCCGTGAAATCCCAGCTGGCCGTGACCGCTATCTGTGAAGGCACCGTCAGTACCGTGGCAGCCATTGTCTGGTTCACCATGCTGGGGAGCGGCATGAAAATTGACTTTCTGCTGCTGCCCTCCATGGCGCTCACCGCCATTGGCGGTGGGATTCTGGCCCCTTATGCCACCCGGGTATTTCCCCAGAAGTTCTGGACTTACACCGTTCCGGTATACTGTCTGATCGTCGCGGGCATCAGTATCTGGAAACTCTGGCCGTCTCTGAGCAAGGCCCTGGGGCTCATGTAATTCCCTCCTGGCCCGGGGCCGGGGACTGCCAACAGTCATCAATTGGGCACTTGATGGCAACACAGACGGTCCCCAGTGTGTCAGGCCGGAAGCAATCAGTTTCCGGCCTGACCATTCAGTGACAGAACACCGGAGTCAACCGGTAACCAGCCCGACCCGATTTTACAGAGCAATCGACAAAGGAGAGAAACAATGAATGAATACAATAAAAATGCCTGCAATTATCCGTTCAATGACGACAGCCGGCTTATCCGACAACAGGTTATACGGCTGGTGGTGACCCTGGCATCACTGGGAGGATCCATCGGGCTGTATTACCTGGGATTTTTCGGTACCCTGGAAGGGCCGCTCAATCCGGAAAAAATCAGTGCTGCCGTGGCAGGCAGCAATATTGCCCCCGGTCACCTGCTGGCAGGGCTTTTTCTTATATTTCTGGTTTCCATCAGCTGGAACTGGGTCTATAATCTGATCAACCGGATAAAAATCGATAGAGCCGCCACAAGGTATTCGCAAACTGCCGGAAAACAAAAAATCGAGCCGGTGACCTTTCAGCCTGTCCGCAAGGGCCCCTGGTCCCATACCATCTGGGCCGGTTCTTTAATGGGATTGATCGGATTTTGTGTGCAGCTGATCTGACATTCCATGAACAGGATATAGTATGGAAAATAAAATTCAGGTACTGATCGTGGATGACGAGGTCCGGTTTGCCAGAAACGTTTCAAGGCTGCTGGACACCCACCGGTTTGACGTCTCTGTGGCACACAATGGACTGGACGCCTTGGATATGGTGCACAAAACCCGGCTGGATGTGGTGGTGCTGGACATCCGCATGCCTGAAATGGACGGTATCGAAACCCTTCTGGCGATGAAAAACCTGGATCAGGAGATGCAGGTGATCATTCTCACCGGTCATGCAGATATGGAAACCGGTATCATGGCCATCCGCGAAGGCGCATTTGATTATCTGTTCAAGCCGTGTGACATGGAACTTTTAAAGGAAAAAATCCTTCAGGCGGCAGCGGCCAAACAGATCCAGCGACGTCCGGTGCTGTGGCCCAGGCGCATGGTCAAGGAGATCACCAACGCATCTTTTATTCCGCTGGACATCACCGATGATTTGAAAAAAGCCCTGGACATATTCAATGCCATGGGTTCCGGCGGTATGCGTGAAGAACTGCATGTGACGGACAACAAAGACCGGTTAAGAGGAGTGATATCCAGAAACGGACTGGTCCAGGAAGCCAACAGGATGCATCCGAAACAAAACCTTCTCTGGTCCGATTTGGTCAAAAATCCCCAGTGGCTGCTCGAAAGAAAGGTGTCTGATGTCATGAAACCACCGGCAGATATATCCGCCCACCCGGATGAACCGCTTCACCAGGTGGCACAGAAAATGATCGACCACCACACCCGGTGTCTGCCGGTGATGGCAGACAACCGATTTATGGGAATTATCCTTTTGAAAGACATTCTCTTTCATATATCAACGATCCGTGAAAACAGGGACCAGGGAGAAGACAATGCATAGACATGTCTCCGGTACGGTCCAGCGCCCTTATTCGCCCGTCAGGCCGGCACTGATTTCGGGGATATGCATTTCACTGTTGCCGGCCGCAGCTGTGTTTGCCGGACTGGCCCTGTGGATCCTGTACCGGAGTTCATCACCGGTTTTCGGCCTGATACTGCTGGCAGCCGGAGTTGTGGCTGGCACCGCCGCACTGGCCCTTCATCTCAGCAAATTAACCCGGCGGCTGCAAAAAAAGATGCATCATATCCAGCTGCTGGACCAGCAGCTGTTGAAAATGAGTCGCATGGCCGGCACCACCAAACTGACACGGGATTTTCTGGCAGATCTCAAAGACGGCCTGATCAATATTGAAAGTTCCGCAACACTGGCACAAGAATCGATCCGCCAGAACAACCTGCCGGATACGGCCAGAACCCTGGAAGAGATCAAGGTCGGATCCACAAAATTCTGCGGTTCCATCAACAAATTGCTGGCCATAACCCGAACGCCGGGAAATCACTGGATCATCCAGGACATCCAGATCAATGGCATGATCACGGACATCCTGGAAATTCTTGCCCCCCAGTTCAGGGAAAAACAGGTCCGGATCACCCGGGTACCGGATGAGAATCCCCCCACGATCCGCAGCAATTTTTCCCGGGTCTACCAGATCTTTCAGAACCTGTTTCTCACGGTGGTGTCCGACATCATCCATACAGGAGAGTTGACCGTTACCACCCGGTCCGGACCAGAAGGCGTTCAAATGGCTCTGGTCTATCCCAGCCGCCATTTTGACAAACACGTCCTGACCCAACTAACTGACCCGGCCTATGCACTCCAGGCCCAGGAACCCGGCCCATGGCTGGCACTGTGCGTTTATCACGCCGACAGGGTCAACGGGTGGGTCCATGCGGATGAGACCGATACCGGGCTCCAACTGACCGTCAATCTGCCCTACCGCCTTGACCGCTCTTCCTCTCCGACCCCCCAGGCTTTTTTAAAGGGACTATGATCCGATATCAAGATCTGGCATATGCGGTTGCAAATATTTCCCGCCAGGACCCGGAAATCGGGTATGCCCTTTCCGAATTGATGGCTGCCGGACACATCCGGATTCCGCTGGATGCCGGCAACCCCGGGGAGGATCCCTGTTTTCTGTTTGAAGAGGAACGGGTGTTTGTGCGGAATGTCAGTTTTTTCAATCACGGTATTGCCCCGCTGGAAGAAAGGCTGGTGCTCAAATATGGAGAAGCGGCAGAAAAACACCGAATTGACGGGTCTCCCTCTCCCAGGGATTTTTTTGCCGCAGCAACCCGAATTCATGTGGTGGGCATCTCCTGTCTGGTGAATTTTGAACTCAAAAGTACCGTTTCCAGACTCAAAGAAAAAATCAGGACCGCCGGCAGCGGCACAGATATTGGAAACACCCTGAGTGCCCGGCTTGAAACCCTGCAACAGTTGTTAAAAGAACCGTTCGCCGGCTCTGGAATGCCACTTTCCTTGGACGAACCGTTGTATTTTATTGAACTGCCGCAATCGGATGACTGCCATTTTATTTTATTTCCCTTTACATCCGCTGCCCTGGGACAACTGGCACAGCTGAACCTGGAGTTCTTCCATTTGCGGTTTGTGCTGGACCTGTTTGTTTCGGGCGCATCCCATCGACTTTTTGCCTGTGTGAGCCAGGGAAAAATAACCGGAATGATATATCTGAAGGAAAAAAAACGCTTATTCTACACCGGGCTGGAGATCCATTATGTGGCCACGGTCAACGGGCTCCCCCTGGATGAACAGACCCTTGATTATCCAAGGCTCCGGGGAACCGGCACCGTTCTGATCGCCGGGACCTGGCTGTTGTGGAAAAGCGATTTTCCCGGGGCATCGGAAATCGTTCTGGACGCGGAAATCGGGGCGGAGCGGTTTTATGAAACCATCGGATTTGATTTCCGTCCCCCTTACGGATATCTGCTCAAACACCCCAAAGACAAGCTGCTGCTGTATATTGTCGGCATGGCCATGAATTGTGAAACCCTGCCGGACCGGTTGCAGGCGGCAGTAATCCAGTGTATCAAACGGCAGATCGCCTGTTTGAAAAAATCCATCCCGGCCGATGATCCGAAAAGGAAAGTTGCCATCCTGGCGATTTCTTCCTGCAATCAGGGAAATAAAAACAAGGCCTTGGCTGCGATGGTCCAGGATCTGGTTTCCCGGAACAGCCGCCGGATACCTGAAGCCGGCATGCTGCTGCAGGTTCTGGCACAGGACGATGCCGACCGGTCCAGACACATCCTTGTAAAAGGGGCCAGCATGATCTGGGTGGTCAGTGACCCGGTATTTGATCAGCACCTGGAAGGCATCTTTCATATGGAAAGCCGCAAACGGACCCGGGCACTGGCATCCATACTGGCAAAAGAACCGTTTTCAGACCGGCACATCCCGGTCCAGCCCCGGGCCGCCACCGAGCAGGAACTGGCCTGGATTCACCTGCCGGAACATATCACCAAAATCGCCAAAACCGAGGGGAAAAAACTGACCTACCTGGATCCGGACACACAGACCACGCCCCACTCCTATGCCGTGGCCAGACTGGCCGCAGGCAGTGTGTTCAGTCTCATCGATGCGGTATATAACGATCCTTTGCACCGCAGCGGCATCGCCTGTATCCGGCCCCCGGGCCATCATGCAGAACCTGACCGGGCCATGGGGTTCTGCCTGTTCAACAACGTGGCATTGGGGGCGGCTTATCTCCAGCACCGGTACGGTGCAAAACGGATTCTGATCGTGGACATGGATATCCACCATGGCAACGGTATCCAGAAAGCCTTTTATGACAGCCGAAAAGTGCTGTATTTTTCCGCCCACCAGTTTCCCTGCTACCCGGGCACCGGAAAACTGGCGGAAATCGGAACGGGTGAAGGAAAAGGGTTCACCATCAATGTGCCGCTGCCAAAAGGCCGTGAAGACAGAGACTATGCCGCAATCCTCCATTTTCTTTTAACCCCGGTGGCCGAACACTTTCAGCCGGACATGATCCTGGTGGCCTTAGGGTTTGATCTCTATGCCCGGGACCCTTTGGGACAGATGAATGTGACCCCGGATGGGTATGCCCTGATCACCTACATGCTCAAACAACTGGCAAAAAAGGTCTGCAGCGGACGAATCATTTTTGTCCTGGAGGGCGGATACAGCATCCAGGGCATTCGCGAATGCGGGCTGCGGGTACTCCAGGAGCTGGTGGACCTGCCCACCCTGAGCCTGGAAAAAATCCGCGGGATGACCCCGGAGAAACCCGGCAGCGTGCCGGAGCTGAAAAAAGCCATGGACCTGCACAGAGCCTTCTGGCCGTCCATTCCCTGAAGCCACCCGTGCACCGATGACAGATCCGTCGGCATGGCCATTACAGAACTTTTTGGGCTGCCGTGACCTGAGATACCGCCGCGCTGAAACAAATTCTACCCACTGTGTGTCCACCAGCAATTGACATTTTTTCTTTCTGATATTTTACCATCCAGTATATATCATGAAATTTCCATTTATTTTAGACAGTTAAAATCAAATCTGATTTAAAAGTACGTCTGGTATACTTTTTGAACTTATTAAAATACACGAAGTAAAAAATGAAAAACAGGAGTCAATAATGCAATCCTACATGAGACTGACTGAAGCAGAGATTACTGGCGGTCAAAAGTTCTTTGATTTTGAAACGCCTGATTGGTCACCTCACCTGCTCAATTTTCTGGAATTGATTCTGAACAACATATATTCGGGCATCATCGTCTGCAATCGGGATACCCGCATCATTTTTGCAAATGAAGTTTACGCAAATTTGCTCAAAGTAGACAGAAGTGAAATTCTCGGACGTAAGATCGACGAATTTTTTCCTGCATCCCGACTGGGACGCGTGATTGCATCCGGCAAAGCTGAGCTGGGACAGCGTTGTGCATTAAAAACAGATACACCGCTCCTGGTCAACCGCATCCCTTTAAAACACAAAGGCAAGACAACCGGGGCCATTCTACAAACAGTTTTTCGAGATTTCAAGCAATTCACAGATCTGGTCAACCGGCTCAACCTGCTTGAAACAGAAATCAATTTTTATAAAAAAGGCCTTAAAAGTCTTCTGACAGCAAAATATACGTTTGATTCCATTATTGGAGAGAGCAGTCTCATTTCCAATGTCCGAAACCAGGCAAAAAAATATGCACAAACCAGCTCACCGGTATTGATTACCGGTGCCACAGGAACAGGCAAAGAGCTTTTCGCCCATGGAATTCATAACGCATCAACCCGGAACCAGGGCCCTTTTGTCTGTGTCAATGCTGCGGCACTTCCCCGGGATCTGCTGGAATCAGAACTGTTCGGATACACGGCCGGTGCCTTTACCGGGGCATCCATCAAGGGAAAGGCTGGAAAAATAGAACTGGCGCACCAGGGCACCCTGTTTCTGGATGAAATCGGTGAACTGCCCATTGCATCACAGGCCAAATTACTGCGGATTCTGGATACCCAGATGCTTGATAAAATTGGAAGTACCAGAACCACTCCAGTGGATTTTCGCCTGGTAGCTGCCACCAACCGCAATATCCCGGAACTGATCAAACGGCGTCGCTTTCGTGACGATTTATTCTACCGTTTGAACACCATGATGGTGGAGATTCCTTCTCTATCGGAAAGGCGTGAAGACATACCTTTACTGGCCAATCATTATCTGCAAACAATGGGGCGATCTGACCTGCAGGTGAGCGATGAGGTATGGCAGGCATTCAACGACCATGACTGGCCCGGAAATATAAGGGAATTGAAAAATGTCATCAACCGGGCTGTGAGCCTGGCAGACGGCAACACAATTGAAATGTCAAATCTTCCCGTCAACATGTATCATAGTCAAAACCCAAAAACCCAACTGCTGCAAAACCCCAATGGCAGCCTGGCAGATGAAATGGTTGCCTATGAAAAAAAGCTGCTCGCTGAACGTCTTGAGGAATGTGGTCATAACATGGCCAAAACAGCCAGGTCCCTTCATATATCCCGTTCGACACTCTATGAGAAATGCCGCAGGCATAAGCTTATACAGCCGGCTACCTGACACATATCACCCTGAAAAGTCTCTATTTTCTGCTGGGTTTTAAATGAGGAATATCATGTGTTCACAAATCCATACATGTCCGACAAAGCGAACACTTTCTCTTGGAATGCGATTCAGGCATCCCCATCAGATTCAATAACAATAACAAAAAAATACAATTAAAATTCAAATGGTTATATCAATATTTCGTTTATTTATCCCCATGGTACGTGTGTTGCAAATCCATTTATTAAAGTGATAACAAAACGCACCTATCAGTATAATTGAAGGAGAATGTACTTATGGATTCTGTAAGAGTTTCAAGAAAGGATTTTATTACCCCGCGCTGTACAAAAGCCTGTCCGGCTGAAGTGGATGTCCCCCGTTACCGGCTGCCTCGGGAAAGGCTGGTCCAGGACATTCAAACTTTCCTGGACCTGGGTGTAACATTAATATGAAAACGGGGTGTTCCACTCGTGGGTACTGCCCCGTCTTCAGCAACCAGTTAAAACGATAAATAACTGACACGACCAGTATTATACCAAGGAGACCACCATAATGACGGCGTTCAATGAACATGCACCAGATGAATGTACCATACCCATCAAATTAACCACCATAAAAGAGGCAGTGAAAACCCACATAACCGCTGGATGTCATATCGGATTCGGCGGGTTTTCTCCCTGCAGAAACGCCATGGCAATTTCCCATGAAATAATCCGGCAGAATATTGGCAATCTGCATATTTCCAGTGTCAACCCTGCATACTCAGTGGATATATTAATCGGTGCCGGCCTGGTGACATCTGTAGAATCCGGCTGCCTGAACATGGAACGGCTGGGTCTGCCCCGCAATTTCTGCCGGGCTGTGGAACAGGGCCGCCTGTTATCGGAAGATTATGAGCATTTAGGCATGACACTGCGCTACCTGGCCGGGGCCATGGGAATGAGTTTTATCCCCACCAAATCTGCCCTTGGATCGGATATTGCCCGCATTCAGGTATTGCCTTCCACAAAACTGGTGGAAACCACCTGTCCCTTTACAGGTGATAAATATCTGCTTCTGCCGGCCTGTTCACCGGATGTAGCAGTGATTCATGTAACCCGGGCAGATGAACAGGGTAATTGTCAAATTGAAGGCTCATCGTTTTCCGACGAATACATCGCCAAAGCATCAAAAAAAGTAATTATTGTGGCCGAACAGATCGTCCCCACAGAAGTTATTCGAAAAAATCCCCAGGAAACAGTCATCCCTGCGTACCGGGTGAATGCCTTGATCCACCAGCCCCATGGTGCCTATCCCACATCTGTGCCGGGATTCTACGACTATGACTATGAAGCATTGCAGGAATACCAGACCCATGCCCGAAAACATGAAACCTTTCAGGAATACCTGAACAAGACCGTCCATGCTTTTGAAGATTTTGAAACCTATCTGGATGCAGTACTGCCATTAAGCAGGATGCATAAAATCGCCTGTGATCCCCGGCTGGGGTATTCTCCAATGGTGGCTGAACTTGTTACCACCGGCGGCCACACCGGGGCATTTCCAGAAGGTTATACGCGCAACGAAATGATGATTGTTGCAGCGGCCCGCCAGTTCCGGGATGGAGAGATTGCCATTATCGGCACCGGTCTGCCCATGGCAGCATGCACCCTGGCCATGTCCACCCATGCCCCCAATCTCGAATATATCGTTGAAACCGGCATCGGCGGCATCGACCCTAGGCACGCCTGCCTCTCGGTGGCAGACACCCGGCTGCTGGGTTTTGCCAAACCCTCTTTTGTGCGTAATACCCTTGAGGCACTGGGGTTTCTGGTACACCGGGGGTTGGCAGACATCGGTTTTCTGGGCGGCGCCCAAATTGACATGTACGGGAACCTGAACGCCACAGCCGCCGGCGACTATTTCAAGCCCACAAAACGCTTTCCAGGCAGTGGCGGTGCCAATCCGATCGCTTCCTGTGCCAAACGGCTCATGACCATCATCAAACATGAACGGCGCCGTTTTCTGGAGCGGGTGGAATATATCACAAGCCCCGGATTTCTGAGCGGGGGCAATTCACGCCGGGAAGCCGGACTGGGCGGCACCGGACCGGACCGTGTCATCACCGACCTGGCGATCATGGATTTTGAACCGGAAACCAAACGCATGCGCGTCATTTCTCTGCACCCGGGTGTCAGCCGCAAGCAGGTGCAGGAAGCCACGGATTTTGAACTGCTGTTTGCAGATGACCTGGTTGAAACACCTCCCCCCAGTGAATCGGAACTCAATATACTGCGCAGCCGAATCGGGCGCGTATATCTGGGTGGTTGAAAAGTTTCACACAATCATCAGATAAACTGGCACAACTGTCGGCTCAAAGACAGATGTGCAGAAATGACAGAAAGGTGTTCGCATGACCGAATTTTTACATTACTTTCCTCAGGTTTTTACATTTGTCAACCTTACCACACTGATTGTCGGTGTTATCGGAGGGCTGACCCTCGGGGCCACGCCGGGATTGAGTCCCACCATGGCCGTCGCCCTGCTGGTACCTTTCACGTTCCACATGGATCCCACCGCCGGTCTCATTCTGCTGGGGGCGGTCTACACTGCCAGTGTGGCGGGTGGCGCAATTTCTGCCATCCTGATAAATATCCCGGGTGCCCCGGCCAACATTGCAACCCTTATGGACGGCTTTCCCATGGCCAAACAGGGCAAGGCCCAGTCAGCACTATATTTCTGCTTTATCAGTTCACTGGTGGGCGGACTTTTCGGCATGCTGGTGATGATTTTATTTACCCCTCCTCTGGCAGAAGCAGCCATGCGGTTCGGTCCTTCCGAGATGTTCTGGATTGCCATTTTCGGTATCACCGTAATGGCGGGGCTTTCCTCGGGTTCCATGGCCAAGGGACTCATCGGAGGTGCCTTCGGCCTTTTGATATCCACTATCGGTTACAGTCCTGTGCTGGGCACACCGCGGTTTATATTTCATGATGTACTGCTGGGAGGCGTCGCAATCGTTCCGGCATTGATCGGCCTCTTTGCCATTCCGCAAGTCTTTTCCATGGCCGAAAATTTACACAGTTCCACTGTTGACCGCCCGGCCTATAAACCGGAAAAAGGTGTTCTGCTCAAAACCATCCTTGAAAACCTCAAGATGATCAAAACCCTGTCAATAGGATCTGTACTTGGTTCCATCATTGGCATAATTCCAGGTGCCGGCGGGCAGGTGGCAGGTTTGATCGCCTATGATCAAACCCGTAAATTTTCAGCAAACCCTGAAAGTTTCGGCAAAGGCAATCCCCATGGCATCGCTGCGGCAGAATCAGCCAACAATGCCATGGTCGGCCCTTCATTAATTCCATTGTTAACCCTGAGTATTCCTGGAAGTCCCACTGCTGCCGTTCTTCTGGGCGGACTTCTGATTCATGGACTATTTCCCGGACCGGATCTGTTTCTCAACAATCCAGATGTCACCTATACTTTTATCGGCAGTCTGGTGGTAGCACAGTTCGGGATGTGTTTTTTCGGGATCATTCTTGCCCGCTACAGCTACATCGTCATGCGCGTCACCAATCTGTACATGATTGCTGCAGTGACAATTCTGGCGGTTTACGGCACATACAGTGTTCAGAACAGCTTTGATGACGTGATCGTCATGTTCGGGCTGGGATCGCTAATGTATATCGGCAGTAAATTTGGATTTTCTCCCGCACCGGTAGTTCTGGGAATTATTCTTGGCCCTATTGCTGAAAATAATTTCCTGAAAGGCAAAATGATTGCCCAAACCGATGTGGGGATGTTTGATTATTTCTTCACCGGGGGATTGAATACAGTCATCATCCTGCTCTGTGCCGCCTCAATTGCCTACAGTGTATATGGAGAACTCCGTGACAAAAAAAGACTCAAGGGAAGTGTTTTATGAAGAAACAGGAAATTATTTGCGGGCTGGTTGTTGTGGCCGGATCTGCTGCGCTGTATGCAAGCCTGCCTTTTATCAAAGATCCGCGGGCAATCACGTTTCCCCGTATTGTCATTATGAGCATGGGTATTTTGGGGGCAGGGCTTATTTTACAGGCTGCAATACTGCTGTTTTCCTCCGGGAAACCACCACACTCCACAGCGGATGATTCACCCGCGATCAGATCATTTCCATGGAAACCCGTGTTGACTGTACTGACCGGCATAATTGTCTATATGGTCATTATGCAGCATATCGGCTTTTATGTGTCAACTTTTATTTATTTCACAGGCATAATTTTTTCCCTGTCATACAAAGACCTGAATCTCAAAAAGAGCGTGAAGACAGGCATCATGTCATTTGCCTTCACCACGGTATTGTTTGTACTTTTCAATGTCATTTTAAAGGTTCAAATGCCCAGGGGTATATTTTTCTGACTTCCCTCGGAATCACGTTCCCGATTTCGATACTTTATAAATTTAAACAAAGGAGAATTTCCATGATCAGAAAAAAAATCAATTCAATCTTATGCAGTCTGGCTGTGGCAGGCATTTTCTGCCTCATCTTCGTACAACCGGTAATTGCGGCAGAATGGCCGAACAGGCCGGTCAGTATGGTTGTTTCATACTCTCCAGGCGGGGCGACTGATTTTCAGGCCCGCATCATAAGCATGCTGGCTGGTGATGAAAAATACCTGGGGCAGCCAATAGTCATTATCAACAAACCAGGTGCCGGCGGACAGGTGGGCTGGAACTGGATTGTTGAAAGCGGATCCAAGGATGGTTATACCATGACGGCATATAACGTGCCCCATTTTATTGCCCAGTCAATTGTTTACGACACCAAATATAATATAGATTCCTTTGAACCAGTGGCCAATTGGGGGGCTGATCCGGCAGTTTTCATCGTACCGGAAGACAGTCCCTTTGACACGCTGGCAGATGTGGTCGAATATGCAAAAACCAACCCCGGTAAAATAACGGTCACTGGTGCAGGCATGTTTGTGGGCCACCACATCGCTTTTTTACAAATGTCCAAGGCGTGTGGCATTAAAATGACATATATTCCAGAACCGGGCGGTGTAAACGCAATGCAGTCCGTGGTCAGTAAAAAAGTCAAGGCCGGCTTCAACAACCTGTCAGATGCCTTCCGGAATCAAGACAGAATAAAAATTCTGGGGATTGCTGATATGACACGCCATGAGTATTTACCCGATGTGCCGACCTTTAAGGAAAGTGGATATGATGTAGATGATTCCAGCGTGAACTTCCGCGGCATTGCATTTCCAAAAGGTGTCCCCAAGACAATTATTGACAAGACAGCTGAAATTTTTCCAGAGATGTTCGAAAACAAACGGATCGTGTCTAAAATGAAGCAAAGCGGCAGCCCCCAAAAAACCATGACGCGCGATGAAATCATCCAGATGTTCAAAAAACGGGAAGTATATCTGCGTGACCTGCTCAAAGACCTGAAACAATAATTGAGTCAACTGTATGCCAAAGCCGGGGAGGCTGTTTGTTTTCAAGCCTCCCCGGCAAAAATCATCGGGGCGGTTGTGCGGGTGGCATGACAGGCATGTACCTGGGTGCCCGGTGCCGGAAATTTGTCCCGGCCAATGCCATCAAATGAAATCACATGCCCGTCAGGCTTTTTATGCCGGATTTTACAAATCAATTCTGAGCATACATTTTATCAATTTCAGCTGAATACATGTCAAGAATCACTCTCTTCTTAGTCTTCTGAGTCGGTGTCAGCATACCGTTCTGCTCTGTGAACCTTTCACAGAGAATGGTGTACTGTTTTATCTGCTCAAATGCTTCCAGTTCCGTGTTTGCTCTTGCGACTTCCTGCGCCACAAAACCTCTGATATTTCCTTTTTCGATAAAATCCGGCCCGACTTTAGCTACAATCGGGGTTCCCGCAGATGTGTCGATCACAACCTGGCTGTTATCGTATTCAATACCTTCTTTGTCAAACTTGTCTTTAAAATATGTAAGACTCGGGACCAAAAGTGTGCTTATTACTGCGCGTTCATCACCTACAACGAGAACCTGTTCAATATATGGACTTGTGGTAAAGAGTGATTCAACTTTTGCCGGAGCGATATTCTTTCCGCTGGAGAGGCAGATAATGCTTTTAAAACGGTCAACGATTGTGTAATAACCGAACTTGTCAACCTCAACCTTGTCACCTGTTTTAAACCATCCGTCAGGAGTGAAGGATTCGGCAGTCTCCTGCGGCTTGTTCCAGTATTTTTTAAACACGCCCGCGCCGGTGATCTCGAGTTCCCCTATACTTGAAACCCTGAGTCTGCTTCCATTTGACTCAAGACCGACAGATCCCGGTTTGCAGGCCTTGAGAGGCATGTTTGCACAGGCGTTGAAACTTTCGGTTGATCCGTATCCTTCGCTGACCCTGATTCCAATGATATAGAAAAATTTCAGAAGTTCAGGTGAAATGGATGCACTGGCTGAAAAAGAATGTTTGAAGTTTTTACCGAACAATGCCCTGACCTTTGAGAACAGCTTGTCGGCAATTTTATACTTTATTCTCATTCCAAAGGAAAGATTACCGGTGATATCGAAATCATGCCCCATATTATAAGCACCTGTTTCAGCATCATACCGCTGCATGAAAACCGCTTCACCGACGGTAAGTGCCCAGTCAAAGAGTTTTTTCTTCAGGCCGCTTTGCCCCATTTTCTCCTGCAGCTGAATATATATTTTTTCATACAGCCTTGGAACGCAGTTGATCCAGTGGGGATTGTATTTCTGAAGATCTTCCAGAAGCGTTCCCGGGGCGTCTGCATAGGCAATTGTACAGCCGTTGAAAATGGCAGCGCCCTGGCATGACCCCCTGTCGAAAATATGTGCGAGGGGGAGAAAGCACAGCGTTGTATATTCTGTCTTGAAACCCATGCCGCAGTAATCAAAAAATTCATTGACACCGTTCATTCTGGCTGAGCAGTTGTGGTGCGTAAGAACAACACCCTTACCCCGGCCGGTTGTGCCTGACGTATAAAGAATTGTGTAGATGTCGTCAAGTACAACACCGTCTCTTCTTGCCGTATACGATTCAAATTGACTGCTGTCTTTTTTCCACTCGATACCGGCTTTTTCAAGATCGCCCATGCTCATAATTCTCGCATCGCTGCTCTTGTATTCCCTGTCCATAACAATTATTTTTTCAAGTCCGGGCATCTGATCAAACCCGTCGAGCATCATTTCAAGAATGTTGTCCCCCCTTAGAAAAAGGAGTTTACTCCCTGAATCGTTGACGATATATGATGCTTCCTTGAATGACAGGGTCGGATATATGGCAACACTGACACCATTTGCGCAGGCAAGCGCAAGATCGGCATGTGTCCAGTAGGGACCGCTTGCCGACATGATTCCAGCCATTTTCTGTTTTTCAAGGCCCAGGCTCATTAAACCACAGGCATAGTTTTCAACTCTGGCGGCCGTCTCTTTCCATGTCATTTTACCGTTGCTGTCGCCATTATAGAGTGCTGCATTAAATTGCTGAAAATCCTTGTCAGCGTATTTTTCGGAATTTTCAAGAAATTTCCGGGTGACTGTCGGCAAATCGACCCTTTCCCACTCCCACTGATCTTTCCACGGCAGATTAAAATAATCGATATTTGCCATACAGGCTCCTCTCTTTATATTTTTTACAGATCCGGCAGCATGGCCCCGGTTTTCATCAGGTTCCGGTGAAGTTCGTAGCACCGGGAAAGATCGTGGCAGATGTGCCCCCTGGGGCTTTGTTTTACGTAATCGGTCAGATAGGGCCTGTAGGCAGGATGGGCGCAGGTGTTGATGATTTTTTTCGCCCGCTCCATGGGCCCCAGGCCCCGCAGGTCTGCCAGGCCCTGTTCCGTGACCACGATCTGCACCGAATGTTCGTTGTTGTCCACATGGGGGGTCATGGGCACCACTGAAGAGATTTTACCCCCTTTTGCCACGGACGGGGTCATGAAGATTGACAGATGGCTGTTCCGGGTGAATTCACCGCTGCCCCCCACCCCGTTCACCACATGGGTGCCGAATACATGAGAGGAGTTGACATTGCCGTATATGTCCATTTCCAGGGCCGTGTTCATGGCAATCACGCCTAAGCGCCGGATAATGCCGGGATGGTTGGAGATCTCCTGGGGCCGAAGTACGATGCGGCTTCCGAAAAAATCCATGTTGTCCGTGATCCGGACCAGCTTTTCCGGCACAACGGTCAGGGCTGTGGCAGATGCCCCCAGCAGCTTACCCTCTGACATCAGGTCCACCATGGCATCCTGGAATACCTCGGAATACATGTAAAAAGGCGGAATATCCGGATGGGCCCCCAGTCCGGCCAGCACCGCATTGGCGGTATTGCCCACCCCGGCCTGGAACGGGAAAAACTGTTCAGGGATCCGGCCGGCCTGTCTTTCTTCCAGCAGAAACCGGATCACATGGTCCGCGATCTTCCGGCTCACCGCATCTTCCGCGCTGAAAGCCGCTACCTGGTCTGGCTCGTCATTTTCAACGACACCCACCACCTTTTTCGGATCCACCTGGGCATAGGGCCACCCGATCCGGGTCAGGGGGTTATGCACATTGATGGGGGACCGCCGGGGGGGCGGGGGGATGATAAAGATATCCGCCAGTTCCCGCAGCCGGTGAGAGTGGTGATGGTTGATCTCGATGATCACTTTGTCTGCACAGGCCAGCCAGGTAGGGGAAGCGCCGATGGAAGTGCTCAGGTACACCCGCCCGTCCGGGGTAATCTCCGTGGCTTCCACCACGGCCACATCGATTTTGCCGAAAAAACCGGCACTCACGGTCTGGGCCATGTGGGAAAGATGCATGTCCACATACTGAACCTCCTGGCGGTTGATCTGATCCCGCAGTTCCCTGCCCCCCTGGTAAGGAGCCCGCCACTGAATGGCCCCGGCCTTTGCCAGATCATTGTCAATATAATCTCCGGCTGATGCCCCGGTGAGGACTCTGATCCGGAAATCTCTGCCCTGGCTGTGTTCTGCCGCTGCATGTTCGGCCAGTATCCTGGGAACGGCCTTGGCGCCGCCGGCCGGGGAAAAGCCGGAAAATGCCACTGTATTCCCATTTTTGATCAATGAAAGTACCTTGTCGTTATTTAGAATTTCATATTTTCTCATGATAATGATTTCATCCTGACTGTTTTGGTTGACTCATTGGTTTGCATGCCTTTTTTCTTTTCCTGATTGTAGCATATGGTAACCAGCAATTTATATGCCCTATTAAACTGCCATGCAAAAAACAACGGTTTTTTTTTAGGATTAAGACCGTACGGTCCAAAATAGATTCTTCGATTCACTGACACCACCCAAAAACCGGTTCCCTGAGGAACATTTCGTTCAGATGCGGCCTGAAATCCTGCTGCACTGAAACAGATACGTTACACAGGGTGTCCACCAGAAATTGACACCCTGTCTCCAACCAGTATTTGTCCCACGCAGAACGGCTTTTTTGATGCAGCATTTACTGCCTGATACAGAAGTTGGCATTCTGACGATCCTGGCATAAATGCTGCATTGATCCAAATTTAAAAGCGTTCTCACCGGACCGGCATCCGGGATCAATCCGGCCGCCAACTCTGGTGAGTGACCTTAAAAAAGTCCACCCCCTGGCGCATTCAGACCTGAGCGGCCGGCAACTTTCAATGAAGTTGCCGCAAGATGATATCCCTTCCGACATCAGGGGGTGAAAACGAACACATGAATGCTGTTCCACCATGATGACAAAACGGCTGATCAAATCAAGGAGGATCTATGGAAACAATCACAAGCGGTCTGCCGCAATTGCCGGACGAATTCACACCCGGGCAATGGCAGAAAATAGATATCATCATTGCAGCGCACCGTGAAAAGCCCGGGGCGTTGATCCCTGTTCTGGAACAGATCCAGGGCGTCAGCGGGTATCTGCCAGAAATCATCCAGAGGCGGGTGGCCAAAGGCCTGGATCTCCCCTTGGCCCAGGTATATGGAGTAGTCACGTTTTATTCTTTTTTTACCATGAAACCCCGGGGCCGGCACGAAGTCCGGGTATGTCTGGGCACGGCCTGCCATGTGCGGGGCGGTCATCTGCTGGGGAAAAAGCTTGAGAATACGCTGGGGATTCTACCCGGCGAAGTGGACCCGGACAGGCTTTTCAGTCTGGATGTTGTCCGTTGTGTGGGGGCATGCGGTCTTGCACCGGTGATGGTGGTGGATGACACCACTTTCAGGCAGGTGAAACCGGCGACCGTGGATCAGATTATTGCCGGCTACCGAAACGACAAGGAGGCCCATCATGAATGAACGCATTACAGGCCTTGAGACACTGCGGGAAATCAAACACAAGGTCCTCGAAAACCATCGGAAATATCGTCTTCGGCTCATGCTTTGCGGGGGTACCGGCTGCCGGGCCAGCGGGACCCATTCCTTTAAAGCCGCCCTTGCAGAAGAAATTGCGCACCGGGGGCTCGGCGACGAAATCCTGGTAACGGAAACCGGGTGCAACGGTTTCTGTGCGGTGGGTCCGGTCATGCTCATTCTGCCGGAAGACACCTTTTATCTTGGACTGCGACCTGAAGATGTGCCGGAAATCGTTGAACAGCACCTGATCAAAGGCCGGCGGGTGGAGCGGCTTCTGTATGAAGATCCCCAAACAAAACAGAAAATCCCCTGCATGCACGATATCCCTTTTTTCTCCCATCAATTAACCTGGACCATGAAGAACAAAGGATACATCGATCCGGAACAGATAGACGAATACATTGCCAGAGATGGATATGCAGCTGCAGCCCAAGCACTTTTCGATATGACACCCGATGAAATCATCTCGGAAGTCAAAACATCCGGCCTGCGCGGGCGCGGAGGCGCCGGTTTTCCCACAGGGCTGAAATGGGATTTTGCCAAAGGTGCCAGAAACGATACCAAATACGTGTTGTGCAATGCCGACGAAGGAGATCCGGGCGCGTTCATGGACCGGAGCATTCTGGAGTCAGACCCCCATTCGGTCCTTGAGGGGATGCTTATCGCAGCGGTTGCCATCGGTGCCCGCCAGGGGTTCATTTACTGCCGGGCTGAGTATCCCCTGGCCATTGAACGCCTGACCATTGCCATTCAGCAGGCGGAACAAAGAGGCCTTCTGGGAAAAAACATCATGGACACAGGCACCGATTTCACCATCGAAATCTACAAGGGGGCCGGGGCATTCGTATGCGGTGAAGAAACCGCTCTGATGCGCTCCATTGAGGGCAGGCGAGGCATGCCGCGGCCAAGACCGCCGTTTCCCGCAGTGTCGGGCCTGTGGGAAAAACCGTCTCTGCTCAACAATGTCGAGACCTGGTCTTCCGTACCCCGGATCATATGGGGCGGTGGAGATCTGTATGCAAAGATCGGCACCGAGACGTCCAAAGGAACAAAGGTGTTTGCCGTGACCGGCAAAATCAACAATATCGGCCTGGTGGAAGTGCCCATGGGGACCCCTATCGGCGACATTATTTTTGACATCGGCGGCGGCATTCCCGGTAAAAAGAGATTCAAGGCGGCCCAGCTCGGAGGGCCTTCGGGCGGGTGCATCCCGGCCGAGCATCTCAACCTGCCCACCGATTATGAAGCAATCGCCCAGGCAGGGGCCATCATGGGATCCGGCGGCATGATCGTCATGGACGAAGATACCTGCATGGTGGACATGGCCAGGTATTTCATGGAATTCTGCCAGGACGAATCCTGCGGCAAATGCACGCCGTGCCGCATCGGGACCCGGCGGATGCTGGAAATTCTGGAAAACATCTGCCAGGGCAAAGGAGAGCCCGGAGATATCGAACGGCTTGAGACCCTGGCGAATTCCATCAGGGATACCGCGTTATGCGGACTGGGCCAGACTGCACCCAATCCGGTCTTCAGTACCCTGCGCTATTTTATGGATGAATACAAAGCCCACATTTTCGACAAAAAATGTCCGGCCGGGGTATGCCCAGACCTGTTCAAAGCCCCCTGCCAGAACGGGTGTCCCGTGGAGATGGATATCCCCGCCTATATCGCCCTGATCCGGGCCGGCCGCCTGGATGACGCCTACCAGGTGCTGAAACAGACCAATCCCTTTCCCAGTGTCTGCGGCAGGGTCTGCGGTCATCCCTGCCAGGACCGGTGCCGCAGAAGCCAGCTCGATGAGTCACTGGCCATCAAGGACCTCAAACGGTTCATCACCGACTACACCACCCCGCCCCGGGTGGCACCCATTCCGGTGGTCCATACCGAAAAAATTGCGGTCATCGGGGCGGGTCCGGCCGGGTTGACGGCGGCCCTGGAGATGAAAAAGCGCGGATATGAGGTGACTGTTTTTGAGGCCCTGTCGGAAGCAGGCGGCATGCTGCGCTGGGGCATCCCGGCCTACCGGCTGCCCCGGGAAATTCTGAACCGGGAAATTCAGGAAATTCTGGATACCGGCGTGGTGCTGAAAACCGATATAAAAATCGGAGAGGACCTGCGGTTTGCCGACCTGGAATCACAGTTCGATGCCGTCTATGTCAGCACGGGGGCTCAGAAAAGCATGCCCCTGGGCCTGGACGGCGAAACAGCTGAGGGTGTGATGGGGGCCGTGGAGTTTCTGCGGGCATGGAACATGGGAGAACCGGTCGCTGTGGGAAACCAGGTGGCGGTGATCGGCGGTGGAAATTCAGCGGTGGATGCGGCCAGAACCGCTGTCCGCCTGGGGGCGGATTCCGTAACCATGATCTACCGCCGGGAACAAAAGGACATGCCCGCCCTGGATGCGGAGATCCGGGCCGCACAGGAGGAAGGCGTTGCCATTGAGTGCCTGGCAGACCCTGTGGAGATAGTGACGGAAAACGGCAGGGTCTGTGCTTTGAAACTGTCCCGCATGCGCTTGGGTTCCTTTGATGCCAGCGGCCGCCGTCGGCCTGTGGCGGTTGAGGGGAGCGAATATGTCATCCCGGTGGACACCCTGATCCCCGCCATCGGACAGAAAGCGGAACTGGAATCGATGTCTGACAAAATCGGACGGGATATGAAAAAAACCCGGATCCATGTCAACAAGGATTTTTCCACCAGCCATCCCAGGGTATGGGCCGGGGGAGACGTGGTCACCGGACCGGCCATGGTGATCGATGCCATCGCTGCCGGACAGAAGGCGGCCGCATCCATGGACAAGACCCTGCGGACGGCCAGAGGAGAAAGTCCGTGGGAGCAGGCACCCGGCCTCATCGAGATCCCCTTTGAGGTGGATGAAGAGATTGTGGAACAGCCCCGGGCAAAAATCGGCGAACTGGCACCGGCGCACCGATGTAAAGGGTTTGAGGAAGTGGAGCTGGGATATGACCGTGATACGGCCATGAACGAAGCCCGCCGCTGCATCCGTTGTGACGTGAAAATCGAGCAAGGATAAAATAAGGAGACGATCATGGTGACATTGACGATTGACAATTTGACCGTGGATGCCCCGGAGGGCAGTACCATACTCGAGGCTGCCAGAAATGCCGGCATTCATATCCCGTCCCTGTGCACCCTTCCGGAGATCCATCACAGCCCCGGCGCATGCCGGGTCTGCGTGGTTGAGGTGGAACGGGCACGCTCTCTGGTGGCCGCCTGCGTCTATCCGGTGGCCAATGGCATGAAAGTGAAAACCAGCACCCGCCGGGTGCGGAAAGCCAGACAGCAGGTGATGGAGTTTCTGCTGTCAGACCACCCCAGGGACTGCAACATCTGCCAGAAACACGGCAACTGTGAACTCCAGCAGGTGGCGGAACTGGTGGGACAGCGGGATATCACAGTGCCGTGCACCGATTTTACCCGACACAATATCGATGATTCATCGGACGTTCTGATCCGGGACATGAGCAAATGCATTCACTGCCTGCGCTGTGTCACCGTGTGTGCAGATGTCCAGGGAGTCTCCCTGCTCACCCCTGAAGGGCGGGGGTTTGATTCCCGGGTGGTGCCGGCCATGGGTCATTTCCTGGCTGATTCCGCCTGCACATACTGCGGGCAGTGCGCCGTGGTCTGCCCCACAGGGGCCATTGTGGAGAAAGACCATACAGACCGGGTCTGGTCGGCCCTGGAGGACCCTTCCCTGCATGTGGTGGTCCAGGAAGCACCCGCCATCCGGGCCCAACTGGGAGAGGAATTCGGCATGGCCCCCGGAAACCTGGTCACCGGCAAAATGATCACAGCCCTGCGGCGCCTGGGATTTGACCGGGTGTTTGACACCAATTTCACGGCTGATCTGACCATTATCGAAGAAGGCCATGAATTGCTGCACCGGGTCAAAACCGGCGGCAAACTGCCCATGATCACCTCGTGCAGTCCGGGATGGATCAAGTTCATCGAGCATTTTTACCCGGACCTGCTGCCCCATCTGTCCACCTGCAAATCGCCCCAGCAGATGTTCGGGGCCCTTGCCAAAACCTATTATGCCCAGACAGAGGGAATCGATCCGGCAACGGTGTTCGTTGTCTCGATCATGCCGTGCACCGCCAAAAAATTCGAGGCGGCCCGGCCTGAAATGCGCTCCTCCGGATACCGGGATGTGGATGCGGTACTCACCACCCGTGAGCTGGGCCGCATGCTCCGCCAGGCCGGTATCGATCTGGCGGTGCTGCCGGAAGGAACGTATGATGCCCCCATGGGGCAATACAGCGGTGCCGGCACTATTTTCGGCGCCACCGGCGGGGTGATGGAAGCGGCCCTCAGGACCGTGTACGCTGTGGTGGCGGGCAGAGATCTGCCCAGTCTGGACATTACAGCGGTAAGGGGACTTGACGGTATCAAGGAAGCGGCCCTGGAGATCGGAGAACTGGGAGAGGTCCGGGCTGCGGTGGCCCATGGTCTGGGCAATGCACGAACGGTTCTGGACCGCATTGCCGCAGGTCAGGCAGATTACCACTTCATTGAGATCATGTCCTGTCCGGGGGGATGTGTGGGCGGCGGGGGCCAGCCCCTGCCCGCCAGCGATGAAAAACGCACCTTGCGGGCCAAGGCCCTGTACCATGATGACGGCAGGGTGCAGACCATCCGGCAGTCCCATGAAAATCCGGCCATCAAAGCCCTGTATGACGGCTTTCTAAAGGAACCGCTGGGGAAAAAATCCCATGACCTGCTTCACACCCGTTACACGGCCCGGGGCGTATGATATCATGTACTGTCTGCAACCGATCATGACCCTTGCGCCAACCATATAATATGTGAGGAAAATACCATGACAAAACAGCATGAAATTCTTGTGGTGGATGATGACAGGGATATCCGTGACAGCCTCAAAATCATCCTGGAAAAAAACGGGTATTCGGTCCGTCTCGCGGCAAATGGCAAAGAGGCCCTCAAACAGCTGGAGGCCGGAAAACCGGACCTGATGATTCTGGATGTGATGATGTCCACCGACACCGAAGGGTTTGATCTGGCCTATGCACTCAAAAACAAGCCGGATTTTGAAAACCTGCCCATCATCATGCTCACCAGTTTTATGGACAAAGTCCGGGAGGAAGGGCCGGATCAGTTTCAGCATATCATGGGCGAAACGTGGCCTGTCAAATGGCTGTTTGAAAAACCCATCGATTCCGGCAGGCTGATCAAAAAAATAGCCGGTATCCTGCAGGCGCCCTGATCCGGCAAAACTTTGTCCACAGCCGGACATAACCGCTGAGAGGAAACATATCATGGTGATGCCATTGCCGGAAAAAGAGCGTGCCCGGCCTTTCAATGCCTTTTCCCGGATTCTGTGTGCAGAGCTCAGAACCCGCAGTTTATGGCTGATACGGCTGCGCTGGGCTGTCCCCCCCGCCATTGTCGCGGCCGTGGGCGCGGCAATGGCGTCAAGCTATCAGCCCCCCCGGGTGGCCCTGCTGTTGATCGCAGGGTGGATCCTGTGTTACAACCTGCTGTTATGGACCTGGGCCCATGGCCTGAAACCGTCCGACTGGCAGAACCAGGCCGGTGTACAAAAATTCATTTACTGGCAGCTATGGCTGGATTATCTGTCCCTTCTGACCCTGATTCACCTTACCGGCGGCATTGTCAGCCCGTTGCTTTATTTTTGTGTATTTCACATTCTGTTTGCCGCAGGGCTGCTGCCCAGGTTTTCTGTTTACAAATTTACAGCAGCGGCAGTAGGGGGAACCGCACTCATCACCCTTGGCGAGTTTTATGGGTGGATGGACCACCACTCTCTTACGGGTGCTGCAGTCCCCCTGGCTACGTCATCTTTTTTTCGGGCAGGCCTGTATCTGTTCTTTTTTGCCGTCACCCTGTCGATCACCGCCTGGTTGGCCAGCACTGTCATGGGTCTTTTCTTTCGACGGATGCTGCAGCTGGATGCCAAGTCTGAAACCCTGGCAGATTACAACAAGCGGTTTGACGTCCTTTTTGCCATGGTCAAAACCATCGGTACCATCCGCCACCTGGATCAGATTCTGGAAATCACCACCCATGACCTGGCAAAGGCGATGGGTATCAAAGCGGTTTCCCTCAAACTTCTGAATGAAGAAGGTACCCACCTGGTTTTCAAAGCCAGCTGGGGCCTGCCGGAAAAATTTATCAAAAACCGGCAGGTGTCTCTGGATCAAAGCCCTTTGAACCGCAGAATTATTGAAGGAGAACCGTTTATTACCGGTCGTCCGGACGACCATGAAATGTTTCAATTCGGCGAGGATCTGAAGGCTGCAAGGATTCAGTCCGTGCTTTTTATCCCCATGACAGTGGAAGACAAAACCATCGGGGTGCTTGGGGCGTATTGCGTTCTTCCGGACCGCTTTTTATACGATGACATCGCTTTTTTGCGTCTGGCCGCCGGGATGGTGGGAATCGGCATCCATAATTCACAGGCGTATGAAGCCATTGAAAATTTTGCCGAAGAAAGATCCCGGTTCATGATGCGGGCGGCACACAACCTGCGGGCACCGTTGTCTGCAGTGCTGAGTATGCTGGAACTGGTGCGTGAAAAGCATCTGGGCGAATTGACACCGGATCAGTCGGAATACCTGCGCCGGGTGGACCGCCGGATCCACACCATGCTGGAGATGATCAACGAACTGATGCACCTGTCCACCACCCGGAACCGGCAGGAATTTCCCCAAAAAGCCCTGGACGCGGAATGGCTGGGGGGACGGCTGGAAAGAACGTTCCAGAACGAAGCGGCGGAGCGTTCCATCGATTTCACCGTCACAATGGAAAACGATCCGCCCCCGGTTTCGGGAAACAGTGAACAGATTGAACAGATGCTCGAAAACCTGGTGTCCAATGCCATCAAATACACCCCTGAAAACGGATGGGTCCGGGTGACGTTTTCCAGCGCACCCGGCAACAAAGTCATCATCCGGGTTGCGGATTCCGGCATCGGCATTCCGGAGAAAGATCAGTCCAGACTGTTCACCGAATTTTTCCGTGCCGAAAACGCGCGGAAAAAACAGGAAATGGGTACCGGCCTTGGACTGTCCATTGTCAAGGAGATCGTGGATGCGCACCATGGAACCATAAAGGTTAAAAGTCGGGAAAATCAGGGAACAACCGTTCTGGTCACCCTGCCGGCCGCACGGACGGCCGGGGAGGAAAAGGAGTAATTGAAACGACTGGTGATCATACCCCTGCTGGTGTTTGCGCTGCTTTCCAGCCAGGAACCCTTTGCCGGGACGGCATCTTTAGAAGAGACCCGTGTGCCGGACACCATTGTGGTCACACCCGGTCCCTGGCGTACCATCCATACTGCTGTGCCGGCGGCATCCGGCGGTCTCAGCGTGATCGGATCCGAAGCGGTCGAGGCGGAACACCCTGTCAGTATCACCGACGTGATCGTCAAAACACCCGGAGTCAGCCGGACAACCGATGCCATCTGGGGAGGGGGCATCAACATCCGCGGTCTGGGGCGCAACCGGCTGGTTCTTCTGATCGACGGATGCCGGGTGAACACTGCCACCGATATCAATGCCCAGTTCGGTCTCATCCATCCCATGGAGGTCGCCCGGGTGGAAATCATCAAAGGACCGGTCAGCACCCTTTACGGGTCCGGCTCCATCGGCGGCGTGGTCAATATCATCACCCGGCAGGCGGCGTTTACCCCTGCCCCGGCATCCCACGGCACCATGGCGGCATCTGCGGCAACCAACCCCGCCGGGATGGACGGATACAGCAACCTGTTCCACTCCGATCCGGACCAGTGGGTCTATGGGTCGGCCGGATACCGGAACCGGGACAGCTACCGGGATGGAAGCGGCCGCCGGGTTCACAACAGCCAGTTCACGGATCTCCAGGGAAAGCTGTCTTTGTCCAGACGCTGGAACACCGCCAACACCAGCCGGTTTCAGATTCAGCGATTTCAGGCGGTGGATGTGGGCATCCCCGGATCAGGTACGGCGCCGCTGCCGGTCAACAGTGATGTCACCTATCCGGATATCAGCCGGACCCTTGTCAATTTTCGGCATGATACCAATTTTGACGGCCTGAATCTGGTGTCGTCCGGCATCAATGCCTATTTTCAGCGAATAGACCGTGATGTCAGAATCGACCGGTTCACAAGCGGTCCCATCGAAGAGATTCAACCCCGGGCCCGCCATGACACCCTGGGCATCACCTGGCGGAACCAGGTGAAAGTCGGTACCCACCATATCCTGGCCGGAGCGGATATCTGGAACTGGTCCTATGAAGGTTCCCGCACCCGCCGGTTCAAAACCGGAACCGTCATCCAGGACATGCCGCTGCCGGATTCCTCCCAGCTTTCCGCAGGCCTGTTCGTCGAAAACAGCTGGCTTGTGAACAGCGACCTGGAGGTGAATACCGGTTTGCGCATCGACCGTGTTTCTGCCGAGAGCGATCCCCTTTACACTTCCATTTCCCCTCCCGGTGTACGGATCCGTCCGGACGACTCACAGACCGACATGAACTGGAGTGCCCATGCCGGACTCACATGGTATCTTTCAGGCAACTGGCATCTGACCACCACCGCAGCCTCCAGCTATCGGGCACCGGATCTCATGGACCGGTTCAAATATATATTTTTTTCTCCGGGCGATGAATTATATGGAAACCCCGACCTTGAACCGGAGCGGTCCATTTTTCTGGAAACCGGACTGTATCACCGCCAAAACCGACTCCATTTCGATCTCACCGGTTTTGTGAACACCCTGGAAAATCTCATTGCCGATCCCAGCCCGGGAGGCGGAGTCCGGCGCATGGAAAATATCGACCAGGCAAGGATTTATGGAGGTGAAGCCGCCATCCGCTGGTTTTTCACTCCCGGGTTACAGGGGTACGCCACCCTGTCGTATGCCAGGGGACGTAACACCTCAAAAAATGAGGACCTGGCTTTTATCCCGCCACTGAACGGCGTAACCGGCCTGAGCTGGAACGACTTTGAACGGTTTCAGGCAGGCGCTGAAGTAGAATGGGCTGCAAGCCAGAACGACACCCCTGAGGGAATCGATACCACAGGTGCCTGGGCTTCCGTGAACCTGACCGCCGGGTATACCTTTGTCCGAAAAAATATCCGTCATCGTCTGGGGCTGAATATCAACAACCTGCTGGATGCCGATTACCGCAACCACCTTTCCACTTCCAGGGGATTTGTCCTCAAAGAACCCGGCATCAATGCCGGCATTTCCTGGATGATGACGTTTTAACCGCCATGAAACCGCTGGACTTCCTCATCATGGCTGCCTACGTTGCCGTGATCGTATGCGTGGGCGTGGCCACTTCCCGGCAGCGACATACGGACAGTGATTTTTTTCTGGCCAACCGGTCCATGCACTGGCTGCCCATCGGGCTGTCCATTACCCTGACCGCGTTCAGCGGCATCAATTACACCGCGTTTTCCACGGAAGTGTTCGGTCACGGACTGTATGTGGCCCTGAGCCTGCCGGTGTTTGTTTTTGCCGCTTTTCCGGTGATCCGCATTGTCATGCCCTTTTATCATCGACTGGGAATCTGCAGCGCCTATGAATACCTGGAAAACCGGTTCGATGTCAGGGTCCGTATTCTGGCTTCGGGCCTGTTCATTGTCTGGCGCATCTTCTGGATGGCCACGGCCCTGTACGTGCCGGCCAGGGTGCTGGCCCTGCTCACCGGCCTGAACCTGTACGGAATCATTTTCTTTACCGGCACGGCCGTGACCGCCTATACGGCAGCTGGCGGCATACGTGCCGCCATGTGGACCGATGTGTTTCAGTTCATTGTCCTGGTGGGCGGTTTGCTGATCATCCTGTACCTGTCTGCGGTCCGGTTTTCGGGAGGTATGGCAGGGATCATGGAAACCGGGATTGCCGGAGGGTTGATGAAACCGTTTTATCCCTTTGATCCGGCCATTTTTTCACTGGATCCCCGGATCCGGATCACTTTGTGGAGTGCGTGGATCGGCACCTTTGTGGCCTTCATGTCCCGGTACGGGGTCGACCAGGTCATGGTACAGCGGTACTTTACCGCAAAAAGCCTGTCCACGGCACGGATCGCATTTCACCTGAGCTATGTGGCATCCATTTTTTCCCTGATACTTCTGGCCATGCTGGGGTTTGCCATATACAGCCATGCCGTCCACACACCGGTTGCTCCCATATCGGACAGCCCGCCCATGGCATGGTTTGTTCTGTTTATCAGTTCCCTGCCTGCCGGCGCCACCGGTCTGGTGGTGACAGGGCTGGCTGCCGCTACCATGTCCAGTGTGGATTCGGGTATCAACTCCTGCTGTGCCGCGTTTGTCACCGACTTTTACCGCCGGTTCTACCCGGGCCGCGCATCCTTGGAATCATCGGGCATCAACCGGCGCTTGAGCCTGTTTTTCGGCATGGTTGCAACCGTTGCAGCCATGGGTGTTTCACACATGGGAACCGTCTTTGAAATCGCCAATAAAATCATCAACGGGTTCGGCAGTCCCCTGCTGGCCATTTTTCTGCTGGGCATGTTCAGCAACACCGCCGGCAGCCGGGGAATGCTTGCCGGCGGAATACTGGGAACCATCTGGAGCGCCGGTGTCAGTTTCGGTATCCCGGGGATGGCCCTGCATTATTATGCGGTGGTCAATTTTCTGGGAACCTGGCTGCTGTGTTTCAGTGCCGGCTGTTTTGACCGAATGTTTTGGGGTGGCGGGCCGTCAGCCGGGCAGCTGGCCTGGACATGGCAGGCCCTGCACCGGTCCGGACACCGGCAGAACAAACAATTTGAACGGAGATGATCCATCATGCGTGTACACAATCACCACCCCCTGGTCACCACCCTTCAGGAAAAATGCCGGGCCTGCTATACCTGCGTCCGTGAATGTCCGGCCAGGGCCATACGCATTTCATCCGGTCAGGCCGAAGTCCTGGTGGAACGCTGCATCGGATGCGGAAACTGTTTCCGGGTCTGCAGCCAGGGCGCCAAGCAGGTGTATGATTCAATGGATGAGGTCCGGCAACTTCTGGACGCAGGCCTGCCGGTATCGGCCATGCTGGCGCCAAGCTTTCCGGCGGCTTTCAGTGAAATCTCTCATCAACTCCTTGTGGGGATGATACGAACCCTCGGTTTTGAAACCGTTCACGAGGTCGGGTTTGGTGCCGATCTGGTGGCTGCTGAATACAAAAAACTGATGAGCGATTTTCCGCAGGGCCGGTTTATCGCCACCACCTGCCCTGCCCTGGTGGCCTTTGTGGAACTGTTTCATCCGGGTCTCAAGGACCGCCTGGCACCGGTGGTATCCCCGATGCTGGCCCAGGCCAGGGTCCTGCGGCACATTTACGGATCCAGCCGGAAACTCGTGTTTATCGGCCCCTGTCTCGCTAAAAAAGCGGAACAGGACCCGGACAATCCCGGAGAAATCAACGGGGTGCTGACTTTTATAGAACTGCAGAAAATGCTGGATCACGCCGGCATCACTCCCCGAACGGTACAGGAAAGTGATTTTGATCCTCCCCGGGCCTCTCTCGGGGCATTGTTTCCCATCACCAGGGGCATCCTTCAAGCCGCGGACATAAACGAAGACCTGATGGCTGGAGAAGTGGTGGCAGCCGACGGCCGGGCTGATTTTATCGAGGCGGTCAAGGAGATGGAGTCCGGGGCACTGGATGCACACATGCTGGAAATTCTTTGCTGCAGTGGCTGCATCATGGGCCCGGGAATCCAGAACCTTCTGCCGCTGTTCAGCCGGCGGTCCATGGTCAGCCGGTATGTGCGGTCCCGGGCCGATGCCGGGTCTCACCACGAGGCAAAAAAATGGATGGCCCGGGTTGAAAATCTTTCATTATCCAGGCGATTTACCTGCCAGGAAAATGCCGTGATCCTGCCCTCAGGAGAAGAGGTCACCGCCGCACTGCACCGCATGGGAAAAATCAGGTCCACAGACGAGCTCAACTGTGGTGCCTGCGGATATGACACCTGCCGGGACCATGCAGAAGCAGTGGTCATGGGCCTGGCTGAATCAGAAATGTGTCTGCCCTATACCATTGACCAATTGCGCAGCGCCCTGTCTGAGCTGGATCAGTCCAGACAGGAACTGGCCGGGGTCCAGGCCGCCCTGATTCAGTCTGAAAAGCTGGCCAGCATGGGACAGCTTTCGGCAGCCATTGCCCATGAAATCAACAATCCCCTTGGGGTGGTGCTGATGTACACCCATATCCTGCATGATGAATGTCCGGAAGATTCAGCCATGCGGCAGGACCTGAAAACCATTGCCGAACAGACAGAGCGCTGCAGGAAAATCGTGGCCGGCCTGCTCAACTTCGCCCGGCAGAACAAGGTGATGTACCAGCCGGTAGATATCCATGCGCTGGTGCAGCAGTGCCTGAAGGCCCTTCCCTCCCCCGGGAATATCCGCATTGCATACCAATCTGAGGTGGCTGACCCCATTGTGGAAATGGATGCCGACCAGATGACCCAGGTTTTTGTGAACCTGATCACCAACGCGGTTGAAGCCATGCCTGACGGCGGTGTTTTGACCCTGACCATCCATGAAGACCCGGGCCGGATCATTTTCAGTGTCACCGATACCGGCCCCGGCATTCCTGCTGAACATCACGCCAGAATCTTTGATCCCTTTTTTACCACCAAACCGTTCGGAAAAGGGACCGGTCTGGGTCTGGCCGTCAGCTACGGCATTGTTAAAATGCACCGGGGAGACATCCAGGTAACGTCAAATACAGACCGTTCAGCCGCTCCCACCGGCACCACAATGACCATTGCGCTGCCCCGCACGGCCAGGCAGTGACAAAGAACCCTGTTACACGGATTTTGGAGAAAAACCAATGGAAACCTTACACCTGCTTGTGGTGGATGATGAACCGGCCCTGGGCGCTGCGGTTGCACGGGTTCTGAAAAATTATACCATACACGTGCCGGAAGTTGATCTGACGGTGGGTTATGATATAGCCCATGCGGACACGGGTGAAAAAGCCATGCAGATTCTCGATGATTCCGCCCCGGACCTGCTGCTGCTGGACCATAAGCTGCCGGGAATATCAGGCCTGGATATCCTCAATCATATCAGTGATCCACCCCTGGATATGCTGACGATCATGATCACCGCCTATGCCACCCTGGAAAATGCCGTTGCCGCCACCCGCAGGGGGGCCTATGATTTTCTGGCAAAACCGTTCACCCCCGAAGAACTCAAGGCCACGGTCTATCGGGCCACCAAGCATCTGCTGCTCTGCCGGCAGGCTGAAAAACTGGCCCGGGAGAAGCGCAGAATCCGGTTTGAATTCATCTCTGTTCTGGCCCATGAACTCAAAGCCCCGCTGGCTGCCATCGAGCAGTTCCTCGATATTGTGCTCTCGGCCGACCCAAAAGAGGATACCGGTCTGATCCGGGAGCTGACTGAGCGCAGTCTGGCTCGGGTCCAGGGGATGCGCAAACTGATCCTGGACCTCCTGGATGTCACCCGACTGGAATCCGGCCAGAAACCCCGGAAAATGATGTGTGTGAATCTGGTCAATACCGCGTCTCTGGCGGTCGAGAACATGACCGGTCCGGCAAAAGCGCGCGGCATTACCATGGAGATCCACAGCAGGGGACCCGTGTGTCTGTCCGCCGACCCCTGGGAAATGGAAACCATTTTAAACAACCTGGTATCCAATGCCGTGAAATATAATTCAGACAACGGCCGGGTGACCGTCACCCTGTCCAGTGACCAGAACCGGGTTTCCATTCAGGTATCGGACACCGGCATCGGCATCTCCCCCCGGGACGCGGACCGACTGTTCCAGGAATTTGTCCGCATCCGCACCCGCCGGACCGAATCCATTGCCGGTTCCGGACTGGGGCTTTCCATCATCAAAAAGATCGCGGCCCTGTACAACGGAGATATCACCTTCGAGAGCACCCCCGGAAGCGGAACCATTTTTACGGTGACGCTGAATACCGGCCGGACGCAACCACCTGCTGACTGAAACACCCCCTGCCCACCGGGTGTCCACCAGAAATTGACATCCAGTGGCCATCTCTCCCTCCCGAACCGGAACCTCCTTGTTTTTTAAGGCATATATTGTATGATAACAAAGAGTTAGAACTATCCACAAATCGTACCCCATCTGGCACGTTTTTTGATTATCTTTAGTGTTAGCCACATAATGACCCGTAACTTGAGACGTGATACTGTCAACACAGGAAAAACGAATGAACAGCCATGAAACCAGCACTATAACACCGGATACCGCATTGAACCCGCCGGAAAAGAATTCATACCGGTATCTTTTCCGGCGGTTCACCCTGCTCACCATTGTCTGTTCCATTGTGCCCCTCCTGCTGGTGGGGTGGGGTCTGAACATCCATTACTCTTATTTTGCCGAAACCCGCATTGTAAAAACCTTTAAAGAACAGGTTGCCAATCACGGCCGGTTCGTTGAGCAGTTTCTCAAAGAACAGAGCACCAAACTACGCCTGGTGGCCGATACTCACTCAAAAACGTACCTGACGCAGCCCGGCAATCTTATGACCATCTTTGAAAATATGAACCGGGAACAGCCATACATCATGGATCTGGGAATCATCGATCAGCACGGCAATCACCTGGCCTATATCGGCCCTTATGACCTTCTGGACAAGGTGTATGCCGGAGAAACATGGTTCAAACAGGTGATGCAGAAAGGCCTTTACATCAGTGACATGTTCATGGGTTTCCGCCAGGAACCGCATTTCATCATTGCTGTGCTCCGCCGGGAAGGAGACGACCAGTGGATTCTGAGAGCCACCATAAACACCCAGATATTCCGTACTCTGGTGGAAAATGTCCACATCGGTGAAACCGGCGAAGTCTATCTGGTCAACAACCAGGGGCTGTATCAGACCACCCCCCGGTTTGGCGGATCTATCATGGAACGTGCCGATCTGGCGGTTGAACCGATCAAAGACACGGTGGCCGTCGAAGTATACAAAAAAAACACCGCCGGCCCTTTCTCCAATCAGGTCGTGGGAAAAGTCTGGCTGACCCACCCGGAATGGATGCTGGTGGTCAAACAGGCCGGTTCCGAGGCCTTTGAGGAGATGAATCATGCCCGGTTTGTCAACTTGATATTTCTGCATCTCAGCGCTGTGAGCATTCTGGTGGCGGCTCTGTTCATCACCCGCCATATGGTCGGAATCATCAGAAAACGCGACGACCATGCGGCCCGGTTGAACAACCAGCTTATGCAGGCCAGCAAACTGGCCTCTATCGGAGAACTGTCCGCAGGTGTGGCCCATGAAATAAACAATCCCATTACCGGCATTATAAACTATGGCCAGATACTGATAAATGAATGCCTTGCCGGGAGCCTGGAGAAAGATATCGGTGAGCGAATAGTCAAAGAAGGAGATCGTGTCGGTCGTATCGTCAAGAC
>JAVVEQ010000030.1:0-46100 GCA_032250905.1 Desulfotignum sp. | reverse complement strand
ATTAGCACAATATTTCCGTTGTGTCCCGAACTTTTTTCAAATATCGAAAAAAAAATTGCTACCCCGAATATTTACATCGGATCACATCACACATGATAAAATAAAGGAGCTTGTCACCTACCTGCACTATCATAACGACTTGCCATACAAGAATTTTATTCGTGACATCAACAAAAAATTCGGGTTGGATATCATCTGAAGGTTTCATCCAACATTTAATCATATAAACGCGATAAAAGCAGTTTTCTGGTGTTGTCTGAAAAACATTTCAGCTAGCAATCATGAAAATACGACATGAGCAAAAACCACCTCCACGTCACCTGTGCCATCATTGAACAGAACGGCCGTGTATTGGCGGCCCAGCGGAGCCGAACCATGGCCATGCCTTTGAAGTGGAAGTTTCCCGGCGGCAAAATCAAGCCCGGCGAAACCCCTGAACACTGCCTTTGCCGGGAAATCGTCGAGGAACTGGCCGTCAAGGTGGCCGTGCACCATGCCCTGGCTGAAAAGACCCATACATATCCGGAGTTTACCATCACTCTGTATCCCTTTGTGTGCACCATCGTTTCCGGCACCCTCATTCTGCGGGAGCATGCGGCCGTGACCTGGCTGCCCAGAGAAGACCCCATGACGTCCCGGCCCAGTCCCGGTATCTATGACAGGCTGCTGGACCAGGACCTGACAGATCTTCTGGCCCGGTATCCGGAACTGCGGGCCTTGTTTGGAAAGCTGGAACCTGAGGAACAGCCGTCCCGGTATGCGGAATTTGTGTCTCAGGTGCTCAGGCAGGCCCTGTTGGAAGAGCCGGACCCGGCTGCATGCCAAGGCCTGGCATTTCCGGCGGGATTCCGGGTTTTCCACGGCCTATATCGGGTCGGCCAACATGTCCCATGCCGCCATGACCAGCGGGCTGGAATGGAACCTCAAGGTGACCTCCCAGGACCTGGGCCATATCCTGGAAAAGTTTTCCGCTGAATTTGAGACCTATTGGCACAGCCGGGAGTTTCTGCCCTATGATGCGGCTGATCCCGTGCCGTTCCGAGAGGCCATTGAACGGGCCCTGGACCGGTATGAACCCGAAAGGGAAGCCATCAGGGGAGTCGGGTTCTGTGTCACCATCCGGCACGCCCGATTCATGGCGGATGCGTTCAATCGCCACGGCATTGCCTCGGCCGCATATGTGTCGGGTGTGGACCGGACCGGTGCGATACGCTTCTGGCGGAGCTGAGATCCGGGCGGCTGGCATTTTTGTTCACCGTGGACAAGTTCAGCGAAGGCGTGGATGTGCCGGAGATCAACATGGTGCTGTTTCTGCGGCCCACGCAGAGCCTGAACGTGTTTCTCCAGCAGCTGGGCCGGGGGCTGCGCCATGCCCCGGAAAAAGAGTGCCCGGCTGTGCTGGATTTTGTGGGGCAGGTGCACCGGAAATACCGCATGGACCTCCGGCTCAAAGCACTGCTGCCCCGGCGCCGGCCCCGTCTGATCCGGATCTGGCCTGGCTGAAACGGTCCCTGGTGAGGGCGGCATTTATTTCCGGGCCCGGGGAGATCGGGCGGCTGCGGCAGATCATCGGCCGGCTGACGTCTGATGATGTGCCCGGGGCCCTGGATCTGGCAGGAGATCAGGCCAATGCCGTCTATTACCGGCTGTGGGGCGACAAAGCAGAGCAGTTCGGGTTTGCGGCTATGTCCGATGCGTTTCACCGCCTGGCAAAGAATCCGTCCATTCTAAGGGATTTGGATGAAATCCTGGCCTGGGCCCGGGACGTCTCTCCGGTTGCAGGGGTAGTGCCGGATCTGCCGTTTCCCTGTTCCCTGGAGGCGCACGCCCAGTTCAGCACCACAGATATCCTGGCCGCCTTTGACCGGGCCACCCTGGCATCCGCCGGGCAGAAGGGAACCGGGGTGCTGCATTTCAAAGATATCAAGGTCTATGCGCTGTTGATCACGTTCCAGAAAACCGAAAAAGAGTTTTCCCCCACCACCATGTATGCGGATTATCCCATCAGCCGGACCCTGCTGCACTGGGAGTCCCAGTCCAATACGGCCCTGGATTCGCCCACGGGCCAGAACCTGGTGCATCACGAGATCCGGGGATACACCATCCTGGTGTTTGCCCGGCCGAAAAAAAACAAAACAACTGCACGGTGCCGTTTGTGTTTTTAGGACCGGCTACGCAGGTGAACCATCAAAAGGAGCGGCCCATCCAGGAGGTATGGGAGCTGAGCCGTCCCATGCTCGTGGAGATGTTTGAGGAGAACAGGCGGGGTGGGTGACGGGGGGTCCGGCATCTATCTTTTGAAATCATCTGATGAAATTGACAAAAAAATGCAGAAATGATAATTTTCCTTTAAAGTTAAAAGGATTGAATCATGCAGAATGCAATAGAAATAAAACACCTTACCAGAGAAGAAAAACTCAGGATGGTGGATGCCTTGTGGGCGGATTTATTATCAGAAGAGGAACTCCTCGAATCACCCGCCTGGCATAAGGCGGCTCTTCTGGAAACAGAGAAGCGCCTTGAAGAGGGTAAAGAGAGAGTTCTGGACTGGCAGACTGCCAAAAAAGAAATGCGGAAACACTTTGAATGAAAATTGAAATTCTGTCTTCAGCCATGTCAGACCTGATGGAAGGCAGACAGTTCTATGAAGAACAAGTAGAAGGGCTGGGAGAATACTTCTTTGATTCCTTGTTTTCAGATATTGATTCTCTGACTCTGTATGGTGGTATTCATCCTGTATTCTGTGGTTACGACCGGATGCTTTCAAAAAGATTTCCATATGCCGTCTATTACAAGCTGAAAGAGAAATCCATTGCCACTGTATGGCGGGTGCTTGATTTAAGACGTGATCCCAAAAGAATCAGAGGATCTTTGCAAAATTTATAGTATATCGGTGGCGTGGGGTCGGTCCACCCTGGCTTCTGCCGGGCATCGGGGGCTGGTGCATCACAAGATTCAGGGATCCACCATCCTGGTGTTTGCCCGGCCGAAAAAAAACAAAACAACTGCACGGTGCCGTTTGTGTTTTTAGGACCGGCCAGGCATGTGAGTCATCAAATGGTGTCGATATGATTGGAATTACAAGCAATAAAGATTCAGAAATCATTAAAAAGACAAATGATAAAATTTAATGGATATGCTTTCAGACATACCTTGGCAAATGGCTGAAGATTGGAATCAGGTTTTACTGTCTTTTAAAGCAGTTGAAAACAAATGCAAAGATACATTGACTGATCTTCTTTGTATTGCAAAGAAAATTCAAAAAAATTATGAAATGATATCAGAGCCCATGGAAAGCCTTTGCGCCTGTACATGTGTAAATTGTGAAGATGTCTGCTGCATGAGGGCAACGATCTGGTTTGATTTCAAAGATCTTTTGTATATCTATTTTGCAACGGGAAAATTTCCAGGATCGCAAATCAAAAAAATTACTCTGAAAAATCAGATAAGAACATGTGGGAGCCTTACACAAAAAGGGTGCATCCTTTCAAGAAAAGAAAGGCCTTTTGTTTGTACCTGGTATTTATGTCCAACTCAAAAAGAATATCTCAAGCAATATTATCCAAAGCGCCTTCTTGATTTTGAGCAGATTTCAATGAACATTAAAGAACTTCGAAAAAAAATTGAAGAAGAATTTATCTCCATATCTTTTTGACAAATTTAAACCGGCAGTAAAGAACACTTTTCTGATATTTCTTGCAGGGATTGTCTGGACCGGTGTCGGCATCATGCTTTTGTCGTTGGCCTGGTCATGGCTGGCAGCGGAATCTGTAACAGACCGTTATCTGTATGCGGGTGCCGGTGTGCTGCTGGCCCTGCTTGTCCACCATTTTGGATTTTTGAAGATCGTCGATAAAAACCTGAGGCGCATCCATCATATGAATGGCGTGCGATGTTTGTTTGCCTTTATCCCCTGGAAGAGTTATCTGATGATCGCGGTTATGGTGATCATGGGAGGCCTGCTGCGTCATTCAATGATTCCGAAAAAGGAACTGGCGATCTTGTACATCGGCATCGGTCTGGCCCTGATATTGTCCAGTGTCAGATATATCAGGGTGTTTTACGAACGGAGATTATGACTGTCGCTGATCAAATCAGTAAGTATCCACAAAAAAGCCATTGTTTATCTCTTTTCTGAAAAACTGAATTCAGAGACATGGAGGGCACCTGCGCCATCATCGAACAGGACGGCCGTTGATTGGCGGCCCAGCGGAATCCGTGTCGTCTACGCGAAAGAGATGATCCTGCCGGTGGCGGAAGTGATGAAGGAGATCGGGTACCAGAGCACCATCGTACTCCACGGAACCGTGGGGGACTCGGGGCTGGGCATGGACGAAGCCTCTGTCTGCGGAAAGACCCACTGCGCCCGTATCCGGACGGATGCGGAAACCCGCAGGGGAACCATTAACCCGGTATCCCTGAGCCTCCCCTGCGTTCAAGAGACAGGGGAGAGCCGGTTCCCGTGTTCATTGACCACTGCCTGGATCACGGGCAGGTCTTTGGCGGAGATTTTCCGGTTTCTGATGACAAACGCTTCCATGTATGGTTATATTCCAAAATGAAACGGGGGATGCAGCCCTGAATGCATTGAATCGGAAAAAATTTTAGCTGGATTTGCCAAGGAATGAAGGCAATTGACGATGGCGGCGATGGGTCAAAAACCGGTTGTAATGGAAATTGACCGGATTGATACGGGTCGATTTTATGGGGCTTTGGCACTGTAAACAGGCGGGTCAGTGAAAAATAGTTTACTGGGGTTTTGCGATGGTTGCGGGGAAACGATGCGGGTATTGAAAAAATGGAGACCACTGATTGTTTTGTTGGTGCTTGTCAGCGTTCTGGCCGGCTGTAAAAGAAAATATGACGATTTGGACCTGACTATGTACCAGTATCGGGATACAAAAAATTTAGTCAGGTTTGTCTATGACGCCTCCTTGATATTGAAAAAAGACGGTATGGAGAGCCTGAACTATTTTCGTGACAACCGAAAGTCATTCAATACACGGGATTATTATCTTTATGTGTACGATATGAAAGGAACAAATATTTTCCATGCCGGCATGGCGCATCTGGAAGGCAAATACCTCTGGGACGTTACCGATAAAAACGGCAAAAAACCGTTGCAGTTGGCTTATGATGCACTAGAAGACAGGAATAATCCGCATGCCTGGATACACTATTCATGGTGGGAAACCGGTAAATTTTATCCGGTTCCCAAAGCATCCTGCCATTTTAAGGTCACGACACCCGAAGGCAATGAATTGTTGGTCGGCGGTGGGATAAATTATCCTCATGAGGAAAAGGAATTTATCAGAATAATCGTAGATGCTGCTGTCCAGTTGATAGAAAATGAAGGCAGGAAAGCACTTGCTGAAATATCGAATCCGGTTTCAAAATACAATTATCGGGATGTCTGTGTATTTGTGTTTCGCCCGGACGGAGAAATATTGATCTCTCCTACCATCAACAGCACCTTGGCCCAGACCGATTTTCTGGAGTGTGCCGATGACGTGCTGCATAAACCTTTTGCCGAAGCGCTTAAAAAACTTCAGTCCGCAGACAGAGCATGGGAAGCATTCATGACAAAAAGCAGGTATAAAAGAAAGCTGATAAAAAAATCCTTATACATTCGCAAATCAGTTCTGGAAGGAACGGAAATCTATGTGGCAGCGATTACTGACCTTCCCGAGCCACCCAATTAGAGTGCAATGAGACCATGGGAAAAGAAGATAAAAAATATGAATATTCGGTAAATCAGGTCCCGCCCGCCATACACTTGGTGATATCATCCATGCAACATGTCCTCGTGATGGTTGTATCTCTGGCTTTTCCTATTCTCCTTGCCGGTCAGATAAATGGAACACCGGAACTGACCGCGTCTTTGATTGCTTTTTCAATGATTGCCGCAGGCATAGGGTCTATTATCCAATCGGTTGGATTGCCGATGATCGGGTCCGGTTATCTGTGCCCCAATCTTTGTGGTCCTTCATATTTCAGCCTCTCATTATCCGCTGCCTGGGCCGGCGGGATTCCTCTCATGCGGGGGATGATCATTGTCGCCGGACTGGTCGAAATGGCCATTGCCCCGATAATCCAGAAACTAAAAAATGTTTTCCCGACATTCATTGTCGGCCTGGTGATGACGATGGTCGGCGTGAGCGTCATCAAGCCGGCGATTACATCGTTTTTCGGGCTGGCATATAGCGGGGATGCCATATGGAGTCTCGATATTTTTGTGGGACTGTTGACATTGATGATCATGGTTTTTGCCAATCTGTGGGGCAAAGGATTTGTCAAAATGTATTGCCTGATCATAGGAATGCTGTCAGGATGGATGCTGGCTCTGATCATCATTCCTGAGTACAGATATAATTTCTATGTCCTGAATGACATTCCAATATTTTCTCTGCCCGCTATCGGACCGGAATTCAGGGACATCACATTTGATTTCAAGTTGATCATCCCCTTTGCCGTTATCGGCATCGGCAGTTCATTGAAATCGTTCGGTAATCTTCTGGTTGCTCAGAAAATATCAGAGCCGGAATTAAAAGAACCGAATTTCGTTCCCATTAAAAAAGGTCTTCTGGCGGACGGGTTTTCAACGGTGCTGGCCGGGCTTCTGGGAGGAATGGCGGTAGATACCTCATCCAGCAACATCGGATTGGCAGGAGCCACAAAGGTCCTTAGCAGATGGATAAGTGTCGGTGCGGGAATGATATTCCTGATTCTGGCGTTCTTTCCTAAATTTGGAAGCATTTTATCGATGATGCCCAGACCCGTTTTGGGTGCGGCGCTCATTTTTACCGGCAGTTTCATGATTTGCACCGGGCTTCAGGAAATGTTCACTGAAAAATGGGATCAGCGAAAGACATTTGTTGTGGGAATCTCTTTGTTTTTCGGATTGAGTACGGCATTTCTGCCCGGGTTGTACGCCCGCGCGCCCCATTTCATTCAAACCTTTTTTACCGATCCATTGCCAACGACGGCAGTCGTCGCGGTTGTCCTGAACCTGGTTTTCAGCTTTGATCTCGTTCTTGGAAAATGGAGGGACAAGAATCGTAACAACGCGTAACAAGGTCAAGACAGCGGATCAGCAGGCCAAGCCCGCCTGCAGCTGGTTTTTTCTTTCAGCTTCCTGCAGAAATACCGGCTGACAGACATGGGCCGCCGTTGGCTGGTGCACCTTAAGGAGCAATGATGTTTAAATTCATTCACGCGGCGGATATTCACTTAGACAGCCCGTTGCGCGGGTTGTCCAGATATGAGTCCGCACCGGTGGGTGCCATTCGGGACGCCTGCAGAAGAGCATTTAAAAATCTGGTGGATCTGGCCATCGAAGAAAAAGCGGCGTTTGTGCTGTTGGCCGGAGATCTTTATGATGGGGACTGGAAAGATTACAGTACCGGGATATTTTTGAGCCGGCAGGTGGGGAGACTGCATCAGCAGGGCATACGGGTATTTGCGGTGGCAGGAAACCATGATGCCGCCAACCGGATGACCAGAGCGCTGGATACGCCAGCCAGCATGAAGATGTTTTCCGCCGCGAAAGTGGAAACTGTCCAACTGGAAGATTGTTCCGTGGCCATTCATGGACGCAGCTTTAAAACCCGGCATGTGGACGAAAATCTGGCGGCGGGATTCTGTCGGGGCTTCAAAGGCATGTTCAATATCGGGCTCCTACATACCAGCCTCGACGGCCGGGAGGGGCATGCGACCTATGCGCCCTGCACCCTGGATGATCTTCGCTCAAAAAATTATCAGTACTGGGCCCTGGGGCATGTCCATAAACAGGAAATCGTTTCCGAAGATCCCTTTGTGGTGTTCCCGGGGTGCATCCAGGGCCGCCATATCCGGGAAAGCGGTCCCAAAGGCTGTGTGGTGGTCACGGTTGATGAGGACACCGTCACACAGATGGAACCGGTGTCTCTGGATGTCCTGCGGTGGACCCTGACGGACATCGATCTGACCGATATGGAAGATCCCCGGGATGTCCTGGAAAAAGTCCGGGAAGCCATTGAACAGGAACGGGCACAGGCAGAGGACAGGCCCCTGGCTATGAGAATAAAACTGACAGGGGCCACAAAGCTGTCTGATCACCTGGCCGCGTTTCCGGAAAAACTGGAACAGCAGATGAAAGCGCTGGGGGCTGAAACCGCCGGCGATGACGTCTGGATTGAACGGGTTGAAAACAGGACCCAGAGAAAATATGATCTGGAAACCGCCCTGGCTGATGACACGTCACCGGGACAACTGCTCAAGGCCATTGTTTCAACCCCTGATGATCCGGGCCGGATAGACGGCCTGGAAGACAAAATAGCGGAGCTCAGGCAGAAAGTGCCGCCGGAAGCCTTTGGAACGGGATCTGTAATGGATTTGAGTGACAAACAGGCGCTTGAACGGATCATCAGGGAAGCCAAAAAAATGCTGATCGGCAGACTGCTGGCAACAGGGGGTGGGAAATGAGGATCAACCGCTTAGACCTCATTGCTTTCGGCCGGTTTACAGAAAAATCCCTGGACCTGTCAGAGGGTGATCAGGGACTGCATCTGATTTACGGGGATAACGAAGCCGGGAAAAGCACCTCATTAAGGGCGCTGATTGGCTGGATGTTTGGCATCCCCGCCAGAACAAGTGATAATTTTGTTCATTCAAATCCGCAGCTCAGGATCGGCGGGGAATTACAGCTCTCCACCGGAGAAACACTGGAATTTATCCGGAGAAAGGGGAACAAGGATACCCTGCTTGCATATGGAAGTGATGATCCCCTGGATGAAACCCGGTTCAGGCGGTTTCTTCCATCGGGTATCGATGAAACCATTTTCACCAGACTCTGGGGGATAGACCATGAAAGACTGATTGCCGGCGGCCAGGAGCTGCTGGAACAGTCCGGAGACCTGGGCCAGGCGTTGTTCAGTGCCGCAGCCGGGACTGCAGACCTTCGGGACATATTGATGGAGATGCAGAACCGTGCCGTTGACATCTTCAAGCCCCGGGGGTCCAAAGCGGTGTTGAACCGGGCCATCTCGGATTACAAAGATGCGCTGAAAAGAATGCGGGAAGCCACCCTGCCGGTTTCTACCTGGAAAGCCCTTCAGAATGATTTATCCAGAACCAGTGTTGCCATCCATGAGGTGGAACAGAAGATCGATGAAAAGAACAAACAGAAAAGCGGTCTGGAAAGAATCAACCGTGTCAAAGGAGCCCTGGCCCAGCGGCGGAACTGTCTGGCGAAAATCGAGGTTCTGGGCACGGTACTGCTGCTCCCGGAGGATTTTTCAGATCAACTGAAAACAGCCGGACAAACGCTTCAACACGCACTGGACCTGAAAGAACGCCTGGTGGCCAAAAGGGACGTCCTGAATATGGAATTCGGATCTTTGCGGGTTCGGGAGGATTTGCTGAAAAATGAAGATGCCATTTTACGGCTCTACAAAGAGCTCGGTGCCGTTGAAAAGACCCTGGCGGACCGGCCCGGCCAGGATGGAAAACGGCGGCTGCTGCGAAATGAAGCCGAAACCCTACTGAAGGGGATCCGGCCGGACATGGGTCTGGATGACGCCGATCATCTCAGGCCGTTTCTCAACAATAAAAAATGGATCTCGGATCTGGCCGGGAAGAAAAGTTTGCTGATCCAGAAACGAGACGATTACAACGCCGCAGTAAGGGATCTCCAGGACGAAATAAAATCGCTTGAAAGCAGACTGGAAACCCTGCCGGCAGGTGACATCGATTTGACGGAGTTGAAAGCCGCCGTTGCCACAGCACGCAAAGCCGGCGACATCGAGCAGCGCCTCAATGACATGACAATACAGGCGGCGCAGGAGAAAGACGCCTGCGAAAAAGAATTTGCAAGACTGGGGAACTGCCGCGGGGATGCAGGCGACTTGTTATCCATGGGGCTGCCGGTTGCTGAAACCCTGGACCGGTTTGAAAAAGAAACCGATGATCTCTTGGAAAAATCCAGAACCGCCTTCCAAAAAAAACAGGAAATTGAAGAGGAAAAAAGGCAGGCGGAACAGGAATTAAAAGCGCTGCTGTTAAAGGAAGACGTGCCGAAAATTGCCGACCTGGAGGCGTCCCGGAAGGACCGTGACCAGGGATGGGCCGTGATCAAACAGACATATATCCGGCAGCGGAATATCGATGACCGTGTTTCAAGTGATACCCATGACTCTGATTTGCCGGCCGTGTATGAAAAAAAAGTCGCGCTGGCAGACCGAATTTCCGACCGCCTTAGACTGGATGCGGACCAGGTGGTGAAACGGGCCGGCCTGGAAGCGGCAATTGATCACATGACGTCTCGAATTGCTGATCTGTCAAATGTTTTAGAAAACATAACACAGGACCGGGCGGATCTGGACACCCGATGGGCTGCCATCTGGAAACCGTTGAATGTTGCTGCCGGCACTCCCCGGGAAATGAAGCAGTGGGTGCTGAAAGCGGAAAAACTGATCGAAAAGATTCATGCGGCAAAGGGGGTTTCAGCCAGAGAAAAAAAACTGCGGGAAGAATGCGGTCATCTGAAGACAGTGATGTCCCACCAGATCGCCGGGTTTGATGCTTCGGCAAAAATACAGGGGAAGAGCCTGGAAGCACTGATTTCCCTGTGTGAACAGCGCATTGATAAAGAGCAGGAAGCCCGCGACCACCGTCATAAAATTGCGCATTCACTCAATGACCTGCACATCCGGCTCAAGCGGACCAAAGATGACCTGAAAACGGTTGAAACCGGGTTGATCAACTGGACGGGTGAGTGGGAAAAAGCCATCTCCGGCCTGGGCCTGAACCCGGATGCCCACCCGGAAACCGCCATGGAAACCTTTGATCACCTGGTGTCGTTCTTTAAAAAATTTGATCAGTCTGAAGAGCTGCGTAAAAGAATTTACGGCATGGACAAGGTCAATGAGGAATTTCACAGACGCGTTTACGAATTTGCCGCAAGTACCGGAATGAACACAGAGGACCGGGATGCGTTGACAATTGCCGGCCAGCTTCATCGGGACCTGAATGCGGCACGGGAAGCCCGGGCAGGTTTGATCAAAATCAAAGAACAGCTGGACGAAAAAAACCAGGAGATCAAAGATGTCACAATCACCATCCGCCAGTCACAGGAAAAGATCAGTGAACTGAAGACCCGGGCCGGGGTGGATACGGTGGAGGAACTGGTTGCGGCCGGTGAAAAATCAACCCATAAACGGGACCTGCTGAAACAGATTGAAGCGCTGGAACAGGAACTGAACCGAAATGGGGACGGTTTTGGCATTGACGCGCTGGAAAAAGAAGTGAACAGTTCAGACATTGACAGCATTGAAGGGGATATCGAAAGAATATCCAGTGAGCTGAGAGAACTTCAATCCGAGAGAGACACGCTGCGCGACCAGCGGCAGATCGTTCAGCACGAGATCCGGCAGAATGATGGAAAAGCCGTGGCAGCCAACGCGTCTGAAGAAGCAGAATCACACCTTTCCAGCATCACCGAAAATGCCGAGCATTATCTGCGTTTCCAGATCGCCTCCCTTATCCTGGAGCAGCAGATAGAAGCGTACCGAAAGGAAAACCAGGCCCCAGTTCTGAGCAAGGCCGGTGAACTGTTCTCAACGCTGACACTGGGCTCTTACGCAGGTCTGAGGGATGAACTGGATGCTTCCGGAAAGCCGGTACTGCTGGGTGTCAGACCGGACGATCAGGAGGTGGCCATCGAGGGCATGAGTGACGGATCCCGGGACCAGCTCTATCTGGCCCTGCGCATGGCCACGCTTGAGCAGCATCTGAAAAAAGGAGAAACCATGCCCTTTGTCGTGGATGATATCCTGATCGGGTTTGATGATCATCGCACCCGGGTCTGCCTGGAGGTGCTGGCACAACTGTCAAGGCGCATCCAGGTCCTGCTTTTTACGCACCACAGACGGGTGCTGGAGCTCGCAGACACCTGTAATGACACCGATAAAATTTTTCATCACGCACTTTCCTGACGAATCGAACAGGGCCTGAAGAACACAATTGAGACCAAAGAATGCCATAGCGTTTGTTGACACGGAAATCGATCCCGAAACCGGTCGAATCCTTGATCTGGGCGGCATCAAAAACGACAAAAACATGTTTCATTCCGGTTCTGCTGCCGGGTTTGCCGAATTCCTGAAGGGCATCCGGTTTTTATGCGGCCACAATCTCATACGGCACGATTTGACCTATATCGGCCGGGCCCTGGAAAACGCAGGCATTGACCGGGCCGATCTGATTGATACCCTGTTTTGGTCCCCGCTGCTGTTTCCGGCCAGGCCCTACCATGCCCTGGTCAAGGACGACAAATTACAGACCCAGGATCTCAGCAATCCGTTGAATGATGCCATCAAGGCCAGGGATCTGTTTTATGACGAGGTGGCTGAGTTTGGGCAGGCAGACCCTGATTTACAGCAGATCTTCTTTTTTCTTCTGCAGGACAAACCGGGATTTCAGGGATTTTTCAGGTATCTGGGGTTCCAGGGAACAGACACCGCCGGCATCGCGTCTCTGATCCTGAAAAAATTTCATTTAAAGATCTGCCGCCATGCGGACCTGGAAAAAAGGATCGCAGAATTTCCCGTGGCCCTGGCCTACTGCCTGTCCCTGGTTCATGCGGATGACCGGTATTCCATCACCCCGCCGTGGGTGTTGAAAACCTGTCCTGAAATCGAGTCAGTGATGTATATGTTAAGGAATCATCCCTGCCTTACCGGCTGTGATTACTGCGGCCAGGCCCTGGATATCCACCGGGGCCTGAAAAAATTTTTCGGGTTTGACGCTTACAGGACCTATGGCGGGGAACCCCTCCAGGAACAGGCGGTTCAGGCTGCCATCGACGGGAAGTCCCTGGTTGCCGTCTTTCCCACCGGGGGCGGCAAATCCCTGGCATTCCAGGTGCCGGCGCTCTTGAACGGAGAAAACGTGAGAGGACTGACTATTGTCATATCTCCTTTGCAGTCGTTGATGAAAGACCAGGTGGACAACCTGGAAAAAGCCGGGATCACCGATGCCGTCACAATCAACGGACTGCTGGATCCCATTGAGCGGGCCAACGCGTTTGAACGGGTGGAAAACGGCACGGCGTCCCTTCTTTATCTGTCTCCGGAATCGTTGCGGTCGAAACCCATTGAACACATGGTCCTGAAAAGAAATATCGTCCGGTTCGTGATAGATGAAGCGCATTGTTTTTCTTCCTGGGGACAGGATTTCCGGGTGGATTATCTGTATATCGGGGAGTTTATCAAGGCAATCCAGGAAAAAAAGCAGCTGGAGAATCCGATTCCTGTGTCCTGTTTTACGGCAACGGCCAAATTAAAGGTGATCCAGGATATCCAGACCTATTTCAAAGAGGGCCTGCACCTGGATCTGGAGGTGTTCCGATCCCGGTCGTCCAGAACCAACCTGCATTACCAGGTGCTGGTAAGAGACAATTCAGAGGAAAAATACCACACGCTCAGGGACCTGTTTGATCAGAAAAAATGCCCCGCCATTGTGTATGTGTCAAGAACCTACCGGGCCTACGACCTGGCAAGGCGGCTGACGGCGGACGGCTATCCTGCCAGGCCCTATCACGGCAAAATGGACACCCATGAGAAAATGGAAAACCAGGACGCCTTCATAAAAGGGGATGTTGACATCATGGTGGCCACCTCCGCCTTTGGCATGGGGGTGGATAAAAAAGATGTCGGCATGGTGATTCATTTTGACATCTCGGATTCCCTGGAAAACTATGTCCAGGAGGCAGGCCGGGCAGGCAGGGATGAAAATATCACGGCAGACTGTTATGTCCTGTTCAATGAAGAGGACCTTGGCAAGCATTTTATCCTTTTGAATCAGACCAGACTCAATGTCAAAGAAATCCAGCAGGTCTGGAAAGCGGTCAAGGATCTGACCCGGTTCCGCGCCAAAGTCTCCAATTCCGCCCTTGAAATAGCCAGAAAAGCCGGGTGGGACGATAATATCGCTGAAATCGAAACACGGGTCAAGACCGCCATCGCAGCCCTGGAAAATGCGGGATACCTGAAGCGGGGGCAGAACATGCCACGGATATATGCCAACAGTAGTATCCTGACCAAAAACGCCCAGGAAGCCATTGACCGGATAACGGCCTCGGACCGGTTTGAGGAAAAGCAAAAAGAACAGGCGGTCCGTATTATCAAGAAGCTGTTCTCAAGCAAAACCAGACAACAGGCCGGTGATGAGGTTCCTGAGTCCAGAGTGGATTACATCAGTGATCATCTGGGCATCGTCAAAGAAGAGGTCATCCGTATCATCACCCTGCTCAGACAGGAGAAAATACTGGCAGATGCCAAAGATCTGACGGCATTTATCAAAAAAGGGGAAAAAAACAACCGGTCCCTGGGAATTCTGCAGGCCTTTGCCGGGCTTGAAACGTTTTTATTGTCGCACATGGACCCTCAGAAAACTGTATTTCATATCAAGGAACTCAATACGCAGGCAGAAGCAAACGGGTGTGCCAGCGCCGATCCTGCAAAGATTAAAACCATCATCAATTTCTGGGCCATCAAACACTGGATCAAAAGACCCCATGCGGATTATGCAAAACATACCTTTGCCGCCGCCCTGACAGAGCCACGGGAAGTATTTCAGCAAAAACTGGAAAAACGGCATACACTGGCCCGGTTTATTGTGGAGCTGCTGTATGAAAAAAGTAGAAAACAGGCTGCTGAAAATATCGCGGCCGGGTCCCGTGAGGGGGAACCCGCCATTGGAGAGGATCTGGCGCTGGTTGAATTTTCCGTGTTGGAGTTAAAAGCGGTATATGAAAGCCATGGCTCTCTGTTCGGGGTGAAGACCTCGGCGGAGGAAGTGGAAGATACCCTGTTTTATCTTTCCAGAATCGGTGCGATACGAATTGAAGGCGGATTTCTGGTAGTCTACAACCGGCTGACCATTGAACGGCTGGAAAAGGACAATAAACGGCGTTATAAAATCGAGGACTATAAGCAGCTGGGGGACTTTTACGAAAACAAGGTGGCCCAGATCCACATCGTGGGCGAATATGCCAGAAAAATGATCCAGGATTACAAGGCGGCCCTTCAGTTTGTGGAGGATTATTTCCAGTTGAATTATGCCTCGTTTCTCCGCCGGTATTTCAAAGGCAGCCGGGGAAATGAGATCAAAAGAAATATCACGCCCGCCAAATTCGAACAGCTTTTCGGGGTGCTGTCTCCGGCCCAGTTACACATCATCAACGACAACAGGACCCAGTACATGGTGGTGGCGGCCGGCCCGGGAAGCGGCAAGACCAGGGTGCTGGTGCACAAGCTGGCCTCTCTTCTGTTAATGGAAGACGTCAAACATGAGCAGCTGCTCATGGTGACGTTTTCAAGGGCTGCAGCCACGGAATTCAAGAAACGCCTGTTCGCGCTCATCGGCAATGCCGCCGGGTTTATCGAGATAAAGACCTTTCATTCCTACTGTTTTGACCTGCTCGGCAAAATCGGCACCCTTGAAACCTCGGGCGGGATAATCCGGAAAGCGATTTCCAAAATAAAGAACGGCGAGGTGGAACCGGCCCGGGTCGCCAAAGCCGTGCTGGTGATCGACGAAGCCCAGGACATGGACGCAGACGAATATGCCTTGATCACTGTTCTGGCAGATCAGAATCCGGACATGCGGATCATTGCCGTGGGAGATGACGACCAGAATATTTATGAATTCAGAGGCGCCAGCCCCAAATATCTGGAACAGCTCATTGTTGACAAAGATGCCGTCATGCATCAGCTGGTTGAAAACTTCCGGAGCAGACCCAATCTGGTTGAATGGTCCAACCAGTTTGTAAAAAAGATCCGCCGCCGTTTGAAAAACACCCCCATTGTCGCAAGGCTGGCCGGCTGCGGGAACATCAGAATCGTGCGCTATCACAGCCGGCATCTGGTTTCACCCCTGGTTCAGGACCTTGTTTCCACAAGGCTCACAGGAACCACCTGTGTGTTGACCCACACCAATGACGAGGCGTTTCAGGCGGCAGGCCTTCTGCTGAAAAACCAGATGCCGGCAAAGCTGGTCCAGACCAATGAGGGGTTCAATCTGTCTGATCTGCTGGAAATCAGATATTTTCTGGATCAGCTCTTTTTGCGGGATGACACGTTTATCATTCATGACGATGCGTGGAAATCTGCCCGGCGCAGTGTAGAGAATGCATTCAAAAACAGCGCAAAACTGGATATCTGCCTGAACATGATCAAGGCTTTCGAGGCGGCCAATCCGCAGAAAAAATACCGGTCCGATCTGGAAATGTTTATCCGGGAATCCAGGCTGGAGGATTTTTCCGATGATCCCGGTGATGCGGTGGTGGTATCCACCATGCACAAAGCCAAAGGCAGAGAATTTGATCATGTGTTTATCCTGCTCGACAGTGTCGATCTGAGCACTGATGAAAAGAAACGCCTGCTGTATATGGCCATGACCAGAGCGAAACAGCACCTGACCATCCATCTGAATACCCCGGTTATGGATGATCTGTCCGTTCAGGGAATGGAACGGATCGACAATCATGAAAAACAGTTCCCCCCGAATCAGTTGGTCATGCAGTTAACCCATAAGGAAATCTGGCTGGATTATTTCATGGGAAGGCAGCAGGAGATGTCACAACTGAAAAGCGGTGATGAATTGATCGTGCGTGACACCCGCTGCCTGGACAAAAACGGGATTCCGGTATTGAAATTTTCCAGATCGTTTTTAAACACACTGGAGAAATACCGCCAGACCGGGTATACGCCGGTTCGGGCTGCCGTCAATTACATCCTCTTCTGGCGGAAAGAAGAGGGAAAAAAGGAAATCAGAATTATTCTGCCGGAACTGTATTTGAAAAAGCCGGGGACGGGGGCAGAAAAATGAGTTCATTGTGAAAAATATAGACAAATATAAACCGGCCGTAAAGAACACGTTTCTGATATTGCTTGCAGGGATTGTCTGGATCTGTGTGGGTGTCATGCTTTTGTCTCTGGCTTTTTCATGGCTGTCAGCGGAACCTGGAACAAACAGTTATCTGTATGCGGGCGCCGGTGTATTGCTGGCCCTGCTGGTCCACCATCTGGGTTTTTTGAAGATCGTCGATAAAAATTTGACGCGGATCCTTCAAATGAACGGGGTGAGATGCCTGTTTGCCTTTATCCCCTGGAAGAGCTATCTGATTATCGCTGTTATGGTTGTCATGGGAGGCCTGCTGCGTCATTCCATGATTCCGAAAAAGGAACTGGCAATCCTGTATATCGGCATCGGCTTGGCCCTGATATTGTCCAGTGTCAGGTATATCAGGGTATTTTACAAAGAATTGATGAACCAAAAAAAGGCCTGACCAGATGGTCTGGCCCAATCAGTTCTGCCTGGCGGCACGAGGTCTGATGACAAGGATGAACAGAGAAAAGGTCAAGGGATATTTCAGGGAATTTAAACAAGGAACTTGAAGATGGGCAGGCCGCATGATACAGAAGTGCCTGATACCTGCCCGATCTGCCTGTTTCCAAAGCGGGCATTTGAACGATACTGAAAAGGAGATAACAAGTTGGTATACAAAGAATACAAGGTCCTTTATATCGTTGAGGGCGGACTTGGCACGATTTTTTTAGGGGCATCAGGCATTCCGGTAAAAAAAATGGAAACCGCTCTCAATAAGGAAGCAGCAGACGGATGGGCAGTGGTATTTCAGGTGATAGAGCAGAAACGCTTTATGCTCTTCTGGAAAAGAGAGGCAGTGATTATCACGCTCGGCCGTTAAATCCTGTTGATAAATTTTTCTCATCGGGAGGTTGAATCTCCCGGTGTGAATGGAGAATTTCAGTGCTGTCAAAAGAGACCGTTCAGGAAAAAGAGGAAAGTATCCGAAAACTGGTAAGAGAATTGTCCGATGAAAAACGACTGATATTTTTCAAAGAGTCAGAGAAAAAACTGAAGGATCCAGACACGTATGCGACCCTGAATTACATATTCATTGCTGGCCTGCATCACTTTTATCTCGGGCAATGGCTGTTTGGCCTGATGAATATATGTGTATTCTGGGCCGGTGCAGTGATGCTTTTCACGGGGTATCTGTACGCAGGCGTTTTTTTCATAAGTGCTGTTTCCATTCTTGAACTCTATGGGTTATTTCGTTCACAGGTCATTGTCCAGGATTATAACAATGCCGTTATGGAAAAAATCTATCGTGATATTCATTAAAGCCTGTCATGAGACAGGTTCAGGCAGGCAATGGATGTAAAAATAAAAAGGAAAAAGGGGGGTATATGAAACTCGATGTGACAAAAACGATGGCGAAGGCAAGAGAAATGATGTCAGAAGGTGCCTTTCAACAGGCCGGCAGTGCGTTGAGTCAAGCCAAAAATATTGTTCGTGAAGCAGCGCAACAAAAATCATCGCCTGAGATTAAAAGAATTTTGAAAAACCTTCAATCCGGCGCGCACCTCTCCGCTGAGGAGATTGCGCTGATTAAAGCCTGGATCGTCGGAGATGCGGCTGAATACACAAAAATGGAAAACAATTTTCAAGACTGGATCTCTGAATATGAAAGACTTCAAAAATCTCTTGCCGTCTATGAAGACAAAAACTGTTCCTTTGAAGAATTGTTGATGCTTCATGGCATATTGGAAGATGCCACCAGGATCAGTTACGACATAGCCAATTTTCTGGAGAACAAAGAAAGAATCAGGAAATTCGAAGAGGCCGTCGGGGATGGAATAGATGAGCATGAACGGGATGTCCTGGTAAACATTTTGATTGGGAAATTACAATCCCCTGATGCGTGAAATCCCCGAATATACGGTACTGCACCCATGAATAAAAATGCAATTTCCTGTCAGGGAATGACCTGTCCGATCGTTCAGAATAGAATGGCAAATCTAAAAACAGCGGATGTTTGATTTATGATCAGTACGGAAACACTGGCAATTGCATGTGGTATCGGCAGTGCCGCAGCCTGGGGTGCCGGGGATTTCAGTGGCGGGATGGCGTCCCGCAAAGGCAATGTGATGAAGGTCGTGCTGTACTCACAGTTTCTCGGGGGCCTGTTTCTGCTGGGGATGGCTGTTTTTTCCGGGGAAAGCATGCCCCCGGTCCGGCACCTGGTTTACGGGGCGGTTGCCGGCGTTTTCGGCAACATCGGTCTGCTCGCCCTGTACCGGGGGCTGTCCACAGGGCGCATGGGTATTGTGGCCCCTTTGTCAGCGGTGCTCACGGCCCTGGTTCCCATCGGATATACCGCTTTTTTTACCGGCCTTCCCTCTGTGACCCGGTTTGCCGGATTTCTCTGTTTCATGATTGCGGTGTGGCTGTTGTCTTCAGCGGATACCGGGTTCCGGATGACAGGCCGGGAACTCCTGCTTTCCTGCGTTGCCGGCGCCGGGTTCGGTCTGTTTTTCATTTTTATCGACAAGGCCAATGACCTGGCCATTTTCTGGCCCCTGGTCTGGGCCCGGGTGGCATCGGTCGTCTTTTTATCCACAGTGATAATGGTGGCGGTAAAACCGGGCACGCGCATGAAGGGGCAGTGGTGTTTCATTGTCATAGCCGGGGCGCTGGATGCCCTGGGCAACCTGCTGTTTTCCACGGCAGCTCACCTGGGCCGCCTGGATGTGTCTGCGGTGCTGTCATCTCTTTATCCGGCGGCCACGGTCCTTCTGGCATGGCTGTTTCTCAGGGAAAAACTGAAACGCCGGCAGTGGATGGGGGTGGGGGCCGCCTTTATTGCCCTCGGACTGATTTCCATATGATGGATCAGATATCCTCTCACAGCGGTGTTGACGATGAAACCACCCAGATTTACCGGGTCGCGGGATATGCCTTTGTATTGAATCTGTTTTTAGCGGTGATGAAAGGATTTCTGGCGGTGTCATCCGGCAGTCTGGCCATTATGGCCAGTGCCATCGATTCCGGGACCGATGCCATTGCATCGTTTGTGATTTACGGGGGTGTCAAACTGTCCACCAAGAAAACCCGGGCGTTCCCGTTGGGGTTGTATAAACTGGAAAATGTGGCCTCCGTGCTCATTGCCATATTTATTTTCATTGCCGGGTATGAAATTGTCATTCAGATTTTTTCCGGACAGGAGCAGGCCCCTCAGATTCCCCTGCCCTATATCTGGCTGCTGGCGGCAGCCACGCTGATGATCTTTTTGTTCGGGCGGTATGCCATTCGTGTCGGCCGCCGGACCCATTCCCCCACGTTGATTGCCGAAGGACGGCATCGCCAGGTGGATGTGCTTTCCTCCATCGTGGTCCTGGTGGCGGTATTTATGGGATATCTGGGGGTTGACTGGAACATCCGGGGGATTACCATCGACCAGATGGGGGCCTGCCTGATCCTGGTGTTCATTGTCCGGGCCGGGTGGGACCTGTTGTCCGACGGTATGCGGGTGCTGCTGGATGCATCCATTGATTTTGCCACCCTGGAACGGATTCAGGGGATCATTAAAAATGATCCCCAGGTGGATCGAATTATCGAGTTGTCCGGCCGGAATGCCGGACGGTTTCAGTTCATTCATGCCGAGGTGACGGTCAAGACCCAGGACCTCGAGGCGGCCCACCAGGTCAGCCGGCACCTGGAAACCCGGATTCGGGAACAGATTCCCCATATCGAGAAGATTACAATTCTATATGAGCCCAGGAAAAGAAAAAATATCCGGATCGCCTTGCCCATGGCGGATGAAAATGGACGGATCAGTGCGCATTTCGGGGAAGCCCCCTGGTTTGCCGTGGTTCTTGTCCAGCGCACCGACCAGACTGTTCAGAAGACAGAATTTCGTAAAAATCCCCATTCCACCACGGACACGGCCAAAGGGATCCGGGTGGCGGAATGGCTGGTCAAGGCCGGTATCGATCATGTGGGCATGAAAGAGGACGTTTCCTGCAAAGGTCCGGGCTATGTACTGGCCAATGGGGGCATCCAGACCTATCTGATCACCAGTGACCACCTGGATGCCGCCATCGACGAAATCCTGGCAGAGGGCATCTGAATTCAGCGGTTTTTTCTGCCGCATCCACCGCCCATCCCACGGCCGCCTCCCATGCCCTGGCCGCCGCCGCCTCCCATGCCCCGACCACCGCCGGCAACCCCTCTGCCGCATCCACCGCCCCTGCCCCGGCCACCGCCGCCGCCCATACCCTGGCCGCCGCCACCACCCATGCCGCGACCGCCGCCGGCCGTTCCCGGGCCCGGCGAAGGGGCAGGGGTGTTCCGGCCTGTGGATTTGGATCCGGATGCCTCTGGTTCTCCCTTTTTAAAGGCTTCCACGGTTTGACGGATCTCGCCTGCATGGCCCGTATACACGGGAATGTTCTGCGCGTTGAACACATCCATGGCTTTGGGGCCGCAACTGCCGGTCAAAATTGCCCGGGCACCTTTGGAAATGACAAATCCTGCAGCCTGAACACCGGCGCCGCTGGTCTGGTTTCTGTTATCATTGGGAAACGCTTCCGTTTCCATGGTATCGGTATCAATTATCAAAAAATAGTCACACCGGCCGAACCACTGATCGATCTGGGCGTCAAGATCCCGGCCTGAGGCACTGACTGCTATTTTCATACTTCCTCCTTATGGGTGTCATTCGGTTGATATCAAAGTCATGGGTCATCCCGCCATTTGGTCGGCAATTTGACCCTTGTTTTCAGTATGTGTTGCCATGGTTTATTTCCTCTTATTTGAGCGACTTTTGTTTATTTTCATGACCCCTTTGGGGGACTGTCCGGTTACAACACACGATCTAAAAGCAAGGTTCATACCATCAGACATGAAAATGAAAATTTGCTGTAACCCGTATCTTTCGGGGACAACTGAATTGAGGCCGGTATGGCCTGGCACCAATGGGGTGCATTACTGCGATTTTTTTGTTGGAGGGTGCAATAGTGCGTCATGACAGGATTCAGAAGTAAGAATTGACAATCCCGTCATGATATGTGCATATTGTCGGATCAACATTAACCCTGACGAAAAGGAGTCAACAATGGCGGGCTTGAACAAGGTAATGCTTATCGGGAACCTGGGCCGGGATCCGGAAATCCGGTATTCCCAGCAGGGCTTGGCAGTGGTGAACTTTTCAATTGCCACCAGCGAACAATGGACCGATAAAAATTCCGGAGAAAAACAGGAAAAAACCGAATGGCACCGTGTGGTGGCGTTTGGCAAACCGGCTGAAACACTGGAGAAGTATCTGTCCAAAGGCAGCCAGGTATATATCGAAGGCCGGCTGCAGACGCGGAATTATGAAAAAGACGGCCAGACCCACTATATCACGGAAGTGGTGGTCAGCAATTTTCAGTTTCTCGGCGGAAGGTCCGACAATCAGGGCAGCGGGAATCCGTCTTCGGGCGGATATCAAAAAGAACCGGCCAGTGGTGGATACCCACAGCAGGGTGGATCCGCACCCAATCAGGAGAACTTTCATGGACAGACCCGTCCGGGTGGGGGCCAGCCGCCGATGCAGGATGAGGATATTCCGTTTTAATTTTTTTCAGTTTCTTGGGTTTTCTTTTCGCCATTGCCGGGGGCTTTTATACCGGCTGTCCTGGACCCACATGCCGATACGGCGACTTTTGGCTTGATTCTGGGCTGTCAGATAAGGGGCGGCATCGAACGTTTTGGGAAGGTTTCCCTGATACACTTCTGCCAGCCCCGTCGTTACCATTTTCAGATTCATGTTGATGCTATCGATGAACACTTCCGCCAGAATCCGGTTGTAACCGCCCAGGCCGTATGTTTTCAATGTCACGAACCGGTCCTTGATCTGCCGGCTCAGAAACAGGTGCGCTTTTTTGCTGTAGGGTTGCCCCTGTTTCTGAGGGCCCCCGGTTTCCGGCGCATCGATACCCACCATGCGGATTTTCAGGGTTAAATCCATGCCCTGTAAAAGCAGAGAATCGCCGTCATACACCTTGATCACCTTGAATTGCCGATCAGATGTAATCTGGTTCTGAATTGTTTCATCCAGAACCCTGGCGGTTTCGGTGTTTTCAGGCGGTGTAATATTGGAAAAATGCCGGACCCCGTCTGAGTCGGTCCAGATGAACACATCGCCTGCCACCGGCATGACCAGGCCGGATACCGCCAGAAAAAGAATCAAATATTTTATCAATCGAATCATAGGATGTTTCAATGGTCCGCCAGGACCAGTCCGACCCAGTTTTTTTCCGTTTTTTCCCAGACAGTCCGAAGCATGTATTCGTTGAAACAGGCCTTTAAAGCGTCCGCTTCCCATGGCCGGATACCAGAGAAAATGAGAGTGCCGCCGGGAATCAACCGCCTTCGAAAAGTCGGTGCCAGAGTTTCCAGGGTCGGTGTTCTCAGATTGGCGCAGACAATTCCCAGCATCGGACCGGTTTCAGGCAGAGGATGATCCAGCACCGATATTCTGTCATTTAGGTGATTCAGAATAATGTTTTTCCTGGCATCGCTCACCGCGTTGGGATCGATATCATAAGCCAGGCATTTGGAAATCCCGGCCATGCAAAGGGCAATGGCCAGGACCCCGGATCCGGTGCCGATATCCGCCCCTGCGGCTTTCAACATGGCATTTTCAGGCCGGGTTTCGTAAAACAGATATTCCAGGGCGGCCAGGCACAGCCGGGTGGTGGGATGGTGCCCGGACCCGAAAGAAATGCCCGGTTCAAGACGGATGGCATGCAGGTCGAGCCGGTCTTTAAAACCGGTGATATCCGGGGGAATTAAATAAAAGTGATCCGTGATTTGAACCGGTCTCTGAAAACTTTTAATCACGCAGGTGCTGCCGAAAATATCCTGATAAGTGATGTCGCGATGATTGACCAGGGTTTTTAGAACCGTTTTTGCATCTGCTGCCGACAGCTTCATCTGGTCTGCGATCTGATGCACATAGGCCCGGGCGGTCAGCCGGGTTTCCGCAGTGTCCAGGATGGCCAGGGCCGCCTCACGGTCAAAGGGTTTCATGTCCTTCTTTTTTGAGCAGGTTTCTGTACCAGCAGGCAAACTCAAACATGCCCCGGATTTTTTCATCCTCATTGATGATGCCCAGACACATCTCCAAAGCCCCCTGGGCAAAGGAGTTGGAGTAGGTGTCAGAGTCGGCCTGAGACAGAAATTCCCGGATCAGCACCTGGGATGTCCGCCTGGTTTTGTCTTTTCGGATGTCTATGGGGTCTTTGGGTTCCTGAAACGGGTCCCATTTGTCATACCCTTTTTTGAGAATCTGACGCTGACCCCGTTTGCCCATGGCATCGAAGATGGCTTTTTTCTTTTCTTCAATCTGCTCCCTGGTAAAATTATCCATCCTGACGAACCCCCAGATACGCTTCATTGAAATCGGTAATCAGGGTCATGGAGACCGGTATCAGCATTTCATGCATTTTGATGTGCCGGGAGTTGATATCCTTGATGAGTTCTGCGGACATCAGCTGAAGCTGGGTATAAATTTTGTCCATATTCAAGGTGGGATAGGCGTTTCCCTGGATAAAATTGGTCCGTCCGCAGATATGGCTTTTGCCTGCCGTGGAAGTAGGGATGCCATAGATGCGGCAGGTAATGGGCCGAAATTCATAGAGCAGACACAAATTGTCGGACCCCAGCAGGGGGCAGCGGACCCGTTCCTGGGACATGCGGCCCACAATTTCCAGCTCGTCCGCGCCTTTCTGAACTTTTTTGTAAGCGTCCCGTTTGAGTTTGACCAGAGCCCGATCGGTTTTGTCGGCGATTTCCAGCAAATCGTTTCTCTGTTTGCCGGAAAATGTTTCCAGAAACCGGGATTTCAGGTAAAGGGCTTCGATCAGTGTCATGTCAAAAATTGCGTAGCAGCAGTCACTGCATTTTTCACGGCAGAACACTTCTTTGGGAAAATCCTGTTTGACCCGGTCAAAAATCCCGTCCACCACTTGAACCAGGGCCTCATATTTTGCAAAATGTTTTTTCAGATCCAGTGCCATGGGCAAAATCCTTTATTTTCCAATACAGAAATTGTTAAAAATCGTATCCAGTATGTCTAAAGATGCGGTTTCACCGGTAATGCCGCCCAGCAGGTCGATGCTGTTTTTCAGATCAATGGCCAGGGTTTCCTCCGGCTGCCCGGTCTCGATCCCCTGTCGGGCGGATTCAAGGCAGGACAGGGTCTGGGTCAGTGCGGTTTTATGCCGCAGGTTGGGAATCACGGCGGAACCGTCCATGGTCAGGTCTCCCATGCACAGCTGCATAATGGCCTCCCGTAATTCCCGGATGCCCTGATTATGAAGCGCGGAAATATGAACCTGGGGGATCGGGTTACATATTTCCGGCAATCCCGGCAGTTTCGGGCCGCCGGGTTTGGGATGCCCGTCCCGGTCTCGTGTCAGATCAATTTTATTGACCACCACCAGAATTCTTTTTTCCAGCGGCACCATTTTTTTGAATTCCATTTCAGACAGGGTCGTTCCGGGTTCCACCATGAACAATACCAGATCCGCATTCCGGATATGGTCTTTGGCACGTTCGATACCGATGATTTCCACCAGGTCATCGGTGTCATGGATGCCGGCGGTGTCCGTCACCACAAATGGAATGCCGCTCATGTTCATGGCTTCCTGAATGGGGTCCCGGGTGGTTCCGGGAAGTGCGGTGACAATGGATTTCTCTCTTGACAGCAGCCGGTTCATGAGACTGGATTTTCCCACGTTGGGTTTCCCGCAGATAGCCAGGCGGATCCCTTCCTTGAGAAAACAGGCCTCTTCGTGCTGTCGAATAAACTCCCGGCACCGGTCGATGACAGCATCGATGTCAGTCAAACTCAGGGATGCAGGATTTTCATCCGGCATGTCATCCGGAAAATCAATGCTTACTTCCACCTGTGACAGGATACGGATCAACTGGTCCCGCATTTCCTGTATCTGCTGTTTCAAGGCACCGGAGTTCTGGGCGGTAGCGAACTTCAGAGCCGCTGTGGACCGGGCATTGATGATGTCTGCCACGGCTTCGGCCTGGGTCAGATCGATCCGCTGATTCAAAAAGGCGCGTCGTGTGAATTCTCCGGGTTCCGCCAGGCGGACTCCGCCTGACAGCAGCCGTTCCAGAATCTGTTTGAGAACCACGGTGCCGGAATGGGCCTGGATTTCCACCACATCTTCAGCGGTATAGGATCGGGGCCCACGCATGGGAATGAGCAGCACCTCATCAATGATCTCCCCGGTGTCCATAAAATAGCCATGATAGACCCGGTGGGTTTCCAGGCTCCCGGCAAAAGCGGGGCCGGTCCGGGTTCTGGAAAAGAACTGTGCCGCAACAGCCATTGCATCCGGACCGGAGATCCGGATAACCCCGATGCCACCGCTTCCATAAGGGGTGGCGATTGCGGCAATGGTATCATTCATGGAATCTTATCTTTTAAACCTTTTTTTGCCGGCAAACGAGCTCTTTTTTTTGGGAAAAATCACCAGACGCCGGTAATATCCGTCTCCCATGCTCTGGGTTCTGACCCGGTTGTCATCTTTGAGTGTCAGATGAACGATCCGCCGGTCCTGGGCACTCATCTGGTTGATGGTGGCAGGCTTGCCTGTTTTTTTGGCTTTTTCCGCCATTTTCATGGCCAGATGTTTCAGATTGGATTTGCGGGTTTCAATGTATCCTTCCACATCCACTTTGACCCGGACCCGGGCCTCGCTTTTTCGGTTGATGATCTTGTCGGTTAGAAACTGCATGGCATCCAGAGTCTGTCCTTTTCTGCCGATCAGGATACCGGCATTGCCGCCGGAGATTTTCAGTGTGAGATGATCCCGCTTTGTTTCGGCTTCCACAGAGGCGCCTTCAGTGATCAAATCCGCTATTCTCTGAAGTGTTTCCAGGCCCAGATCGATGGATTCCTGAGTGACTTCCACCACCGGAAGCGGTTCTGGTGCTGCGGTATCCTCGAGATCAGCCGGGGCGGCCGCATCCCCGGAAATCGGCTGGGGATCTTCAGTATCCGTTTTTTCTGGAGAATCTGCGGGCACCGGTTTGGATTCAACCGGCGTGGACTCAACCGACGTGGACTCAACCGGTTTGGATTCAACCGGTTTGGATTCAACCGGCGTGACAGGCTGCTTTTTTTTAGGCGCAGGTGCCGGTTTCTGGGAAGGCACGGGTGCGCCTTTCCGAGAAGAATCGCTGTCGGGACGGTCTGACGGCCCGCTGTCTAACTGACTGTTGACACGGGTGTTCGGACCAAAGGCTTCATCCACCATGGAGCGGATGCCTTCTCTGTCTTTTTCAGACGTTTCGGTATTGTTCTGGGGGAGAACCACTTTGATGATGGCATCTTTACGGCCCACAATCCCGAATATGCCGGATGCGCCGGTGGAAATGACTTCGTATTTAAGGGCTTTTCTGGAAATTGAAAGGGTGTCGCAGGCGGTTTTGACGGCGGTTTCGACGTCTTTTCCGCTAAATTCCTGAGTTTTTTTCATGAATTACCTCCTGCTATTTGGAAAATTTTTTCTGGGTGTAATACTGTTGACCCATGGAGATGATGTTGTTCACCAGCATGTACAAAACCAGTCCGGATGGAAAATTGATAAACAGCACAGTCATGAAAACAGGCATGAGCATCATCATTTTTGCCTGCATGGGATCCCCTGTTGTCGGCGTCATTTTCTGCTGGAGCAAAAATGATGCGCCCATGATCAGGGTGAGAACGGGAATGCCGTAGGGCGCTTCCATCAGAGGAATGGAAAAATCAAAATGAAACAGCCGGTCCGGTGCGGACAGATCCTTGATCCATCCCACAAACGGGGCATGGCGAAGTTCGATGGCCTGGTAGAGCATCCGGTACAAAGCAAAGAAAATCGGCATCTGAACCAGCAGGGGCAGACATCCAGAGGCCGGATTGACCTTGTAAGTCTTGTAAAGCCCCATGATTTCCTGGTTCATCCGCTGTTTGTCATCTTTGTATTTTTCCCGGATTTTCATCATCAGAGGTTGAACTTTTTTCATTTCATTCATGGATTTGTAGCTTTTGGTTCCCAGGGGCCAGAAAATGAGCTTGATCAGGATGGTCAGCAGAATAATGGCCACCCCGTAATTGGGAATCACATCATGAATGAAATTCATGGTGATGAGCAGCGGTTTGGCAAGAATATCGAAAAACCCGAAATTGATCGCTTTTTTCAATGTATTGTCATACTGGCCCAACACCTTGAGACTTTTAGGGCCCATATAAAAGGTGAATGGATATTCTCCCTGTCTGCCCGGGTCGATCCGGTCCATCTGCCAGACCAGCCGGCTTTCGGCCACGGCATTTTCAAAGCTGAGCTTGAGATGTCCTTCCCCGTCACCTTTGGGCAGAACTGCCGTCAGAAAGTACCGGTCCGTATATCCGGTCCAGTCGATATTGCCGTTGAAAGTGTCCTGGTCTTCGATGTCTTTGGGCTTGATGGAAAGGAATTCATCGTTGATATAGGCCACCGGTCCTTCAAAGGCGAACCGGGAGCGCTTTTTGGTTTCATCATCAAAAATACCGGGCGTGGTGATCACGAGCGCATCGGTCACGGGCATTTCAGACCCGTTCTGAATCACGATGTCACAGTCGATCAGGTAGGAATCTGCCTGAAACGTATAGATTTTCTGGACAGTGATACCCCGGGGGCTGGTCCAGGAAAATGCCAGGGTTTGGCTGCCCTGGGTCAGATTCAAGGACTGGGTGTCTGTATCCGCCTTAAAAACCGCTGTTTCAAGCCCGTCAATAACACCGCCCCGGGTGCCGGTGGTCAACGTTCCCCGGGTCAGCCGGGGATCCACCATCTGCTTCTGGTCCGTGGATGATCCGTTACTGGATTTGTATTTTTTCAGTAAGTGGCTGGAGACCGCTGCCAGGCGTTCGGATATGGCAATGTCGTACAAGGGCGTTGATACGGAGATGGTTCTGAAATCGGACGGTTCGGTCTGGTCGAAGGCGACTGGTGCCCCGGTCGCCTTCGGCGTATAGTCAGTTACTGCAGAGCGGTTATCATCGGGTGGCGGAACCGTTTGCTGTTCCCGTGATTCCTGGGCAGTCTTGGAAAGATTGGGGTCAGACGGCGGGGTAACAAAAAAGAACTGATAGCCCACAAGGACCACCACAGACAGTAACACCGCTAACAACAATCGTTTTTGATCATCCATTTTCTCTCCTCAGTTTGAAATTTTTTTCAAACAAATGTCTACAAGGAAGAGGAAACAGTCAGGCGTATGGATCAATTATGGAACCGGGTCATATCCCCCTGCATGAAATGGATGACAACGCAATATCCGTTTTGCCGCCAGCCAGCTGCCCCTGAGGCTGCCGTATTTCTGAACCGCCTCAACCGCATAGGCGGAACAGCTTGGATAAAATCGGCAATTCTGTCCTGTCAGCGGTGATATAAAAAATTGATAAAATTTAATCAATATTAACAATAGCTGTTTAATCATTCTTTCGGGCCAATGCTATTTTGGTAAAAAGTTTATCAAGGCGCTCGGTTATCTGCCTGTTGGATAGCGAAGTCAGACCTTTTCTTGCAATAATATTGATATCCCTGGTTCCCGGGATGGAATGTTTCTTATGCCTGAAATATTCTCTGATAAGTCGTTTGATCCTGTTACGCGCTACTGCATTCCCCACTTTTTTTGATACGGTAATACCGATTCGGTTTTGCGGGTTCGACCGGTCGCGGACAATGGCTAAAAAATAATCCGAATATATCGGTTTCCCCTGTTTTGAAAGCGTGACATATTCGGCCCGTTTTCTGAGCCGAATTTCTTTGGGTAATGAAAAATCCGTCAATCCGCCTCTTTTTACAATGCCAGTCTTTTTCTGCCCTTGGCCCTTCTGGCCCGAATCACCCGTCTGCCGCCCGGGGTGGACATTCTTTTGAGAAATCCGTGTTTTCTGGTTCTTTTTCGATTGCTTGGCTGAAATGTACGTTTCATAAAATTTAAATCCTTAAACTAAATGTGATTATCACCTTGGGGTTGTTCCACTGATCATCATAAACATAATATAATATTTTTTTTGGGTCAAAAAGTCAACTATGGAATCATCATTTCACCAGGGACTCAAAAATATGATATTCTTCCAGATGGTAGTGGGGTTCCGGATAAATGGCAATGGGTTTGGAAAACTGGGTTTCCAGAGAAGCGATCAGATGTTTTTCCCGACCATGGAGCAGCTGGGCAATGTCCGGATGGACCTTGACCGTGAACCGGTTGCCCATGATATCACCGGCTTCAGACACCAGATCCCGGTAAATTTTGTGGCAGATCGATTTCTTTGACAGCAGATGACCGGTGCCGTTGCAATAGAAGCAGGGCTCGCAAAGGGTCCGGGTCAGGTTGCGCCGGGTCCGTTTGCGGGTCATCTGAACCAGTCCCAGTTCGGTCAACGGTAAAATATTGGTCTGGCTTTTATCTTTTTTCATAGCCTCATTGAGAAGCGTCATCACTTTCTCCTTGTGGGCGTCTTTTTTCATGTCGATGAAGTCGATGATGATGATACCCCCGATGTTGCGCAACCGGATCTGGTAGGAAATTTCCTTGACCGCTTCCAGGTTGGTTTTCAAAATGGTTTCATCAAAGTTATGCTTGCCCACGTACCGGCCGGTATTGACATCAATGGCCACCAGGGCTTCGGTCTGCTCGATGACGATATAGCCGCCGGATTTGAGCCACACTTTCTGTTTCAGTGCCCGGGCCACGTCCCCTTCAATGTTATAGGCCTCGAAAATCGGTTCCCTGCCCTGATACAGGGCCACGCTCAGATTGACATCCGGCATCAGCTTTCGTAGAAACTGCTGGACCCGCTCGTATTCAACCGGGGAGTCGATGATCAGTTTGTCCGCCTCATTGGCCAGTAGGTCCCGTACCGCCCTGTAGGTAACGGTCAGATCTTTGTATACCAGAGACGGGGCAGAGGTGATCTGGTTTTTGTTCTGAATTTCCTCCCAGGTGTTGGTGAGAAATTCCATCTCTTTCTTTACCGTATCTGCGGTCACGCCCAGAGACTGGGTTCTTAAAATATAACCAAAATTATTTTTCCGGATGGAAAGCAGCAGCTCACGCAGGCGGGTTCTTTCCGCTTCGTTTTCAATGCGTTTGGAAATACCGATGTGATCCACGGTGGGCATGAGCACCATATACCGCCCGGCCAGAGAGATATGGGTCGTGACCCGGGGGCCTTTGGAGCCGATGGCGGACTTGGAAACCTGAACCAGAATTTCCTGTCCTTCGTAAAGCAGGTCTTCAATGGCGGTATCGGAACTGGGTGGCGGTTTCCATGTCTGCTTTTCCATGGACAGGTCTTCGTCATCAGAATCGTTTTCCGATTCCATGTCCGGATCCTGTTCAAATTTGCTGAACATTTTGTGACTTTCCGTGTCCAGAACATCATCGACATAAATAAAAGCGGCCTGTTCAAAACCGATATCCAGAAACGCTGCCTGCATACCGGGAAGGACCCTTTGTACACGGCCTTTGTAGATGTTTCCGGCAATGCTGGTTTCATCTTCCCTTTCAATGAACAATTCTACAATCGTGCCATCTTCCAGCAGGGCCACCCGGGTTTCATGGGGCGCGCAGTTTACGACCAGTTCTTTAAGCATGCATTATCCTTGTCTGAGTTTTTTTATCCGGGTGCGGCCGATGACCGGGTCCGACATCCCAAAGCATTGCTTTAAAATGGCAGACGGCCTGAGGTGACGGCCCTCAAAGGGCTGCATGGTCATTTCAAGGGTATCAGATCCCTGCCGGTTGATGTCGGCTACGGCCTGCCGTAAATCGGTTTTCCTGAGTTTGCCTTTTTTGGAAGGGGTTCCGATAATGAACTCCTTCAATGACAGAAACGTTTCCACTGAATCTTTTTCCAGTGCCCCGGCCGGCAGCAGAACCTGATAGACACAGATGCCGGGCGGGTCCGGCTGTTTTTTGCCGGCCATGTGGCAGTCTGTGATGGTGAGCCCCGCCGGCAGCTGTTGATTCAAGGCCTGCCGGATGGCCCTGGGAGACAGTTTCCGGTCCAGAAAAATGGTAAAAAATTCTTCCTCACTCTCCATGCCCACGGGCAGGGCATTGTCAAAGGCCAGCCGCATGGACGGGTTGAATCCTTTGGAGTATTTGACGGACAGCCCGGCTCTTTTCACCGCCCGCTGGACAATGGATGCCAGCTCCAGATGCCCGAAAAAACGGGCTTCTCCCAGTTTTGAGAATCGGACCCGGTACCGGGCAAACGTATCGTCCGGCAAAGCAGAAGACGTGTCTGTCCCGGGATCGGAAAAAAATACCGTGTCCGCCGCTTTATGGAGGACCGGCCGGATCTTTTTGAAATCACAGACCCCACAGCCTGGACAGTCATGATCCCGGCAGTCCGGGGTGGTGGCGCAGGCTGCCGCTTTTTCCCATTCTTTTTCCAGAAACCGCCTGGAAATTCCGGTGTCAATGTGATCCCAGGGCAGGGGTTCTGTCTGTGTCCGGGCACGGGAGGTATAGAAATCCGGATCGATGCCGGTCTGGTCAAACGCAGTCCGCCATTTGTCAAAATCAAAATAATCGTTCCACCCGTCCAGGCGGCATCCGTTTTCAAACGCGGCTGTCAGCAGGCGGGACAACCTGCGGTCTCCTCTGGAAAACACCCCCTCCACCAGGCTCATGCAGGGATCCTGCCATTTGAGGCTGAGTTTGGGATGGGTCATGTTTTTTTTCAGATAATCCAGTCGGTTCATGGTGGCATCCAGAGTGAGCTGGGGGTGCCGCTGAAACGGGGTGTGGGGTTTGGGGATGAATGAGGTCACGCTTACATTGATCCCCCGTTTGCCTTTGGCATACGTGGCGGCCAGATGATGTGACAGGTTACAGATTCCCTGGATATCGGCATCCTCTTCAAACGGCAGGCCCATCATGAAGTAGAGCTTGATGTGTTTCCATCCCAGCTCAAACGCGTTTTTCACCGTTTCGGTGATATCGTGTTCCGTGAGATTCTTGTTGATGATGTCCCTGAGCCTCTGGGTACCGGCTTCCGGGGCAATGGTAAATCCGGTTTTACGAACGGTTTTGATCAGGTTCATCAGTTCCGGAGTGAGCCGTTCCGCCCGGATGGAAGGCAGAGAGATGGCATTGCACTGGTTTTGGCTGATGTCCAGCAGCTGCGTCATGAGCGCTGTCAGGGATGAATAGTCGCCCGTGCTCAGGGACAACAGGGAGATATCGGAATATCCGGTGGCAGCCAGAGACGCCCTGGTGATGTCGATCAGGTCAGACAGGGACCGTTCCCGGACCGGACGGTAAATCATTCCGGCCTGGCAGAACCGGCACCCCCGGGTGCAGCCCCGGGCAATCTCCAGGCGCAGCCGGTCGTGCACGGGTTTGCCAAAAGGCACGATGGGGGCGATGGGAAAATTGTCTGTGGTCAATTCCGGCAGAAACGCCCGTTTGACAAAGGTGTAGTCCTCATGAACCGCGGAAACTGTCTGGCAGCCGTTCTCATCATAAGATGCATTGAAAAACTGCGGCACATACACCCCGGAAACCCGGGACAGTTCTTTGAGGAGGGTGGTTTTCCTGCCGTCCCCCTGTTTTTTGAACCGGGTCACGATTCTGGAGATTTCCAGGACAACCTCTTCACCGTCTCCGATCACAAACGCATCAAAAAAATCGGCCAGGGGTTCCGGATTAAAGGCGCAGGGGCCGCCGCCGATGACCAGGGGAAACAGATCTTCTCTTTCCTGAGCCAGAAACGGGATTCCGGACAGAGAAAAAAGGGCCAGGATATTGGTGAAATTCAGTTCGTACAGCAGGCTGATCCCGATGATGTCAAATTCGGCCAATGGCTTCCGGGATTCCATGGACAGGCTGGGAATCTGTTTCTGCCGCATCAGGGATTCCATGTCCGGTGCCGGAGCAAAAAACCGTTCCGCGGCAATATCGGGTTCCCGGTTCAAAATGGAATACAGGATCTGAAGTCCAAAATGAGAAGTGCCGATTTCATACAGATCGGGAAATACCAGGGCAAAGGTCAGATCCACCTGGCCCGGATCTTTTTTCACCGTGTTGATTTCATTTCCGGCATACCGGGTAGGGGTCTGGACCCGGCCAAGGATGTCTTGATAATTTTGTTTATGCATGATACTGACTTTAAAAGCAAATGTCTTTCTTTGTATGATATAAGTTATTCAAATTTTTTAGTATATTATTTTTTGCGGGATAAAGCAATGAAAAGAATAAAAATCAGGCGGTTGACAGACTTTGATACTTCTCCGGGAAAGGTGCTGATCAAGGGATGGGCAAGAACCCGGCGGGATGCCAAGGGATTTTCCTTTATGGAGATCAATGACGGGTCCTGCCTTGAAAATATACAGGTGGTGGCAGACAGTCAATTGAGCAATTATAGCGATATTCAGGGGATTACCACTGGATCGGCCGTGGCGGTAACCGGGCTTCTGGTTCCATCTCCGGGCAAGGGTCAGAAATGGGAAATCCAGGCGACGGAGGTTGAGATCATCAGCCTGGCACCGGAAACCTATCCGCTGCAGAAAAAACGTCATTCCGATGAATTTTTGCGCACCATTGCCCACCTGCGGCCCAGAACCAACAAATACGGGGCCGCGTTTCGAATCCGGTCCGAAATGGTCCAGGCGGTGCATCAGTTTTATCGGGAAAAAGGCTTTTATTACCTGACCTCGCCGGTGATCACCGGGTCGGACTGTGAAGGGGCCGGTGAAATGTTCCGGGTGACCAGCCTGGATCTGAAAGAGGTGGCGGAACAGGGAAAAATGGATTTTTCAAACGATTTTTTCGGTCAGGAATCCAACCTGACCGTTTCCGGACAGCTGTCGGCGGAAATGTTTGCGCTGGCCCTGGGGGATGTCTATACGTTCGGCCCCACCTTCCGGGCAGAGAATTCCAATACCAGCCGTCATGTGGCGGAGTTCTGGATGCTGGAGCCGGAAATGGCGTTCTGTGACCTGTCCGGGAACATGGACCATGGGGAGGAGCTGGTGAAATATCTGGTGTCCCACGCCCTGGACGCCTGCGGGCAGGATCTGGACCTGTTTTTCAAATTTGTGGACAAGGACCTGCCAGAACGGCTGGAAATCCTTACCAGCAAGACCTTTGAGCGCATGTCCTATGCCGAGGCCGTAAGTATTCTTGAAAAATCCGGTAAAAAATTTGAATACGAAGTCGCATTCGGTATCGATCTTCAGTCCGAGCATGAACGGTTTCTGGCCGAAGAATATGTGAAAAAACCGATATTTCTATATGACTATCCCAAAACCATCAAGCCGTTTTACATGCGTATGAACGATGACGGCACTACGGTGGCGGCAGTGGACCTGCTGGTTCCCGGCATCGGGGAACTCATCGGCGGCAGCCAGAGAGAAGAACGCCTGGATGTCCTGGAATCCCGCATGGAAGAGATGGGCATGGACAAGGAACCCTACTGGTGGTACCTGGATTCCAGGCGGTATGGATCTGTGCCGCATGCCGGGTTCGGCCTGGGGTTCGAGCGGTTTCTGATGATGATCACCGGCATTAAAAATATCCGGGATGTCATCCCGTTTCCCAGAACCCCTGGCAGCATCGACTTTTAAACAGGCAGAAAAACATGATAACTTTACTGGATTACGGCGCCGGCAATGTGCGCAGTGTGAAAAATGCCGTGGAAAAACTGGGGGGCACCCTGGCCACGGTGAGGACACCTGAAGATATTTTATCCGCGGAAAAGATCATCTTTCCGGGAGTAGGCAATTATGAAAACATGATCCAGGTGCTCAACCGCAAAGGTTATATGGCACCCCTGCGGGATTACCTGGCCTCCAACCGGCCGTTTTTCGGCATCTGCTTAGGCATGCAGGCGTTGTTTCAGGGCAGTGAAGAAGACCTGTCCAACAATGAATCCATCGCCTTTTTCCAGGGTCGGGTGGAGCGGTTTAAAACGCGCTTGTCTGTCCCTCACATGGGGTGGAACGGAATTCATCTCAAACAGGACTCGCCGCTGATGGATGGCGTCGATCCGGATGCCCGGTTTTATTTTGTGCATTCCTTTCACCTGGTGCCCCATGATCCGTCCGTGGTACTGACCACCACCACGTATGACTATGAATTTGCAAGCGCCATTCAGCAGGGCAATATCATCGGCACCCAGTTTCATCCGGAAAAAAGCGGAAAGCACGGCATGCAGCTGCTTGAAAATTTCATTCGGCTGTCGGAGTTCACTCCCCGGGGGCGGGTCGATATTCCGGGATGCGGGCTTTCCAAACGGATCATCGCCTGCCTGGATGTGCGGTCCAATGACCAGGGGGACCTGGTGGTGACCAAGGGGGATCAGTACGATGTCCGGGAAAAGGATGAATCCGGGGACAAAGGCCGTGTCCGGAATCTGGGCAAACCCGTGGACCTGGCCCGGCGGTATTACGAGGAAGGGGCCGATGAGATCACTTTTTTGAACATCACCGGATTCAGGGATTTTCCCCTGGGGGATCTGCCCATGATCACGGTGCTGGAGCAGACGTCGAAAAACGTATTTGTTCCGTTGACCATCGGCGGCGGGATCAAGGATTATACCGATACCAACGGCCGGCATTACACAGCCCTGGAAGTGGCGGACCGGTATTTCAGATCCGGTGCGGACAAGATCTCCATCGGCAGTGATGCCGTGTACATTGCCAAAGCCTTTGTGGACACCGGGAAAAAAACCGGGAAAAGTGCTATTGAGCAGATTTCCCGGGTGTATGGTGCCCAGGCCGTGGTGATTTCCATCGACCCCAGGCGGGTGTATGTGGCGTCACCGGAAGATGCCGGCAGTCACCCTGTGATCCAGACCCGGATTCCCGGTCCCCATGGCGAAACGTTCTGCTGGTATCAGTGCACGGTTCAGGGGGGGCGCCAGGTCGTGGACCTGGATGCCGTGACCCTGGCAAAGGCCTGTGAAGCCCTGGGCGCCGGTGAAATTCTGCTCAACTGTATTGACCGGGACGGCACCAAAGCAGGCTTTGACCTGGAATTGATTCAGGCCGTGAAAGATGCGGTGACCATTCCGGTGATCGCGTCTTCCGGAGCCGGCAGCCCTGAGCATTTTTCAGAGGTGTTTGAACACACAGAGGCGGATGCCGCCCTGGCGGCCGGCATTTTTCACAGAAAAGAGGTGCCGATCGCTGAGGTCAAAGCCCATCTGGCCGGGCGTGACATACCGGTGCGCCGGCTGCCGTGACACTGAATTGAAAAAAAGCGGCGGCCTTATTTTTTCAGTTCAAAGGTGATCGGGATTTTCACCCACATGCCCGTTGGGATGCCGCCGGACGTGCCCGGTTCAAACCGCCAGTCTGCCACGGCAATTTCTGCTGACCGGTCCAGGGCGGTGTGGCCGCTGGATTCAAAAATCCGCACCTGGTCCGCCTCCCCTTTTTCATTGACATACACCATGAGCAGGACCGTGCCGCTATGTCCCCGGCGCCGGGCATTTCCGGGATACCGGGGCGGCGGGTTTTCCCTGTAAAGCGGAATGGCTTCTTTGCGGACAGGTGGTGTGTTCGTCTTTTCGACAGTGGGCGCGTTCCTCCCGGGGGCTGGTTCTATTGGATCCATGGGCCTGGGGATAACCTGGCGCGGCGGTGCCTGCACCTTCAGGACTGCAGTGTCTGAGGGTGATTCATCGGCTTTACGGTCCGGATTCATCTGTGCGGTGACTTCCAGTTCAGGTGCAGGGACCTCGGGTTTCCGGGGTGCAAGTGACATGTCCTGTTTTTTGGGCATCAGGTCTTTCCGGGCCGTGATTTCAGCCGGAGGCGGCTCTTTCCGGGTATCTGGCGGCGGCGGTGGCGGTGTCTCATCAGGTGTCGGCGGTATCTCATCAGGCGGCGGTGTTTTATCAGGTGCCGGCGCCGTGGCCTGCTTTTTTTCAGGTTCTGGTGCGGGCGGCTTTTCAGGTTCCGGCAATACATGTGAGATCTGGATGGCAATCCCGGTATCTTCTATGAACACGGGAGGCTGAGGGCCTGAGAAAAAAGGAAAAAAAACAAGCACGGCCCCATGAATCAAGACAGCCGCCAGCGCTGACATCAAGATCCGCTGCATCTATTTTTTCAATTTTGCCTGAAGGGATATATCATGAATCCCGGCCAGGGTGATCTGGTCTAAAACAGTAAACAGGGTCTGATATGACACCGATTCTTCGGCAAAAAGAAGCACCCCCGGAGTGGCTTCATTTTTTGATTCAGATGTCAGCCACGAGGTCAGACCTGCCAGCGAGACCCGCACATCATCCACGTAGATCTCATTTTCCCCTCTGACCGTTACTGAAACGGGGTTTTGTTTTTCTATGTCAGCCACGGCGGATTCCGGCAGGGTGACGGACAGACCCCGGTGAACGGACATGGACAGCATGGAATAGATAAACACCACCAGTAAAAGAAATACGATATCAATCAGGGGCAGCATTTCAATTCTGGGTTTGCCGGTTTCCGGAACATTAACTTTCATGGGCGGCCCTCTCACAGGATTTATAGTCTGTGATATGCTGTTCATGCATAATCTCGAAACTGGTGGCGTATTTTTCGATGATCTGGGCGGCCCGTTGAATCCGGGCGTTGAAAAAATTATACGGGAACACGGTAATGATGGCGATGGCCAGGCCGGATGCCGTCGTGATAAGGGCCTTGGCAATTCCGCCGGTGACGGCCATGGGATCTTCAATCCCGGAAGTCCCCAGCATGTCGAAGGATTCGATAATGCCCACCACGGTTCCCAGAATGCCCAGCAGCGGGGCAATCGTGATGATGGTGTCCAGCACTCCCATGAACCGTTTCATCTTGAAGATTTCATCGGCGGCGGCCGATTCCATGGCCTTGACCGGGGAATAGTCCCGGTGAAGAATGCCGCTGACCAGGACCCGGACCACGCAGTTTTTCGACCCCCGGGTGATTTTCCGGATTTCCTCCCAGTTTTTTTCGGCAGACAGTTCCAGAACCCGGTCCATGAGGGGTCTTTCCCGGTCAATACCGGACGCGACCCAGAAAATGGAGCGTTCAATGATCAGGGTCAATGCGATGACAGAGCATAAAAGCAGCGGATACATCAGGATGCCGCCATGGGTAAACAGATCAATCATGAGTAGATACTTTTTCCTGTGAATCGGTTTTAATGAAAATTCCCGGTCGTCCGGAATGGGGGTTGGGTGCCACCACCACGTCCGTGTGGTACACGGAACGGATATTGTCCCGGGTGATCACGGTTTCGGGTGTACCGTACTGGAACACGGTTTGTGTGTCTTTGTCCAGCAGCAGGACCTGATCGGAATATTCCGAAGCCAGGTTCAGATCATGCTGCACCATGACAACGGTCAGGCCATGCCGGTCTTTCATGGTTTTGACCCGGTTCAGGATCTGTGCCTGGTGGGAGATGTCCAGATGAGAGGTGGGTTCATCCATGAGCAAAAGGGCCGGTTCCTGCACCAGGGCCTTGGCGATGCCTGCCAGCTGGCGTTCGCCGCTGCTGATACAGTTCAAGGGAGACTGCCGCAGGTGATCGATATGGGTGAAGGACATGAACGATCTCGCAAGGTCCCGGTCTGACGCATTTTCAAGAAACTGCCAGGAAGAAAAATGGGGGAGCCGGCCCAGAAGCACATATTCTTCCACGGTCATGTGGATACTCTCCAGGGTCTGCAGGACCATGGCAATGGTTCTGGCCCGCTCGGCCCGGGGCATGGTTTCCAGGTCCTGTCCCTGCATTTTCACCCGGCCTGCCAGTGTGGGAAGCAGTCCAGGCAACGTTTTCAGCAACGTGGTTTTACCGCACCCGTTAGGGCCGATAATGGTCACGATGTCGCCTTTTTTAACGGAAAAAGAGATCTTTTCAAGTACCACCTGGCGGCCATACCCGCAGGACAATTCTTCAATTTCCAGAAACGCCCCGGTCATAACGCCACCTTTTTTCTGCTCAGCACGTAGATGAATACCAGCCCGCCGATAATGCCGGTGATCACGCCCACAGGCAGCTCCAGCGGTGCGATCACCATCCGGGCCACAATGTCACAGAAAGTCAGAAAACAGGCCCCGCCGAGAAAGGAACTGAGGATAAGAATCCGGTGATCCGATCCCGCCACCATGCGCATGAAATGGGGGACAATGAGTCCTACGAACATGATGATGCCACCGGCGGACACGCTTAACCCTGTAAGGAGGGATGCGGTGACAAACAGGATTTTCCGGGCCCGGGCCGTGTGAATGCCCAGCAGGGCCGCTTCATCATCGCCCAATACCATGGCATTGAGTGCCAGGCTGTGATACAGGGCGATGACAAGTCCGGCCATGGAGCCGGCCAGTACCAGCCGGATCAGAACCGGACTGGGTTCATCCAGGGACCCCATGATCCAGAAAACAATATTGCTTAAATCATCCTGTTCCGATACGGCCATGAGCAGCATCACCAGGGACGAGGACACAAAGCTGATCATCACGCCGATGAGCAGCATGGTGTTGGGCTGCAGCCGGCCGGTGCGCAGCCCCAGTCCATATACCAGGACAATGACGATGCCGGCGCCTGCAAATCCGGCCAGGGGATAGGCCGTGACACCGAGCAGGGAGGGAAGACCCGAGAGGATGGCGATACAGACCCCTAAGGACGCGCCGCCGGAAATCCCAAGTGTATAGGGTTCCACCAGCGGGTTCCTGAAAAGCCCCTGGAGCACGGTGCCGGCCACACTCAAGGCCCCGCCCACAGCAATGGCCAGAATCACCCGTGGCAGGCGGATGCCCAGAACGATGCCGGCGGTCACACTGTCCCGGTCATGGAACACGGCATCCAGGATCCGGGCGGCCGAAAGGCCCGTGGAACCCAGGCGCAGGGCCATCAGGGCACAGGCAATCAGCAGCATGGACAGACCGCCAATGATCAGTGCCCAGCGTTTTGTCCTGTTGACACTCATGAACCGCCTCCACTGGTATGAGGACGGACATCAGGAGGTAGGTGGCCGGACATCAGGTTTTCTGCGGCGTCGGGATGGATATGAGAGAAAAACAGCATCAGGGTTTGGGCAAAAGTCAGGGGCGTGGGGCTGAACACACTGTCGTGGGCCAGGACATGGACCTCGTTGTTTTTTACCGCAGTAAGGGCGGAAAAGTTCTTCCAGGAAGCTTTTTCAGCCTCACCTGCTTTGGTGGACGTGCCCATGGTGGCCACGAAGATCACCTCCGGGTTTTCTTTGAGTACATACTCCCGGCTGAAAATGCCGGATCCGGAGTGGCCGGCAATGTTGCGGCCTCCGGCCAGCTCGATGTAACTGCTGATGAACGTGCCCTGTTCCGCTGTTTTCAAGGGTTTGATGCCGATCTGGATAAATACGGTCCTTTTTTTCAGGGTTTGGGCGGTTTCCCGGATCAGGTTCACTCTGGCGGCGGCCGTCTGGATAATCTCCTGTGCCGCCTGCTGTTTTCCCATAAGGATTCCCAGATCCAGGAACATGTCGCAAAGGGTATCAAAACTGGTGGGATTGTCAAACCGGATCACCTGAATGCCCTGACCTTTAAGTGCCTGTATCTGTTTGACCCGGGTCAGGGTACTGGCAAACACGGCATCCGGCTGAAGGCGGACGATTTCTTCCACATTGATCTGGATCACCGTGCCGATGACCGGTTTGTTTTCTTTGCCGGAGGGGATGTTGCAGTAACTGGTCACCCCGGCCAGGTGGTGGTCCGCCCCCAGCTGATAGATCATGTCCGTGATCAAAGGACCCAGAGAGACCACCCGGTTGAGCGGCGCTTTTTCGGCGGCCCAGGCGGTCCGGGCCCGGGAGCAGGCCGGCAGATCGGCCATCAGGCCGGTCAAAACCAGGACCACGATCAGGAAGATGTTTTTCATGCGCCTTCTCCAACATTGGTCTGCCTGGCGGCAGCCCCGTTGAACAGGGCGTTCAACGCCATGGTCATGACCGGGGACAGGTTGCGGCCAAAGACAAAGTCATGCCATTGATCGAGCGGTTTTCCCGCAATCATGGAAGCCATGTCATGACACAGCATGTCAAACGCCTCCGGATCCTTGACCAGCCCTTTGTCATACTCATCACTCACCGCCAGAGCCATGGCCATAAATCCCTGATACAACGGGTCCAGCAGAAGGGTTTCCACCTGTTCAATCAAGTGGTTTTCCAGGTTTTGGCACTGGCAGGGAAGGTCTTCCAGGAGCAGTTCGTGCAGGACAATCCCCCTTTTTTCCAGGCGTTTGAAAATATTGAGATCTGAGGTGAAGCTGTTCTGTTTCCGGATGGCTTTGGTGACCGCCGTGTGGACCGCTTTGCCGATCAGTTCTCCCAGTTTGGTATGCCCTCCGGCATTTGTCAGGACAGCATCGCCGGTCCCTTCCACCACAATGATATTGTCCGTGCCCGTGCCTGTGGCCCGGTACCGGCCCTGTTCATAGCTGGACCGGATATCCAGGTCCAGCAGGGCTGCGGTCTTACCTTCCGTGGCGGTGATCAGTGCCCTTGTCATGGCCCGGGGGGACAGGCGCTGGCTGGCCATCACAATCAGGTTGATGGTGCCGGGCTCATAAAATCCGCCGGTATCCCTGCCGGTGCGCATGGCGTTTCCGTCTACGCCGGCCGTGGCAAACACGGTCACGGCCAGGTCTTTGAACTGTTCTTTTGCCACACTCATGTGATCCATGTCCGCCCCCGTGAACAGGAGCGCCGTGGTTTCTTCCGTAAGGCCCAGTACATCCAGCACCTGGTTTTTCAAGACTTCCAGGCCCTGGTCATGGGCCAGCATCCAGGTTTCAGGCGGGATATAATGATTGCCGACCACCGTGACCCCCTGCCTGAAGCCTTCCAGGGTGGAAAGCACGGCCATGGGTTTCTCCAGAGAGATCACCAGAGATTTGTTGATAAAATCATGGATCACGCTTTGTTTGACCGATGCCGCCGTCACAAACGGAACATCCGTCTGGACCGCCGAGGTCTGCGTGACCTGGTTTTTCTGGAGCAGGACGTCGGCGTCTGTCAGTGAACTGCCATGGATGGCGGCAAACAGACGGCTGACAAACAATCCGGTGTCAATGGAGGCCCGGCAGGTGAGGTCACAGGGAAAATAGAAGACCTGATGGGTTTTCACCGCATCCACATCCTTCCATCCGGGGAGGGAAAAGAACCGGTCCGCTGCCTCCCGGTCAGGGCCGCAGCCATAAATCACCTGGGGGTTGAAACCCGTCCACTGTTCCATGGACACCGGCACCACCGCCCCTTTGCCGAAATCCGGAGGAATACCGCCGGCCAGGGATATCAGGTCACTCTGGAAGGAATCACTGCCCGGTGTCATGATCTGGTCCCGCCCCATGAGCCGGATCACCCGTTTCGGAGAAAGGTCTGCCTTTTTGATTTTGGCGGACACCCGGTCCAGGTCTGCCTGGATGTCTGACACCAGCTGCCGGGCGGTTTCCTGTCTGTCCAAAAGGTTTCCAAGCAGAACAAGGGTGTTCATGCTGCCTGAAATGGACTGGGTATTGACATGCACCAGAGGGATCTCTTCGGACAGAAACGGCTGCAACCGGGGTGCCTGAAATGGATCATAAAAGATCAGGTCCGGTTCCAGGGCCTCGATGGCGGAGGGAGATGGAAACGAATATCCCCCCACAAGGGCTTTTTCTGCCGCATACCAGGGCCGGGTCGTATGGTAGGTGATGCCTTTGACCCGCTCCTCAGCGCCCAGCGCAAACAGCATCTGTGTGACAGACGGTACCAGGCTGACAATCCGTGCCGGTTTGTCCGTCAGGCGGATCTCCCTGCCGGCGCTGTCCGTGAACCGGATGTCCTGGCAGGCGCCCGGGGCCGCGCTGAACAGGGTTGCCCCGGCCACCAGTGCCGACAGTACTATTAGATAAAGAAACCGGAATCTCATAACAGCCGCCATTTCAGTCCGATATACCCGGAAAGACCGGGTGTGGCATAACTGAACGCCTCTTCATAGTATTCGTCAAACAGGTTGTCCACCCGGGCAAATATCTGAACACGGTCGCTGATGTCACAGGACCCGGACAGGTTCACCACGGTATAGTCATCCAGGATTCCCACCGGGTTGCCGTCCTTGTCCAGGGCAAAGGGGGAGGCGGCCCGTTCGTCCACCCACCGGGCATCCATGCCCACCTGCCATTTTTCCAGAAACCGGTAGGAGGCGGTCAGCCCCACCTGGTTGCGGGGACGCCGGACCAGGCGGTTGCCTTCCGGATCCCGGGTATGGGTATAGGTGTAGTTGAGGTTGACATACAGGTCTGTTACAGGTGTCCAGGCCGCGAATACTTCGACGCCCCGGGTTTCAGTGTCTCCTTCGAGCTGATTGTATTTAGAGATGAGCCAGTCATAGCCGATGCGGTTTTCAAAATCCATTTCCCAATAGGTGACGCCCAGTGTCAGCCGGTCGTTGAGTACGCCCTGTTCCACCCCCACGTCCCAGCCCCGGCTTTTTTCAGGTTCAAGATCCGGGTTCCCGTAGACGGAATAAAGTTCAAACAGGGAGGGAGACCTGAAACCGGTGCCGAAACTGGCCTTGACCCGGGTATGGGTGGCGGTGAACTCATAGGCGGGCGCGATCCTGAAGGTGGTTTTTCTTCCGAATGCGTTGTGGTCATCCAGGCGTGCCCCGGCAATCAATACCAGGTTTTCCCCATAAAAAAACTGATCCTGGAGCCAGTAGCTCAGGGTGTGGGTATCTATCTCGGATATCCCGCTGCTGAGACTTTCCATGGTCTCGTTGAAATATTCGGCACCCATGGACAGCACATGGGTGTCAAAATCAATGTTGCCCTGCCAGGAAAAATCGTCTGACTCGCCTTTATAGTCATACCAGGGCAGGTTGTCGTTGTCATAGGCCTGGCGGTCATTTCTGTTGAATTTCCAGGACAGGATTGATTCGAACCGGCCGTTGTAAAACCGGTTGTTGATACCGATCTGTCCTGCGAGCTGTTCTGATTCAGACCGTTTGTCTGTGGGACCGTCCGGGTTGGGGACCAGGGTATTGACCCAGGTGCCGGTGACCGGGTCAGGCACCCAGGAGGAACTGATATTGTCCCCGGAATACCCGCCTTCATAATCATCGAGATCCACCTCGGAATCCACGTATCTCAGGGTGGAGGAGACGTTGAAATTGTCATTGAATTCAAAGCCGAAGCTGCCCGAAAGCGTGAGATTGTCATACCCGTCTTTTTCATCGGTGTTGCCGGCCTGGGGAATCTGGGAATTGTCCTTGTCTGCAATGGAAAATCCCTCCCGGGTCAGATAGGAGCCGGACACCGCATAGGTCAGCTTGTCCAGGGCACCGGAGGCATGGCCGCCGGTTTTCCAGGTGCCGTAGGACCCGCCTTCAAGCGAGGCCGTGATCTCAGGGACACCGCCGCCTTTTTTTGTGATGATATTGATCACGCCGGATGTGGCATTGCTGCCGTACATCACGCTCATGGCACCCCTGACCACCTCGATGCGTTCCACCTGATCCATGTTGATATCGGACAGATCCGCAGACCGGTTGGCATTTGAGGGGTCATTGAGAATAATACCGTCCAGCATCACCAGCGTGTTTTTTGAATCCGCTCCCCGGATAAACACCGATGAGGTGGTGCCCATGCCGCCGCTGGAGGTGACAAACACCCCGGGCACGGTTTTGAGAAGATCCAGCACGGTATGGGCGTTTCTTTCCTCGATTTCCCCGGCCGTGATCACCGTGACGCTGTTGCCGCCGATATCCGATACCAGGGTTTCGGTCTGGGTCACCGAGACCACCACCTGACCCATGGTGGGCACGGCCGGTTCATGGGCTTCCCGGGCAGAAGCCCCGTTGATGGCGGCCATCCAGAAAATGGCGATCAGCATCCAGCACATCCCGTTGTGTTTCATTTTTTTCTCCTGTGTACACGGATTGCCGGCCCGGAAAACAAAAACCCCGGACCGAGTGAATCGATCCAGGGTTTCCCTTTTTAACACAAGATCTTGAATATATTTTTCCTTGTCCACGGAAAAAATTTACACTCCCCAGGCAGGTCTTCTGACTCACGGATCATCCTACTGGCCGCGTCTTCCCATACCATCATGGCACAGTGACATTCCTGCGGCGGTGGTCCCCGTTTACAGCGGCGGGCCCGTCCCTGACTTTCACAGGGTTCCCTTTTCAGCTCAAAATGAGCACCTTGAAGAT
>JAVVEQ010000002.1:0-176544 GCA_032250905.1 Desulfotignum sp. | reverse complement strand
TGTATGCCCTTGGCCAGATGGTCGGACTGGGACAGGCATTCGAGCTGCTGTTCGGGGTGCCCTACAATGTGGCCATCATTGTGGCAGGCCTGGCCACGGTGGGATTCATCACCATCGGCGGCATGTACGGAGCCACCTACAACGCGGCATTCCAGATGATCGTGATGACCATTGCCATGATCGTCCCCATGGGTGCCATCATGAAGGCCATGGGATCTTCAGGATGGTGGTTTCCGCCCCTGGCCTACGGGGACATGGTGCCGGACATGATCAAGAACATCCCCACTTTTTTTGACATGAAATACGATTTCCGCTGGTATTTTGCCCTGATCCCGGCCTTTACACTGGGACCGGTGGCCCTGCCCCATCTGGCCATGAAGGTGTTCACCTCATCCTCGGTGAAAAGTGCCCGGTGGGCTGTGGTGTGGTTTGCCATCTTTCTGGGGTTGCTGTTTTCCGGCACCTATGTGGTCGGTTTTGCGGGCAATTTCTTCACCGCCACCACCGGCCGGATCATTGAGAAGCCGGACCAGACCCTTCTGATCCTCAATGTTTTCTATAACCCGACCCTGGTAGCTGCCTTTGTCATGGGCGGGGCTGTAGCAGCAGGACTGTCCACCATCGGAGGTAACCTCATGGCCATTGCCGGCCTGGTGGGATCGGACCTCCTGGGAATCATCTCGCCCGACATGGCATCCGCCAAAAAGATGAAATGGGGATATGCGGCCCTGGCTCTGGGCGGACTGGCTGCCATCCTCATGGCATTCAACCCCCCGAAATTCCTGGTAACCAGTATTCTTTGGGCCTTCGGTCTACTGGCCACCACCGCCACCCCGGCCATTCTTCTGGGGGTCTGGTGGAAGGAGGCCAACAAGCTGGCATTGATCATTTCCTCCATGGTCTGCGGGAGCATCTACATCTTGATCTCCCCACATGTGCTGCCGTCCGTCTGCATCGGTTCCGGCCTTGTTGCGGCTTTGGGGATGTCCGGCGGCATGGTGACCATCCCCTTGAGCTTTGCCATGTTTATCATCTTGTCCATCGCCTTCAACCGGATGTCTGCACTGAAGGCATACGCCCCCACACTGGCGGACAAAAAAGTGATTGACCGGATCCATGGCTGGGGTCCTGATTACGATGAATCCCGTTACAACGGCATCAAATGGCCTTTGATCATCTCAGCCGTCTGCGTCGTTGTCTTTATCTGGGGCCTGCAGCCCTGGTAATCCATATCCCTGTGTTTCAGCCCGGACCCGGCCTGTCCCGGGTACCGGGCAGCACAGAATATTTCAAAGGATGCCAATGAGTTACCCCGCCGCTATGATCCGGCTTTTCAGACTCGATCCATCCGGTGTCAGGCAATTGCCCGGAAGCCACCTGCCCTGGATCTGCATATGTCATGTATCTCTTCTGGGGTTGATCTACGGCAGTACCGCCGCCTGGATCAGCCGTGATCTGCTTGCCGGCCAGGGGCTCCTCAAACTCTCCCTGGCCGGTATTCCAGTGGCGTTTCTCATGCATGCAGGCGCCGTGCTGTTCATCTGGGTGTTCCTGAAAGCCCTGGGCGGGAACGCCGCGTTTCTGGCCGTCTATTTCACCATCGGTGTTGCCGCCATCTCCCTGTGGCCTGTGGCCCCGTTTCTGGCCTTACTCCAGGTACAATCTCCCGGCCCGTTAGTCCTGACGGCCTTTATCCTGACCGGCGTTTATGGTCTGGTTGTGACGGCCAAAACGATCCAGCGTGTATTTGACCTGTCCACAATCAGAATGGTTATCGCCCTGTCCGCTGCGGTGGTCTACATCGGCTGTTTTATATATCTCTGGACATAATTGTCGCGTGCCCATTCCCAGGACCATTTCAATGCTTTGGTTGAGGCGATCCAACACGGAGCGGGATTGCCTCAAGCATATGACCTTTTCATTTTTCACTATGCCTGTGTCAAAATTCTGACAGATGTTCTTTCAACCAGCGCCCTTGTTTTTTCCCTGTATGCCAGCATGTGGGGTGCGGACATATGTGCCGTCAGATCCTCCAGACTGTTCCACTTTTCGATGACCGTGACAACATGATCATCTTTCTCCTGTGGAGGCAGATCTGTTAGAACGTCGACGGCCGGAACATATTCGATACACCCCTTTTCTTTCAACACCGCCGGCATATTGGATTTAAAAATTTCCAGAAATTCGGATACCCGCCCTTTTTTTACCTGTATTGACGCAATGACATGGATCATTTCGTTTTCTCCTCATATATTTGAAATTTTAATAATACCTTTTAAAAACCTTTCTGGTAAGTTTCCAGACAAAGTATCAGAAAAAGGTCTGCGTTGAAAACAGAAGTTTTTGTGTTGGCCAAAATCCGTTGGACTTTGGCGGTACCGGTTGATAAAATATTTATATTTGCTGATTTCTTAGAAAAAATCACGTTTAACCCGTATTTTTTGGAGACCCTCATCACCCGGAACAAAACACAGATTCTAACGGCTGTAGCGGCAGCGGAAAACGGAGAGATATTTGACCTGGAAGGATACGGAGCGGTCGGATTTTCCAAAGATCAGCCTGTGCTGCTGACCCGGTCCGAAACCCTTGCCATGCCCCATGGCAGCGAGCTGATGATGCTGCCGGACAGGGCTCCGATCGTATACAACCTGGCTCTGGACCGGTTTGAAACATTGCGCCGGAACCCGTTTGCGCCGGATGAAAAAATATTTCCCGTGGCGGTCTTCAATTCCCCCGGGTACGTAAACCGCTGTGTTTGTGCCTACGAAGCCCCTGCTGACGCAAAGCTGCTGCCTCTTTTCTCATACGGGGCTGTGGGGTTCGGCAAAAAACGATTTCGCTCCGCCGCCCTGCAGGTGGATGCCGAACCCCGGCAGGATCTTCGGCAGATGCCCCGAAACAAGGTGGTCCAGGGGGTGCGGCAGATGCAGAAAAAATATCCGGAAAACCGGCTGATGCGTCATCTGGAAACCTGTGCGCTGCAGTATGGATGCCCGGCCGGGAAAAACTTTTTTCTCAAACGCTATGAAGCCCCGCTGCCCACCTCCCGGGTGTGCAACGCCAACTGTCTGGGGTGCATCTCTCTGCAGCCCGGCACAGGTCTGCATGCCTGCCAGGACCGTATTGCGTTCACGCCCACGGCCCAAGAGATCGCCCAGGCCAGCCTGGAACATATCCGGCATGTGCCCCGGGCCGTGGTGAGTTTCGGACAGGGATGTGAAGGGGAGCCGCTGACCGCACACAAAGCCATTGTACCGGCGGTTCAAATGATCCGTGAAAACACCGACCAGGGAACCATCAACCTGAACACCAATGCCAGCCTGCCGGAACAGGTAAACGCCTTGTGCGAGGCCGGACTGGACAGCATGCGGGTATCCATGAATTCCGTGCGGCAAGACACCTATACCGCCTATTTCAGACCCAAATCCTATACATGGAAAGATTTACTGAAAAGTATTGACACCGCCAGGGCCCATGGCAAATTTGTGGCCATCAACTACTTGAACTGTCCGGGGTTCACAGATTCTGAAAAAGAAGTGGCCGCCTTGTTTGAATTTATCCGTAAACACGATATCAACATGATCCAGTGGCGCAATCTCAACTATGATCCCCGGCAGTATGTTGCCGCCATGGAAATCGCTGGGCCCGGCGGTCCGGCCATGGGAATGGCGGCGTTGATAGCATCGCTGAAAAAGACATTTCCCCGGCTGATCAACGGGTATTTCAACCCACCAAAGGAACGGTTTTGAGACAGGTTACCCTCATCGACCAGACCATTCGGGAAGGCATGCAGTTCCAGGGGATTGTATTTTCTCTGGAACAGCGCATGAAAATACTGGAATTTCAGGAAGCCCTGGGTGTAGACATCTGTCAGGCCGGTTACCCGTCTGCCCATCCACAGGAAGCCGCCATGGTCAAAGCATTGGCAGATCATGCCCGGCAGCGTGGTTTTGGTGTCCGGGTGGCGGCACTGGGGCGGGCGTTTCTCCCGGATGCAAAAATTTTAACGGATACCGGTATCAAAGACATCCATTTTCATCTGTATCTGCCCTCCCATGCGACGGTTCAAGAATCTGAAACCACCTTGTCAGAATTGATCCCGGTCATCGAGTTTGTCCGCACTGCACGGCCGGATGCGGTCATCAGCCTGGCCATGCTGGACATGGGAAAAACACCCTTGAACCTGATGAAAGCCGGTATACGGTTTTTGAACAGGAAACAGATGGTTGACATCCTGTCATTGCCGGACACCTCCGGTATTATGGCGCCCAACCAGGTGGCAGACCGGATCCGGGATGCTGCGCACGTGGCCGGGAACATGGCCATTTCCATTCATTGTCACAATGACTTAGGCATGGCATCGGCCAACTCCGTCATGGGGGTTCTGGCCGGGGCAACCATGCTGGAAGTCTCCGTCTCCGGCATCGGAGAACGCAACGGCATCGGAGATCTGTATCTTACATCCCGGATCCTGGCCGACCAGGATATCCGATGCCACTTTGCCTGGGACAATATAGCCCGGGTTCGGGAATATTACCGGTTTGTAGATGACATTGTCAAAGAACAGACCGGCCAGGGACTGATCCATGCCGCCACCCCGGTGTTCGGGCGGGCCGTCCACACCCATGTGGCCGGCACCCATGCCGAGAGCATGTTCGGCACCAGCACCACCCCGGATTTTCACTTGAACCTGTTATGCGGCAACCACCTGGTAAAAAAATATCTGGATTGTCACAACATTGCGTTTCATTCCGACAGACTGCCGGCCATCACTGCCGCCATTAAAGAGATGAGCATTCAGAAATGCAGACGGCTGACATCTGCGGAAGTCCGGCAAATTGTCCGTGTTTCAGGTTAAATCGGTTTTCAACCAAAAACAATTTGCAAAAAAAAATCCGATTTGGTTTAATTACGGTTTAGCTGTTTTTATCCTAACAAGGGTGACCTATAAATAATGACGATGAATTTTGCAGATATTGTAATAGTGGCTGGCAATTACGGCAGCGGCAAAACAGAAACCGCTGTCAATCTGGCGGTAGCCAGCAGAAAAACCGGCAAATCTGTGGTAGTGGCTGATCTGGACCTGGTCAATCCGTATTTCAGAACGAGGGAGGCCCGAATCCCCCTGGAAGCCATGGGCATCCAGGTGGTTCTGCCGGACCGTCAATACCTGTATGCCGACCTGCCCATCCTGACCCCGGCCGTGGCAGACATTCTCCGGCAACCCGCGGATGTCACCATCCTGGATGCGGGCGGGGATGATGTCGGTGTAACGGTACTGGCATCCCTGGCAGCTGTACTCAAAGACCGGCCGGTACGCATGCTCCAGGTGATCAATGCCTTCCGCCCGTTTACCGGGGATGTGTCCGGATGCCTGAAAATCCGGCAGGAAATCGAAACCAGCGCCAAACTCAAAATCACCGGCTTGGTTTCCAATGCCAATCTTATGGATGACACATCTGTGGAACACATTTACCAGGGGTATGAGCTGGTCAAGCAGGTGTCGACGGATACCGGACTGCCGATGGAATTCATCACCGCCACCCCGGAAATCAAATCAAAACTGGACCTGCGCCGGATAGCCTGCCCGGTGCTGACCATTGACAGACACCTGTTACCCCCATGGAAAAACCGGGAAAAATAGACAGGAAACAGACACAAACAATGAACACCCTAATATAAAATTAAAACAAGGAGTCATACACATGGCATTTCAACATATCATTGACGACGAGCGCTGTAAAGGCTGCGGGTTGTGTGTCAATTTCTGCCCCAAAAATGTTCTTGAAATCACCGACAAAGTGAATGCCAAAGGACATTTTCCCGTATTCCAGGCACGGCCGGAAGACTGCATCAAATGCAGTATCTGCTGTATCATGTGCCCGGATGTGGCCATTGCGATTGTTGAAACCCAGGACGCCTGAACAAAAGTCAAAAATAAACTTCTGACATCAAGGAAAAAAATAATGGCAAAAGTATTGATGAAAGGAAACGAGGCCATCGGCGAGGCTGCCATCCGGGCAGGCTGTAAAAATTATTTTGCATACCCCATCACCCCTCAGTCCGAAGTGGCGGAATATCTGTCCAAACGCTTGCCGGAAGAAGGCGGTGTATTTCTTCAAGGCGAAAGTGAAGTGGCGGTGGGATATATGATTTTCGGTGCCGCCGGGGCCGGTGAGCGGGTCATGACCACCTCCTCCTCCCCGGGCATCAGCCTGATGAGCGAAGCCCTCTCCTATATTGCAGCGGCCCAGTGTCCGTCCGTGTTTGTGAATATCATGCGGGGCGGACCGGGACTCGGAGGAATTCTGCCTTCCCAGGGTGATTATTTTCAGGCGACCAAAGGCGGGGGGCATGGTGATTACCACCTGCTGGTCCTGGCTCCGGACGGTGTCCAGGAAGCGGTGGAGATGACCATGCAGGCATTCACCCTGGCGGAAAAATACCGGAACCCGGTGATGATCCTGGGCGACGGCCTGATCGGACAGATGATGGAGCCCGTGGAGTTCCCGGATGACCTCAAATCCGAACCCAGCAACAAAGACGACTGGGCCACCAGCGGCATGGCGCATCGAAAAAGCAAGAAACGCAACCTGGTGAAATCCCTGTTCCTGGATCCGGTGGAACTCAACAACAACAACCTGGTCCTGAAAGCCAAATATGCGCAGATGAAAAAAGAGGAGGTACAGTTTGAACTGTACAATGCCGACACCGACTACCAGGTGCTGATCACCTCCTACGGCACCATGAGCCGGGTGTGCCGGACCGCTATCGACATGCTCAAATCAGAGGGCGTCGAAGTGGCCATGCTGCGGCCAAAAACCCTGTTTCCATTCCCGGAAAAACAGGTATTTGACGCGTCCGGCAAGGACAGCTGCAAAGTGGTCATCAGCATCGAAATGAGCATGGGCCAGATGGTGGAGGATGTAGAGCGCTGTGTCAAAGGCCGCCGGCCCGTGGAATTCTACGGTGAGTGCGGCGGGGAAATTCCGACACCGGAAAAAATTATCGAAATCATCAAAGGACTGTTATAGGAGACCACCATGGGAAAACCATTTTCACGACCAAAGGCCCTCTCCGCCGCGCACACCCATTACTGCCCCGGATGTACCCACGGGATCGTTCACCGACTGGTGGCAGAGGCCATTGATGACTTGGGCATTCAGGATAGAACGGTCGGTATCGCTCCGGTGGGATGCGCCGTGCTGGCTTACAATTATTTCGATTGTGATTTTCAGGAAGCGGCCCATGGGCGGGCACCGGCTATGGCCACGGGCATCAAAAGAGTCCGTCCCGACCTGATGGTGTTCACCTATCAGGGAGATGGAGACCTGGCCAGCATCGGCATGGGAGAAATCATCCATGCGGCCAACCGCGGTGAGAAATTCACCGCCATTTTCATAAACAATGCCATATACGGGATGACCGGCGGACAGATGGCCCCCACCACCATGCCCGGACAGCGTGCCACCACTGCACCCATGGGCCGGAATACCGAAGAAACCGGCATGCCGATCCGCATGGCCAACCTCCTGGGAGAGCTGGTCACTCCGGGATATATCACCCGGCAGGCCGTACTCAAACCTCAACAGATCAACAAGGCCAAAAAAGCCATTAAACAGGCGTTTCAATATCAGCTGGAAAACCGCTGTTTCAGTTTTGTGGAAGTCATTTCAACCTGCCCCACCAACTGGGGCATGACACCCGTGGATGCACTGAAATGGGCGGAGGATACGCTGCTGCCCTATTATGAGCTGGGAGATTATAAAGTCCCTGAATAAAAAACCATCCATTTGTTTTCATTACCCTAATATGTTTGGAGAAACCCATGCAGACAGAAATAAAATTTGCAGGATTCGGTGGCCAGGGCATCCTGCTCAGTGCGAAACTGCTGGCGTATGCCGCCATGAAGCAGGGATCGTTTGTGGCCTGGATCCCGTCATACGGCCCGGAGATGCGTGGCGGCACCGCCTATTGCACCGTGGTGATCAGTGACCGGCTCATTGGATCGCCCATCATCAAAAACCCCACCCACCTGGTGGCCATGAACCGGCCGTCCCTGGAAAAATTTGAACATGACGTCAAACCGGGCGGCATCATCTTCATCAATTCCTCCTTGATTCCCGTGACAAGCCAACGCACCGACGTCACCCAGCTGGTGGTGCCGGTCAATGATATCGCCATTGAAGCCGGATCGGTAAGGGCCGCCAATATCGTTGCCTTGAGCGCGTTTGCCGCCAGAAGCGATCTGGTGGATCTGGAACTGCTCAAGGAATGCGTCAAGGAAGAGTTTGCCGCCAAACCCAAAATCATCCCGTTGAACATGGATGCGTTTGATCGAGGCGTGAAAATCGCAAAGATGGCATAAATACCTTTATCCGACCAGGTTTGTCACACCGGTGACAAACCTGGCAAAACCGACCATAAAAGAGGGGACCGCCATGATCCGAATAGAAATTTCCCTGTTTTTGAAAAATGTACCGGGAGAGCTGGCAAGGCTCACCGACCTGTTTGGACAGGCCGGCATCAATATTGATGCCATCACCATTCAGGATGCGTCCGCCTATGTCCAGAATCTGTTTGAGGCCCGGGGAAAATCCCTGAAACGCCTGGCATCGTCGGCCAGTTACAGCTCCATGCGCAAAGATTCCGCGGAATTTGCCCTGGTCCGGTTGCTCACGGACAATCCGGATGCGTCTATCTCCCTGTTAAAGGAAAATGAGTATCTGTTTGACACAAAGGAGGTCGTTGCGGTGGATATCACCAACCAGCCCGGAGAATTTGCCAAAATTGCCAGAAAATTCGGTGAAGAACAGATCAATATCAATTATGTATACGGGTCCGTTTCTGACGCGGACGGCAAATGCCTGTTCGTGTTCTGCCCTGAAGATGTGGGCTATGCGGCCTCGTTTTTTGAATAACAGACGGGGTCAGGCCTTGCCTGACCCCATGTTTACAGTTTTCGTCTGTCCTTGAGAATCTTGTTGGAAATAACGATGCGCTGAATTTCCGAGGTGCCTTCATAAATGGTGAACACCCGGGCATCCCGGTACAGCCGCTCCACCACATAATCCTTGGTGAATCCATACCCGCCGTGCATCTGGATAGCCCGGGCCGTAACCTCATTGACCATTTCCGAGGCAAACAGTTTGGCCATGGAAGCTTCTTTGGTATAGGACTCTTTCCGGTCCTTCATGGAAGCCGCAGACAACACCAGCTGCCGGGCTGCCTCGATCTGGGTCGCCATATCGGCGATCTGAAACCGGATGGCCTGGTGTTTGGTGACGGGTACCCCGAACTGCTTTCTCTTGGCTGCATAAGACACGGCCGCATCAAACGCGGCCTGGGCCACACCCACGGACTGAGCCGCAATCCCGATGCGCCCGCTGTCCAGGCCGGACATGGCGATTTTGAATCCATCCCCTTTTTTTCCCAGCATCCAGGAGGCAGGGATCCGGCAATCCTCGAAAATCAGGTCCGTGGTATCTGAGGCGCGCAGTCCCATTTTATCTTCTTCATGACCCACAATAAGACCCCTGCTACCCTTGGGCACAATGAAACAGGAGATCCCTTTATGGCCGGCATCCATATCTGTTTTCGCCGTCACCAGCACCACTTTGGCATGTTTGCCCGACGTGATGAACCGCTTGGTGCCGTTAATGATATAATGGTCGTTGTCTTTGACGGCAACGGTGGTCTGGGACACGGGATCGGATCCGGCATCCGGTTCGGTAAGCGCGAATGCGCCGATCATTTCGCCGGATGCCAGGGGTATCAGGAACTGCTCTTTCTGTTCCTTTGTGCCGAAATTGTTCAGGCTTTCGCAAACAATGGAATTCTGCACAGACATAACCACAGAGGTGGATGCACAGGAATAGGCGATTTCAGACAGGGCCAGCACATAGGATACGGTATCTGCGGATTCTCCACCGTAGGTTTCGGGAATCATCATGCCCATGAGTCCCAGTTCTCCCATCTGCCGGAAGTTTTCAGCCGGAAATTCCTTGGTCCGGTCCCTTTCTGCCGCTGTGGGGGCGATCACCTTTCTGGAAAATTCCCGAACCATGTTCTGGATCATTTTCTGCTCATCAGTCAATTTAAACAGCATCGTATGCCACCTCCATTGTCAGGGAACGTAAACCACCACGATCAAAATGGCATCCAGCTGAGCGGGATTGCGAAGATCATGTTTGATTCCGGAATTGAAATGCAGAGAATCGCCGGGAGACAAAATATTGACATGATCTCCCACCTGAACCTCCACCTGTCCTTCCAGGACATGGACAAACTCCTCTCCTTCATGCTGAAACCCGACACCTTCATGATGGGTCCCAGCTTCCACCACAATACGAAACGCTTTTAAATGTTGATTCTCAACACCGGGCGTCAGTGGTGTGTAGGCATATTGATCCGTGCGTTTTGTATAGGCCTGGACCCGTTTTTCCCGGGCCGCTTCCGGATCTTTGAGCAGAAAATCGGAATCCAGCTGCAGCACCCTGGAAATCTGAAGAAGGGTCCCGACAGACGGACGTTTGTCGCCGCTTTCAATCTGTTTGATCACTTCCTTTGCCAGGCCGGTCTCGTTGGCCATGGCATCCAGGGTAACCTTCCTGTCCAGCCGGGCCCGTTTAATTCTTTTCCCGATCGGAACGGTTTTTTTTGTCCTGGCCATGCCGCCTCCTAATCTACAGTTTCGATCCAGTTTTCCGTATCTTTCGCTTTTCCATATTGTATGGATGTCAGGGCATCATAAAATTTCATGGCAATGGTGCCCGATTTGCCGTCACCGATGTGAAGCACCTTATCTCCATAGCAGATTTCCCCCACCGGCGAAATCACCGCTGCCGTACCTGATCCGAACACTTCGACAAGGCGGCCTGTTTCATGGGCATCAAACACTTCATCAATGCTGATCTTGCGTTCCGAAACCTGCATACCCCATTTTTTAGCCAGATCGATCACCGAAAACCGGGTGATACCAGGCAAAATACTGCCGGTAAGATTGGGAGTCACCAGTTCATCACCCATGACAAAAAAGATATTCATGGCCCCCACCTCTTCGATGTATTTTCTCTCCAGGGCATCCAGCCACAACACCTGGGCATATCCCTGTTTTTTGGCAATTTCTCCGGCATTGAGACTGGCCGCGTAATTCCCTGCTGTCTTGAATTCTCCCACTCCGCCGGGAACCGCCCGGACATGATCTGTGGATACCCAGATCTTGACCGGCGCCAGCCCCCCGGCGTAATACGCCCCCACTGAACACAGAATAATAAAAAACTTAAAGGTGAATGAGGACCTCACCCCTAAAAATGGATCCGTGGCAATGATAAAGGGCCGGATATACAGGGAAGTTCCCAGGGTTTCAGGAATCCAGTCCTTCTCCATCCTGAGCAGCTGCTTCAACGCATCCATCACAAAATCAATGTCCACCTCCGGGATACACAGCCCCCGTGCCGAACGGTTCAGGCGTTCAAAATTATCCCTGGCCCGGAACAGCTGAATCTTTTTTTCCGGGGTTTTGTAGGCCTTGAGTCCTTCAAATATGGCCTGACCATAGTGATACACCATGGCCGCCGGTGACAGGGAGACCGGTGCAAACGGTTCGATACGCGGATCATACCATCCTTTTTCCCCGGAATATTCCATGACAAACATATGATCTGTAAACACAGTGCCGAATCCCAGATCTTCATTCTTTGGCCGGGTTCCGGCCTTGGCGACCCGGGTGACTGCAATTTCCATTTTTCCCTCCTGATACATGAAAAAAATATGAATATATTATTAAAAAAATATTTTGTTATAAGACCGTTTCACCGTTGCTTTGTCAAGCATATTTTTCCTTTTGGGCCGGACCATCCTGTCGGTACAATTAAAATTTGGCTGGTCAACGGAATAATTAGATATTATGATAAAGATAAAAGCGAATTCAACCATTGCATGGAGGAGGCCTGTCATGAGTGAAAAAAAATTTAAACAAATCTGCACCTGTGAAAAATGTGGCAATGAAGCCGAAATGATCGTTACCTGCCAGTGGGTGGAGGTGGAAGCGGCGAAGAAAAAAAAGAAATCTGCAAAGACCCCGGTTAAATTGAAAGGAACCGGTACCTGCACGTCCTGCGGCAGTGAAGCAGACACCTGGGTGGACCTCTAGGACGATTTCATGGACGATCGCCGAATACTGGAAAGCAAGCATGTCCTGGTAGTAGATGACGAACCCGATATTCTGGAAACCATGGAAGAACTTCTGCACATGTGCCGGGTGGACACGGCCGGGTCATTTGATGCTGCCGCTAAAAAACTGGAATCCCATACCTATGATGCCGCGGTTCTGGATATTATGGGTGTTCGGGGATATGAGCTTCTGGAAATCACCCGTCGACTGAATCTGCCGACTTTGATGCTCACCGCCCATGCCCTGACACCGGAACATTTAAAAACCGCCCTGGAAAAGGGGGCGGATGCCTATATTCCCAAGGAGAAACTGGTGGACATCTCCCTGTTTCTGGCGGATGTTTTGACAGCCAGGAAACAGGGCCGGCAGGCCAATGCTCAATGGTTCTCTTTTGTCAAACCGGTATTTGACAAATTGTTCGGACCGGACTGGCAAAAAAAGTCATAATTGATTGTCACGCTACGTGAGAGGTATGGATACCTTGAATTCCGCTCCATGCCCGGTTTCTGACTCCAGCACCATTTCTCCACCCATGTCCCTGAGCAGTACCATCACACCGGCAAGACCAAGGCCGTGGCTCTGGATTGCATCTTCAATGGCCTCTCCAGTGGTGAAATAGGTTTCAAAAATCCGCTGTTGATCGGCCCGGGGAATTCCCCGTCCGTCATCTTTCACCCACAACTTCAAATGATTGTTCGCAATCAGGCCCCGGATATTTACCCTGGCGGTCCGATGTTTGAACGCATTGGTCACCAGATTCCGCAGAATCTGTCTGACTTTGGCTGCATCCAGACACACTCTGGCTTCCCAGGTCTGTCTTTCAAAATGAAGGGACACCCCGGCATCGGCAGTCACTTCCTGCAATCGGGTATAGTTGCTCACTTTCCTGACCGCATCCGCCACATTGGGTGCCGCCAGATCGAACACCTCCACCAGAACGCCCACAACCAGAGATGCCACGGTGAACTGAGAACAGATCATGACTCCCTCTCTGGAACGTCCCAGTTCCAGGACATCGTTAACCAAATGCTGGGTCGCCAGGGTGTTGCGGACAATCCGATTGAGCACCTTGATCTGCTTTTCTGTCAGAGGACCATAGGTCTCCTGGCGCTCGAGCAGGGATCGGGCCCCGGCATTGATGACGGAAATCGGCACTTTGAGATCGTGGATAAGGATCTCGGTTTTGATGTTGGAGTCAGGTATCTTGTTCATCACCTCTTAAAATCCTTGCAATTTTATTCAATGATTTTATATAGTGGCAACATCGCATTACCCGATTGTTATACGAAGATACGTGAATCTTGTAAAGCCCTTTGGAGTTTTTATGGCGGATCGAGACGCTGAGATGGAGGAACTAAAAAAAAAGATCCAGGCACTGGAATCGGAAAACCAGCTCCTCAGTAATATCATATACAAGGCGCCCATTCCCATTTTCGTGGTGGATCGCCACCACAAAATAAGCCATTTCAATCAAGCACTGGAAAAATTGAGCGGGTTCAACGCCCGGGACATGATCGGAACCAATTTACAGTGGAAAGCATTTTATGCTACAAAACGGCCGGTCATGGCGGATCTGATTGTCGACAACTCACCGGACGAACAGATTCTCGCCCTGTACGGTCCCAAATACAAAAAAGCGATGGCCGGCAATCAGCTTTTTGCGGCCACCGATTTTTTTCCTGACCTGCCGCCGGCTGGAAAATGGTTGTTTTTTACCGCTGCCGCCGTGTTTGACGGCACCGGAAATATCGCCGGAGCGGTTGAAACCCTCCAGGATGTGACCGCAGAAAAAGCCAGAGAACAAGAGGTGTTCGATCTGTATCAGACCTATCACCAGGTACTGGAATTTATTCCTTACCCCATTATCCTGTACGATGAAAACGGTCATGTCACCTATGTGAATCCTGCATTTTCTAACGTATTCGGCTGGACCCTCACCGAAATCAAAGGCCGAACCCTGGATTTCGTGCCGGAAACCCTGAAAGAGGAAACCAGCCAGATGCTGGACCGTTTCAGAGAGGACCAGCGAATTTCACGTTACGAAACCCGGCGATTCACCAAAGATAAGCGGATGCTGGATGTCGTGATCTGGGCCGCCTCCTACACCTGGTCCAGAGATCGTTCCGGAGAACATTTCGTGATATTGAGAAATATCACGGAGGAAAAACGGCTGGCAGCCAACAACCGGACGATCATGAGAATCAGTGCGGCCCTGCCAGAATATCCGGAACTGGAAGATCTCATGGACTACATCACCCGGGAAATCAAGGGACTTTTGAAAACCGAAGGGGCGGTGATACTGCTCTATGATGAGATCAAAAACGACCTTTTTTTTCTTGGCGCCTCTTATGATGACTCGGACACGGAACAGCGTGCAAGAAAAATCCGGTTTGCGCTGGATGAAGTACTGGCAGGCAAGGTATTGAAAACCGGAAAACCGGCCCTGGACAACCACGCGGACCGTTCGGAAAACCCCTATCCGGAACGGGATCGTAAAATGGGATACAAGACCCGGAGCATTCTGTGCGTTCCCATTCGAAGTGACAGCCGCATCACCGGCATATTATGCGCGATCAACAAAAAACAGAGCCAGTTTGATGACCAGGACATGGAATTGATGACCATGATCGCCAGTACCGTGGGAATCTCCATTGAAAATGCCCGGTTTGCCAAAGCCCTGAAAGAAGCCTATCTGGATGTGGCATCCATGAACCGGGCCAAGGACAAGGCCATCAACCATCTGTCACATGAATTGAAGACCCCCGTTGCGGTGCTCACAGGGTCTTTACAGATTCTAAAAAAAAAATTGTCGGAACTGCCCCAGATCAAGACCGCGTCCACCCTGAACCGTATCCAGCGGAACCTGAACCGCATCGTTCAGATCCAGGAAGAGACCGCAGATATAATGGACAAAAAAGTCTACGCAGCCAAAGATATGCTCCAGGTAATGCTTCAGACCTGCAAAGACGAACTGTCCACGTTGATTGAGCAGCATCTGGATGAAGAAGATCCCATGGAGGTGGTCACGGCGGTCATTGAAAAGGAGTTCAGCTCTCCGGCCCTGAACAACCGGGATATCGATCTTAACCATACGTTCGAACATCTGTTTGAAACCCTGAAACCCGCCTTTTCATTCAGAGACCTGGACATCAACGTGACTCTGGAACAAAATCTGCCAAAAATCCGTCTGCCCAGAGATGTCTTTGAAAAAACCCTGACCGGGCTGATAAAAAACAGCATAGAAAACACACCTGACCACGGCAGAATCGACATAACGACCCGGCATAAAGGGGACAGCATCCTCTTTACGGTGCATGATTTCGGTGTGGGCATTGAAGCGGAAGACCAGAAACGAATTTTTGAAGGATTTTTCTCTGTCCAGAAAACATCGGACTATTCCACCAAAACCCCGTATGATTTCAATGCCGGAGGCAAGGGTGTGGATCTGTTGCGTATCAAGCTGTTTGCCGACCGGCTGGGATTTTCCATTCACATGGAATCGCGCCGCTGCCGCTTTCTTCATGATAACCCGGGGGAGACCTGTCCGGGAAATATTTATCAATGCCGGTTCTGCAACAAAACATCTGACTGCCTGGACTCTGGTTATTCCATATTTTCAATTAGTTTTCCCTGTGAAAAAAAATATGAAAAAACTCTTTGACAAACTGGAATTAATTGAATTACAACTTAAATTGTAGCGAGACTGAGCGCTCGTTCTGCCTTGAACCCGGATATTTGAAACGATTTTTTGGCCCCGTACAGTATAGAAACCCATGATTTGGCAAACTCTTTTTCCAAGGGGGATTCATGAACCAGCTGCACCAGTTAAGCTTTTTCGACATTTACGAAAAAAACGCCCGGCTGTTTAATAAAAACACTGCCCTCTACTGGCGTGAACAGGAAATCAGTTTTGCCGATCTGTATGACCAGACCCTGCGTCTGGCAGCGGGACTTTCTTCATTGCCTTCTGGAACACGTGTGGCAATACTGTGCAGAAACCATCCGGTTTTTTTCCATCTTTTCGGTGCCGCATCCGCACTGAACCTGACGCTGGTGTTGATCAACCGGCGACTGTCCGACAGCGAAATCCGGCACATTGTCGAAGACACGACACCTCAGATTATCGTCTGCGACAGCGACATCTCACCCCAGGCATCACTCCTGGTTTCCCAGTGTCTGTTTCTGGAGCACCACCTGGTGGTGGACGGTCCCGATGAAACTCTCTCTTCATGGTACCAGGATCCAGGCGGGCTCACGCCGGTTGACTGCCGGAGCAATGACCCTTTTTTGATTATCCACACGGCAGCAGTTCAGGGCAAACCCAGGGGGGCTGTGTTGAGCCAGGAAAACATCCTGCTGTCCAATCTGCAGATGATCCATTATTATGGTCTGGGACCGTCGGCCTGCGTGGCAGACATTCTGCCGTTATTCCATATCATGGGCGTGAACCTGGCCCTGGCCACCCTTCAGGCGGGCGGAAAAAACGCCATTCTCGAAAAATTCGACCCCATCCAGACCCTTACAACTGTCCAGGACCTTAACGTGACGCATTTAGGATCTTTCCCTCCCATATTAACCCACCTTTTAGACGCGATTGACGCCGGCGAATACAATCTGAAAAGCCTTGAACTTGCCGCCGGACTGGATGCACCCGACACGGTCAAGAGATGGGAAACCACCACGGGCAACCCCTTCTGGACCATGTACGGTCAGACGGAAACGTCCGGCCTGATCACGTTTGCCCCGTATTTTGAACGGCCCGGATCCGCCGGTGCGGTCTCACCATTGGTCGATATCCGAATTACAGATGATTTTCACCGGGTCCTGCCTGCCGGTGGAACCGGTGAAATACTTGTCAAAGGTCCGCTGGTGTTCCAGGGGTACTGGAATTCTCCAGACCTGAATGCACACACATTCCGTCACGGCTGGCATCATACCGGAGATCTGGGCATGATTGATTCAGAGGGCTTTCTGTTTTTTAAAGGAAGAAAAGCGGAAAAGGAATTGATCAAGCCGGGCGGTGAAAACGTATTCCCCGCAGAGGTGGAACAGGCCATCATGCAGCATGATGCCGTCAGAGAGGTGTGTGTATTCGGCGTACCGGACCCCAAATTCGGCGAAGGCATCAAAGCCGTATGCAGTCTGCACCCGGACAAAAAACTGACCCCGGACGAGTTGATCCGGTTTACCGGATCCATGATCGCCGGGTACAAAAAACCCCGGTATGTGGAATTCATACCCGACCTTCCCAAAACAGGGGACGGCACCGTTGACAGGAAAAAAATAAAACAGCAGTTCTCATAAACCCCAACCTGTGTATGTATTTGAAAGGCTTTTTTTCCAATAACCCACAGCATTTGGATTCTTTATGGCGCAATTAAACATTTCAGACGTGACCCTTTCCTTTGGCGGGCTCAAGGCCCTGTCCCATGTGGACATGAGCATTGAGCCGGGCCTGATCACCTCCATCATCGGACCCAACGGTGCGGGAAAAACCAGCATGCTCAACTGCATCTCCGGGTTTTACCATCCCACCGCGGGAAAAATCAGCTATGAGGACAAAGACCTGACCCATGCTTCCCCGCACCAGATCTCCAACATGGGTATTGCCAGGGCCTTCCAGAACCTGGAGCTGTTTTCCGGCCTGTCGGTGCTTGACAACCTGCTGCTGGCCCGGCACCAGAACCTGACCTATTCTTTTTTTCATGCCGCGGTTTTCTTTGGAAAAGCTTCCCGGGTGGAAGCAGAAAACAGAGCCTACGTGGAAGATATCATCGACTTCATGGAACTGGAGCCTTACAGAAAAAGCCTGGTGGGTAACCTGAGCTATGGGATCCAGAAAAAAGTGGAGGTGGCACGGGCCCTGACCCTGGGACCGGAAATTCTGCTGCTGGACGAGCCCATGGCCGGCATGAACATTCAGGAAAAAGAAGACATTGTCCGTTTCGTCATGGATATTCAAAAGGAACGCAGCATCACCGTGGTACTGGTGGAACACGATCTGGGGGTGGTGATGGACATCTCCGACCGGATCTATGTCCTGGATTTCGGGGAAGTCATCGGATCGGGCACACCAGATGAGGTATCCAACAATCCCAAAGTGATCGAAGCCTATATCGGGGAGGAATAATCATTATGAGTCACAATGAACACCTGCTGAAATTTTCCATCCCCCAACTGCTCAGATGGCGGGTTGCTGAAACCCCCAAAGTTACGGCTCTTCGGGAAAAAGACTACGGCATCTGGAACAGCTACACCTGGGAAGAATATTACGAGTATGTCAGAAAAACCGGCATGGGCCTGAAAGCCATCGGCATCGATAAAGGGGATACCATTGCCATTATTTCCGACAATATTCCTGAACTGCTGTTCGTGGCCATCGGCGGTCATGCCATCGGCGCCATCTCCGCCGGCATCTATCAGACCACCATGCCGGCGGAGATCGCCCAGATCATCCAGTATCTCAAGGTGTCCATCGTGTTCTGCGACAACCAGGAACAGGTGGACAAAGTGAGGGAGGTGCGGGATCAGATTCCCAATGTCCGAAAAGTGATTTTCGAAGATCCCCGGGGCATGAGGGATTATATGACGGACGACTGGTACATTGATATTCAGGACCTTTTCAGATTGGGGGATGATGCCCATGCCAGAGACCCGGCGCTGTTTGATTCCCTGGTGGACCAGGGCAAACCCGAGGATGTCTGCCACCTGTGCCTGACATCGGGCACCACCGGCCTGCCCAAAGGCACCATGATGACCCATCTCAACTATATCAACATGGGGGTCCGCATCACCCAGGTGGACCCGCTGGAACAAACCGATGAATATGTCTCGTTTCTGCCGTTCGCCTGGATCGGGGAGCAGATGAACTCCTTTGGCGTGGCCATGGCCACGGGGATCACCATCAATTTTCCTGAATCCGTAGAAACCGCCATGTCCGATCTCAAGGAGATCGGTCCTCATTTCATGTTCGGCGCCCCCAGAATTTATGAAGGGATCCGTTCGGAAATCTGGCTGAAAATCGACCAGTCATACTGGCTCAACAAACTGTTGTACAACTATTTCATCAAAGTGGGCATCGAGGCGGCCGGATACCGCATGACCGGCAGGCCGTTATCAGCCTGGCTCCGGTTCAAAGCCTGGCTGGGAAAACAATTGATTTTCAGGCCCCTGGTGAACCAGATCGGGCTGCTGCGGCTGCGCCGTGCCTATACAGGCGGGGCCGCTTTGGGACCGGAGCTGTTCACCTTTTACCAGGCGATCGGGGTAAACCTCAAACAGATCTACGGCCAGACAGAGATCACTGGGATTGCTTACATGCACAGGGATGGTGACATCCGGCCTGAAACCGTGGGCAAGCCCCTGCCGGGAACGGAATGCAAAATTTCAGATGACGGGGAAATTTTGTCCCGCTCCCCATCGGTATCGCCGGGGTACTTTGAACTGCCGGAAAAAACCAGGGAACTGCTGGAAGGCGGGTGGCTGCACTCCGGTGATGCCGGTTTCATTGATGAAAACGGTCACCTGGTGGTCATTGACCGGGTATCGGATGTGATGCACACCCGGGCCGGAGATATGTTTTCTCCCATGTTCCTGGAAAACGCCCTCAAGTTCAGCCCGTATATCAAAGAAGCGGTCATTTTCGGCAACCAGCAGGATTTCGTGGCGGCTCTCATCAACATCGATCCCATTGTGGTTGGAAAATGGGCCGAAGACAGGGGGTTGTCCTATACCACCTATATGGATCTGTCCAAAAAGGAAAAAGTGGCCGACCTGATCATGGAACAGGTGATGGATGTCAACTCCCGGGCGGAAAAAGAGCACTTCAAAATCAAGCGGTTTGCCTTGCTTTATAAGCTGCTGGACGTGGATGACGGCGAGCTGACCAAAACCGGCAAGATTCGCCGCAAATTCGTTCAGGAGCGGTACCAGGAGCTGTATGAAGCCCTGTATGATGAGAATATCACTGAAAAAGAAGTGGAAGCGTCTTTCCAGTACCAGGACGGACAGACCACTTCCGTGAAAACCCGGATCGCTTTTTACACGGTGAAAGGAGTCTGATGAGTTATTTTTTTCAAATTGTAGTCAGCGGGATCGTGGTGGGGTCCATTTATGCCCTGGCCGCCCTGGGACTGGTACTGGTCTACAAATCCAGCCGGGTGGCCAATTTCGCCCATGGCCAGATCATTGCCGGGGGTGCATTTATCACTTTTTTTCTGACTGTCCGGCTCGGTGTGCCGATCTTTTTTTCATTCCTGGCATCCATGCTCATCACCTTTTTTCTGGCCATGAGCGTGGAACGAATCTTTCTGCGCCGACTGATCGGAGAGCCCATTATCTCGGTGATCATGGTCACCATCGGGCTGGCATCTATTTTTGACGGCCTGATCTATCTGACCCCGTTCGGCTCGGAGAACTTTTCGTTTCCGACGTTTCTGCCCACCGAATCCATTGTGGTGGGAGGGGTATCCATCTCCTGGACTCAGCTGGTGGGCGTGATCATCACCTTTGTGCTCATCGGGGCCTTTTCCTGGTTCTTTAAAAAATCCACCGTGGGCATTTCCATGCGGGCCGTGTCTGACGACCAGTTCGGTTCCATGTCCGTGGGCATATCCGTCCCCCGGGTGTTCGGGCTGGCCTGGGCCACGGCCGGACTGTCTGCAGCCGCCGCCGGATGCATCATCGGCAACATCACAGGACTGAATTTCGAGACCCTGCACGCCTTTGGCATCGTGGTGTTTCCCGTGGTCATCCTGGGCGGCCTGGATTCCATTTTAGGGGCGGTGGTGGCCGGCATCATCATGGGACTGATCCAGCAGTTTGCCTCCGGGTACCTGGACGGCAATTTCGGGCTCAACGGCACCGGTGATGTCATGCCGTATATCATTTTGTTGATCATCCTTCTATTTAAACCCCATGGATTGTTCGGCATCCATGAAATCGAGCGGGTGTAGCCTATGTCACAGAATCGGTGGTTAGCGACGGGAAATTTTTTCACCTCCTATAAAGAAGAACAGAGAACTTTTTTCACCCACCTGGACCGGACCATCTTCACCGGTTTTCTGGTCATTCTGTTCGGGTGGCCCCTGTTGTTTGAAATCAGCAACAAGTACATGCTGGTGCTGGACAATATCCTGATCGCCATCGTGGCGGTCATGGGCCTGAACCTGCTGCTGGGGTTCGCAGGACTGATCTCCATCGGGCATGCCGCGTTCGTGGGCATCGGTGCATATACCGTGGCCTCCTTCAGCCAGGTCATCGGGGACAACCACATGTTCATCACCCATTTCTGGCCGGTGCTCATCGTGTGTTCCGGTATCATGGGGGCGGCCTTCGGGGCGTTCGTCGGCCTGCCGGCCCTGCGGCTCAAGCATCTGTACCTGGCCATCGCCACCCTGTCGTTCCAGATGATCTTTGAATGGTTCATCCAGTTCATGAGCTTTTTCAACCAGGGCCAGACCATCTACATAGGACGGGTTCACTGGCTCACCGGGGAAGTGGGCCGAAATGACCATTACCTGTTCTGGTACTATATTGTTCTGACCCTGGTGGTGGTCCTGGGATTCGCAGTCCGAAATCTGATGAAAACCAAATACGGACGCTGCCTGGTGGCGGTCAGAGACAATGACCGGGCCGCCGATGCCATGGGCATGAACCCGGGACTCACCAAAGTATATGCCTTTGCCCTGGCCGGATTCTTTGCCGGCGTGGCCGGGGCGTTGCATGCCTATCTTTACCGGGGGGTGGGGTTTGAATCCTTTACCCTGCACGCATCGGTCGGATACCTGGCCATGGCCATTGTCGGGGGCTTAGGCACGCTGAACGGCATTTTCTGGGGACCGGTGGCCATCAAATACCTGGACATCCAGGTAGAACAATTCTCTGAATTCGTGGGGCAATACCTGACCTCCGCTCCCAACGTGGCTACGGCGTTGAAACCCCTGAGTTTTGGTCTGGTGATCGTTCTGTTCCTGATGTATGAACCCCGGGGCATCGCCAACTGGTGGCGCATTGTCAAATCCTATACCAAGCTGTGGCCGTTCCGCTACTGACCGGTGGCGGCAGCCGCTCCAGCTTTAAACATATTACAGGTCATAACCCCAACCACAGGAGGCAAGTATCATGAGAAGCAAAACCACATTAATTTTCAACGTATTTCTGGTTATTGTGTTCGTATTTGCATTCACCCTGCCGGCAAGTGCCGGTAAAACATACAAACTCGGGATGTCTCTGGCCATCACCGGCCCCACATCCGATGCGGGGAACCCTTATGCCAAAGGGGCGGAAGACTGGTTCAAGTTTGTCAATGAGACCGACTATCTGGGAGACGGAGACAAAATCGACTGCCCCATCCGGGATGACCAGTATAAAAATGATACCACCAAGCGGTTTTTTGAAGAATTTCTGGATGACGGCATCCTGATTTTCCTCAGCTATGCCACCGGCGGCAACCTGGCGCTGAAACGGGATTTTGAAGAAGTGAAGATCCCGGTGATTCCTGCCTCCTACCATGAAGGCCTGATCGTGGATGCCAACTATACCTTCATGCCCGTGGCCACCTATTCGGAAAACGCCGTGGGGTTGGCGGAATATATCACGGAAAAACACCAAGGGAGCGATACTCCGAAAGTCGCTTTTTTTATTCATCCCTCCGCCTTTGGCCGGGGACCGCTGGAAGACACCCAGAAAGCCATTGCCGAAGGGTTGAAAATTGACATCATCGAAGTGGTGGAACACGGCACCGACCTGGACAACACCGCCATGCTTCAGCGGCTTCAGAGCAAGGGGATTCAGTATGTGATCTGCCACACGGTTCAGACCCCGGTGGCCACCATGCTCACCGATGCCCAGCGGTTGGGCGTCACCGCCTCGACGTTCGGTGAAAAAGGCAAACTCACCTTTCTGGGCGCCCACTATACCGGGGGCTCCGACCTGATCGCACTCGCCGGCACTGCCACCGAAGGATACATCTGGGCCGATTCCTACAACCTGACCTCGGAAAACAACGAGGGGGCCAAAAAACAGCTGGAACTGGCAGCCAGGTACGGCCGGGATGACAAGGCCGCCAACTCCCACAATTACGGTGCCGGCATCCTGGCGGCCCAGATTGCCACGGAAGCCATTAAAATGGCCAAGGCGGACAAGCTGAAAGTCACCCGGGAAAACCTGTACATAGTGATGCAGAAAATGAACTATGACTCCTTTGTCGCAGCCGGACCGGTGACCTATTCTCCCACCGAACGGATCGGTGTGGATGTCCAGAACATTTATGTGGCAAAGGACGGGGTATTCAAAAAGATCCAGTCCTTTGAATCCCAGTACATCCAGAAAGTCCGGGCCGCCCGTTAACCCATGTGGGGATACCCCTGAAAAACACGGCCCACATGACAGATAACAGACAAACCTGAAACAGTGAAACAACCCTGCTGAGACAGATTCTTCTCTTTCAGCAGGGTCAAACCCAAGCCAGAGAAAGTATCTATGGAAAAAAATCTGCTGGAAGTCAACAATATTGAAGTGGTCTACAACGACATCATCCAGGTGTTGCGGGGCGTGAGCCTGTCTGTCACCGAAGGCAGCATTGTGGCGTTGCTGGGCACCAACGGGGCCGGCAAAACCACCACCCTGCGGGCCATCTCCGGACTGTTGAAGCCGGAGAACGGGGCCATCCGGGAGGGCCATATCACCTTTGACGGCACAGACACCACCCATATGATGGGAACCGCTGTGGTCAAACTCGGGGCCGTGATGGTTCCGGAAGGCCGCCGGGTGTTCAAGCATCTGACCGTGAACGAGAACATCATCGTGGGTTCTATCACCCGCAAAGACGGGGCAGCAGCCATCAAAAAAGACAATGACCTGATGTACAGGCATTTTCCCCGGCTGTCCAATGTCACCAACCGCATGGCCGGATACAGTTCCGGCGGGGAACAGCAGATGATTGCCATAGCCAGAGCCCTGATGGCAGCCCCCAAAATGCTGATGCTGGATGAACCTTCCCTGGGCCTGGCACCGCTGCTGGTGAAGGAAATCTTCAACAACATTCAGCGAATTAACAAAGAGCTTGAGACCACGATCCTGGTGGTGGAACAGAATGCCAAGGTGGCTTTGGCGGTTTCCGACTATGCCTATATCATGGAGTCCGGAAAAATCGTTCTGGAAGGCCCTTCCAAAGAACTGCAGAACAATCCGGATGTCAAGGAATTCTACATGGGCATTACCAAAGGGGGTGGACGGAAATCATTCAAGGAAGTAAAATCCTATAAACGGCGAAAACGCTGGATGTAGACTTTAACAGTTAGGAGCACAACATGAAAATTCTGGTGGGATATGACGGTGGAGAAGAGGGACGGCTTGCGCTTTCCCTGGCCCGGGATACAGCGGTTTTTCATAATGCCTTCGTCCATGTGATCACTTCCATGGAAGGGGGAACCTCAGAAAAACAGGCCGATATCCAGACGGCTGAGAAAAACCTGGGTTTTGCCAGAAGCCTTCTGGCGCATGCCAATATCGAATGTGACTGCCAGCAGAGTGTTCGTGGCATGTCCGCCGGAGAAGATCTGGTAAAATTTGCCGAAGAAAATGATATAAACCATGTTTTTCTGGGAATCCGGAAAAAATCCCGGGCACAAAAAGCCATTTTAGGATCCACGGCCCGGTACGTGATTCTCAAGGCCCACTGCCCGGTCACAACCGTGAAATTTGATCTGGACAACATATCCACACAGGACCTGATCAAAGACCGCCGTATCCTGGTGTTGGATGACGAACCCGACATCCTGGAAACCATTGAAGAACTCATGGATATGTGCATTCTGGATACAGCGGAATCGTTTGAAGTCGCCCGGAAAAAGCTGGATGAATCCACCTATGATCTGGCTATCCTGGATATCATGGGGGTCCGGGGGTATGATATCCTGGCCCTGGCCAGGGAAAAAGACATCCCCGCTCTGATGCTGACCGCCCATGCCCTGACCCCGGAAAACCTGAAAGAATCCATCAAAAAAGGGGCGGACGCCTATATCCCCAAGGATGAGCTGGCCAATCTTCCCACCCATGTGGCCGACGTCATCCGGAACCGAATCCAGGGGAATCAGGGGTATGGTGCATGGTTTTCCAAACTCAAACCGTTTTTCGACAAATCTTTTGGATCAGGCTGGCAGGATAAAGACAGAAACTTCTGGAATTCGTTTAACGACAAATACGGCAGATAAGTATTCGGACGTGTTGCAGGTGTCCGCAGTCCTGTAAATTCACCCCTGGCCTTTGGGGTTTAATATGTCGTCCCGGGTCAGACCACGCACACGGTATCGGGAAACCGGGTCAACCGTTCCAGTCCGGTATCGGTGACAAGCCAGGTATTCTCAATTCCCATAACCCCCTTGCCCGGAAGAATCACTTTTGGTTCCAGGGCCATGACCATGCCCGGTTCCAAAACCATGGTCTGCCCCTGGGCGATGAACGGAAATTCATCCAGTTCAATTCCCAGACCATGGGCGGTAAAACGGATTCTCGGATGGAACGCCCCCATGAAATAATCCCCATACCCCAGATCATCTGCCATGGCAATCATCTGCTCATACAGGTCCCCTGTCACAGCACCCGGGACTGCAGCCTGACGCACTGCTTCCTGAATCGACAGCATGGCTTCCTGGGCTTTTTCCAGTTCATCCGGCAAAGGGCCCAGAGAAAAAATCCGGGCGTGATCCGCCAGATATCCGTCCAGTGAAAACACATAATCCACCAGCACCGGTTCATTGGGACGGATCACATCCCTGCCCGGACCCTGGCCGATACTGGGATTGAGTCCGGCGCCTGCGGTGGGTGAGGCAAACGCACCGGGCACGGCAGCGCCGGCCCCGCACATGATATGTCCGTAAAACAGGTGGCTGTCCCACATCCGCATGCGGATCAGTCCCTGATGGCCCAGTTTTCGTGCATACGCTTCCACAAGACCGGCCAGTTCGATCTCCGGTATGCCGGGCTGAATCAGTTTCTTGACCTGTTCCGCCACACGGTCCGCCATAAGGGCGGCCCGCTGAATACACTGAATTTCATATTCAGATTTCACCGCCCGCTGAGACCGTATCTCAAAGGACACATCCTGAATGGAAGAAGTGTTGAAAATCTTTTTAAACATCAGATACTGGGCCGTTGGCAGCACATCCAGTTCCATGCCCAGTTTTCCGGGCAGATCCAGGCCCTGATCCATCAGGATTCCCGGAATTTTTTTAGGGCTCAGGGCCGGGATCACCGGCAAATGGGTCTCGGCCCGTGCCCTTTCCACATTTTTGAACACCATGAATACGGCGTCCCCTTCAACAGGAACATAAAGCCATCCATTCTGGGTGGTACCGGTATAGTAAAACAGGTCGGCTTTCTGAATCACCAGTGTCCCGTCAAGGCCCTGGTGATTCAACCGGTTCTGAAAATCATGTATCCGGGCGCTCAATTCCTGGCTTGGAACGATACTACACAGTTGTTCATCAATATTCATAAAAGCCTTTGCCGGTCTTTCTGCCCAGCCAGCCCACTTCCACATATTTTCTGAGCAGGGGACAGGGCCGGTATTTGGAATCCTTGAAACCGTCATACAGGGTTTCCATGATGGCCAGGCAGGTATCCAGCCCGATAAGATCGGCCAGAGCCAGGGGTCCCATGGGATGATTCATGCCCAGGCGCATCACCGTGTCGATATCTTCTACCGTACCTACCCCCTGATACAGACAGAACACCGCTTCATTGATCATGGGCAGAAGAATCCGGTTGGCAATAAACCCTGGATAGTCACTCGCCTGAGCCGGTGTCTTGCCGAATTTTTCAGACAGTTTCCAGGTAATATCAAAGGTCTCGTCCGAGGTGGCAATGCTTCGGATCACCTCTACCAGCTTCATCACCGGCACCGGGTTCATGAAATGCATGCCGATAACCTTGTCAGGCCGGGATGTCTGGGCTGCAATACGACCGATGGGAATGGAAGAGGTGTTGGTGGACAAAATCACATGTTCCGGACAGATCCTGTCCAGATCCTTGAAAATGTTGAATTTCAGATCTTCCCGTTCCACGGCTGCTTCCACCAGAAAATCCACTTTTGCCATATCGTTCAGATCCGTGGTGGTGGTGATACGGTCAAGGATGGCGGTCTTGTCTGTTTCGCTGATCTTTTCTTTTTTGACCATCCGGTCCAGGTTTTTGGTGATGGTGGCCATTCCGTTGTCACAGAACTCCTGCTTGATATCACTCATGATAACTGACAGACCGGCAGCAGCCGCCACCTGTGCGATGCCGTTGCCCATCTGGCCGGCACCAATCACACCAAATGTGTGTATATCCATTTTTTTCTCCTGTTTTTCATGGGTTAACGGATGAATTACCGACGAACAACCAGGGCCACCGCTTCTCCACCGCCTAAACACAGGCAGGCCAGCCCCTGATGCACGTCGCGCTTTTCCATCTCATACAAAAGCGTGGTCAGGACCCGTGCACCGGACGCACCGATGGGATGCCCCAGTGCCACGGCCCCGCCATTGACGTTGACTTTTGCCGGATCCAGTTCCAGCACTTTGTTGATAGCCGCGGAAGTTCCGGAAAACGCCTCGTTGATCTCGAACAGTTCGATATCGCCAATGCTGATCCCTTCTTTTTTCAACACTTTGGGAATCGTGTAAATGGGTGCCATGAGCACGTATTTCATGTCAATACCATAGGAGGCCTGGGCACCGATCTGTGCCAGGATGGGACATCCCAGTTCCTTTGCCTTCTGTTCACTCATGACGACCACCGCGGATGCGCCGTCGGAAATGATGGAGGCATTACCGGCAGTCCCGACCCCGTCTTTTTTGAAGGCGGGTTTCATTTTGGACAGCAGGTCGAACGAGGTTTCCTGGAGGCACTCATCCGTGTCAAATACTTTGGGGTCCCCTTTGCGCTGGGGCACGTTCACCGGCAGGATTTCATCTTTGAACCGGCCCGATGCCACGGCTTCACAGGCCCGGCGGTAGGATTCAGCGGCATACCGGTCCTGGTCCTCCCGGGATACCTCCCAGCGTTCCGAACACAGTTCATTGGACATGCCCATGTGGAAATCATTGACAATATCCCACAACCCGTCATGAATCATGTGGTCCTCGATACGGCCGGGGCCCATGCGGTGCCCCCACCTGGCTTTGTCCATGTAATACGGCGCCCTGCTCATGGTCTCCATGCCGCCGGCCACCACCACATCGGCGTCCCCGCACTGGACGGCCTGGGCCCCCAGCATCACGGCTTTCAGTGACGAACCGCACACCTTGTTCACGGTAACAGCTTCCACTTCCCAGGGAAGTCCGGCCTTGACCACCGCCTGCTTGGCCGGGTTCTGACCGTACCCGCAGGGCAGCACCATCCCCATGATGCATTCATTGACCCGGGATGATTCGATACCGGCCCGGGCAATGGCTTCCTTGATTACGAGACCCCCCAGATCGGTGGCGCCCATGGTGCTCAGTGTCCCGCCGAAACTGCCCAGAGGTGTTCGGACGGCACTGACAATGACTGCATTCTGCATGAATCGGTCTCCTTGTGCTTTTCTGTCATTATTCGCTATATTGCAGCTGCAATGTATCAGCTGTCTGTGTCCTTTGCAAGTGTTTTCCAGCCGGTTGAACCGGGGCTTTACATGTTCCGGCGGTACTTGCCCCCGACTTCGTACAAGGCCCCGGTGATGGTGCCCAGAGAACAGACCTTGACGGTTTCCATGAGCTCCGCAAACATATTGCCACCGTTCAAAGCCGTCTGCTGCAGGCGTTTCAGGGCCGCTTCCTGTTCATCCTGATGAGTTTTCTTGAATGCATCCAGCCGTTCCAGCTGGGCGTTTTTCTGCGCTTCCGTGGCCCGGGACAGCTCCAGGTGGTTGGCCATATCCGCATAATCCGCATCCGGATCCTCAAAGGTGTTGATGCCGATCAAGGGCAGTTTGCCCGAATGCTTGAGATGCTCATAATACATGGACTCTTCCTGTATTTTACCCCGCTGGTATCCGGTTTCCATGGCGCCGAGCACCCCGCCCCGCTCGGTGATGCGCTCGAATTCTACCAGCACGGCCTCTTCCACCAGATCGGTGAGTTCATCCACGATGAATGATCCCTGGAGCGGGTTCTCATTTTTGGCCAGGCCCCATTCCCGATTAATGATCAACTGAATGGCCAGGGCCCTTCGCACCGATTCCGCAGACGGGGTCGTGATGGCCTCGTCAAAGGCGTTGGTGTGCAGTGAATTGCAGTTGTCGTAAATGGCGCACAGGGCCTGCAGTGTGGTGCGGATGTCGTTGAACTGAATATCCTGGGCGTGCAGGGAACGACCCGAGGTCTGGATATGATATTTGAGTTTCTGGGACTTGTCATTGCCTTTGTACTTGTACCGCATGGCAATCGCCCAGATGCGGCGGGCCACCCGGCCGATCACCGTGTATTCCGGTTCCATGCCGTTTGAAAAGAAAAAGGACAGGGACGGGGCGAATTCATCGATATCCATACCCCGGGACAGATAGTATTCCACATATGTGAACCCGTTGGCCAGGGTCAATGCCAGCTGGGTAATGGGATTGGCTCCGGCCTCGGCAATGTGATAGCCGGAAATGGACACGGAATAAAAGTTCTTCACCTGGTTATCGATGAAATACTGCTGAATATCCCCCATCATTTTCAGGGCAAATTCAATGGAAAAAATACAGGTGTTCTGGCCCTGGTCCTCTTTGAGAATGTCGGCCTGTACCGTACCCCGGACCGAAGAAAGGGCAAATGCCCTGAGTTCAGCGGTCTCTTTTTCATCGGGTTTTCGGCCATGTTCCTTTTCAAACTTGTCCAGCTGCTGATGAATGGCGGCATTCAAAAACATGGCCAGCATCATAGGGGCCGGGCCGTTGATGGTCATGGACACCGAGGTGTTGGGGGCGCACAGGTCAAACCCGTCATACAGGACTTTGACATCCTCAAGCGTGCAGATGCTTACGCCGGAGGTGCCGATTTTGCCATAGATATCCGGCCGCCGGTCCGGGTCAAACCCATACAGGGTTACCGAGTCAAAAGCGGTGGACAACCGCTTGGCCGGATAGGCGGAAGAGAGCAGCTTGAAACGGCGATTGGTGTCCGCCGGCCCCCCTTCTCCGGCAAACATCCGGGTGGGATCCTCATCGGCCCGTTTCAACGGAAACACGCCGGCGGTATAGGGGAACTGACCGGCAAAATTTTCCTTACGCATCCACTGGTACTGATCGCCGGGATCGGAAAACCGGGGCCGGGCGATCTTGGGAATTTTGGAATGGGACAGGGACCGGGTGTACAACGGCACCCGGAACTCCTTGTCACGCACCTGGTAGACCAGCTCGTCTTTTTCATAGGCCTGGGCGCTGGTCTCATATTGATCAATCAGGTCATCGGTTTCCGGTTCCACCTGGTTTCGAGAATCTTCCAGGGCCTGTTTCAACCCTGCCAAGGCCTGGTCCATATCTTGGGCCTGGGCCTCGAGCTCTTCCAGGGCCGAAACCAGATGCCAGCGCCGGCGGACAGCGCCGGCCTGGGCCTGAGTGGCCTGGTGATACTGCCTTACGGCGTCTGCAATCTCCGCCAGGTACCGGGTGCGCTCTCCGGGAATGATGATGGTCTTGGACGAGGATTCCCTGACATCGGTCCGGGGAATGGATGAGTCAAACCCGGAACCTTTTGTCTGATTGATTTGATCCAGCAGTGCGTGATAAAAAGCGGTAAGGCCGTCATCATTGAACTTGGAGGCGATGGTGCCGTAAACCGGCATCTCCTTCGGGGCCCTGTCCCAGGCCTTGCGGTTGCGCTGCACCTGTTTTCTCACATCCCGCAGGGCGTCTTCCGCCCCTTTTTTCTCATATTTGTTGACCACCACGATATCTGCATAATCCAGCATGTCGATCTTTTCCAGCTGGGAAGGGGCCCCGTATTCCGCGGTCATCACATACACGGACACATCCACAAGGTCCACCACCCGGGAATCCCCCTGGCCGATACCGGCGGTTTCCACCAGGATCATGTCAAATCCGGCCGCTTTAACCACCCCCACGGCATGGGGAAGGGATTCCGGCAGTTCGGTCTGGGACCGCCGGGTGGCCAGGGACCGCATGTACACCCGTTCGCTGTCAATGGCATTCATGCGGATCCGGTCACCTAACAGGGCACCGCCGGTCTTGCGGCGTGAGGGATCACAGGAGATCACGGCAATGGTCACATCCGGCAGATCCCTCAGGATCCGGATGATCAGCTCGTCGGTCAGAGAGGATTTTCCCGCACCCCCCGTCCCGGTGAGACCGATGACCGGAATGTTTTTTGACGCAGCCAGCGGGGCCAGGGCTGCCAGGATCTGTTCCAGTCGATCGGGATCATTGGCACTGGCCTCCTGGACCGCAGAGATGAACCGGGCGATGGTGAGCTTGTTGTCCACATTCAGCCGGTCAAGATCCAGCCGGTCAAAATCCACACACGGTGCATCCATAGACCGCATCATGTCATTGATCATTCCCTGGAGGCCCATTTTTGCGCCGTCTTCAGGTGAATAGATCCGGGTGATGCCGTATGCGTGCAGCTCCGCCATTTCCGAAGGGATGATCACTCCGCCACCGCCGCCGAAAATCTTGACATGGGAAGCTCCCTGCTCAACCAGCAGGTCTTTCATATATTTGAAATACTCCATATGCCCGCCCTGATAGCTGGAAACGGCGATCCCCTGGGCATCCTCCTCGATGGCGGCATCCACGACCTCTTTGACCGACCGGTTGTGGCCGATGTGAATAACTTCCGCGCCCGTGTCCTGGAGAATCCGTCTCATGATATTGATGGCGGCGTCATGGCCGTCGAACAGAGAGGTGGCAGTAACGATCTTGATGGCATGTTTCGGCGTATAAGGCTGAATTTCCTGAGTCATAACGGCTCCTTTTAAAATATGAGTCCGAGAATAAAATCGGTCTGGATGGCGATGTACTGGTCAATCGTGAACTGCTTTTGCAGATGCCAGCGACGGAACGCCCACATCTGTCCCAATACCGAAATATTATGTCCCACAAGATTGACAATGTCTTCATCCAACACCGGAAAACTGTTTTTTCCTGACATCTGGTTCAAGGTGGAGATAAAAATCTCTGTGATGTTCAATTCATTGGTCAATACCCGTTCCTGCCATTTCCGGGGCAAAAACTGGGTCACCTGGTACATGAGCAGTATATGGTCGGCCATGTTGTCACACACCCTGAAATAGTGACGAATCACCCGGGCCAGTATCTCCCTGTCCCCGGTGCTGTCTGCCAGGGCTTCTTCCACCGCCTTCTGCACCTCTTCATGGATGGTTTTACATACCAGATACAGCAGATCTTCTTTAGAGCTGACATATTCATACAGGGAACCGATGGAAAATCCTGCTGCCCTGGCGATCATGCGGGTGGTGGTTTTATGGTACCCGTGGTCGACAAACAGTGTAACTGTGGCATCGATGATGTGCCGCCGCCGTTCTTTGACCAGCTCCGGATTCTTGATCTGAGTGGGCACCTCAGGATCGGTTACCCGCTGTTTTCTTTTCCTGTCCTTTGCCACAACCGCACCACTCCTTAATTGATTTCCGGGGCATCCTTGATAGGCAAACCCTGCGGCCGCCCTGCAGCTCCTGATATGAACGAGCGCTCAATCATACTACTTTGCATGAATTCATACGGTTGTCAAGCAAAACATTGCCACACAGACAGCACCCGTATTTGAACTTTTTTTTACAATGAGGTTGCGGTAAAATAAATAGTCTGAAAAAAAGAGTTCATTCAGAAATATACCATCACCCCATACAGAAAGGAGTTTTTTATGGAACTGAAAACCATGGCCATCGAAAATCCGGAATCGTTGAATTTCATTTTAGGGCATGCCCATTTCATCAAAACCGTTGAAGATATTCATGAGGCCATTGTATGTACTGTCCCCAACGCCCAATTCGGGGTGGCATTCTGTGAAGCATCCATGGAATGCCTGGTTCGGTTCAGCGGCACGGATGAGGGATTGACCCGGTTGGCCCGGGATAATGCCTATGCCCTTTCCGCCGGGCACTCGTTTATCATTTTTATGCGGGACATGTTTCCCATCAACATTCTCAACACCATTCAGAGCGTTCCGGAAGTGGCCAGAATCCATTGCGCAACTGCCAACCCCGTGGAAGTCATTCTGGCAGAAACTGATCAGGGTCGTGGGATCCTGGGTGTTATCGACGGGTTTTCCTCCAAAGGCATTGAAAACGACGCAGACGTCGAAAAAAGAAAAGGATTTCTGCGCATGATCGGTTACAAACAATAACCATACCGGGTCGAAACGGGACGGATGCGTTACTTGGTGATGAACACCGGGCATTCCGCCTTATTGAGCACCTGATGGGCCACACTGCCTAAAAACAGCCCGGCCAGGTCCGAGACCCCTCGGGAACCCATGACGATGAGGTCCATTTTCTCTATTCTGGCTACTTCCGCGATGTGGGTGCCCGGCGTCCCTTCCAGAATCCTTGTCTCATAGGACACACCGGCTTTTTCAAGCATCTCTTCATACGGCTTCACCAGGTCTTCCGATGATTTCATGATTTCATCGATGGCCTGCTGAAAATAGGGTTCTGACAACACCACAGGAAATCGTGCATGACAATGCAGCAAAAGAATGTGAGAGTTAAATTTCCTGGCCAGATCAATGGCATACCGGGTGGAATTAATGGAGTGGGAAGACCCGTCCACAGGATTTAATATCTTTTTTAATTCCATCACAAACCTCCTTTTATCAGGTTGCGGATTCACGGTCAGAATGCGAATGTCTTGACTCGCACGCATTCATGAATTCATTTTATGACACCCCATCAATAAAAAAAAGCAAAAAAATAATTTCTTGCTCCGGCATGACAAAAAAATATTGACATTTCATTTTCTATAAATGTAGTATCCGAATAAAATAGACTGAGCGCTCGATCAGTTTTTTCCTTTCATCTTGTCGGGCTTTGATGGCAGAACCGGTTGCAGAAAGAAGACACATTCTAATAACCCACAAAAACAAGGAGGCGCAGGGTGGATTTTGACCTTACCAAAGAGCAGGAGATGATTCGTAAGGAAGTCAGAAAGTTTGCCCAGAAGGAAATCGCCCCGATCGCGGGAGAGCTGGATGAAAAGGAAGAGTTCTCCGAAGATCTGACCCGAAAAATGGGCGAAATCGGGCTTTTCGGCATGTTTGTTTCAGAAAGCTATGAGGGTCAGGCAATGGACTATATCTCTTATATCATTGCCGTCGAAGAAATCGCGCGCATTGATGGGTCCCAGGCCGCCACCATCGCAGCGGGCAACTCCCTGGGCATCGGGCCCATCTATTATTTCGGCACTGAGGAACAGAAACAGAAATACCTCCCCAAACTGTGTAACGGCGAAGGACTCTGGGGATTCGGGCTTACCGAACCCACGGCCGGGTCTGATGCCGGAGGCAGCAAGACCACGGCCGTGCTGGAAGGAGATGAATGGGTGATCAACGGGTCCAAGATTTTCATCACCAATGCCGCGTGCGACATGACTTTAGGCGTGACGGTGCAGGCGGTGACTGGCACCCGGGACAACGGCAAACCTGAATACTCCTGTATCCTGGTGGAAAAAGGCACCCCGGGATTCAAAGCCGTACCCATGCACAAAAAAATGATGTGGCGGGCCTCCAATACCGCAGAACTGTATTTTGACGATGTACGCGTGCCCAAAGAAAACATCCTGGGCAAAAAAGGGGACGGATTCCACCAGATGCTGGCCACCCTGGACGGAGGCCGGCTGTCCATCGGCGCCATGGGACTGGGCGGTGCCCAGGGCGCCTATGACCTGGCCCTCAAATATGCCAGGGAAAGAGAACAGTTCGGCCAGCCCATTTCCAAATTCCAGGCCGTGGCCTTCAAGCTGGCGGACTGTGCCATGGAAATTGAATGTGCCAGAAACCTGCTGTATAAGGCCTGCTGGCTGAAATCCAATCACAGGCCCTTTGAAAAAGAGGCGGCCATGGGCAAGCTCTATTGTTCCGAAGTGATGAGCCGGGTGGTGGACCATGCCGTGCAGATCCACGGGGGATACGGCTTGATGAAGGAGTACAATGTGGAACGTTTTTACCGGGATCAGAAACTGCTGGAAATCGGTGAAGGCACTTCCGAGGTCCAGAGACTTGTCATCTCGAGATATATCGGCTGCTGAGGCCGGAATGGAGTGTTAACCATGAATAAAACACAAGACCTGCTCATCCGGGAGGAAAAAAATCAGGCCGCGATTCTTACGCTGAACCGGCCGGCCGTAATGAACTGCCTGAACTTTGACCTGCTGTACGCGGTCAGAGACGAAATCGATACGTTGCAGTTCTCCGATACGATCCGGTGTGTCATCTTCACCGGGGCCGGGGAAAAGGCGTTCTGCGCCGGGGCAGATCTCAAGGAGCGTGCCACCCTCACCCAGGACCAGGTCAAACAGTTCATCGTCACCATACGAAACCTGTTGACATCCATCCAGAACCTGAAAATGCCGGTCATCTCGGCAGTCAACGGCATCGCTTTAGGCGGAGGCACGGAAATCGCCCTGGCATCGGACATCCGCATCGCCTCCGCCACCGCTGTCATGGGGCTCACCGAAACCCGGCTGGCCATCATTCCGGGCGGCGGCGGGACCCAGAGGCTGCCCCGGATCATCGGTGTGGCCAAGGCCAAGGAACTGATCTTCACCGGCCGGCGGGTGGATGCGAAAGAAGCGCTCAACATCGGCCTGGTGAATGCGGTGGCACCGCCCGAAAAACTCATGGACACCTGTCTGGACATGGCAGCCATGATCGCCGAAACCGGCCCCATTGCCGTGGAAATGGCCAAATACGCCATTGACAAAGGCATAGAGACCGACCTGTCCACAGGTCTGGCCATTGAATCCAATGCCTACCGGGTCACCATTCCCACCCAAGACCGCATCGAAGGCCTGACCGCGTTCAGGGAAAAACGCAAACCCGTATATAAAGGGAGATAACCCATGACCGACAACCGAACCTTCTGGGAAGACCAGGAAAAAGAGCTGGAAATCATGCGGGAAAAAGCAGCCTGGCCCGGCGGGCAGAAGGCGGTGGACAACCTGGCCAGACGCGGCAAACGTCCGGTAAGGGAATTGATCACGGATCTCATCGATCCCGGTACTCCGTTTTTTGAACTGTCCATGCTGGCCGGATTCGGCATGGGATACCCCGGGGTGGAGGATGTACCCTGTGCCGGCATTGTTACCGGCATCGGGAAAATCCACGGCAACTGGACCATGATCATGGCCAATGACTCCCGTGTCAAGGCCGGCACCTATTTCCCCATCACCTTGAAAAAACATATGCGGGCCCAGGCCATCGCGGAAAAATGCGGGCTCAACTGCGTGTATATTGCTGATTCCGGCGGTGTATTCCTGCCCATGCAGGCGGATGTGTTCCCGGATGACCAGCATTTCGGCTCCATTTTCTACAATATGGCCCGGATGTCTGCCATGGGGCTTCGCCAGGTCACGTTGAGCACCGGGGGCAACACTGCCGGCGGGGCCTATATCGTTTTCATGGCCTGTGAATCGATCATGATAGATAAGCAGTCCTTTTCCTTCTTAGGAGGTCCGCCCCTGGTGAAGATGGCCACCGGCGAGGAAATTTCCGCTGAGGATCTGGGCGGCGCCAGGGTCCATACACAGGTTTCAGGCGGGGCTGATCACATGTGTTCCGACCAGGCCCAGGCCATTATCAAGGTCCGGGAACTGCTGTCTTTGACCCGGCCCCAGACCCTGAATCTGCACCGGTATGAGGCCAAAGAACCCAGAACCGACCCATCGGCTGTATACGATGTGCTGCCCGCATCTCCCCATCATGGCATCAAAGGCCACGCGTTTCTTCAGGCCATTGCCGATGATTCTGAATTCATCGAAGCCAAGAAGAATTTTGCCCCGGGCCGCGGCACCAACATCCTCACCGGTAAAATCCGTATTAAAGGATTGCCCGTGGGCGTGATCTGCTCCAACGGTGCGGGCATCATCTTTCACGAGGCTGCCAAAAAAGTGGCGGAATGGGTGGTGAGATGCTCGTATGAAAAAATCCCGCTCCTGTTCATCCAGAGCGCGCCGGGCTATATGGTGGGATCGGAATCCGAGCACAGCGGCATCGGTAAATACGGGGCCGACATGGTGCGGGCGGTTTCCTGCGCCCAGGTCCCCCGGATCCAGCTGGTGATCGGTCCGGACAACGGGGCTGCCAATTACGGCATGTGCGGCCGGGCCTACCGCCCGAATTTCCTGTTCTCCACCATGCGGGCCAGAACCGGGGTCATGAGCGGAAAAAGCGCGGGCGGAGTCCTGTTGAGCATTGAGCAGGCCAAGCGAAAAGCCACGGGCATCCCCATGACGCCGGACGAGATCGCCGCATTTCAGCAGAAAATGATCGACAAGTATGAGGGCGAGGCCCTTCCGTTTTTCTGTGCGGCCCGCCTGTTCAATGACCGGGTTCTCAAGTTTCATGAGATCCGGGAGTGGCTGGCCATGGCACTTGAGGTCAGCCTGATCCATCCTGTCCCCGACCCCTCTTTTGGCAATTTCAGGTTTTAGGGGATGTGGAAAACACTTTTTTGCCGTTTTTTACGGTTGCCTATCAGGGCCGCCATATCATAAATTCCTTATATTAAGGAGACGACCCATGACAGAATATGATTACTGGAAAATTTTCCCGAGGATGCCAAGAAAAGTCACCATCGGCGACATCACGGTCAGAGACGGATTTCAGCATCTGGAAAAATTCATCTCCACCCCGGCCAAGATCACGTATCTGGAAGAACTGATTTTTGCCGGATGCCGCAACATCGAAGTCACCAACCTGGGTAATCCCAGGAACATGCCCCAGTTTGCCGATGCCGAAGAACTGCTGGCACACCTGAGATCGGACAGTTTTGTGTCCCGTGCCGCAAGAAAAGGCATTGACATGAAGGATGTGACCCTGACCGCCATCACCATCCGGGAGCCTTCCGTGGACCGGGCCATTGCACTCAAAAAACGGGGTGTGGGCCCGGATCGGGTTTTGATGATGGTTTCCACTGAAGAGCAGCACCATTTTGCCAATTCCGGCACCAGCTTGCCCAATTACTGGAAAGAGGCGGAACGGTGCATCAAAAAATGCAGGGATGCAGGCATAAAGATGTGCGGCACGGTATCCACCATCTGGGGATCTCCCATCGGCGGGGCCACCAAACTGGAAGATGCGGTGACATTCACCAAACACTGGCTGGATATCGGGGCATCGGACATCGAGCATGCCGACCATGACGGATCTGCCTCGGCCCCGGAGGTGTACCGGTATTTTTCCATGATCCTGGATGAAATCCCGGACGCCTCTTTGCACATTGCCCATTTTCATGAAACCAAACGGGTGGCATCCGCTTCTACCCTGGCGGCGCTTCAGGCAGGCATCTGTCATTTTGAGTGTACGCTGGGGGGGTTGGGCGGTCAGCCGGCCAATTTTCTGGATGACCGGCCCATCAAGGGCACGGGCGACTATTATTATGACGATCCCCGGTATGTGGGGCTGGTCTGCCTGGAAGATACCCTTGTACAAATCGATGAAATGGGTATAGAACATGGGTACGATGTGGACCGGATCCTGTGGCTGGGCAGACAGCTGGAAAAAACAGTGGGCCACCGGCTGCGAAGTGAAGCCATCATCAACGGCAGGACCCTGACGGAAGGTCATATGGAATATGCCCGCCCCGGCCTGGCCAAACTCAAGGAAAAACTGGGAGAAGCCCCGGATCAGAAATTTCCGGAATAACTTTTAAACAAAGGAGATGGAATGGAAAAGGAAGATAAAGTTCCCCATATCAACGTGGACTATTTTGAGGACCTCACCGGAGACATCGAAGATGACAACGGGCGGTCCGTGGATGAAGTAGGCAACCGGATCCGCCAGCTTCGGGAGGAACGGGGCATTTCTCTCCAGGATCTGTCCGATCTCACCGGATTTGAAGTGGCCCGCCTGGAAGACATTGAATCCGGCAGGGAAAAGCCCCAGCTGGGAATGGTCATGAAACTGTCCAAGGCCCTGGATGCGGCCGTGGGCCGGCTGGTGTCCGGCATGGGTACCAAACTGTATTCCATTACCCGGAAAAATGAACGCAAGCCTGTGGCCCGATCCGCCTCCAAGACCAGCAAAAAAAGCGTGTACGCATACATGAGTCTGGCACCGGAAGTGCATGGCCGGCATATGGAAGCGCTGATCGTTCAGCTGGAAAAAGCCGAGGAAAAAGAGATTTCCGTTCACAACGGCGAAGAGTTCATCTATGTTCTGGACGGCGTCGCCAACCTGACCATTGCCAAGGAATCCTATGATCTGGAACCGGGGGATTCCGCCTATTATCTGTCCACCACCCCGCACTACCTGACCGCAAAAACCGACAAGGCCACCATTCTGGCGGTACTTTATGAATAAGTCTGAATCAAGGAGGTAGCATCCATGCCCAAAAAACTGTGGGAGCCGTCTGAAGAACGGATCAAGTCCACCAACATGTACCGGTTCATGACCCGGGTGAATGATACGTACGACAAACAGTTCACTGAATATACCCCCCTGTGGGAATGGTCTGTTGAAAACCTGGAAGATTTCTGGACTGAGGCCTGGGATTTTCTGGACATCAAGGTATCTGCTCCCTATGAAAAAGTGATTCAGGACAAGGATAAAATGCCGGGAGCGAAATTTTTTGTGGGATGCACGCTCAATTTTGCTGAAAACCTGCTCCGGTTCAGAAATGACCGGACCGCGCTGGTATTCAGAGGAGAAGATAGCGTGCGCCGGACCTTGACCTACAGCCAGCTGTATAATGAGGTGGCTCAAACGGCAGCCGCCCTCAAGGCGATGGGTGTCGTGGCCGGGGACCGGGTGGTGGGGTTTGTGCCCAACATGCCGGAAAGCATCATCTCCATGCTGGCCGCCACCAGCCTGGGCGCCATCTGGTCTTCCTGTTCTCCGGACTTCGGCATCAAAGGGGTCCTGGACCGGTTCGGCCAGACGCGGCCCAAGGTGCTGTTCACCGCAGACGGGTATTTCTTCAAAGGCAAACCGCTCTCCTCCATCGAGAGGATCGCCGGTATCGTTGCGGAACTGCCCTCCATCCAAAAAATCGTGGTGGTGCCCTATATCAGTGATAAACCGGATATCAGTTCTCTGCCCAATGCGGTGCATTATGCGGATTTCAAGGACACCTCCGCCACTGAAATTGATTTTGTCCAGATGAATTTTGATGATCCGCTCTATATCATGTATTCATCCGGTACCACCGGCCTGCCCAAATGCATGGTTCAGAGCATCGGCGGGGTTCTGCTCCACCAGAAAAAGGAACTGGTGCTCCACACGGACCTGAAAAAAGAGGATACCATCTTCTATTTCACCACTTGCGGATGGATGATGTGGAACTGGCTGACCGCCAGCCTGTCTGTGGGTGCCACCCTGGTGCTGTATGACGGCAACCCCTTTCACCCCGGGCCGGATGCCCTGTGGCGCATGGCGGAACAGGAAAAAATCACGGTGTTCGGCACCAGCGCCGGTTATATCGAAGCGTTGAAAAATGCCGGGGTAAAGCCGGGAAAACAGTTTGATCTGGCCCCGCTCAAATCAGTGCTGTCCACCGGATCTCCTTTGTCAGACGAAAACTTTGTATTTGTTTACGAACATGTCAAACCCGAGCTGCAGCTGGCCTCCATTTCCGGCGGATCGGATCTTAACGGGTGTTTTGCTCTGGGCAATCCCATGGGCCCGGTGTATACCGGTGAACTTCAATGCAGAGGCCTGGGCATGGCTGTATATGCCTTTGACGACAGCGGACAGCCTGTGGTGGATCAGCAGGCCGAACTGGTGTGCACGGCCCCCTTCCCTTCCATGCCCATCTATTTCTGGGGGGACGAGGACGGGTCCAAATACCATTCCGCGTATTTTGACCAATTCCCGGGCATCTGGACCCATGGAGATTTCATCAAGGTGACCCCGAGAGGCGGGGTGATCATGTTCGGCCGGTCCGATGCCACGCTGAACCCGGGCGGGGTCCGCATCGGCACTGCGGAAATTTACCGCCGCCTGGATGCCATGCCCGAGCTTGAAGATTCCGTGGTGGTGGGCCAGTCATGGAATAACGATGTCCGGGTCATCCTGTTCGTGAAGCTGGCGCCGGGGTATGACCTCACCGAGGATCTTGAAGCAAAGATCCGGGCCGACATCCGCGCCAATGCCTCACCCCGGCATGTGCCCGCCAAGATCATTCCCTGTCCGGACGTTCCTTATACCCTGAACATGAAAAAGGTAGAACTGGCCGTCAAAAAAGTGCTCGAAGGCAAAGAAGTCAAGAACAAGGATGCGCTGAAAAATCCGGAAGCCCTGGATTTTTTTGCCGACCTGCCTGAACTCAAATCCTGAAACCCCGAAGACGGGAGGTGTTGCAAAATCCGGCAACACCCCCCGTCCTTATTATGGAAGTGCTGTCCCATGGAGTCCATCGTCCGCGACCATTATCATGCCTCAAACCTGATTGGAAAAATCGATGCCGGGCTGACTGCTGCCGGAATAAATCCGCAACAGATCGATGTCCGGGATCTGGCTCCGGTGGACCAGCTTCACACCGGCGGGATCCGGGGAACCGAAGCGCTGCTGGAAAAACTGGAGCTGCCTGCTCATTTTCATGTGCTGGATGCCGGGTGCGGCCTGGGCGGGGCTTCCCGGCTGATGGCAGCCACATTTGGATGCCGGGTGACCGGCATTGATCTGTCCCCGGACTATATTGAGGCGGCCCGGGTATTGACCCGGCGCACACGCCTTGACGGACAGGTTCAGTTTGAGGCCGGCTCCATTCTTGCTTTGCCCGAAACCATCGGTCCCTTTGACATGATCCTGTGCCAGCATATCCTGATGAACATTTCAGACAAACCGGCGGCGGTCCAGCAGTTTCTCCGTCACCTCAAGCCCGGGGGCACCGTGGTGCTGCACGAAATTGTCACAGGCCGCCATTCAGGCCTTGCCCTGCCGGTGCCATGGGCCGCCTCGGCGGACATCTCGTTTCTGGAACCCCGGGAATCCCTGCTGGCCGTTTTCACAGACAAGGGATTCATAGTGGAACAGTTTACCGATGCCACCGCTATCGGGGAGAGGTACTGGCAGAAAGCCAGGGAATTTGCCCGGAAAACTCAGAAAAATATGAATAGCCCCCGTCCTTTGGGGCCTCACCTGGTGTTTGGCGACACAGCGGCCCGGTTTCCCTTTACCATGTCACAAAATTTTGAAACCGGCGCCATTCATCTGATTGAAGCGGTGCTGCGATTCAATGGTCCGGTCACGCAGTAAAATTGAGTTTCACGTAATAAATACCGCTGTTCAGGCTCGCTTCCATGGGCAGACCTGATTTCTCAAACACCTTGATCATGGGCTGATTATCGGACAGTACCTGGGCGATGATGCCCTTAAACCCCAGTTGCCGTGCCTGCCCGATCAGGCGGGACAGCAGATAGGACCCCACCCCGATTCCCTGAAAGCGCTCATCAATAAGAAACGCCACCTCCCCGCAATATGTGCGCTCTTCTCTGACCATCCGGGCTTCGGCAATAATTTTCTGATTGCCATCCTCCTCATACAGCCCGACAATAGAGAATTCCTTTTTATAGTCCAGATTCACATACGCCTGCATCTTGTCATGGTCCATGGTCTTGACGGAATAAAAGAACCGGTAGAAAATCATCTCTTTGGAACACCGGTAGAAAAACCGGCGCATCATCTCTTCATCCGACGGTTTCATGGCCCGAAACCTTATGGGAATGCCCCCTTTGAAAATTTTGGTCTCTTCCAGATGGGCCGGATAAAGGTGAACCGATTCCGGCAGAAAAATCTGGTTGGCATAGATGAGTTTGCGGTCTCTGGCCTGGGTGATCAGGTACTGGCGGTCATCAGGATGTGCGATGTCGATCAGTGCCTGGGCCCGCTCCCGCAGGCTCCGCCACTTCATGTTGGCCACCCCGTATTCTGTAATGATCATGTGCACGGACTCCCGCATACGCAGCTGATTGCCATATTTCTGAAGGCTGAGAAGAATATTGGGTTTGCCGTTTTCATCCCTGCTTGGCAAGGCGATGATGGTGGTGCCGTCCGTGGAAGCTTCAGCGCCTCTGAAAAAATCGATGGCCTCTCCGGGCCCTGTGATCACCGCGCCCAGGAGTGGGAAGGCCACACTGCCCAGCAAATCTACTTTGCGACCTTCATACAATGCCACGAACTGGGGGTTGTTGGCAATGAACCGGGAGCTGCACACCCAGTCGATCCCCTGAAATTCCACCAATGGATTCCGGTGAAGCCAGCAATGCAGCTCCTTGGTTCCCAGGGCATAGGAAACCAGCGATTTTCCCCGGAACGGGGATTTCCTGGAATTGGTCACGGCCCCGGATTTCACCAGCTCGGCCAGCGCATCGGTAAAAAAAAGGGAATGGATTCCCAGGTCTTTTTTCCTGGTCAGATGGGGAACAAGCGCCTCGAACAGCGGACCGAAGGAAAAACTCAGGCAGTCCCCGTCCTTGATCACGGACGCGACATTGGCGGCCACCTGATCGATGGTCAGTGTCACTTCCGGCAGATCATACACCACAGGTTCACTTTTGGATCTCACCAGCAGGTCGAAATCATCTATGGACACAAAGGTATCTCCGTAAGTGAACGGCATGGCCGTGTTGATCTCCCCCACCACCAGAGAAGCGCGCTCGATGGCTTCTCTGGCCACATCCACGGCTACACCCAGGCTGCAGTACCCATTGTCATCCGGCGGTGTGATCTGGATCAGGGCCACATCAATATCCAGTTTTCCGGACTTGATGACCCGGGGAATCTCGGAATAAAACGCCGGAATCAGGTCCACCTGGCCGGAGGAAATGGTGTCCCAGGCCACATACCCGGAAAAAAAGGTTTTCAGCCGGTGATTGGGGGCATTGAGCCGGTCCAGGGACAGCACCGTGTCTCCGAGCACGGCCAGCTGAACCAGTTCGAGATCCCGGATATTGTGGCTGTCCACGTCCAGCAGGGTCTTGATCAGGGTCCTGGGAGCTGCCGGTCCGGTACCGATGAAAATCGTCATCCCGGGTTTGATATGATTCAAGACATTTCTGGGGGATATCAGCCGATCTTCCCAGTTGGAATGATTTGAGTCCGCCATGGCCGCTCCTTGTCGGGGTGATGGATAGTTGACAGATCTTACCCTGAGTCTTTTCATATCAACTTATGCCCGGACAGGCAAGCACAAGTCAGCTGCCGGGCAGGCAAGGGCTGAAAAAAGCAACTTGTGATACACAAAATACCGGTTTATCCTTGAAATTCCTGACCCGCCATTATATATGAAACGCAAAAAATATGAGCATATGGTGAGATGGTGATCAAAGGTTTTATAATGATGGGTGATATGTTTTGCAATTTCTAGGGATTCTGATCCACACCCTGGGCGGACTGGGCATGTTCATTCTGGGCATGAAGATGATGACCGAGGGGCTCCAGGCAACGGCCGGCCAGAAGATCCGGCGGATTCTGGAGGCCATGTCCTCCAACCGGTTCATGGGATGCGCCACCGGTGCCGGTGTGACGGCACTGATTCAGTCATCCTCCGCCACCACTGTGATGCTCATCGGGTTTGCCACCGCCGGCATCATGAGCCTGCAGCAGGCGGTAGGGGTGGTAATCGGTGCCAATATCGGCACAACCATCACCGGCCAGATGATCGCCTTTAAACTCACTGAAGCCGCCCTTCCGGCCATTGCCATCGGTGTCAGCCTGAAATATTTTTCAAAAAAAAGAAAATACCGGTATATCGGTGACATCATTCTGGGATTCGGGCTCCTGTTTTTCGGGATGACCGTGATGAAGGACGGCCTGTCTCCCATCAAATCCAATCCCCAGTTTGTGGAATTCTTTACCCTTTTCAGCACCCAGACGATCTGGGGACTGCTGCTGTGCGTATTCATGGGAGCAGCCCTGACCGTGGCGGTGCAATCCTCGTCCGCCACAGTGGGGCTGACCATGACCCTTGCCGGGTCCGGGCTTCTGGATTATTCTACGGCCCTGGGGCTGGTGCTGGGGGAAAACATCGGCACCACCATCACGGCCCAGCTGGCCACCCTGGGATCCAACAATGTGGAAGCCCACCGCACCGCCAATGCCCATACCATATTCAACGTCGCGGGGGTGGGGATCATTCTGCTGATATTCCCCTGGTTCACGAGCATTGTCGAACTGCTCACCTTTAAAATGGGAACGGGCCCGGTCACCCATACCGTCAATGGCGAATATGTCAATGTGGCCCGGTACATTGCCAATGGACACACGTTTTTCAATGTGATAAACGCCGTCATTTTCCTGATCTTCCTGCCCCGGCTGGTGCAGTTGACCATCTGGATTTCCCCCAAACCACGAAAAACCAGGGAACGCTATGGCCTGCCGGAATTCGATGCCGGATTTATCGACTCCCCCATCGGTGCCCTGGCCCGGGTCAAGGGAGAAATCATCCGGATCACTGAGTTTACTTACACGAACCTGAAAAAACTGTCTTTCTGCCTTCAGACCAGGGACGACGACATCCTGGGAGAAAGAGAACCGGTGGAAGAATTTCTGGATGACAGCCAGAAGATAATCATCTCCTACCTGACCACCATTTATCAGGGAGATGTGAACGAGCCGGAAGCCAAGGAAATCTCTGAAATGATGCGGATCACCAACAATATCGAACGTCTGGGGGACTCCATGGAAAACGTGTCAAAAATTCTGGAACGGATCTATGACAACGACATTGAGTTCAGTGACCAGGCCAAAAAAGATCTGACCGACATCTCCAACAAAGTGATTGAATTTCTGGGAATGATTGTCGATGAAATGCGGGAAAAATCAGACGGTTTCTACCAGAAAGCCCTGGCCTGCGAAGACATGATCGACCAGATGAGGGAAGAGATGCGCTACCACCACATCGACCGCCTGCGGCGCGGAGAATGTTCCGTGGATACCGGAGTCCTGTTCATCGCCCTGGTATCCAACTACGAAAAAATGGGCGATTACTGCTACAACATTGCCACCGGCGTGAACCGGATCATCTGATGGCCCAAAACGGCACAGGAGCCGGTCATGCCGCCGGCCCCTGCCTGTGTCTTGATCACTCGATTTTCGTAAACTTCTTGCCGGGCACGCTGCACACCGGGCACATGTCCGGCACCTGACCTTCCACAGTATTGCCGCAGACCGGACACACATAAATGTCCGCATCCGGCAGATCATTGCCCGCCTCCACGGCTGCCAGGGCTTTTTCATAAAGCCCGTGGTGGATCTCTTCCACGGCCAGGGCATAGGCAAAGGAAAATTCCGCTTTCTGGTTCCCCTCTTTTCTGGCCTGCTCCAGAAACTCCGGATACATCTCCTTGAATTCATGGGCCTCGCCCTCAATGGCCGTTTTCAGGTTTTCCACCGAACTTTTGATGCCATCCATGGCTTTCAGATGGGCATGGGCATGGATGGTTTCCGCTTCTGCCGTGGCCCGGAACAGTTTGGCCAGCTGGGGCAGGCCGTCCACTTCCGCTTTTCTGGCAAACGCCAGATATTTCCGGTTGGCCTGACTCTCGCCGGCAAACGCAGCCGCCAGATTTTCCTGGGTGGTCATGGGGTGTTTCCTCCTGTTGGGTTAATGGGGTTGTTCCCGGTTTCCGGGATCGTTTTTTCAGGTGTCACGCTGAATTATTTTTACGGCATACCATACCCTTTCAGAAGGAGAAATTCAAGAACTGACGGACCCGATGGACAGAACCGACTCTCCCCCGGCTGAGTCGGTTTATCACCGCCTCGGCCAGCTGCCCCTGTTTCTGCCAGCATCTCAGACGGATCTGCCGTCTCGGCCAGGTCATCACAGAGATGTTTTAAGAACGCTTCGAACCAAAAAAAGTGATGATCTCCTGCGGGGTCTTTTTGGTAATAACCGGCACCTTTGCATCTTTTTCAGGGTATCCCGTCACAAGGATCATAAAGGGTTTTTCATGGGAGGGACGATACAGAATCCGATTCAAAAACCGCATGTTGGCAGGGGTATAGGTCAGTGTGACAAGACCAGACAGGTGGAGTGCCGAAATCAGCATGCCAGTGGCAATCCCCACAGATTCTGTAACATAGTAATGGGCTGTTTTTTGACCGTTTCCGTTGTAATTGCATAGTTGCGAAAAAATCACTATCAGGTAAGGGGCTTTTTCAAGAAAGGGTTTAGATGGGTTTGTCTGAAAAATCACGTATCGTCCGACGGGCGGCCATGTTTTTCAAAAACTGTGCAGAGCGCTGAACCATCTCCGTTTCAGGATATTGAACATAGTCGTTTAAAGCGTGTGTGTTTAAATCATTCATCTTTGAATCCTTGCCTGACAATTTTTCATTGATTTGTTTGGATGCGGTTTTTATAGGGTGAATCATGATGATCGGCTGCGGATCACCCTGCCGAACCTATGGGCGACAAACGTATCCATGATCATCTGGGTCAGGTGATATACAATGGCAGGAATCAGGGCCATGGGATAGGCGGCGGCGAAATAACCGGCCCAGACCAGATAGGAGACGGTCAGGGTTTTCTGGGAAGTGTGGATGGTGAATGCGGCGATGGACGGCAGATCCAGGCCGATGAACCTGGCCAGGTACTGGTTGAAAACCAGCATGAACACATGAAGGCCGACCATGAATGTCAGCACCAGGAAGAGCACCGGGCCCACATCCAGGATGCTCTCCATGGAACTGGCCAGGGCGTTGAGAATGATCAGAAGCACGATGCATTGATTGAAAATGGAAATCTTTGTCCTGTGGGAGGCAAGCCTGTGTTTGACCCGGGGCCTCAGCACCTGGCCGATCAGGGTGGGCAGCAGCACCTTGAGCATCAGTCCCAAAAGCATCTGGAGAATGGGCAGGTCAATGGCGGTACTGTCAAAGGCCAGGATCAGGTTGAGCATGAACGGGATGGTCAGAATGGCGGCAAAATTGCCCAGTATGCAGATGAACAGGCTCAACGGCACGTTGCCGCCGGCCATTGCGGTCATGACCGTCCCCGAGGCCACGGTGACCGGCGCGGCCCCGATGATGAGGGCGCCCATGACAAAATCCGGCCAGGCCCCTAAAAAAAACCGGGCCGCATAAAAAGCCGCCGCCGGAAAAAAAACAAGCGAGGAGACCAGGGCCGCCGCCAGGACCCGGATGTCTTTAATCTGTTTTAGTACGCTGGATGTTTCCAGAGACATGCCCGTGAGAAGAAACGCCAGGAAAATGCCGATATTCAGGATATGGTACTGTTTGATCACCGGGCCGATTTCCGGCAATGCAACCGCCAGCCCGGCCATGACGGCCATGCCCATGAAGAACCAGTATTTCTTGATCATGTGGGTCATCTGTCTGCCTGTTATCAAACGTCCGGAACGGATCAGAGCAGGCCGGCGTAAAAATCATTGCCCTTGTCATCCACAAGGATAAAGGCAGGGAAATTCTCCACCGTGATCATGTAAACCGCTTCCATGCCCAGCTCTTCGTACTCCACCAGTTCCACTTTTTTAATGAAATCCTTTCCCAGACGGGCGGCAGGGCCGCCCGGAGATCCCAGATAGAATCCGCCGTACTGTTTGCAGGCATCGGTCACCTGTTGGCTTCGGTTACCTTTGGCCAGCATGATCATGGAAGCACCCTCTTTCTGGAACACGGGCACATACGGGTCCATGCGGCCGGCTGTGGTGGGACCGAAAGCCCCGGAGGCTTCCCCTTCCGGGGTTTTGGCCGGACCGGCATAGTAGATGATATGGTTTTTGATATACTCGGGCAGGCCTTCGCCGTTTTCATACCCTTCCATGAACTTGGCATGGGCGATGTCCCTGACCACAACGATCTTCCCTGTCAGCGACAGCCTTGTGGCCACGGGGTATTGGGACAGCTGAGCCAAAATCTCTTTCATGGGCCGGTCGAGGTCCACTTCCACCGCAGGCGCCATTTCCAATTCCCCTGGCGGCAGAAACCGGGCCGGATTTTCTTCCAGCTGTTCCAGATATATGCCGTCTTTCGTAATCTTGCCCTTGATCTGCCGGTCTGCGGAACAGGACACCCCGATGCCGATGGGACACGAGGCCCCGTGCCGGGGCATACGGATCACCCGGACATCCAGAGCAAAATGCTTTCCGCCGAACTGGGCCCCCAGGCCTAAATTTTGGGCCCGGGCAAGCACCTTTTCCTCCAGATCCATATCCCGGAACGCATGTCCGGTATCGCTGCCTTTGGTGGGCAGGGCATCCAGGTATCGAGTCGAGGCCAGTTTCACGGCCTTGAGGTTGGTCTCCGCCGAGGTCCCGCCGATCACAAACGCGATGTGATACGGTGGACAGGCTGCCGTGCCCAGTCCCTTCATCTTTTCGGTCATAAAGTTCAACAGAGATTCCTCGGACTTGAGCACGGCCTTGGTCATCTGGAACAAAGCGGTCTTGTTGGCAGAGCCACCTCCCTTGGCCATGAACAGGAACCGGTATTCATCTCCCTTTACTGCGGCGATATCCACCTGGGCCGGCAGGTTGGTCTTCGTGTTGGTTTCCTGGTACATGGTCAAAGGTGCGTTCTGGGAATAGCGCAGGTAATTGTGGGTATACGCCTCAAACACCCCTTTGGACAGCTCTTCTTCATCATCAGACCAGGTCCACACCTGCTGGCCTTTTTTGGCCATGACAATGGCGGTACCCGTATCCTGGCACATGGGATACACTTTTTCTGCGGCAATCACTGCATTTTTCAACAGCTCCATGGCCACGTACCGGTCATTGTCCGAACTGTCCAGATCTTCCATCACCCCCTGCAGCTGCTTGAGGTGGTCGGTCCGGTACAGGTGGGCCACATCCTTGAACGCGGTCTGGGCCAAAAGCGTCAGTGCCTGAGGCTCCACCAGCAGCACGTCACTGCCCTCAAACTCCTTGGTCCTGACAAATTCTTTGGTCAGCAGGCGGTATTCGGTGGAGTCCCCGCCCAGGGGAAACAGCGGATCATAGTTGAATTCAGTCATAGGTCACCTTTTTGATTTCTGGTCTGATCATCATCTGACCATCGCCATTTTGCGCCGCAGGTACGCGATCTGGGTCTGGTGGGGCAGGTCCTTGGGACAATAGTCTTCACACCCCAGCAGGGTCATGCACCCGAACACCCCGTCATCATTGCCCATGATTTCGTAAAACGCCTCATCCGTCCGCTTGTCTCTGGGATCCAGGGCAAACCGTGCCAGGCGCATGAATCCCACAGCGGACAGAAAATCAGGCCGCATCCGCTTGGTGGCGCAGGCAGACACACAGGCACCGCATTCCACGCACCGTTCCAGTTCATAGATTTGATCGGCCACGTCCGGGTCCATGCGTTCTTCAAGTTCATCATAATTGACAAGATCTGCTTCCTTGTCATGAATCCAGGATTCCACCCGCTCGCTCATGGCCCGCATGAATTTGCCCGTGTTCACGGACAGATCCCCGATCAGTTCAAATCCGGGCAACGGCAGCAGCGTGATCTCCCCGTCCGGAAACTTGGCGGTCAGGGTCCGGCAGGCCAGGTCCGGCTGTCCGTTGATCACCATGGCGCAGGACCCGCAGATCCCGGCCCGGCAGACAAAATCAAACTGAAGGGATGGATCCTGGATTTCCCGGATCTCGTTCAACGCAATAAATATGGTCATGCCCGGGGCTTCGGTCACCTCATAGGTCACCATACGGGGCTTGTCCCCCTTTTTCTGAGGGTTGTAGCGGAATATCTGAAATTTCAACACTCTTGCCTGTTCGTCCATTATTTGTACCCCCTGCCGATACGCTCGTTTTTGCCTTTGAATTTTTCCGGAATAGGTGTGGGATTCAGCAGCTGATGAAGCTCGAACCGGTCTGCATCCGGATGGGCTTTCTTGATTTCCTCGATTTCAGCCAGCCGTTTCTCCGTGTCCGGATGATGGATGGTGTTGTCTACGCCATATCCCCGGGAGCCGGGCGGCATCTCCATTTTCACGACATCCAGGTTTTCATAGGAAACCTCGGGCAGGTCCGCGCGCTCATCCGGCCAGGTGGTCAGGGTGCGTTTGAGCCAGTCTCTGTCGTTTCTTTCCGGATAATCTTCCCTGGCATGGGCGCCCCGGCTTTCGGTCCTGAGCATCGCACCATAGGCCACACACAGGGCCAGTTTGATCATCTTGGGCACCCGGATGGCTTCCACCAGTTCCGGGTTGGCAGACGAGATCCGGTTGCGCAGGGCAATGCTTCGAGCCCGCTGGTTGAGCACCTGCAATTCCTCCACCGCCTGTTCCAGATGAGGCCCGTTCCGGAAAATCCCCACTTTGTCCATCATTATCTGCTGCATCTCGGCTTTGAGTTCATAGGGATTTTCCCCGTAATCTCTGATCAGCAGATCTGCAATCTTTTTCTCCTCTTTTTTCAGGAAATGCTCGATGGTGGATGTGGACACATTCAGGGAACTGGCCTCGCAATGATCGGCCACAAATTCCCCGACAATCATGCCGGCCACCACGGTTTCGGCCACGGAGTTTCCCCCTAAGCGGTTGAACCCGTGCATGTCCCAGCACGCCGCTTCCCCTGCGGAAAACAGTCCCTTGAGGGTGGGGCTCTCGCCGGTGGCTCTGGTTCTCACTCCGCCCATGGAATAGTGCTGGGTGGGCCGCACCGGGATATATTCCTTGACCGGATCAATGCCCAGAAAATATTCACATATTTCTTTGACTTCCCGCAGGTTTTTTTCAATGTGTTTTCTGCCCAGCAAGGTGATGTCCAGCCACAGGTGGTCCCCATAAGGAGACGGCACACCCTTGCCTTTCCGCATGTGTTCGGTCATGCGACGGGACACCACGTCCCTGGAGGCCAGTTCTTTTTTGTCGGGCTCGTAATCGGGCATGAACCGGTATCCATCCTTGTCCAGTAAAAGGCCTCCGTCTCCTCTGCACCCCTCGGTGGTGAGAATGCCCACCGGCACGATGGCCGTGGGATGAAACTGGACCGCTTCCATGTTCCCCAGGGTGGCCACCCCGGTTTCCAGGGCGATGGCCGTGCCGATGCCCTCGGAGATCACGGCATTGGTGGACACTGAATAGAGCCGGCCGTATCCCCCGGTGGCAATGGTGGTGGCCTTGGCCACATAAGCGACAAGCTCACCGGTGATCAGATCCCTCACAATGGCCCCGTAACAGACCCCGTCCTCATGAATCAACGCGACCGCTTCCTTTCGTTCATGCACCGGAATCCCCAGCTGGATTGCCTTGTTGTCCATGGCATAGAGCATGGTATGTCCGGTGCCGTCCGAGGTGAAGCAGGTGCGCCATTTCTTGGTGCCCCCGAAATCTCTGGCCGAGATCAGACCGTGGGCTTCATGTTTTTCCGTGATGGTGACTTTCTCCCCGTTGATGATCACCTCCCGGTCCCCGCCCCTGACCCGGGACCAGGGAACGCCCCAGGCCGCCAGCTGGCGGATCGCCTTGGGGGCGGTGTTGACAAACATTCTGGCCACATCCTGGTCGCATCCCCAGTCACTGCCTTTGACCGTGTCTCCAAAATGCACATCTTCATCATCCCCTTCCCCTTTAATACAGGCGCCCAGGCTGGCCTGCATGCCGCCCTGGGCGGCTGCGGAATGGGACCGTTTGGCAGGGATCAGCGAGAGGACAATGGTGTCAAACCCCCGCTGCATGGCGGCTATGGCAACCCTGAGTCCGGCCAGGCCGCCGCCGATGACAAGTGAATCCGTATATATAACTTTCATTGAGAAATCCTTATGATTTAATGAGTTTCAGTGGCAGGCAGGGTCGCTTCATGGGACCCCTCATCCGATGGGGTCTCCGGCACAGGTTCTGTCTCATGATCCGTGCCTGCACCATGGGCATCGGCTGTGTCATGGGCAGCCGGGGCGGCATGGGATTCCACCGTGTCAAGGGCGGATGCTGCGTCATGGGATTCCGCCTTGTTATGGGTGGCTCCCGCTTCATGAGCCGCGACCGGTTCATGAGAATCCGCCGGTTCATGCGTGGATGCTGATTCATGAGTATCAGCCATGTCATGGGTCACCGCTGCTGCATGGCTTGACACTTCTTCTGATGCTGCCGGAGGGGTGTCATGGGATGTGTCCGCCTGATGGGCGGCTTCGGATTCAGCAGCCGGTGCCACCTGTTCAACATCCGGTTCTGATGTGGATTTCTCCAGCACGGCATGGGATGCCTTCTGATATGCGGTTCCCGGATAGGGTTCGCCGGCATTGCTCCGGTTCTGGATACCGATGATAATGAACATGACCAGGGACAGAAACCCGATGGTCATAAAAAAAATGGTCAGGCGGTTTTTCACCTTTTTGAGCTTTTTGCGGGACGTTCTGGCATCCGTACCCGTGAACCATCCCCATTTCATGCACAGCCGGTACAGACCGATGGTGGCATGCAGTTCCACGCATATGAGCAGGATCAGGTAAAGGAACCAGTAATTCCCGGATACCACCCGGTGTGCCGATAAAAACGGATCAATGCTGCCGGGATTTACGAGCATGGTATACAGGTGCACGGACCCGGCAAAGAACATGATAAATCCGGTCACCGCCTGGATATACCACAGGTTGGTGTCCGTATGTTTCATCATCTGCATCTGATCTCTCATGATCCGGTGCTGACGCCATGAAATGGGAAATTTGCGCATTCCTAACAGCGCATGAACGATAAACAGGGTAAAGACCCCGGATACTGCGAAAAATACGGCAATGGGATACCCGTGCCCGGTATCGGACAGAAACGCCAGCTCCATGGTTTTGGCCACGAAGTCAAACGCATCCTTGCCCAGGATGATGCTGCCCACCAGAAGCATGTGCACCCACATGAACAGCCCCAGGATCAGGCCTGTGCCGCTCTGGGCCAGATCCAGCCGGGCCGGCAGCCGGCTGCTTCTCGGTTTGTTTTCCTCAATGATATAACTTTCCAATGGTAACCTCCTTTTATGGTCCAGGCCGACCCCAGGGTCAGCTAAAATGTCTCTTTGCAGATCTGTCCGATACGCCCAAGATTCTCACACACATGGATGCCATTTTCTTTGAACGCCTGGATTTTGGCCTCTCCGGTGCCGCTGGACCCGGAGATAATAGCACCGGCATGCCCCATACGCCTGCCCGGCGGGGCCGTGAGCCCTGCGATGAATCCCACCACCGGCTTGGTGACATGGGCCCTGATATAGGCGGCAGCCTCTTCCTCGGCACTGCCCCCGATCTCTCCCACCATCACCATGCCATGGGTCTCCGGGTCTGCCTCAAATGCAGACAGCACATCAATGAAATGGGTGCCGTTCACCGGGTCTCCGCCGATACCGATGCAGGTGGACTGGCCCATGCCGAGTCTGGTCAGCTGGTCCACCACCTCATAGGTCAGGGTCCCGGACCGGGACACGACGCCGACATGGCCTTTTTTGTGAATCATCCCCGGCATGATTCCGATCTTGCACTCATCCGGGGTAATGATGCCCGGACAGTTGGGCCCGATGAGGCGGCACTTTTTACTGCTCAGAAAATTTTTAACTTTCACCATATCCAGGACAGGGATGCCTTCGGTGATGGCCACGATCAGAGATACCCCGGCATCGGCTGCCTCCATGATGGCATCTGCTCCAAACGGTGGGGGTACAAAAATCAATGATGCATCCGCCCCTGTCTCCTGTACGGCTTTTGCCACGGTATTGAATACCGGGACGCCGTCCATGGCCTGTCCGCCTTTGCCCGGGGTCACGCCGGCCACGACGCGGGTCCCGTAAGCCATGCACTGTCTGGTGTGGAAACTGCCTTCATTGCCGGTAATCCCCTGGACCAGTACTTTTGTGTTCTTATTTACAAATATACTCACAACCCTGCTCTCCTTTAGTTCACCGCTGCTGCGATTTTTTTGGCGGCATCAGACAGATCTGATGCACTGGTCAGGTTCAATCCACTCTCCGAAAGGATTCGTCGGCCTTCTTCCACGTTGGTGCCCTCCATACGCACCACCACCGGCACAGTGACGCCGGTTTTCTTGGCAGCATCCACCACCCCTCTGGCAAACACGTCACACCTGAGAATTCCGCCGAAAATGTTGATGAGCACGGCCTTGACTTTGGTATCCGCCAGGATGATGCGAAACGCGTTCTCCACCTGTTCGGCGGAGGCCCCGCCCCCCACATCCATGAAATTGGCGGGGCGGGCCCCGGCATTTTTGATGATATCCATGGTGGCCATGGCCAGGCCGGCACCATTGACAATATTGCCCACATTGCCGTCCAGATTGATGTAATTGAGATTGTATTTAGAGGCTTCCACTTCCATGGGATCTTCCTCGTCCAGATCCCGCAGTTTCAGCAGGTCCTTGTGCCGGAACAGGGCGTTGGAATCGAAATCCACCTTGGCGTCCAGGGCCATGACCTGATCATCCGAAGTCAGGATCAACGGATTAATCTCCACCAGGGTACAGTCGTTGGCCATGAAGAATTTGTAAAGGCTGGACAGGAGGGAAGAAAATCCTTTCATGGCTGCCGACGGAAGTTCCAGGCCAAACCCGACCTCCCGCAGCTGATATCCCTGAACCCCCATGAGCGGATTCACATGGACCTTGATGATCCGTTCCGGGGTTGTGGCTGCCACTTGCTCAATATCCATGCCCCCGTCCTTACTGGCCATGATCACCACAGTGGCCGTGGCCCGGTCCATGAGCAGGCTCAAGTAAAACTCCTTCTGGATCTGCTGCCCTGCTTCTATAAACAGCTTTTTCACGGTCCGGCCTTCCGGCCCGGTCTGGTGGGTCACCAGGGTCATGCCCAGCATCTGTCCGGCCAGGGTTTCCACCTCTTCTTCGGAGTGGGCCAGCTTGACACCGCCGCCTTTTCCCCGGCCCCCGGCATGGATCTGGGCCTTGACCACCACAGGATATCCACCCAGTTCTCTGGCCGCCGACACCGCTTCTGCCACGGAAAAGGCCGGTCGTCCTTCAGGCACCGGTACCTGGTACTGAGCAAACAAGTGTTTTGCTTGATATTCATGTATCTTCATTTACCATTTCCTTTGTTATTGGGGTGGAATCAGTCCTGGCTTACCGGCTTCTTTTGAAAATAAAAAGTCAATCAGCTGCTCCTGACCCCACTGACTATAAATTCGACAGCAGTGTCCGGGCCGCGGCGGACGGAGAGATCTCTCCTTTGGCCACCTGATTGGACACCACTGGAATCTGCGCGTTGATCTTCCGGTTGTTTTTAAACATCTGTTTCAATCCGTCCTCCACCAGGGTCCACATCCATTCCAGGGCCTGGCTTTTCCGGCGCAGGTCAAACTCTCCGGACGTCTTGAAAATTCTCTGGTGTTCCAGCACTTTTTCCCACACAGGCACAGTGCCGTTCTCCTCAATGGACGAGCAGGTCATCACCGGGGTCTGCCAGGTAGCCGAGGCCGGCAGGATGAGGTGCATGGCGTTTTCCAGATCTTTTTTGGCCCTGGCCACCCGGTCCTGGTTGTCGCCGTCCGCCTTATTGATGGCAATACCGTCCGCCAGTTCCAGAACCCCTTTTTTGATGCCCTGCAGCTCGTCTCCGGCCCCGGCGATCATGAGCACCAGGAAAAAATCCACCATGGCAGCCACGGCCGTCTCAGACTGACCCACACCCACGGTTTCCACCAGGATGACGTCAAACCCGGCGGCCTCGCACACAAGCATATTCTCCCGTGTTTTGGCCGCCACACCGCCCAGGGTATCTCCGGCCGGGGAGGGCCGGATAAAGGCGTTGGCATGGGAGGCCAGTTTTTCCATCCGGGTCTTGTCCCCCAGAATCGACCCGCCACTGCGTTTGCTGGAGGGGTCCACAGCCAGGACCGCCACCTGGTGGCCGGCATCGGCCAGATAGACCCCTAAATTCTCGATAAACGTGCTTTTTCCCACCCCGGGGACACCGGTCACCCCTAAACGGATACTATTGCCGGTCATTGGCAGGATCTGTTCCATGATCTTTGACGCCATCTCCTGGTGGCCCGGCACCCGGCTTTCGATCAACGTCATGGTCTTGGCGATCATACGCCGGTTTCTGTCCTTGATTCCCTGGATCAGTGTTTCCTGGTCCATATCCAGCATGGGTTACGCCCCCAGGATGTTGAGGATCTGATTGGCAGAATCGGTCACCACGGTGCCGGGCCCGAAAATTCCGGCTGCCCCGGCTTTTTTCAGAAAATCATAATCTCCGGGCGGAATAATGCCGCCTACCACCACTTTGATGTCTGATGCCCCCTGCTTTTTAAGTTCCTCGATCACCCGGGGTACCAGGGTTTTATGGCCTGCGGCCAGACTGGAAACGCCCACCACATGCACATCGTTTTCCACTGCCATTTTGGCGCCCTCTTCCGGGGTCTGGAACATGGGGCCCAGATCCACATCAAACCCAAAATCCGCGTAAGCTGTCGCAATCACCTTGACCCCGCGGTCATGGCCATCCTGACCCATCTTGGAAAGAAGTATTCTGGGACGGCGGCCCGTCTTTTTTTCAAAATCTGCGGTGCGCTTGCGCAAGGATGCGAGGATCTCGGGATCCGCATTCTGAGCATACACCCCGGAAATGCACTGGGTGGTGGCCACAAACCGGGTGAACACCTTTTCCATGGCATCGGAGATCTCCCCGACCGTGGCCCTGGCCCGGACAGCGGGAAGGCAGACAGCCAGAAGATTTTCCCCGGTTTCACACGCACTGGTGATGTCATCCAGGGCTTTTTTCACAGCTTCGTTGTCCCGGGTTTTCCGGATTTTTTCCAGACGGGCCACCTGCTCGTTGCGGACTTCCTCAGACACCTCTCTGACCGGGATGGGGGTTTCCTCATCCACCCGGTATTTGTTGACCCCCACGATCACATCCTGACCCTGGTCAATGCGGGCCTGGCGCCGGGCCGCCACCTCTTCGATGCGCATTTTGGGCATACCGGATTCGATGGCTCTGGCCATGCCCCCCAGATCCTCGATCTCCTTTAAAATCTTTCTGACCTCATCAATGATGTTCTGGGTCAGGGTCTCCACATAATAGGAACCGCCCAGGGGATCCACCACGTCACAGATATGGGTTTCGTCCTGGACAATAATCTGGGTGTTCCGAGAAATTCTTGCGGACAGCTCCGTAGGCAGGCCAACGGCCTCGTCAAAGGAGTTGGTGTGCAGGCTCTGGGTCCCGCCCAGCACAGCGGACAGACATTCCAGGGTGGTACGGATAATGTTGTTGTAAGGATCCTGCTGGGTCAGGCTCCATCCCGATGTCTGGCAATGGGTGCGTAGCATCTTGGATTTGGGGTTTTGGGGATTGAACTGCCCCATCAGTTCGGCCCAGAGAAACCGGGCCGCCCTGAGCATGGCGATATCCATGAAAAAATTCATGCCGATGCCGAAGAAAAAGGAAAGCCTGGGTGCAAATTTGTCGATATCCAGGCCTGTGGCCAGGGCCGCCTTGACATATTCCAGGCCGTCGGCCAGGGTGAACGCGGTCTGAAGCACGGAATCGGCCCCGGCTTCCATGATATGGTACCCGGAGATGCTGATGGTGTTGAATTTGGGCATGTGATCGGAACAGAAACCGATGATGTCGGAAATGATCCGCATGGAGGGTTCCGGTGGATAGATATAGGTGTTGCGGGTCAGGTATTCCTTGAGAATGTCGTTCTGGATGGTGCCGGTAAGCTGCTCATGTTTGACTCCCTGCTCTTCGGCGGCCACGATATACCCGGCCAGGATGGGCAGCACCGCCCCGTTCATGGTCATGGACACCGACATCTGGTCCAGGGGAATCCGGTCGAAAAGAATTTTCATGTCCTCCACCGAATCGATGGCCACCCCGGCCTTGCCCACATCCCCGGTCACCCGGGGGTGATCTGAATCATATCCCCGGTGGGTGGCCAGGTCAAAGGCCACGGACAGACCTTTCTGGCCGGCGGCCAGGTTCCTTCGGTAGAATTCGTTGGATTCCTTTGCCGTGGAAAACCCGGCATACTGGCGGATGGTCCAGGGCCTTCCCGCATACATGGTGGCCTTGGGGCCCCTGACAAAAGGGTTGAACCCGGGCAGAGTGCCTGCACATTCCAGATCCCTGGTATCCAGATCGGTATACAGCGGTTTAATGTCGATCCCTTCCGGTGTTTTCCGGGTCAGAGATGACAACGGTTTTCCCCGCAGTTCCTTTTCGGCGAGCGCTTCCCATTTTTCGATATCAGACAGGTGAGACATGGTTATCCTCCAAATTTGTCTGTCACAGGTTATTTCAGGCGTTGCCTTTTTCTTTTTTACCGTTCACACAATTCCACAAGGACCCCGGCTGTGGCCTTGGGATGCAGAAAAGCGATCTTCGCGCCGCCGGCCCCTTTTCTGGGGGTTTCATCGATCAGTTGAATCCCTTTTTCCTTGAGTTCCGCCAGGGCTTCTTCGATATTTTCCACCCGAAACGCCACATGCTGAATGCCTTCGCCTTTTTTTTCGATGTATTTGGCAATGGGTCCGTCCGGGGCTGTGGATTCCAGCAGTTCCACCTCGCTTTCTCCCACCGGCAGAAAAGCGGTGGTCACTTTCTGTTCTGCAACAGTTTCCGTGCCTTCCAAAGAGAGCCCCAGTCCGTCCGTCCAGAAATTTTTACGGCCGTCAATGCTGTTCACTGCAATGCCCAGATGGTCGATTTTCAGTATTTTCATGTTGGTTCCCCCTCCTTATTCATGCCACGTTAACCCACAATTCTCATAACCCCTATCTATAGTGGGATCACCCGATGAAAGTCAACCTTAATTGATTATAATAGAATACTAATTAAAATCAGGGTGTTCAGCAGGCCGCTCCGCTGTGCCGGACGAGATACATCATTTGGCTCCTGCAAAACCCTGATTTTGAAAACCCAAATGAATTGACATCCACGCAGGCAATCATTATTCTCTGAGCCTGAATGAAATTGACTTCACCCACTTGGAACCATGGAATTTGACACCCAATGACTCCAGTCGATCTGGCCGGATATTTGACCACGCCGCTGGGCATCGGCAACAGGACCATCAATGGCCGGATGGTGCTGGCACCCATGGCCGGCATCGGGCATGTGGCTTTCAGGGAACTGGTGGCGGAACAGGGGGGATTCGGACTCCTGTTCACCGGCATGTGTTCCGCAAAAGCGGTTCCCCATGAAAATCCTGCCATCTCAATGGTGTTCCGCTGGCGCAACCTGGAGCTGCCGTATACGGTGTGCCAGATTTTTGGTGCGGACCCGGATGTGATGGCCCGGGCCGCTCAGCGCATCGAGCAGGAAGGATTTTTTGGGGTGGACCTGAATTTCGGGTGTTCTGTGGCGGCCATCTGTAAAAAAGGCTGCGGTGCTGCACTGCTGAAAACCCCGGAGCAATCGGCCCGCATTGTGGCAGCCGTCAGAAAGGCGGTAAAAATCCCGGTGTTTGTCAAATTCCGCACCGGGTGGTCTGATGATCCGCAATTCGCGACAGACATGGCAGACCGGTTTGAAGGTGCCGGTGCCGACGCATTGACCTTTCACCCCCGGGTGGCCCCGGACCGCCGCAACCGGCCGCCGAGATGGGATATCATCACCCAGGTGCAGAACGCTGTCACCATCCCGGTGTTCGGCAACGGCAATCTCTTTACCCCGGAAGACGGCATCCGTATGCTGACGCAAACCGGATGTCAGGGGCTTTCACTGGGCCGCATGGCAGTGGCCCGGCCCTGGATTTTCAGCCAGTGGACCAGAACAAAACAAGTGGATGAAACTATTTACCACACCACGGCCCGGCGTATGCTCGAACTGGTGAACCATCACTATCCATCGCCCTTCAACCTGAAGCTGTTTAAAAAATTCGCACCCTATTTCTGTGCCAATTTCAAGTTTTCACTGTTTTTGCTGAAACAGTTGAACCGGGCAAAAACCATGGATGAGATGAAACATGCCATTGATCAATTGTTCAATCCCTACCCGGAAACCCTGACTGTCCCCAATCTGAACCTGTTTGTATAGGTTGCAGAAGAGGCCTAAAGCCCCAGGATGCTCAACCCTTCCTCCAGCTCGAAATAGGGCTTGATCTCATACTGATATCCCGGCACGCCGAAATAAATGGCCAGACTGTCCCCGATGGCCTGCAACCCTTCTGCCAGGCGGCTGTTGTCCAGTTCGTAATAGGTCAGAGAATGCATGCCCGTCCGTCTGCTGGCAGAGATGTAAGGACCTTTTTTCGTGATGAACTCCGGCAGAGGCGGCGCGGTTAAATACCGTTTGGCAATCTCACGGGTACTTTCAGGGGGATAGGTGACGTTGGAAACAATAATCATGATGACACTCCTTTTATTCTTTATTGGTGACAAAAAATTCTTCAATAATATGTTCTGATTTCAATTGATTGCCATACGTGGCCGCGGTCTTGCGGGTTTCAAACTCCGACACATGGATCAGATACCAGGTTTTGCCACCTGCGGTGGTTTTTTTTATGCGGGCATCCACGCCCTGCCGGGTCAGCAGGGCCACATACTCCCTGGCATGGGTATCGGCCAGATAGGCCGCCACCTGGATGGTGAATGGCTTTGGCACCCTTTCTTTAATAACAATTTCAGTTTTCGCCACCGGCTCCGGCGTCTTGAGATAAGAAATGGTATGATAGATAAACACGGCCATACCAACGCACAGCACCCCCATAAATCCGGCTTTAAGATAAAACCGCCACTGGGTCTGTCTGCCGATGACGGTATCGAGCCGCCCGGAGAAAGCGCCCGTTGCCCGGTATGCTGCCGCAACACAGTTCCGGGTCCTGCCAGCCCAACCCGGAATGCTTTGCCAAATCCAGGCGGCAGCGGGTGGTGCTTCAGAAATTTTTTCAGTTGTCTCTCTTTTTTCTCGTCTTTTTTGAACCGGTTTTTTGTAAACCGATGGTATGGGTTCAGGCGGTGTCCCTGTCAACGCCTCAATATTCTTTTGAAAACGGTGTTTCAATCCCGGATCTTCCATCACCTGGGCATAGATTTGTCTGGCCGTGAAATCCATGCGCCTGGAATCAAGAAAAATCCGGGTCAGCAGCCCAAGCAGCCCGGGATTGCCGGAATGATACCGGGCCAGGCGGGTTAACAGGGCCTGGTCCTGTGTGGTAACGAGCTTGTCCCTGCACAGCTGTTGCAGCCAAAGAGTCGCCACCGCCTCATCATGGGGGGCGGATGCCAGATATTCCTGAACCGCCCGGCTGAAATCGCCGTATTTTCGATCAAATGTCAATGCAAACCGGGCCAGGGCCCGGGTGATCTTTGACGTTATTTTTTTAGATAGAATGGGAGACAGTAAAAAGGAATCATAGATCCGGACCGCCTGAAGATATTTTTTTTCAGCCCGCGCGGGAATGCCGGCCTGCTCCCAGACTTCCGCCTCCTGAATCCGTTTTTGAATCATCCGGGTACCGGCCAGGTGCATCAGAAGGCTGATACAGCCATAACACATCCCTGAAAAAAAGAAAAAGAAACCCATCATCCCCGGGCCGGACCCGGACCGGCTGATCCAGGGCATGAAATAGAAACCGGCCGGAACTGCAAACAGAACCGTGAGCCAGAGCCGGACACTGATATTTCTCATCATGCGGATCACTGAACAGTTTCTCCACAAAGCGTCTGTCCTTTTTTGACAGCCACAGTGATCCCGGAACGCGAATCCCGCGCATCGATACGGCACCCGGTCCGTGGATCGATTTTTTCAAACCGGATCTCTTCAGGCACCGGAAAATTTCTTTCCGGTTCATCCGCCATGGCCTGGCGCATGAACCGGGCCCAGACCGGGGCCGCTCCCCGGCCGCCGGTGATTCCCACCCCGTTCTGGTCAGCGAGACGGATCTGGCGGTCATATCCGATCCATACCGAGGTGCACAGGGCCGGGGTGAATCCGGTAAACCAGGCATCCATGAAATTGTTTGAAGTCCCGGTCTTTCCGGCACAGGGACGGGAAAACCCATGGTCCCGGACCCGGCTGCCGGAACCGGTATCCACAACAGCTTTCATCATATCCACCACCTGATAGGCCGTCCCCGGGTCCAGGACCGGATGTGCCTGAACAATGCGTTCGAACAGTACCCGGCCATAGGCGTCCTCCACCCGCCAGAATAAAAACGGATCATGACGGTCCCCCAGATTGGCAAACACGGAAAATGCGGCCGCCATCTCCAGGGGGGTAATCCCGGCCGTGCCCAGAGCGATGGAGAAAACGTCCTGTAACGGGCTGTTGATGCCGCATTTTCTGGCTGTCTCTATAACTGCCTCAGGTCCGGTGAGTTGAACCAGCTGGGCGGCAATGGTGTTCACAGATTGGGTCATGGCGGTTTTCAACACCATGTTTCCCTGGAAACCACGATCAAAATTTTTAGGCTGCCAGTCCGGGGCCCCGGCAACCGGGATGGTCACCGGCCGGTCGGTCATCAGGGTTCCGGGATTCAATCCAGCGGTTTCGAATGCCGTGTAATAGACAAACGGTTTGAATCCGCTGCCGGCCTGACGCCGGGCGTGAGTGGCCCGGTTGAATTCACTTTCAAAATAATCACGCCCCCCCACCAGGGCGCGCACCGCTCCGGTGGAGGGCTCAACAGCCACCAGTGCCCCCTGGGGCCGTGGAGATTTTTCAGCTGAAAGACCCATGCTCTGATCCAGTTGTTCGAGCCCCTGCCGCAACGCTGTCTTTGCCAGTTCCTGGAGCCGTGAGTCCAGGGTGGCATATACACGGATGCCGCCTCTGTATACCACATTTTCACCATATGCATCGATAAGCGCCTTGATCAGTGCATCCAGAAAATAACTCCCGCTTCGGGCATCCCGTTTTTCACGGTTCAGGACTGGAATATCCGCCGCAGCCATGGCCGCATCCTCCGAAGTGATATACCCGGTATCTTTCATGCGCTGCAGCACCACCTGCCGGCGCTTCAAGGCTCGATCCATATGGTAAAAAGGATTGTAGGCAGAGGGGGATTTTGGCAGTCCCGCCAGAAGCGCCGCCTCGGACAGGGTCAATTCCATGGCCGATTTTCCGAAAAAGGTGTCCGCCGCTTTTTCAACACCCTGGGAACCGGCCCCGAAATGGATCTGGTTGATATAGACTTCCAGAATTTCCGCCTTGGAATGGGTGGCTTCGATCTGAAATGATATCAGCAGCTCTTTGAATTTTCTGGAAAAAGACTGTTCAAAAGAGAAAAACAGATTTTTGGCCAGCTGCTGGGTTATGGTGGACGCGCCTTCCACCCGGCCGGGTTCAAACAACGTGACATACAGCGCCTTCAATGTCCTGAGTTTGTTGATGCCGTGGTGCTGAAAAAACAAATGATCCTCGGTGGCCACAATGGCATTGATGAAATCCGGAGAGACCCGGGCCAGGGGAACGCTTTCCCGTTCCCCCAGGTGCACCACCACCTGGCCGGATGCGTTGTACACCCGGCTCTGGGGCGTTTCAATGATGCGGCTCAAATCCTGGGGAAGCTTCGGCAGATCGGAAACCGTATACAGCACGAGCAGGGTGACAAAAAAAACACCCAGGGAGACCAGGATGAGTCCGGCAAAAAAAAGCCACCGCAATACCGCCCATATCCCGTAAAATCCTTTCATGAGTGAGCCCCTTTAAGGATCAGACCCAGCTGCCATACCGCCCATTCCCTGGCATTGACGAAAAGTACCCGGACCTGCCCCTGATGATGGATCTCAAATCCCAGCCGAATGAATCCGTTTTCCGCCTCGTTCCAGATACCCACCCGCGAAATGACCCCTTCCTGATCCAGAAGCAGATCCCTATCCGGCAATAGATCCGGAATCATTTCCGCAGGCAGTTTAAATACGGCACCAAAAAACCGGTCCACCGGATAAATCCGGCCGGCAAATGCCTCAAACGCATCCAGAGTGCCCGGTTCCAGATATTTTTTTTCAGCGATGGCGGTCAGGGTCTGCTGGGTCAATTCCACCTGGTGAATCACCCGGTTCCCGGTATCGATAAAATAAATTTTCATGCCATTTTTCAGACCTTCACAGAAAATTCGGTCCGTGATATCCCCGTTCAGCAGCCAGATGAGACGGGCCGGTTCAAGAATCTGCCGGGCATGGGTCAATGGAAGGGATCGGTACAGGTTTTTGAAATGGGCCTTGTCCAGGGTCACCCATTCTCCTGGCAGCAGGCGGCGGGCAATACCGTCAAAAGAATCGGTGCGGTCAGCGAACGCTTTGGTATCGCTTTTTCTATCGATGAGCTGGCTCACGGTTTCATGGGCGGTCAGAGTATCCTGGCCCAGCTCCCAGACCACGCCTTTTTCTGGCCGGGTATGATTGATGGCGGCCAGAAAATCACCTAAAAGCTGTTCACCCCAGTCAAACCTGAATTCGGAAAATACCAGCACCGCTGATATAATCACTACTCCGATGTTCAGGAAAGAAATTATCCGCTTCAGCCGTTCCCGGCATCCGGCAGGTTCATACCATCCGGGAGTCATAGCCAATATCAGGCCTTGCCTGCCGCTTTCATGGAAGCCAGATAGACCCTGTAGAAATCTGTATGTTCCCTGACTGCACTGTACAGAACCGCAGACATTTCCGACAGGTTGTCCGGGCCGATCACACAATTAACACTGGCATGCAGGGCGGACATGGGATCCCCGGTTTTCAGGGACCGGCCCATCAGCACCAGACAGATCTCCCGCCGCACTGACATGTCCAGCCTGTTGATATGCTCAGAAATGACATCACCGTCCGGATCGAACCGGTCCTCTATCACCACCAGGGGGTAGACATGATAGGCCATCTTCCTGACCGCCCGCATCGGATTCGCCGCAGTTTCCACAGCATAGCCCAGTTGCCCGGCCGCTGTCACCGCCGCTTGCAGAAAAGGACCTCCCGGTGAAAGAATCAGTGCCCGGGATTGATTTTGAAGGGGGGTTCCAGGCCGGGGGCCAGATGCCGGTTTGACGGCGTCTTTGTCCAGGGTCTTATCTCCCTTTGCAGGAATATGAATCTTTTCACCGCATTTCGGACAGGTGAACACCGCATCTTTGTCTTTAGGCCACTTGTGATCCGGAATATTGAACCGGGATCGGCAATTTTCACAGCGAACATTCATGTTGTAAGATCCCCTTTGTATCCCCGGTCAATCTCCAGTGAATCGATCTGGGTGGTGGATTCCCCCCGGGCGCTTTTAATGCCGTCCACACCCCGTCCCACCAAGTCTTTTCTGGAGGCATACGCCATGGCAACGGATTCATCAATTTTGCCATCCCGGTAAAGAGACACGATATATTCATCAAAAGTGACCATTCCCTGGGGTTTGCCGGCAACGATAATCTCATTGAAGGTTTTGCCTTCAGATTCCCCGTGGAGGATAGTGTCTTTCACCCGCAGATTGCTGGCCATGATTTCAAAGGCCGCCAGCCGGCCGCCACCGTTTCTGGGCAACAGCCGCTGGGCCACCACCCAGCGCACGGTATCTGCCAGACGGATGCGGATCTGTTTTTCCTCCTGGGTGGAAAACATGCCCAGAATACGGTTGATGGTCTGCCCGGCATCCACGGTATGCAGCGTGGACAAAACCAGATGACCGGTTTCCGCGGCTGACAGGCCGATTTCAACCGTTTCCCGGTCCCGCATCTCTCCCACCAGAATGACTTTGGGGGCCTGGCGCAGGGCGGCCCTGAGCCCTGAAGCAAAGGTGTCAAAATCCATACCCAGTTCCCGCTGATTAAACGTGGACTGCTTCTGGGGATGCTGGTATTCAATGGGGTCTTCCAAAGTGATGACATGCACGGCCTTGGTTTCGTTGATCCGATCCAGCAGGGCTGCCAGAGAGGTGGATTTTCCGGATCCCGTGGCACCTGTGACAAAAATGATCCCATTTTTTTCTTCCGCCATTTTGTAAAACGGTTTTGGCAGATTCAAATCGTCAATCGTGGGAATTTTTGCTTCCAGTTTCCGCAGCACAATGGCGTATTTTCCGGATCGTGAAAAAATATTCACCCGGAATCTGGCCCTGGTATCCAGTTGGTAAGACAGGTCACAAGAGCCTTCCCGAAGAAGGGTTTCCGTCAGTTTCCGGTCATTGTTGATCAGGTTCAGGGCGATGATTTCCGTTTGAAAAGGGGTGAGTCTCTTGAAGTCCGGGACCATTGCCACCGGTTTCAACCGGCCTGAACTTTCCACCTGAAAGGGTTTGCCCGGAGTCAGGTTCAGGTCGGACACATTGGGATGAGCGATCAGCATCCTGGATAAAATATGATCAACCTGCTGCTTTTTCATGGGTCTTCCTTTGATATTGCAACTCAGGCTTCTGTAAAATCCGTGGGCGGTTTTTTGAGGAACGGCCGGAAAATACTTTTGTTGTTCGCCTTGCTGTAAGCTTCATCCGGAGAGATCCACCCTTTTTTGTAAAGCCCCATGATGGCGTCATCCAGCAACTGCATGCCATATTGTTTTCCGGTCTGAATCATGGACGGAATTTGATGGGTTTTGGATTCCCGGATGAGGTTTCTCACTGCCGGGGTCGCCACCAGTACTTCCAGGGCTGCACACCGCCCTTTTTTATCGATCCGTTTAAACAACACCTGAGCCACCACCGCCCTGAGACCATCAGACAGGGTGGAACGGATCTGGGCCTGTTCCGAAGAAGGAAAGACTTCGATAATCCGGTCTACGGTTTTTGCGGCACTGGAGGTGTGCAGGGTTCCGAAAACCAGGTGCCCGGTGGAAGCCGCTTCAATGGCCAGAGAGATGGTTTCCAGGTCCCGCAATTCTCCAACAAGGATGATATCCGGATCCTCGCGCAAAGCCCCCCGCAGCGCTGCGGAAAACGTTCTGGTGTGGGTTCCGACCTCCCGGTGGTTCACAATACAGTTCTGGCTTTTATGAACAAATTCAATGGGGTCTTCCACTGTGATAATATGATCTTTTCTGGTTCGGTTGGCCTGGTCGATAATCGCGGCAAGGGTGGTGGATTTCCCGGATCCGGTGGGACCGGTGACCAGTACCAGCCCCCTGGGAAGATCCGCCAGTTTGGAAATCACCGAAGGAAGTCCCAGTTGCTCCGCAGTGAGAATATAGGAGGGAATTTCTCGGAATACCGCGGAAATGCCGTTCTTCTGCATGAAATAGTTGGCCCGGTAACGGGCCAGTCCGGGAATCTCATAACCGAAATCCACATCCCCGGTCTCTTCAAATTCCTTGATCTTCTCCTGGGAAGTGATTTCATAGAGCATCGCCCGCAGTTTGTCAGATGTCAGGGGTTCATACTTGATCCGTTCGATATCCCCATTCAGCCGAAGGGAGGGCTGCTGTCCGGCTGACAGATGCAGGTCGGATGCTCCCTGATCATGCATCAGTTTGAAAAAGGCATCTATCTGAGCCACATGTACCCCTTTTCAATGATCCTGTCTTCAGTCAAAAAATCACGCGCGTTTGATGAATTTAAGTGATGCATCCGTCTCATCAGCCGCCTTGTTTTCCTTCTTGCTCATTTCCAAAAGCTTGGAATGGGATTCAATCACTGCACTGATCTGCATTTCCAGTTGAATCCGCTGCCGTTTCAGCTCCATAATATCGCTGTGAAGCTGGGAAAGCCTTTTATGGGAACGGCTCAGCATCTTTTCGGCCTCCACCTGCGCATTCGCAATGATGACCTGGGCCGATTTCTTGGCATTTTCTTTCATCTGCTCCATGACGTTCTGGGATTGGACCATGGCGTTTTTCATGGCATCTTCCCGCTTCCGGTATCCCTGATTCTCCAGATCCAGCCGTCTTCTTTCTTCCGTCAGTTTTTCAATGGTTCGATCCATGGATTCCAGCTGATCCGCCACTTCTTCCAGAAATCCATCCACTTCCTGAACATCAAATCCCCTGAAACGGGTTTTAAACTCCTTCTGCCTGACCACCAGTGACGTGATACCCATAAACCAATCCCTTTCATCTGAAATCAGATTGTCATACCATCATGGATCGTGCCAATCCATGAAGCGTGTTCACCACAAAGGTCTGAAGAAAAATGATAGCCATCAGCACAACAATCGGTGAAATGTCGATGCCGCCGAAATTGACCGGCAGCCTTTTTCTGATCTGGTAAAACACAGGCTCTGTTGCTGTATTGATGAACCGGACAATGGGGTTGTAAGGGTCCGGGTTCACCCAGGACAAAACTGCACCGGCAATGACGATCCACATATAGATCGTCAATCCAAAATCAAGCACAACAGCCACTGCTTCAAACAAATTGGCCAATACAAGCATTCAAATACCCTTTCTTACTTTAGTTTATCTTGAATCGTGTTATCAGGCAATCAGATAAAAATCAAGATTTTTTACCTGTTCATCGATACCGGATTCCGAATGAAATCATCATTTGCCGCTTGACATGCGTTATGTGCTTGAATGTCTTTTTACAGTGTGTTAACTATATGGATATATATACACTTTGTTTAAGTGACACCCAGGGGGCGGATCTGATGCTCACAGTCGGAATCTGCCCCCTGGATCTTTAGATCACTAAAATTATTTAAGTCCAAGGAGTTGACAAATGGGTCCCGTACAACTGAATGAAATCAAAACCGTTTCCTATGAACGCGCTGAGGTGAAAAAAGGGTATACCGACCGGTCCCTTCATATCGACCTCACCGGCAATGACATCCGCATCGATCCTGTTGATGCGGCAGTGAAAGACAAATTCGTCGGCGGCAAAGGCTATGACCTGTGGTTCATGTGGCAGGCTGTCAAAGGCATCAAAAAATGGAACGATCCGGAAAATGCCCTGTGCATCTCGGCCGGTCCTTTGGGCGGCACCCCCGGATATCCCGGGGGCGGTAAAAGCATCGTCACCACCATCTCCCCTCTGACCGGGGCTCCCATTGATTCCAATGTAGGGGGATATTTTGGTCCGTACAAGAAATTTTCCGGATTTGACGTGATCACTTTGACCGGCAAGGCGGACCAGGATGTCGTAATCCTCATCGACGGCATTGAAAGCCAGATCAAAATTTTCAGTGCATCAGACCTTCCGGACAATGCCTATGAACTGGCCGATGCGTTGACCCGGTATTTTGACGGGGAGAAACCGGTGAACGTCTCTGTGGTGACTGCAGGTCCGGGCGCAGAAAACACCTATTTCGGATGTCTGAATTTCTCCTGGTATGATTCCGGCCGCAAACGGGTCCGGTACAAACAGGCCGGCCGGGGCGGAACCGGCACCGTTCTGGCTGACAAAAAAATCAAGGCAGTGGTCGCCCGGTATGGGGCCGTATCCATGAAAAGCAATCAACCCGCGGATCTTGACGCACTGAAAACCGTCACCAAAACCCATGCAAAAGAAATCCATGAGCTGGACGGCAAGCAGAACCGCATGTCACTGGTGGGCACCACCCATCTGGTTCCCATCATGAACGACCATGACTGCCTTCCCACCCATAACTTCAAATTCGGTTCCCATCCCGAAGCAGCCGTCATCGGTGAAGATGTGTATGAACATATCTTTGATAAAGGGTTTGACGGCTGCTGGCGCGGATGTGCCGTGGCCTGTTCCCACGGGGTCAAAGATTTTTCCCCTTTCACCGGTCCTTTTAAAGGCACCCGGGTCTTTGTGGACGGTCCGGAATATGAAACCGTGGCCGGTTGCGGTTCCAACCTGGGCATTTTCGATGCCCACACCATTCTGGAAATCAATTTCTACTGCGACGCCTATGGGCTGGATACCATCTCCGTTGGCACATCCATTGGATTTGTCATGGAATGTTTTGAAAATGGCCTGATCACCACCGAACATACCGGGGGTCTGGAACTGAACTTCGGCAACCGCTACGGCACCCTGGAACTGATCCATCAGATGGCCAGAGGCGAAGGGTTTGGTGCCATCGTTGGCAAAGGGATCCGTCAGATGAAACAGATCTTTGCCGACACGTTCCATGCCGACCCCAATTTCATGCAGGATATCGGCATGGAATCCAAGGGTCTTGAATTTTCCGAATATATCACCAAGGAAAGCCTGGCCCAGCAGGGTGGCTACGGTCTGGCCCTCAAAGGGCCTCAACACGATGAAGCCTGGCTGATTTTTCTGGACATGGTCCATAACTTTATGCCGACCTTTGAAAACAAGGCCGAAGCCCTCCACTGGTTTCCCATGTTCCGGACCTGGTTTTCTTTGTGCGGTCTGTGCAAACTGCCCTGGAACGATATTGTGCCGGAAGACAACAAAGATAGCAAGGAACCGGCCAAGGTGATGAAACATGTTCAGTGGTACGCGGATTTCTTTTCCGCCATCACCGGCAAAAAAACCACACCCGATGACCTGATAACCATGAGTGAGGCCGTGTATAATTTTCAGCGGATCTTCAACCTGAAAATGGGATACGGCACCCGGGAACATGACACCCTTCCCTACCGGGCCATGGGGCCGGTAACCGTGGAGGAATATGAAAGCCGGCAGGAACGGTATGACAAACAGCTGACCGACACTTACGGTATGGACATCTCCGGCATGGATACCTCAGCCAGGGTCGCGGCCCTGAGAAAGGAACGGGAGGCTCAGTACGAACAGCTCAAGGATGCGGTCTATGACCGTCGGGGATGGACCCGTAACGGGATTCCCACCAGGGAAACAGTTCAGCGCCTTGGCATCGATTTTCCCGAAGTGCTCGAAGTGCTTGCGGCAAACGGGGTCCAGTAGGATCAGAGAAACACCATGATACAGGTGAATGACCAGCCGGTTGAATGGAAGCCGGGTATGACCGTCGCGGATGTTCTGAAACAAATGCCCGATGTCCGGCTCTGCTCGGTGGTCCGCCTCAACGGAAAGCTGATATCCAGTCCCCGGTTTGATGACACCCGGATTCCTGACAACGCGGTCATTCACCTGCTGCCCCTGGTGGCAGGTGGATGATCTGCCTGATTCAACTGTACCTGCCACGCAATAATGCGCTGACAGTTTTTCGCTTTATGAAACATTGCACCTGCTTCTTTAACCCTCAACACAGAGTCCACTATTGAAATCATTTATCGATTTTCTCAAACGACTGTTCAAGAAACCACCTGTCCATGCCCCATCACCGGCCCCTGAAAACCGAAGCCCGCCGAAATCCGGACATCGAATCCAGCAATCGGATACGCCTGAGCCCATGGCTGAATCGGCTGAGAATGAGGTCCCTCTCCCAGAGAAAAAACGCTCCGGAAAAATCGATCCAGGTCCCAAAAAACCGACATCAAAGCCGTCATGGTCTCTGGATCAATTTCAGGTACCACCCCAGGAAGGTAAAACCCGGTTCCATGATCTGGATCTGCCTGAACCGCTGATGCATGCCATTTCAGACCTGGGATTCAAATACTGCACAGATATCCAGGCGGCCCTGCTGCCCCATACCCTGGCAGACAAGGATGCCACGGCCAAGGCCCAGACCGGCACCGGTAAAACCGCCACGTTCATTATTGCCATCATCAAGGCGTTCACCCGGAAGCCGGTTAAAAACGAACCCGGATTTCCCAGATCCTTGATCCTGGCCCCCACCCGGGAACTGGTTCATCAGATTGAAAAAGATTTCCAGGGCCTGGCCAGATACACCCGGTTCACTATTGTCTCCGTATTCGGGGGAACCGGCTATGCCAGACAGCAGCAAATGCTCCAAGATCACCCGGTGGACGTGATTGTGGCAACTCCGGGGCGGCTTCTGGATTTTATCCGGCAGAAAACCATCAACCTTTCCAAGGTGGAAATTGTGGTGATCGACGAAGCAGACCGGATGCTGGACATGGGGTTTATTCCGGATGTCAGACGCCTCGTATACATGACCCCGCATAAAAACAAGCGCCAGACGCTTTTCTTTTCCGCCACGCTGACCGACGAAGTGCTTCGCCTGGCTGATTCATGGACCACAGAAAACCGGGTACAGATCGAGATCGATCCGGAGCAGACCACTGCGGACAGCATCCGCCAGATTGTTTATCTGACCACTGAAGACAAAAAATTCCAGCATGTCTACAACCTGCTGGTCACAGAAGAAATCCAGCGGGTCCTGATCTTTGTGAACCGGAAGGATACCGCAACGTTTCTGAGCAACAAACTCAACCGCTACGGCCTGCGGGGCAAGGTGCTGTCCGGGGACGTATCCCAGAACAACCGGTTCAAAGTGTTGGATCAGTTCAAAAAAGGAACCGTACGGATCCTGGTAGCCACTGATGTAGCGGCCCGGGGTCTGCATGTTGAAAGCATCAGCCACGTGATCAACTATGACATGCCTTTTGAACCCGAACATTATATTCACCGGATCGGCAGAACCGGTCGGGCCGGAGCGACCGGCACATCCATCTCCTTTGCCGATGAAATGAGTTCGTTTCAGATTCCTTTGATCGAAGCGGTGCTGGGGCACAGGCTCACATGTGAATATCCGTCTGATATTCTGGAAAAACCATTGCCGAAACCGCCATCCGCAAAGGAAAACACGCCGCCCGGCAACCCCAAAATCAAATCCAGGCGGAGGCGGCGTCCCAGACCGCCTGGAAAATACAGCAAAAAACACACTCCGGGTACAGGTTGACACGGTCCCGGCATTCGGTGTAAAAACGGTTACCTGTTGAAATGACACCTTAATGGAAGGAGAGGGAAGACAATGTTTGGTCTTGGAATGCCTGAAATCCTGTTGATCCTGGCCATCGCCCTGATCGTCATCGGACCTCAGAAGCTGCCTGAACTGGCAAAAACCTTAGGCCGGGCCATGGGAGAATTCAAGCGCTCAGCCCAGGATCTCAAGCGCAGTATAGATATGGAAACAACCCTCCAGGACACCAAATCTTCGACCACAAACCTGAAGGATGTGATCAAAGAGTCCCGGGAGAAAAAAAATCACGAAAACAAAACCGATGATACCAGTGAATCCAAAAAAACGGATACGGCTTCAGACACAAACGCCTCCTCTCCATCTGAAAACACCACTGCCGAACCGGATATAGACAAAAACAACGGATAACCTTCATGGAAACCGATGCCAAGAGCCCGTTTACCGAACATCTGGGAGAGCTGAGAGACCGGCTGGTCCGTTCATTTATCGCCGTAGGTGTGGGATTTGCCATTGCCTATTTTTTCAAGGAAAAGCTGTTCCAGATTCTCACAGCCCCGCTGGTGACAGCCATGGAGGCAAGCGGCAACGCAAGGATGATTTTTACCGGCCTGCCCGAAGCATTTTTTACCTACCTGAAAGTATCCCTTTTGGCCGGTATTATTCTGGCGACACCGGTACTTTTCTATCAGTTCTGGATGTTTGTTTCTCCCGGTCTCTACAGGAATGAAAAGAAATATTTACTGCCTGTGGTGATGTTGTCCATATCTTTTTTTGTCCTCGGCGCCTCTTTTGGATATTTTATTGTATTTCCCTATGGCTTTCAGTTTTTTCTCGGATTCGCCACGGATACCATTCAAGCCATGCCTTCCATGAAGGAATATCTGTCTTTTGCATCCAAAATGCTGCTGGCATTCGGGTTTGTGTTTGAACTGCCTTTGGTCCTTACATTCTTGGCGCGCATGGGGCTGGTGACCGTGCCGTTTCTGAAAAAAAATCGGAAATATGCCCTGCTGCTGTTTTTTGTGGCGGCCGCCCTGATCACTCCGCCGGACGTCATCACCCAGGTGATGATGGCCCTGCCGTTGATGGTTCTTTATGAAATCAGTATTCTGGGCGCACGGATTTTCGGCAGAAAATCCATCCAGGATACGGATGAAGATGCTCAGGAAACTGATGAAGAACCTGCGTCCGGCCCAGATAAGTGAGGGGCTGAATTCCGGCGGATTTTTTATTGACTTTGTCAAACGCTTATGTCAAAAATCGAGGCGACATAAAAAAATCGACCGTTGTCTGGGATGGCATCGGAAACAATAATGAAAACAAAGAGGAGAAACACGTGTTATGAAAAGAAAAATGATCTTGTTTCTACTGGCTGCCGGTATCGCCGCCATTTTCGCCGTCACCGGGCTCCAGGCCGGCACAGAAGTGGAAGACACCTTTGAAATTACAACCCCCGGGTATGACGATGCAACCCGGAAAAAAGGCCCGCCCCAGTTCAAACCGGTGACATTTACCCATAAGAAGCACATTGAGGATTACAACCTATCCTGCAGCGAATGCCATCATGATGAGAATGGTGCCCCCCTGACAGACCTTAAAATGGGGGATGAAGTACATGGCTGTTATGAATGTCACAATATATTTGAAAAAGACAAAGACAACAAAAACGACATTATGGTTCACGAAAATGCCATGCACGGTAACTGCAGGGAATGTCACAAACAGGTCAACATAGATGCCGGTGATCCCAAAGGCCGGAAAGGTCCTGCACCGACCTCCTGCAACCAGTGCCATGAAAAGGCCTGATCTGCAGTTTCAGGACCGAATCATATAAATTCACCAAATAAAAAGGGCGGCCTTCCTCGGGGAAGAAGGCCGCCCTTTTTTGTCCTTCGTGTTTTACCCGGTCACGACACCAGTACCCGGTTGTCGATCAATCGCGTTTTTCCCAGCCATACCGCCATGGCCATCAATGTTCTGCCCTGGATCTCAGCCACTTCTTCCAGGGTCTCCGGATCACATAACGCCAGGTAATCCACGCGCATGTCCTTTGGCCCGGCATCCAGAATCTCATTGGCCGCGCTCCGTATTTTGCCGGCATCTTTTTCTCCCTGTTTCACCTTTTTTTCAGCGGTTTCCAGGCAGCGATGGAGCAGCAGCGCATAAGGGCGCTGGGTTGAGGTCAGATACTTGTTTCTGGAACTCATGGCCAGCCCGTCCGGCTCCCTTACAATCGGCACACCCACAATATCGATATCCAGATTCAGATCCTTCACCAGTCGCCGAATCACGGTCATCTGCTGAAAATCCTTTTCCCCGAACACGGCAACATGGGGCCGGACAATGTTGAACAGCTTGGTCACGACAGTTGCCACTCCCTTAAAGAAACCGGGTCGGGAAAGGCCGCACAGATGAAACGGCAGATGATCAAGTGTCACATAGGTTTCAAATCCAGGCGGGTACATCTGTTCGTCGGTTGGGGTAAAGACCGCAGACGCGCCGATTTCACGGCATTTGTCCAGGTCTTTTTCCAATGCCCTGGGATAAGTTGAAAAATCTTCATTCGGACCGAACTGTGCCGGATTCACAAAAATGGATACCACCAGATGATCGGCACATTCCCGGGCCTTTACCATCAAGGCCAGATGCCCGTCATGCAGAAATCCCATGGTGGGGACAAAGGCAATGGACTGATCTTTCTTTCGTATCGCTTCTGAAAATTGAATCATCTCACGTATGGACGCAATCACCTTCATGAACTTGTCACCTCGTTTTGTATGCCCTGGCCAGTTTCAACAGGGATGGTGCCCAGGACACCGATCCCAGGGCATGAATATGGGTATAGGTACCAAAGGTATTAAATTTATGGAGCCCATCCTTCTTATCCACAATGCCCTTTCCCCGCTCCATGGCAAACGCCATGTCCGTTTCCCTGTATTCAATCTTCAAAATTTTTGAATACCTGAATTCATGACCTTTCAATACTTCACCGGTAGAAAAAAATGGGTTTCTGTTCACCACTTTCACCTGGGTATATCCGTGTCCCTGAGGTTTGAGCGACAGCCCGAACCAGATGGGCAAAATACCGGACATCGCATATTCGTGCCCTCTCAGGCAGATACTTTGACCCAGGAAAATCAAACCGCCGCACTCGGCGTAAATCGGCAGTCCCTCACAGGCCAGTGATTTCAGATGATCTCTGAACGAGCGGTTTTCCGTCAGCTGCGGGGCGTGGGTTTCTGGAAATCCGCCTCCCATATACAATGCGTCCACCTTCGGCAGCCGGTCCTGTTTCAGTGGACTGATAAATTCGATTCGGGCACCCAGATTTTCCAGGGCTTCCAGATTGTCCGGGTAATAAAACTGAAATGCGGAATCTTTGATCACACCGATCGTCACCTTGGGGTCGGTGTGTCGGACAGGCACGGAAGAGGGTATGGGTCCTGAAAAAACAGCGCTCCTGCCGGTTGTGACGCCGGCAGTTCGGCAGTCCTGCACCACAGCACCGTAAAGCCCGTCCAGATCCACGTGCTCGAGAACCATATCCCGGACTGCATCCAGGGCTTTAAGTGAAGATCGGTGTTCCGCAGATGTCACCAGTCCCATATGCCGTTCGGGAAAATCTTCGGAGTGAAGTTTGGGAATCGCCCCGAAAACCGGGATTCGGCAGAACTGTTCAATATTGGCTGTCACTTTACCCTGGTGCCGCTTTCCAGCCACCTGGTTGAGGATCACACCGAGAATTCTCAGATCCGGATCAAACTGCTGACACCCCATCACCAGGGCTGCCATCGTCCGGGTGCTTTTGGTACAGTCCAGCACCATCACCACGGGCAGATTCAGGAGTTTGGCCAGCTCGGCCGTGGAAGTGGACCCATCGGTATCAATGCCGTCATATAATCCCCGGTTGCCTTCCACCAGGGCCATATCTGAATCTTTTGAATGCGTTAGATAAGAATCCTGAACCACATCAGGGGTACAGAGGTATGTGTCCAGGTTGTAACAGGGGCGGCCGGCTGCCAGGGAAAGCCAGCCGGCGTCAATATAATCAGGGCCTTTTTTAAAAGGAGAAACCCTGATGAACTTGCGTTTCCATGCCGCGGCGATTCCCAAACTGATGATGGTCTTGCCCGAACCACCCCTGAGCCCTGCCACCACCACGCCCGGGACGCTGTCACTGCTTGCGTGCATGGTTAAAATCTTTATATTTTATATATGGTTAATTTTCACCTTCGGAAGAATGCTGGATGCCGCCACCCTTCAGACCATACATGGTGGTGGAACCGGATGACCAGAATTCCAGAATTCCGTCTTCGACCATTTTATTCACGACTTTTTTAATCATCCGGGGCTTGTCATCCGGAAAAATTTTGTAAAAGTCTTTGATATAGAATTTAGATTTGGTTTTGGCTTTTTTATTCAGCCATTCAACCACGGCCTTTTGTGCCTCTTCTTTGTTGTCAAGCAGATCACTCATTTTTTTGCTCCTTTGAATTGAAATGGATGAGCCGGAGCGCCTGTTCAGGTGCTCCGGCTTGTCATCGTATGTGGCAAAATCAGTTCAAATATTGAATTGTTCTAGAATTTGAACTGAGCCGACTGACGCCAGCTCATGTATGCCTGCTGACGGAAATCATCAATCAGGTGGTGGGTGAAATCCAGCTCACACACCTCAAAGAATTTTTCCCATCCGATTCTCTCTGCCCAGTCACCCAGACGCTCATATTTGTTGGCGCCCTTGGCATAGGCTTCCACCATTCTCTGGATCGCATCGGTCATGGACGGCCACCGGGGCATTTCATTGGGCAGGAACGCCACGACCACCTTGGAGAATTTGGGATCGGAAATCCGGTTGGACACCTTGCCGCCGGCCATCAGGACAATACCATCCCCATCGGTATCCGCCAGAGGCATGGACGGGCACATGGTATAGCAGTTACCGCAGTACATGCACCGTTCGTTTTTGACATCAACGGACTTGACTTCCTTGCCGTTGGCCAGTTCCACTTTGGCCGGTTTAATGGCGGCCGTGGGGCAGGCAGCGACGGCCAGCGGAATTTCACACACCTTGTCCAGATATTCATGGTCCAGCATGGGCGGTTTTCTATGATACCCGAGAATGGCGATATCAGAGCAATGCACCGCACCGCACATGTTCAGACAGCAGGCCATGGATACGCGCAGCTGGGCCGGCAGTCTCATGTCCTGGAAATCATTGAACAGTACGTCCATGGCAGCCTTGACCGTCCCGGATGCATCCGTGGCCGGGGTATGGCAATGGATCCAGCCCTGGGTGTGAACGATATTGGTCACACCGGCGCCGGTTCCGCCAATGGGGAATTTAAAGGAGCCGCCGGCAAACTTTCTGGAAGCCAGGTCATTTTTCAGCGGTTCCAGCTTGTCCTTGGAATCCACCATGAACTCGACATTGTTCCGGGTGGTGAACCGGACATATCCGTCACAGTGCTTATCTGCGATATCACAGATTTCATTGATCAGGCCGGTGGACATCAGGCGGGCGCCACCCACCCGGACCGTATATACTTCATCTCCTGAATCCGCCACATGCACGAGAACGCCGGGCGCAAGGATTTCATGGTGAGACCATTTGCCCTTGTTTTTGGCAATCACAGGAGGGTAAAATTCGTTATGATCTCTGGGACCGATGTCGGTGATTCTGTTTTCCATCGGTTTTTCTGGATTATAACCCGTAGAAATAAAAGCCATTATGATTCTCCCTTCCTATCTCCTATGGTGTTTTCTGTATTCTTCCACATCACGTTCCCAGCCGCCCGGCACTTCATCTTCTTTCCAGAAGATATACGGGTTGGTTCTGGGGTAGGCCACGTGCTGCGGCATGGGATCGATACCGGTCACTTCCAGCAGTTTCTGGAAACCCTGGCGCATAATCAGCTCGCCGAGGCGTTCCCGGTTCTTGCCTTCTTCCATCCACCAATCCCAGATATTTTCAATGACTTCTGTGATTGCTTCGTAATCATTGTCCGGGTTGACTTCCACGAACGGCACCAGCAGAGATCCCATCTGGGCGCCGTCCAGGATCGGGGCTTTGGCACCTACGAGAATGGACAGACCGGTATCCTTGCCGATTTTCAGGGCTCTGGGCATGACATTGATGCAATGCATGCACCGTGTGCAGTTGGCATTGTCAATAAAGAGTTTCTTGTTTTCAAATTTCATGCACCGGGTGGGGCAAAGACCGAGCACTTCTTTTTCAATGTCGAACGGACCCCAGTCTTTGCTGCCCTTATAGGCGCCGGCATTGGCCGGATAGGCCGGATTGTTTTCCACATATTTGTTCACGGCATCCTGGTCGATGCGGATGTCATCTTTCCAGGTACCGATAAAGGACATGTCAGATCTTGCGATGGACGCCACACAGCAGTTGGGGCAGCCGTCCAGCTTGAACTTGAACTTATAGGGGAATGCCGGTCTGTGCAGTTCGTCCTGGTATTCATTGGTTAGAAAGTAGACCAGTGCGCTGGTGTCATAGCAGGCATATTCGCACCGGGACTGACCCAGGCAGTCGGACGGGGTTCTCAGGTTGGAGCCGGAGCCGCCCAGATCCTGATCCAGGTCATGGGTCAGGGTCCAAAAGATCTCTTCCAGCTGTTTGGTGGTGGTCCCCAGCAGAATGATATCACCGGTGGAGCCGTGCATATTGGTAACGCCGGAGCCTCTGAAATCCCACAGATCACACAGTTTTCTCAGATAATCGGTGGAATAGTATTTTCCTGCCGGCTGATTCACACGCATGGTGTGGAATGCTTCGACACCTGGAAAACTGTCCGGCTGATCGCAGTACCTGCCGATAACCCCGCCGCCATACCCGAACACACCGACGATGCCACCGTGTTTCCAGTGGGTTCTGCCGTGTTTGTAGGAAAGTTCCAGAATCCCGAGAAGATCTTCTACCACATCCACCGGAATCTGGAATTCAATGCCTTCCTCATTCTTTGCTCTCTTTTCGGCCTGAGCCTTCAGGTCAGAGACAAAGCTTGGCCAGGGGCCGGATTCCAGCTCGTCCAGTAAAGGAGTTTCATGCTTAGCCATTTACTTACCTCCGTTAAAAGTTAAATTACATTCAACTAATGAAAAGATTTTCCAAACTTTTCATTCAAAGTCTGACAAAAGTCAAATTCGATATCATTCCAAATCGTTACTATTCAAGCGGCATCTTCTCGGAATTCCAAAAAGATATCTTCGCCAAAATTATCATTAGGAGATATAGAATTTCTGTTATCACATGTCAATAAAAAAACCGGATATCCCTGTTTTTCACCCTGAATCAGGAATCCGGATTCACAATTGATCCAATATTTCCCGGATCCGTTCACAATGAGAATCCAGATGTTTCCGGATCAATTGTACTTCCGCCGCAGTGAAATGCCGATCTTCCAGCAGATGGGTCATTATTTCACGCAGCTGTTCCGGATCAAAGCTTTTTACAAACTCCAGAAACCGGGCCGGAAATCCATCAGAAATCTTTGTCTGGGCTTTTTTAACCTCACGGTCTTTTAATGATTGAAACATGCCTTTGACAGCGGCATCGATCACAATATCCGGCAGCCACGCCATGGGTCCGGTACCGTCGAGCCGGTCCAGCCGCATACACAGGGTCATGTTCAGGAAATAAAACAGCAGACGGAATAATCTTTGAGCGTCAGCATCCGATAGTTCCGACACCGTTTCCGTCAAAAGTCCCATCCCCCGGACTGTTATCAAACGCACATCACCCTGGGGGTTTGCCACAAAATCCCCGGCCGCATGATGCCAGGGGAAAATCTCGTACCCTGTGTCAAGCGCATAATATGCGGTCAGCGCATAGGCAGCGTTTTCATAAATTTTCACTGCCTGCTGCCAGGAAATCAATTCATGCGTACCGTCCTCTTTCCAGACAGCCACCTGATATCTTTCAGTCGTTCGGGTGACGTGAAATTCATGAAAGTTGTCAAACCACTCCCCGAGGAAAAAACAGATCAACCCCTTTTCTGTGACAAGAGAACCCGTCCCGAATACCCGGGGAATATAGGCGGGGACCACTCTGTCTGCCAGGGTTTCCAGCAACCGGTACTCGGTTTCAATCAAGGTTCGTCCTGGATCGTGAACCGCACCGTTGAGAACGAGTGACGCCCGCCCGGATCCGGGGGGGGCCGCTATGATTTTCAATGGGTGATAAAAAGCCCCGTGCTTTTCCAGCCAGATGGACAAGGTTTGAATCGGTCCATGCCCCCCGCCAAGGCGTTCAACCGCCTGACAGACCATTCGTCCCTGGTCCTGGATCAAAAAATCCTTCGCCGCTTGCAGATATTCTCCCACGGTCCATTCAGCCGCACTTTTCCCATGGCAGGCCTTTCCGGATAATGGCATTGCCCACAACCGGGATCCCGGAACCACGGGTTCCGGGATCCCGGGCAAGTGGAAACGTATCTCTGGATTGAACCTCATTCCTGGCGATGGGGGACCAGCTCTTCCAACAGGTCCGGAGCCACATCATATCCCAGTTCACGGGCTTTGTCACAATGAACAATCGCTTTTTGATACTCCCCCCGCTCCAGGTATCCCACTGCCAGGTTGTTGTGGGCGATAGGGAATTCCGGCTGAATCTTAACTGCCTCCAGATTGGCCTGAATCCCCTCTTCATAAAGTCCTTTCATATAATACGCCGTTCCGAGGGTGGCATAGGCCTGGACAAAATATTTATTGTGGATAATGGCTTTCTTCAGATGCTTGATCGCCTTGTCGACTTTTTCCTCATCTTCTTTGGGATCCCTGCCGTCCACCAGCTGGAGCAGGACAAAAGCCATGTTGGCATATCCTTCAGCAAATCCAGCCCGGGCCTTGGTGGCCCGCTGGTTAAACCGGAAACAGCCCTCCAGATCGCCCCGCTGAAGACAGATTCCTCCCAGCTGCACATAAGCTTCCGCCAGGGTGGGGCTGTGATCAATGGCATCGTGAAACGCTTTTTCCGCCTCCATATATTCCTGTTTTCCCAGCAACGCCACGCCTAAGTTGTAATGGGTGGTGCCGCACTCGGCATTCTGGGTCAGCTGATATCTGAGTCTGGCAATGTGCTCATCCGCATTCCGGGGCAAATCCGCCTTTTTTTGCGTATCGGACATGGGTAACTCCTTACTGTATGAAGCAAAATTTATGTCTTGTTTTCCGGATAAAATTTAATATAATAGATGATTTATCACAGGAGTCAAGGTATTTGGAGGACCCTGCCGGGTTATATTTTGCTTGCAACAGAATCACGCCTGTGGTAGCACCTGTTTTTTTTTACCATGACATCACCAGAATTTTCAGGAGTCCCTTGCTATGGAAAACGGATGTTTTACAGCGTTGATAACCCCCTTCACCCAAACCGGGGAACTGGATCAAACCGGTCTTGAACAACTTATCGAATTTCAGATTCAAACCCATATCACCGGCATACTGGTGACCGGCACCACCGGTGAAAGCCCTACACTCAACTGGCAGGAGCACAACCATGTCATCGCCCTGGCTGCCAGGCAGGTCAACGGCCGGTGCCGGGTCATCGCCGGGACGGGCAGCAACAATACGCAAGAGGCCCTCACCGCGGCGGACCATGCCGCCAAAGAAGGGGTGGATGCCATACTCATGGTGGATCCCTATTACAATGGCCCGTCTTCCCTTGAAATCCGAAAGGAATATTATGAAGCAGTGGCCGGACAATATCCGGATATGGCGATCATTCCCTATATTATACCCGGCCGGACCGGTGCCCAGATGCTTCCCCAGGACCTGGCTCTGCTGGCGCAAGCGTGCCCCAACATCACCTGCGTCAAGGAGGCCACCGGCAATCTGGACAACATGAAACTCACCCGGAAATGCTGCGGTCCGGATTTCCAGATATTTTCCGGTGATGATGCACTGGTCCATGACATCATGACAGATCCGGAGATCCGGGCCTGTGGATCCATCTCCGTGATGTCCAATATTGTACCCGGTTTCATGACGCAGCTGGTATCCGCCATCAATCAGGGCCATATGGATGAGGCCCGCAAACTCCAGGACATGCTGAAACCGCTTCTGGATCTGGTGGTGGTCACCACCATGGAAGAAACCCCATTTGGGCCGGTCGTCTGCCGGGCCAGAAATCCGCTGCCCCTGAAAACCATGATGCACCTGCTGGGCATGCCCTCCGGGTTCTGCCGCCAGCCTTTAGGAAAAATGACCCGTGAGGGGCTGGAAAGAATTGTTGCAGTCATGCAGCAGATCCAGTCTAACCACCCGGAAATATTTGCTCCCATTGCTGATTTCTTCAACATTGACATCCACGACCGGCTTCACAATCCCGAATATCAAAACGGACTATGGTATGGGTATGAATAATTTTGACAAGGTGAACACATCCCTTCCGAAAACCGGCACCCGGATCAAGACCGTTGAAATGGAAAACGGAGAGACACTGGTGATTTCCGATCTGTCCAGAAAAATCAGTGCCGATGCCTATGTGGTGATCATGCAGGCGACCATGGAAATCAGAATCAAACCGGATCTGTTCGACAAAGAACCCCTTTCGGGCCTGACCATCGATCAGATCCGGGAAGTCTTAGGAGAAACGGTCGTCTATGAATACCGCCTGGAGAGAAATTTCATTCCAGCCATTGAAAAAGACGACGTATTGGCATCTCTGGTGTCTACCTTCATGAAAAACTCGGCCCGATACATCTCACATCCCAGGTTTGCCCCAAAACTGGTGTTGAAGCAATACAAAGACCGGAAATAAGACGGTAACTGATTCAGCTCTTCCTTGCCTGGAATTTTTCCTGGCCCGAGTAAAACAACGTGGCTTTGAGCCATTCAAAACCGAACTGCAGCAATTTTATATCATCCTCGCGGATTTCTGCCACCCGGTCTTCAGGGATGTCATACCGCTTCAAAAATGATGAATTGAACACAAACTCCCTGAATTTATCGATATTGTAACAGACCATGAAAAATATTTTTTTGCTCTCTTCAGACAGTTTCATGCTGGAAGGCAGCGATTTTTTCCGAACCATGAGCTCCATCCACCCATCATTGACTTTGTCACGCAGATCGATGCCCTGGTCCTGGCGCCATTCCGCCACGGTCCATTCTTTGTCCTCCTCAAATCCCAGGCAGTGGGCTTCCTTGACGGTAAAAAAGAACTCGTCTTTTTCCCCCTGTTCCCCGGAATAACTTAACGCCCCCACCCCGATCGGATAATACCGGCAGGTGGTGGGGCGGTCTTCATAAATCACACATCCGTCTTTGTCCTCGACAAACGGACAGGAATTGCGCTTGTCATCCAGCAGTTTGAGGGTCACCACCGGCATGTCCGCTTTTTCCAGAATCCGGGGCTCGGTAAACACCGCCAGAAATTCTTCGGAGCTCAAATCCAGTTTCCGGCGCATGGTCAGAATGTCATAGGGCGTGAGCATGATATCGATGCCCCTGCAGCAGTCTGTAAAACATGTGACCCCTTTGTGGCACCGGAATTTAAACCGGGTGTTGAGACTCATCTGCTGGGGTGGAATTTCCGACACTTTCTGATCGTTCATCTATTTCATCCTTGTTATTGAATTGTCACATACAGGTAAAGCACTGGATATTAAAAAAAAACCATAATAATGTCAAGCGGATACAATCTCAAATCCCTTGTACCCGCCTCACTGTTGAACGGACAAAACCAAAAATAAATTTGACACGGCTTCAAATCCCCATTAAGACAAAACAGGCAGAACGGCTGACATTGATCACAACCAGCAGACACTTTAAGGAGTCATCATGAAAGTAAAAAAAGCGGTTTTTCCGGTCGCGGGACTCGGAACCCGATTTATACCGGCCACCAAAGCCATGGCCAAGGAAATGCTTCCGGTGGTGGACAAGCCCTTGATCCAGTATGCCGTGGAAGAAGCATTCCAGGCGGGCATCGAGCAGATTATCTTTGTGACGGGCCGCGGGAAAAAAGCACTGGAAGATCATTTTGACCGCTCGTTTGAAATCGAGATCGCCCTGGAACAAAAGAAAAAAACGGACCTGCTCAAACAGATCCGGGAACTGGTCCCCCCCACCGGCACCATTATTTACACACGTCAGCATGAACCCTTAGGGCTGGGACACGCCATCTGGTGTGCCAGAGACATCGTGGGGGATGAACCGTTTGCCGTGCTGCTGGCCGATGACCTCATTCAGACCGACAAACCGGTGCTGTCGGAAATGATCAAAAAATTCGACCGGCTTCGCGCTTCCATGGCCGCGGTCATGGAAGTGCCCCGGGACCAGACGGACAAATACGGCATCCTGGATGCCACCGCCGTGGAAGACGACATCTTCCGCGTCAACGATATGGTGGAAAAACCGAATCCGGATGAAGCGCCATCCAACCTGGCCATTATCGGCCGGTACATTCTCATGCCCAGAATCTTTGAACTGCTGGGCAAAAAAACCAAGGGTGCCGGGGATGAGATCCAACTCACCGATGCCATGAAGACGCTGCTTCAGGAACAACCCATTTTCGGTTACAAGTTTGAGGGGAACCGGTTTGACTGCGGCGACAAGGTGGGCTTTCAGATGGCCAACCTGGCCTTTGCCCTGGAACGACCGGACATGAAGGACCGGCTGGTGGAATTCATTAAATCAATCCGGATCGGCTGCTGACGATTGCTTTTCACGCCCCGTTGTAGCGGTTGTAAAACGCCATCACCTTGCGGACATATTCCCGGGTTTCCTTGAACGGCGGAACCTGCCGGTATCTGTCCACGGCGTCAGGACCGGCATTATAGGCGGCCAGAGCCAGTGGAACCTGCTGTTGATACCGCTTCAGCAGCTGCTTCAAGTACCGGGTTCCAGCCATGATATTCTGGAACGGATCAAACGGATCGGTCACAGACAGGGGTTTGAAATTTACCGGCATGATCTGCATCAACCCCCGTGCTCCTTTGGGGGATACGGCCTCCGGATCAAAGGCCGATTCCGCCCGGATCACCGCCTTGATCAAGGCAAAAGAGACACCAAACCGATCCGCAGCGCTGCGGATCAAATCATCATAGGTGACCGTGTCTGAAAAACGCCCCTCAAACCGGCCATTTTCCCTCATGTACAGCACATATTCCGGTGAAGACGGGGTGTTGGTGTAATGCACCACCCCGTCCTTGTTCACATACCGATAGATGTCGCTGTGAGCCGGCCCGGGAAACACCAGCCAGAGACCTGCACAGAAAAGAGATATCAGCCGAAGCATCAGAAAAGCTCCAGCTGAATGGGCTGTTTTTTCTTCGGCACAGTCCCACGAAGTGTTTCACGCCGAATCAACCGGGATTCAATATCCTTGAGAAAGCTCGAGGGCTGCATGTCCCGCCGCACCCCGAACATCTTTCTTTTCCGGGCACAGGTCAGGCAGAGCAGATCCCTGGCCCGGGTCATGGCCACGTAAAACAACCGGCGTTCTTCTGCCGGATTGTCACAGGTCGAACCGTCTCTGGCAAATGGAATGATGCCCTGTTCACACCCGGTCACGAACACCACGGAAAACTCGAGCCCCTTGGCCGCATGCATGGTCATCAAAGACACTTTCTCCACACCTTTGGCCAGAAGGTCCGAATCCTGGTCCAGGGCCAGGCGATTCAGGAATTCATCTGAATCATCAAATGCCCGTGCCAGTGCCTGAATCCGATCATAGGCAGCCGCTGCGACCGGATCTTTGGACAGGGCCTTTTCGATTTTCAAAAACCGGGCCAATACTTCCAGACGCTCATGGCTGGGCTTTTCCCGGACCGGATCCCACACCGGCCCCAAAATCCGCTCCGGCTGAATCCGCCCGATGTCAGAGGGTGCTCTGGACTGAAAATAGGTCGACAACCGATCCGTATCCTGGCCACTTGCCCGCCTGGTCAACACACGGAAACAGCTCAGAAGCAGTTGAATCTCTGTCCGGTCGAAACCGGCATTTTTGTCTGCCGCCTGAAACGGAATCCCGTGTTTCCGGAACACATCGGCAAACACATCCCCCTGCCGCCGGGTACGGTAGAGCACCGCGAAATCAGAAAATCCATACTCTGCTTCCCGGCCATCCCCCTCTTTCTGAATGGTGATGGCATCCAGAGACATGCCGCCCATGGCGCCTTCGATGATTTTTCCCACAGCCACAGCTTCCACTGTTTCCGTGGATGCTTCCTTGATAATCAATTTTCTGGTACCGTTGACCTGTGAAAAGATTTTAGCGGTGTCCGGGCCTGACCGGGATTTTGAAATCATCTGAAAGGATGCATCCAGAATCGTCTGGGTGGAACGATAGTTTTCAGTAAGAACAATCTGTTCGCATTCAGGATAATCGCTGGCAAACTGATGGAAAAACCGATGGTCCGATCCCCGGAATCCATATATGGACTGATCCGGATCACCGATGACGAACAGATGGCTGCGCTGAGCAAGCTCTTTGACCAGTTCATACTGCCCCAGGTTCAAATCCTGGTATTCATCTACAAAAATATGAGTAAACCGGGATTGAACATCATTTCTGAACGTTTCAGACCGGGTGAGCCGATGATAAAACCGGACAATCAGATCTTCGAAATCCATACCGCCGATATCCTGCAATTCCTGCTGATAGGCGGTATATACCTGTTTAAGAAAGCCCGGGTCTGCTGCGCCGACGGACAGGTCATCCCCAGGTTCCAACAGCCGCTGTTTGCAAAGGCTGATCTGCAGATCCATCTCACGGGCCAGCCGGGCCAGCCCGGTTATTTTTCCTGTGACCTTTCCCAGGGCCTTCTGTATGCATTCCTTTCTGGCCTCCTCCTCAAGCAGCCGGTCGGAAAGAGCGTCATTTTCCTTGAGCATGGTCAGACAAAACCCGTGGAAGGTGGCGGCTGTCACCCGGGGGCCCTGCCCGGGTGAGACAGCCTGGATACGGTCCTGGATCTCTCCGGCCGCTTTGTTGGTGAACGTCAACGCCAGTATCTGGTCCGGAGACACCTGTTTTTTTGTCACCAGATAAGCGATCCGGGCGGTCAGAGTCCGGGTCTTTCCCGTGCCCGGGCCAGCGGTGATCAAAATGGCGGATGCCCTGGACGTCACGGCCCGGTACTGGGAATCATTCAACCCTTCCAGAATGCCGGGTTCCGAACCCGGTGCGGATCCGGGGGAAGACGGAGCAGGTCCGGGCAGTGAAACAGCCGGCGTCTGGAAATGTTCACAGGATTTTGACGCAGCCTGTCCGGCCCGGGCGGGAGCCGGCTGTTCCAAAGCCACTGCCTGATCAACAGGGGTTCCGCCCAGGGTCATTTTCAACTGTCGCTCCCCTTTGTACCGTGCCAGTTGATCGGGGGTGAATACCCGGACTTTGCCGTATTCCCCGTCAAATCCGGGAGATACATGAACCCGGCCGGACCGCATCCGTTCCACAGCCTCGGCCAGCAGCGGGACCCCGGCGGACCGGATCCGGTCACTGGAATACCGGGTAAGAATGTCCAGTTCCGGTCCCAGGGCCTGAATGGCTTTGTCGTAATACCGGGTGACCTTCTTGGTTTTAGGCCCCACCTGAAAGATGTCGGACAGCATATCTGTCAGCGGGAGGATACTGGTATATCCCTGGCGGTCTTCGGGCACAAATCCGCGGGGGCGTTCCGCCAGTTCCCGGACCCGGTGGAGCACCCCCAGCGTCAGTGGACGGCCGCATTCCGGGCAGATGCCGTTCAACCGGGCGGTGTCATCCGGATCCAGACTGACACCGCATTTTCGATGACCGTCAAAATGGTATTTCCCCTGATCCGGATACATATCCAGCGTTCCCTGATAGCCTTCCAGATCCAGGGTCTCCAGGGATTTTTTCATGGCAAAATAATCCAGCTCCGTGTTGAACACACAGGCATTCCGACCCAGATAACCTGGAGAATGGGCATCGGAATTAGACATAAGCCGGACATGATCCAGATCCGCCACCCGCCAGTTCATAGGTGGATCGGAAGACAACCCGGTTTCCACGGCAAAAACATGGGGGGTCAGATCTTCAAAACACTCGTCAAGATGATCAAACCCGGATTTGGAACCGAACATGGAAAACCACGGCGTCCAGATGTGGGCCGGCACCAGAAATCCCTGGTCGTTGACTTCCAGCATGATTTCAAGCAGATCTCTGGCATCCAGTCCCAGAATGGGGCGGCCGTCGGACGTAATGTTGCCGATGGCATCCAGCCGGGCATTAAATTTTTTAACACTGGCCAAATCCGGAAAATAGATGATATTATGATTTTTACGGACCTGACCGGCTTTTTTATAGATAGTGGAAATCTCCACCTGAAGCATGAACCGCACAACGTTTTTACATGAGACCGGCACTTCGGCATCGATTTTATCGGCAATCGGTTTTTTCAGTGCAAACAGGCCGGGTTCCGACGGTTCCAGCTTGGCGTCCATTTCTTCCACCCAGGCGGGGTGGGTAAAATCGCCGGTCCCCACAACGGAAATGCCCTTGATCCGGGCTGCGTGGTAGATGTGTTCCAAATCCAGGTTACGGGCCGTGGCCCGGGAATATTTTGAATGAATGTGAAGGTCTGCAAAAAAAGCCATGATATGCCGCCTGAATATTCTGTTTTAAGGTCCGGGTTTTATGTTATTTACATGATTTCAACGTAATTTGAAAGCTGGTTTTGCGATAAATGCATCAATGAGCCTGACACGTTTTCACCAGTATCAAACAAAGGAAATCCCATGAGCGCCACGAACCACCATCTATTGGTCCTTGCATCCACAGACACGGTCCAGGTCGTTCATGATGCCCTGGATGACCTGTCGGAACTGTTCTTCATTGAGGCGGAAACAACGGAGGACGCCCTGGCCCATATCTGTACCCGATCCCTCGCATTTATCATCATGGATCCGTCACTGCCCGGACTGGAGCCCCAATCCATCGCCACCGCTCTCACCGGACTGCCCCATACCCGGATTCCTCCCCTGCTTCTCATCACAGATGATGCTCGACGGCCGGATCTTTATGGTCAGGCCCCTCCCCTGCTGATAGACCATGTGATCACGCCCATTGATTCCACCGTGATCCGGGCCAAATTGTTGTTCTTTTCTGCCTTTTTCCGGCAACGTATCGCCATGGAGCAAAGCATACAGGAACTGGAAATAGTCTATGACCGGTTCATGGAACAGCACCAGGCGGTCCTGTCCCAGACCGTCGCAAAAAAAGCGATGCAGGCCTCCCTATCCACATTTATCAATCAGGCGCAACCTTTTTTATCCCGGATCCAGGCGGAATCCACGGATGACGCCATGATATCCGTGGCGGATGTCCGGCCGGATCTTATCCTGATCAACCGCCGGTTAAAAGACGGTTCCGGGCTCCATCTGCTGGAAAAACTGGTCCGCTTAAGCACCCTGTCCCCGGTCATTTTCATCGTAGACCGGAACCATACCGACGCCGGGGCTGCCGCTGTAGCATCGGGCGCCCAGACCTTTCTAATCCTGGAACATATTGCGGGCATGGATCTGGCCGACACCATTCAACGTGCCATGGCCCAGGCGAAAATGGTCCACCAGGTCCAGGGCGCCATGAACCGTATCGAACTGATTTCCCGAAGAGACCAGCTGACCCAGCTGTTGAACCGCAGCGGATTCAACCAGACGCTGGCTGGGGAGATGGCCAAAGCCAGACGGTATCATCTGCCCCTTTCCATTTTGCTGACCGGCATAGACCACTTCAAATCACTCCATGACACCTATGGACACAAAACCGGAGATGATATTCTGACCGCCTGTGTCGCCCGGATCAAAGCCCTGACAAGAGACGATGACGTGGTATGCCGATTTGCCGCAGACAAGTTTGCGGTCGTGCTTCCCAACACCGAAGCGAACCGGGCCCGGATTCTGGCGGAACGGATCCGGCTCCACATTTTTGAACACCGGATCCAGATCGGTACCCGATTGCTCCAGCTGACTGTCAGTATCGGCTCAGCCAGTTTTGAGGGGACCCAGACTCCGGATGACACACCACCGACTTTGCCGGAACTGGTTCAACAGGCGATCAATGCACTGGATCGATCTATACAAAAGGGGGGCAATCAGATCCAGTCATGACACCATCGGAAACCGCCAAAATCACAGAATGGGCCGGATCACAGACGCAAAGCCATGATCTTTTTCTGTGTGATACCCCACATCCCAGGCAGCATGAATTTGACCTGTTTGTATCCGGGTTGACCCGGGCAGCCCCGTGTGTAAGGGTCACCCCTTCGGGGCGACAGTGTCAGGTCCCCACCCTGTTCATCACTGACGCCATTGGTTTCTGCGCACTGCCCGAAGACAGGGAACTGAGACCGTTTCTGGAGGCCCTGTCATTCCTTGCAAAGCCGGTGCCGTTGCCGGAAAAAATTGAGACGCTCCTGAAACAGATTTCCCACCCCGGTCACCTGACCCTGTTCATTGCTGCACAATGCCCCCATTGCCCGGACATGGTCAGCCGTCTTATTCCGCTGGCTGTTCATTCAAAAAACATTTTTCTGGATATCATCGACGGCACCCTTTTCCCGGAAATTGCCGAAAAACAGCAGGTGCTGTCCGTGCCCTGCCTGATTCTTGAAACAGATTTCAGATGGACCGGGCACGTGGATACCGAAGAGGTCCTGATACAGATGATTGAGCAGGACCCCTCTCGGCTCAGTGCCGCCACGTTCAGGCAGATTCTGGAGCGGGGAGAGGCTGACTGGATTTCCCGCCGGATGATTCAGGCGGGCACCCTTTTCAAAGGATTTGTTGACCTGTTGCTTCACCCGGAATGGTCGGTGCGGCTGGGCGCCATGGTGGTGGTTGAAACACTGGCCGAAGTCGCCCCTCAACTGGCCGCCCGGCTGTGGCCGCTTCTCATAAAGGCTTTTGACAATGTGCCGGACATTGCTATCCAGGGGGATATTCTCTATGCATTGGGGGAGACAGGGGATCAGATAACGGCGGCCTGGATTGAAAAAAAATTACCCCACCTGATGCATCCGGACCTGAAGGATGCGGCTCAAGAGGCTCTGAATAGCATTGACGAGCGTATGTGACACCTGTCAAGCCGGTGCGAGTTGACAGATGTTTTCATTTGGGGTATCTCCCTGTCATGGAAAATTTGATTCGTCAATTCAACCGGGCCGCTGCCACCCATATCTATTTTCTGCTGCCCAAAGGGCCGGTGAGCCGATTTCTGCTTTCTGGCGGATCATCCGGACGCACTGGCAAAATTCACGGACCTTCACAGCGGACTGGACTCATTTATATAATAAAACCCCGTTAAGGATTTAAAAAATGGCCTCCCACGCCCCCCCTTGTTTTTCCGGTGGCTCTTCATTGTTGCGCACCTGTGTCTCCCCGGACGGCCGATTCAGGGTGGGCAGACACCAGCCGGCTTTTGAGGTGGTCAATCTTCGGAAAAACGATTTCATCTCCCGGCTGGGTCAACTGCCTGACGGCACGCCGGTCTGGAATCACGCCAATTTTCCTGAAACCGACATTCAGGAACCCACTGCGGACATCATTTATGAAATCCCCAACCCATTGCCCTGCCGGGGAACCACGTTCATCAATTCCGCCTGGGCCGATCCCAAAGCCAGACACCCTGAGAAGATACGCATTTCAAAACCTTCCCCCTGTTCCCTGTTTGACAGCCTGGAAACGTTTCAGCCAAAGATGACGGACAAAGACAAAATCCGGCTATTGACCGCCCTTCCCCATCCTGTGAAACGGGCCCTGGCACAAGTATCCACGGATCCGGCAGAACTGCGTGTTCTGGCCAACCATGCCTGCACACTGATGTTTGATCAAGATACCGGCGATCCCTGGGGCATGGGCTTTCGAACAGATACACAGGGTCAGCCGGTGCCGGATATCCCGTTTCCGGATCTTTTCGAAATTCTGGTGAACAACCCCCATCTGCCCGATACATACAAGACCGCCATGGTGCTTCGCCCCGGGATTCAGGGAAACAGCGAAATCGTTGGCGACTACATGGAAGGCCACACCCATGTGTTTGAATATCTGCGCCGCAACTCCTATATCCCCTGGGGACATTTTGCCGCCAATATGGCCCACGACCAGATCCGATACCGGGCCCGGGATCTGACCATTCAGGACATTCAAGGATTGCGCCACTTATATTACCAGCGGGTTTATTGCCGTGTTGCAGCCCAGCTGGACATCCCTTTGCCAAAGCATCAAACCAGTTTGTCTGTCAAAAATCTGGAAACCCTTCGACAGACCCTTACCAAAGAACTGGACCAGGGCAGTGGATCGGCACTGGCGTTCAACGGGGCATTGTGGGGATGGAATTTCGGGTTCGGGTCTGCTGCATCCGGACATCGGCTCCATGCCTCCCATCAGATGATTCACCAGCAGAACGCGTTGATCCCCCGGCAGATGAAAGACGACAAAGGTGTGCCGATGCCGTGCTTTGCCTGCGGTGACCTGGTGTCCGACTTTATTCAGATTTTTGAAGCAACCCATGACAAACCTTTTTTTGATGCATATGTTGATGCCATGAAAAACAACCGCCGCACGGATGGAAATACCAGAGAAGATGCAACTCTGATCATTCACGAGGATGATCATGTCCGTCTGTTCGTTCCCAAGGCCCAGGTGAATGAATGGGAACTGCAGGTCATGACCCGGTCCCGGGTTCCCCATGTCCTGGCTGCAGATACAAAGGTGAGAGACGCGTTGGACCTGGCCATCCTGAAGGCGGTTCAGACGCTGGAAAAACTGGGGGCACAGATGGTTACAGGCATTGAACTGTCAGCACGTTTTGATGCATCCTCTCTGAATCAACACATGATCTACAGTTTTATTCCCAGGCTGCCCTATGCACCGCCCACCTTTTCCGAAGCCCAGCTGCGATGGATCAGCGGCGTGTATCCGGAAGACCTGGCCCGGGCCTGTCGAAAGATGCTAAACTGAGCGAACAGACAAGGAGGTGGCCATGATTCTTCATGATTTCACCTATGAATGGGATGGAAAAAGTCATTCCGGAAAAAAACCGATTTCCTGGTGGCCCGGATGCTACCGGGTGAGAATCATTCGACTGGGACGGGAAGATAACACGGTCAAATATCTGTTTCCGGTTGCCGTCGTGTTTCGGCCCATAAAAACAAAGGCGGTAATGAACACTTCTCTGGAAAACTATATTCACTATTTTGCCGAAGAGATCAGCCGGCAATATGGGTTGGAACCGGCCAAGGCGCTATGGATCAAACTGGGGGATCCAGTCAAGGTGGCGCAACTGAAACCGGAGAGAAAATTGTCGGATGACACCTTTTACAAAATTTCATGGCGGCCGGTCCGGCCCAATGAAATGGCTGCCATTGAGCCGGACATCTCCGATTTTTAGTTACACCACTCCCTGATCCATCATGGCATCCGCCACTTTGACGAACCCGGCGATATTGGCACCGTTCACATAATTTCCCGGTGTGCCGTATTCTTCAGACGCCGCCAGACAGGAGATATGTATGTGCTGCATGATCTTTCTGAGCCGGTCCTCCACTTCCTGTCTAGTCCATTTGATGCGCATGGCGTTCTGAGACATTTCCAGGCCGGACACGGCCACCCCCCCGGCATTGGCTGCCTTGCCCGGCGCAAACAGGATCCCATGGTCCAGAAAAATATCAATGCCTTCCATGGTCGTGGGCATGTTGGCCCCTTCACAAACCACCTGCACGCCGTTTTTGATCAGGTTCTGGGCATCGGCAGCATTGATTTCGTTCTGGGTCGCGGAGGGAAACGCGCAGTCTGCTTTATGATTCCACAACGGATTGAAATCCGCTGCCGGATTCATTTCGGTGTACACCGCTTCCGGATATTTCTGGACATACTCTTTGATACGGCCCCGCTTGATGTTTTTCAAATACATCACAAAAGCCAGTTTTTCCGCATCGATCCCTTTTTCATCATAGATGTATCCCGTGGAGTCAGACAGCGTAACCACTTTGCCGCCCAGATGAATAATTTTTTCCGTGGTGTACTGGGCCACATTTCCGGAGCCGGATACCAGACAGATCTTATCTTTCAGGGTTTGCTGCCGGGTGGCCAGCATCTCCTGGGCAAAATACACGGATCCGTATCCCGTGGCTTCCGGCCGGATCAGACTGCCGCCCCAGTTGAGGCTTTTTCCGGTGAGCATGCCGGTGAACTCGTTTTTCAGCTTTTTATACATGCCGAACAAGTAGCCGATCTCCCGGCCCCCGACCCCGATATCACCGGCCGGCACATCCCTGTCCGCCCCCAGGTGGCGGAACAGTTCCGACATGAAACTCTGGCAGAACCGCATCACTTCATTGTCGGATTTTCCCTTGGGATCAAAATCCGAACCGCCTTTGCCACCCCCCATAGGAAGGTTGGTCAGGGCATTTTTGAAAACCTGTTCAAAAGCCAGGAACTTGAGAATGGACAGGTTCACGGAGGGGTGAAACCGCAGCCCGCCCTTGTAAGGACCGATGGCGGAATTCATTTCAATCCGGAATCCCCGGTTCACCTGGATCCGGCCCTGGTCATCCACCCAGGGAACCCGGAACTGAATGACCCGCTCCGGTTCCACCATGCGCTCCACAATACCGGCCTGGCGGTATTCAGGGTTGCGGTCCAGAACCAGCTTCACTGATCCAAACACCTCGGTGACCGCCTGATGAAATTCTTTTTCATGGGGATCCCTGCCACTGATAATATCCATGATTGTCGTCATTCTGGTTCTCCTATGTCCTTGAATTTTTGAAACACTGCTAAACGCTTTCATCTTTCGGTTCGAACAACGCTTTCATAGCCGGAACAAACGCTTTCCGGATGGAAGCCACATACGCATCCCACTCACTGCCATGCCGATAAAATGCCGTGGACGCCAGTTTCTTGGTCACAATGGCATTGCGGTAAGCGCGAAGCTTTTCCGCATTCATAATGCCCATAATGGCGTCTCTACCCAGAATTTTTGCCAGCACACCGGGTATATAGGCAACCATGACCTGCCAGAGGAGATCTTCATCCGCCAGAATTGCATCCATGGCATTTGCCACCAGATTCTGAAATTCAAAAATCTGCTCGCTGGTCTTTTCAGACAGCACAAACAGGGGCGTTTCCGGATTCTTCTCATGAATTTCGAGCAGCATGGCCGTCTCGTTGCAGGCATGGGTGCGGACCAGGTTCAGCATATCCCGAATCAATGCCCACCTTGTGGGGATATCTTCCAGAAGGCGTTTTTCATACTCATCTTCAAACAGAAATGCAGTCAGAACTTCCGCCACGGCAGATGAAAACACCCCGCCCTTGTTGGCTGACGTGTCCTTGATCTGGAGAATACCGGTTTTCTTGGCAATATACCGGCGGGCCGTATCATCGAAAAATACATTGGCGCCTTCCACGATAAACCGCAGTTCTCTGAACAGAGAAGTAAATTCCTTGACGTTCCGCTGATTGATAGTGTCTTTGAATCCACCACAGGGAATAAATGCCTGGATATCAGCCTGTTCAATGAATTTCCGGTTGGCCGGATCCGTGATGAAATTGCGGTGGAACATGGCGCCGTCCGACACAAACGTACCGTCCGGCAAAGTAATGTCCTTGCCTTTCAACAAGACCCGGAATCCACTGGTGCTCAATTTTTCCTCCGGGTATGCCAGGGAATTGGCCCGGGGACTGGTATGACGCATGAATGCAATTTTCATAAGCGCCTCCTTGTCCAGTCCTTCCGGATCGAACAGAATCGACCCGCCGTCGATCACCAGGCAGATCTTTCCTTTGTAACACTGAATTTCATTGCTGCCCAGGTCCCCGTCCGGTCCGCCGGTCATCATCAGGTTCAGATCTTCTTCCCTGGCATCACTGTGGGTGATCAGGGTCCGGAAAGCCCCCATCACCGAGGTGGTGGTCATACCGCTGGTATCCACCTGTCCACCGATACGGTCATAAATCTGATTCATGTCTGTGGTGGTGACAATGGAATCCCCGTTGATGAGCAGTTCCGTGCCGGATTTTCCATGCGGTACCAGCCCGAACAGGTCCTGGTTTTCAAGCATGCCGTAGGTATCGTGGGGAATACCAAAGCTCTTCCCCGTGGTGATGGTCCGCCAGTAGGCATATCCCCGATCCTTTGCCCGGAAGGCCACGGCATCCATCAACGGCGCCGTGCCTTCATCCGGCCCGAAAAACACCATTTCCGGCCGTCCATAGTAATCCTTGACATGAGAATCGGCCAGCATCAGGTCCATAATGCCTTCGGTATAGTCAAACAACGCATCCATACTGTAATCGGCATAAATCGAATGGGGTACCACCACACCCTTGGAACCGCTTTCGCAGATATCCTTGTGTTTGAGTCGCTGGGCTTTGGGACCCAGGGCATAATTGAGAAGCACCGCGTTGTCCAGTTCCGTTGCATAATTGGCTGGAGTGATCCGGATCAGGCGCAGGCCCCCTCTGGCAATGTCATCCGCCCGAAGATGGGTGCCTGTGGAATAATGACCGTTGACAAAAAACAGCCCGTAAACAAACTGCTTGAACACCAGCGGATCCAGAACCTCACTGGTCAGACGGAAGGAAAACGAGCGTTTTTCCGGCTTGTAAAAATTGGTCTTCAGACAGGAGGATATCAGTTTGAACATGAATTTGAAGACATCATATCCCAAAGGATCATCCATAAAACGCACCGCCAGCAGCTGATCAAATTCCCTGGCTTTTATCTCCAGCCGCTCGTCTGTCAACTCTCCGGGGCTGGCCGGATTGAATTTGGCATCGAACAATTGAAACAGATACCGGATCAGATCCGGATGGCCCATGGCGGTATCCAGTATCACGTTGGATACATAGGTGAATTTATTTGATTCATGAATCCGCGCCGAAAACGCTTCCTGATGATCTACTGAATTCAGACTTTCCATGATCTCCCGGTCGGTACGGGTGCCTTGTTCCTTGAAAATGAACAGATGGGTGAAATCCACAGCATTCCCGGCAAACAGCATCTCCTTGAAACTGAGAATGCCGTCAACGTAAAGCTGGGTGATTGGGTTGATGCGGAAACTCAAAAAAGCCTGCAGGTCGGCAATCAACGGAGCTTCCTGATTTCTTGACAACTCGCCGGCCACATACAGAGAGCAGATGGAAGTGGGTACCCCGGTTTCTGTAAAATAGGGTTCCCAGTACGCACGGGTAATGGTCAGGCCGTGATCGGCAAACAGTTTTCTCAACACCGGGAGCTGGGGTCGTTCAAAATCCGAATTGAACATGAACCGTATCTCACCGATATCCGACAGATTGAATACTTCCACAAACGGCGTGACATGCTGGCTGACCTGTGTCAGAAATTTTTCATACCGGTTCCGCGTCAACCGCGGGATGGCTGTGTAGTTTTCATTTCGATTGAATAGAAACCGCGATTCTGCAAAAACGGAGTCCGGGTAATCCTTCACGGTTTCCGGCCGGAATACATACGTATAATAGGATTTTTCAGGATTATAGTAATATTCTCTTCTGTGACCGGCCAGCATTTTGTCCAGAACCCGTTCCATACGGTCCCGGGTATCTGCCGTAGCGATCCGTATCCGCTTAACGTTACTTTCCTGGGTTACATCAAAATCGATATCCGCCACCCAGGAATGAAGGACCCCTTTGTTTTCCTTGAAATAAATACCTTTGGCAATGGAGGCCAGAACACTCTTCAACGATTCCTTGGTAATGGTTTCGAAAAAGTAAACAGGAAACCCCAGGTCATTGAGAAGGATGCCGGCTGCCAGGTTGATACAGTTGGCCGTAATCAGACCCTCCGATGACAGATCGATTACCGCCTCATACAGCAGGCTGGGATTCAGATTCACCTGTTTTGCTTTATCAATGATATGCGCGCCTGCAGAGGTGCCGGGGCCACCGCCGCTTGTAATATCCATTTAACTCTCCTGTCTGTTGATTATAAACCGTTGCTATCGATTCGCTAGTATACTCTTATTCACACAGGGTCAACCCTAATCCGCTTTTTTTCACAAATTCAGAAATTTTTAAACACCGGGTGTACCGATTTGCATGGGTCATCCCTTATTGACTTCAGAAAAAAACAAGGCTATTTTGCAGATTTTGAACCTGAACCACAGATAGTTTTAAATATGCCCTGACTATAAATTGGCAACCGCAACCATGAGCACTGACATTCAACCGATCCCTTTGACGGAAGATATCCATACCATTCATATGGCCCATTTGCCGCTGATGCCGGCCATGTTCTGCCGGCTGCTGATTTCAGCAATCGGCAAACAGACACGGCTTTCCGGTCCTGGCCGGGTAGCAAAGGTACGGTTACGCCTGAAAAAGGTCACCCTTGATCCGGAACAGATTGATCGATACCGCCGGGTTTGCGGATACGCCCATGCGCCGGATCATCCTTTTGTCCCATCCGCTTTTATTCAGACCCTTTTCATCGGCCTGCTGGGGCGGTACATCACATCGGATTTTTTTCCCATCAACCCCCTGGGGCTGATCCAGACCGACCAGCAGTTTGAATCCAGATATCCGGTTCAGATGGGCGACAGCCTGGACCTTTCCTGTACGCTTCACGATATGACATGGACTGATAAAGGGATTTCAACGCGGTTTCATCTGGAAGCCAGCCAAGACGGTCACCCGGTGTGGCAGGGGATCTCCACCTATCTGACCCGGACTTCAGGGCAAAGGAGCACTGCAAAAAAAATGATCCAGGACCCGCCGTTGCCGATACGGATGACGATCAGAATTCCTTCAGGTACCGGACGCAATTATGCCCGGATATCCGGGGATTACAATCCCCACCACCTGTCGGATATCACCGCCCGCATCATCGGATTCAAACAGGCGATGGTCCACGGCATGTGGAGTCTGGCCCGAACCCTGGCCGGACTGGAAACGTTCACGACAGTCCCCCCCCTTTTTTCTTTGGATGTTTCATTCAAGCTGCCGGTATTCATGCCCGCCACATTGAATGTGGGGTGTAAACAGGTGATTTTGGGTAACGGCCTGCACCAGATTTTTTTTGATCTTCGGGATACCTTTACCCGGCGGCCTCATCTCAAAGGCCGGATCACACACCGGAAAAAGGAATCATGACCCATGCCGGGATCCGTCTTTGCCCTGGGCTCCGCTTTTTTCTGGGCTTGTGCCGTCATCTTATTCAAAAAAAGCGGAGAGACCTTCTCCCCCATTTCTTTAAACATTTACAAAAGCACGGTCGGCCTGTTGCTGGTCAGTGCCACCATGCTGCTGCTGGGCATCCCGTTTTTTCCGGATCAGCCTTTAAACAGCTGGCTGATTTTGTCCCTGTCCGGATTTCTGGGCATCACCCTGGCAGACCTGTTTTTTTTTATGGCGCTTAACCGCCTGGGCGCAGGAATGGCTGCCATTGTTGAATGCCTGTACTTACCCAGCGTGCTGTTTTTTTCCTATCTGCTTCTGGATGAACATTTGGGGGCGGGTGGAATTGCAGGCGGCCTGCTGGTCCTGGCTGCGGTGCTGGTGGGGTCGTTACGGAAAAAAGATCTGGCCCTGACACCGGGTCTCCCTTCCACCACCCGGGTGCCAGCCATTATCGCCGGGGTTCTGGCCATGATTTTTCTGGCACTGGGCATTGTGATCATCAAGGAGATCCTGACACACACGGATGTGTTCTGGGCGACCCTTGTACGCCTCAGCGCCGCCATTGTCACGCTCTTGATTCTGGTGGCCTGCCACCCGGGAAGGAAGCGTTTCTATTCAGAACTCAAATGGTCCAAATCCTGGCTGGTGGCGCTGCCGGCATCTGTCTGCGGTAATTACATCGCCCTGCTTCTGTGGGTGGCCGGCATGAAATACACCACCGCGTCCCAGGCCGCAATACTCAACCAGATGTCCACGATTTTCATATTCATTCTTGCGGCCGTGTTTCTCAAAGAAAAAATAACGGTCAATAAAGGGGTCGCCATTGTTATGGCCATATCCGGGGCATTGATTACCATTTTCACGTGATGGCGGCGCCATGGTCCCATTATTTCAAAAATTTTTGCATCGTATCCGATTCCGGCCCGAACCTGTCCATAAACCAGGGTTACACTCATGGCATCCGGGGTGTGTTTACAGATAAACGCTTGACTATTTCAATGGTTTTCGTCTAAATAAGTTCATAAAATTTATGAATAATCCAAGGAGTTTCCATGTCAAAACAAAAAGTGGTTCTGGCGTATTCAGGTGGACTTGATACTTCGGTCATTCTGAAATGGCTGCTGGAACAGGGATATGAAGTTTTCGCATACATGGCCAATATCGGCCAGCAGGAAGATTTTGAAACCGCCCGGGGAAAAGCCCTGAAAATCGGGGCCTCGGATGTGTTCATCAAAGACATGCGCAAGGAGTTTGTCACGGATTATATTTTTCCGGTGTTCAAGGCCAATGCCCTTTATGAGGGCCGTTACCTGCTGGGAACCGCCATTGCAAGGCCGCTGATTGCCAAAAAACAGATCGAGATTGCAAACAGTGTTGGCGCTGCCTATGTGTCCCATGGTGCCACCGGCAAAGGCAACGACCAGGTGCGGTTTGAGCTGTCCTATTATGCGTTGGACCCGAAAATAAAGATCATTTCCCCCTGGAAAAACAAGGACTTTCTGGCTGCGTTCAAAGGCCGGACCGATCTGCTGGCCTATGCGGAAAAACACGGCATTCCCACCAAGCAGTCCGCCTCAAAACCCTACAGCGAGGATGACAACCTGCTGCACATCTCCCATGAGGCCGGAATACTGGAAGATCCGGCCCATGAATGTGATGAATCCATCTATTCCCACACCACAGACCCGGAAAACGCACCAGATACCCCCACCCGGATCCGGGTCCGGTTCAAGGACGGTGTTCCGGTCCAGGTGGAGAACCTGGAAGACAAGACCCTCAAGACCGATGCCCTGGAACTGTTTGAATACCTCAACCAGCTGGGAAGTGAAAACGGGATCGGCCGGCTGGATATGGTGGAAAACCGGTTTGTGGGCATCAAGTCCAGGGGCGTCTATGAAACCCCTGGCGGCACCATTCTTCATGAAGCCCACAAGGATATCGAAGGGGTGGCCATGGACCGGGAAGTGATGCGGCTGCGGGACATGCTGTCGGCCAAGCTTGGAGAACTGGTATACAACGGATTCTGGTTCAGCCCGGAGATGGATTTCATCATGGCTGCCATGGACAAAAGCCAGGAGCTGATCGACGGGGATGTGTTTCTCAAGCTGTACAAAGGCACTGCCTATCCTGTGGCCCGCACCAGCCCGTCCTCACTGTACAACCAGGATCTGTCCTCCATGGATATCGAAGGCGGATACAACCAGGAAGATGCCGAAGGGTTCATCCGGATCAACGCCATCCGGCTGATGGCCCACCGAAGGATTGTCAATCAATAATAACACACCCTGTCAGGGAGGCATGTGTTCAGCCCGGACTGCCTGACGTGTTGAATCAGATTCCCAGGCGCTTTTTGATCCCTCTGAACTGATCATAGGTCAGACCCAGCTGAGCCGCCGCCCTTTTCTGGTGAAACCGGGTTCGCTTCAAAGCATCTTTGACCCGGAGGGTTTCCAGGATCTGAACCGCAGTTTTCAAAGGCAGGTTCATCAGCTCCGCCACGGGGTGATCTGTCACGGTTTCCGGCATTTCCACCGTTTCAGGCCGGGTCGGGTCCGGTGCTGTTGATTTCCATTCTCTTTTCGAATACCTGAACGGATTTTCAAACGGATCAAAACAGATCCCAACAATTTGGTGGGTAGCACTTTTGTAAACCGCCCGCTCCACCACATTCTTCAACTCCCGGACATTGCCGGGCCAGGGATAGGATATCAGGGCGTTTTCAGCGGTATCTGTCAGTTCCGGCATCTGTTCCCATCCCAGTTCAAACGCCATACGTGAGGCAAAATGACGGGCCAGCAGCAGAATGTCCTCCTGCCGGCACCGCAGGGGCGGCACATGGATCACCTCAAAACTCAGGCGGTCCAGAAGGTCCCGCTTGAACGTACCGTTTTCCGCCATGACCGGCAGGTCCGCGTTGGTGGCGGTCACGATGCGGACATCCACCTGTACGGGCCGGCTGGAACCCACCCGTTCGAATGCACCGTACTCCACTGCCCGCAGAATTTTTTCCTGAACCTCCATGGGGATGGTACCGATTTCATCCAGAAACAACGTCCCGCCGGCTGCCTGCTCAAACCGGCCGGCCATGCGATTTCCCGCTCCGGTAAATGCCCCCTTTTCATACCCGAACAATTCCGATCCGATCAGCGTGGGTGTCAGCGCCGCACAATTCAGCGTCACCAGCGGTTTTTTCCATCTTGTGGATAAAAAATGAATTCGGGATGCGGCCAGTTCCTTGCCGACCCCCCGCTCGCCGATGATCATGACCGGCCGTTCCACCGGCGCCACCCGGGAAATCTGTTCCTGAAACGCAATGAACGCCTCAGACTGCCCAATGGCCTCATATGTGGTGTATTCAACCATAAAAAATATATATCAACCAGTTTTTGGCAAATATTACCATCCAACATTTTTTTTGTCAACCGATATAACTCGTTGGAACCAAATGAAAAACAGCGCCATCTTCACTTTGGCACGTTTTCTGCTCTTTTTGCCTTTCAAACACAGCGTTTTATTGAGCCAAAATTTTTACCATAAATAAAATACAAGGAGATATGTCATGGGTATTTTTACACGATTCAGGGATATCGTATCTGCCAACATCAATGCCATGCTGGACCGGGCTGAAGATCCGGAAAAGCTTATCAAGTTGATGATCAGGGAAATGGAAGACACCCTGGTGGAACTCAAATCCTCTTGTGCCGGCACCATTGCCAGCCAGAAAAAAGTCGCCCGGCTGCTTGAGGATACCCGGGACAAGGAAAGATTCTGGGACCAGAAGGCGACCCTGGCAGTATCCAGAGGCCGGGATGACCTGGCCCGGCAGGCCTTGCTGGAAAAAAGACGATTTTTCCAGCGATACACCGCTGTGGAGCAGGAACTGTCCGAACTCAAATCCATGGTGGAACAGTACCAGGATGATATCCAGGAGCTGGAAAACAAACTCAAGTCAGCCAGAGACAAACAGCGCATGCTGGTGCAGCGACACATCCGGGCCCAGCGAAAGAAAAAAGCCCACGAAGAGATCCGGCGCATGGATTCCGCCCAGGTCATGCAGCGGTTCGATGAAATGGAGTCCAATATCGAACGCATGGAAGCGGAGGCCGATCTTGTGAATTACGGCCGGAAATCCGGCCTGGAAGCCGCATTTGAGGAACTGTCCGCCGACGATGAAATCGAGCGCCAGCTCAAGGATTTAAAATCCTCCCAAACCCGGTCAAAAAATGATACAGTCAGCAACTAAGATCATCAACCCCAAAGGAGACGATGTATGATGAACGGTGTGCTGATCATGGCAATGGCTGTGGGAGGTATCATTCTGGTGGTGATCACCATCGGACTGGTGATCATCGCGGTCATCCGGGCCGCCCGAACCGGCGGCATCAGTAAAAAAGACCGCCAGACCCATGATGACGAGACACGGATGATCCAGGATATTTACCATGGCCTGTCAAAGATGGAAGAGCGGGTCGAAGCATTGGAAACCATCCTGATCGAACGACAAAAAAAGGACCGATTCTAATATGAGATATCACTACAAACGAAGGCATCACGCATCCGGGTTCAGCCGGGGCAGCCGACCGAACCGGCGCTTCCGGGACCGGTTTTTCGACATGACCGGAGACCGCCGCATCTACCGCTCCAGAAGAGGGATTATCCTGGGGGTATGCCGTGGACTGGCAGAACATTTTGCTCTGAGCGTGTTCTGGGTAAGGGTGGCGGTTTTTATCCTCTTTCTGTTCACCGGGTTCTGGCCGGTGGGGGTGATCTACATCATCGCCGGGCTGATTTTAAAGCCGGCGCCGGTCGTTCCCTTTCAGAACGAAAACGACCAGGAGTTCTACCAGTCCTATACCACATCCAGGGAATCGGCCCTCCAGCGGCTCAAGCGCAAATTCGACAATATCGACCAGCGAATCCGCCGGATGGAGCACACGGTCACCTCAAGGGATTTTGACCTGTAATCACCTGACTCCCAGCAGAGTCAACCCGTCTTTGACCAGGACCAGGGCCAGCAGCCACAGGATCAGGCCCATGAACAGAAAATGGAGCACCTTTATAAAATCAGCTTAAGTGACACACCGGGTTACAGGATCTCCCGGGCGGCCCGGATGAGATCTGTTTCATCCGGAATATAAAATTTTTCCAGCGGTGGACTGGCCGGAACGGGAATGTCCGGCCCGGTTACCCGCCTCAGGGGTGCTTTAAGGCTTTTGAATCCTTCTTCCATGACCACGGCAGCGATTTCACCGCCAAAGCCGCCGGTGCGGGTGGCTTCATGCAGCACAATGAGCCGGCCAGTTTTTTCAACCGACGCCAGAATGGTTTCCCTGTCAAGCGGAGTCAGGGTGCGCAGATCCACGATTTCGGTTTCAATCCCTTCCCTGCTCAGTGTTTCTGCCGCTTTCAGAGCCACGCCCAGCATGCCGGACCAGGTCACCACGGTCAGGTCTTTACCCGGTCGTTTAATCTCTGCTTTCCCCAGGGGTGTAAGATAGTCCTCCTCAGGCACCGGCATTTGCGCAAAATAAAGTCCCATGTGCTCAATGAAAATGACGGGGTTGTCATCCCTGATCGCCGATTTTAAAAGGCCTTTGGCATCCGCCGATGTGGCGGGCATGACCACCTTGAGTCCGGGACAGTGGGCGGCCCAGGCCTCCAGGTTGTGGGAATGCTGGCATCCGGCGCCGAACCCGGCACCGGTCTTGATCCGGACCACCAGGGGGAACGATGACTTGCCACCGGAAAGATATCTGAGCTTGGCGGCATGGTTGACGATCATATCCGATGCCAGGGTAAAAAACGGATTGAACATGATCTCCACTACGGGCCGGAGCCCGGCTTCGGCTGCACCCACGGCCAGACCCGCAATGGCGGCCTCGGACACCGGCGTATCTTTCACCCTTGCCGGACCGAATTCATCCAGCAGGCCGGTGGTAGGAAACATGGGGCTGTCATGGATGCCGACGCCCACCCCTTCTCCGGCGATAAACACATTCGGGTCACGAAGCATTTCTTCTCTCAGTGCCTGGTTGACGGCCTGTCCCAATCCTAATTTCTGCATGGTTTCATTCCTTGATAAGTTTGCTGGTCTCAACCGCTCACGCATACACGTCTTCCAGGGCGTCATGAGGTTCTGGAAAAGGACTTTCCTCGGCAAACCGGACCGCATCCGCCACGGTCTTTTCCGCTTTGAATTCCATTTCCCTGAACTGTGCATCCGTGATGGTTCCGGATTCTATCAGCTCTTTCCCGAGTCTGGAAATGGGACATTTTCCCTGCCAGGCCTTGATTTCATCCTTCGGCTGATAATGCTGGTGGTCAGATTCACCATGCCCCCGCCAGCGGTAGGTCTTGCATTCCATCAGGGTGGGCCCTTCCCCATTGAGCGCCCGCTGCCGTGCCGCCAGAGTGGCCGTGTAAACCGCCTGCGCATGGTTGCCATCCACAACGGTTCCCGGCATGCCATAGGCGCCTGCCCGCTCGGCCACATCTTTGATCCGGGTATGTTCTTCATACCGCTGGGCCCCGGCATACTCGTTGTTTTCACACACAAACACGACCGGCAGCTGCCAGAGACCCGCCAGGTTCAAGGCTTCGTGGAAAGATCCTTCATCGGCGGCCCCGTCTCCGAAAAAACAGACCGTGACCGATTTTTCCTTTGTGTACTGCTGGGCAAAGGCCCGGCCCACGGCAATGGTCAGAGAGGCCCCCACCACGGTGCTGGTGCAGGGTGCATTAATTTCAGGCACCGCCAGATGCAGTGTGCCGCTTTTCCCCTTGTTGCACCCGGTTTTCCTACAATAAATTTCAGCCATGATTTCTCTGGGATCCGCGCCCTTGGCCAGAAGATGGGTATGGCTGCGATGATTGGTGATGATCACGTCATTGGGTTCGAGCGCTGCGCATACACCGGATCCCACCGCTTCCTGGCCGGTGGACAGGATCATCATACCGGGGATTTTCCCCTCAATTTTACACAGATCCACCAGCGCGTCTGAAAACTTTCTGGACAGGATCATGGTCCACAGCATTTCTTTTTTCTTTTTTTCAGATATCTCCATCATGTCTCCTTATCCGCTCCCGGATTCATTCCGGTCAAAATTGGGTTTTATGACCAGCGGCTGTCTATAGCCGGCACCGACCCATCGTCTTCTATAACCCGTTGTCTTTTTATAAGAAGCTCTGTGTATGGCTCAACTGCAAACCATCCGGGTCAAATACTTTCTATCAGTCTCTCTTTTTCCTGTAAAGGGTTTTAACCATCCCCTGCCGGACAGGCTTTGATCCGCATTTTCAGGTTGACTTTTGATCCAGATGGGCATAGGTAATTTTTTTGCCAACATTCTAATAACAAGGGGATGTAACATTTTGTCATGAACGACCCGCTTCAGTACCGGCTCACCGGACCGGTTCACCGCATTGTTGTCAAGGTGGGCTCCGGGGTGTTGACCCGGAAGAACAGCTTGAACATTGACATCATCGCCAGCCTGTCCGGTCAGATCTGCCAGCTGTACGACCGGGGCATCCAGGTGATTCTGGTATCCTCCGGCGCCATGGCCGCCGGTGTCACCAAACTGGGACTGTCCAAACGTCCATCCGACATCCCCAGACGCCAGGCTGTTTCCGCCATCGGTCAGGCCGACCTGATCCGGGAATGGGAAAAGGCCGTGGAAGCCTGCGGCAGAAAAGTGGCCCAGCTGCTGCTCACCCGGAGCGATCTGTGTGACCGGGTGCGGTATTTGAATGCCAGGAACACCATCAACACGCTGTTGAACTGGCAGGTGCTGCCCATCATCAATGAAAACGACACCGTGGCGATCAAGTCCCTGCAGTTCGGGGACAATGATAACTTAGGCGCCATGATCACCATGCTCATGGATGCAGACCTGATGATCAACCTCACGGACATCGGCGGGCTGTATGACAAAGACCCACGGCTGCATGAAGATGCGCAGCTTATCCGGGTGGTGGACAACCCGGGGGCTCATATCGAAGATATGGCCGGCACCATTGCCGGTCCGCTGGGCACCGGCGGCATGAGGACCAAAATTTCCGCCGCCCGAAAACTGACCACGGCCGGCATTCCCAAGATCATTGCCTGCGGATTCACCCCCGGTATTCTGTTGTCCATTTTTGAAAATACCTTTGACGGCACCTATTTCGTGCCAAAAGCTGAAAAACTCAATTCGAAAAAAAAATGGATCGGACTGACGCTGCAGCCCAAGGGGCGGATCACCATCGATGCCGGGGCAAAAAATGCCGTGGTCCAGCAGCACAAAAGCCTTCTGCCGTCCGGCATTGTCCGGGTGGACGATTATTTTGACGTCGGCGATCCCGTGGAATTCATGGATCAAAACAACACCATTCTGGGAATGGGCCTGGTGAACTACAACGCCACAGATGTGTTGAAAATCATGGGATGCCAGACCAGCCAGATCAAGGAGCGGCTTGGTTACCGGCCCTACGACGAGGTCATTCACCGGGACAACCTAGTGATCACCGCCGATCCGGTTTAAGTGGAGATCCCCGTCTTTAACCCCTTGCAACCCAAGGAGATGCAACATGTCCATTGAAACGCAGATCACCGATATTGCCCTTGCCGCCAGATCCGCTGCAAAAATCATGGCTGCCGTTCCTCGAAGGCAGAAGGATGCGGCACTGATGGCCATGGCCGGGCTGCTGAAAAAAAATGCCGGACGTATCCAGGAACAGAACGCCAAAGATGTGGACGCAGCCGGGATAAGCGGGCTGTCCGCGGCCCTGATCGACCGGCTCACCATCACCGACAGCACCATCGCCGCCATGGCGGCCGGCCTGGAATTTGTGGCCGGCCTGGATGATCCGGTGGGCACACTGTCTGATTCCAGCATCCGTCCGAACGGTCTTGAGACCGCCCGAATGCGTATCCCTCTGGGAGTCATCGGCATCATATACGAGTCCCGGCCCAATGTCACGGTGGATGCGGCCGGCTTATGCCTGAAGGCGGGCAATGCCGTTATCCTGCGGGGCGGTTCCGAAGCCCTGCATTCCAATATGGCCCTGGCACGGGTCATTGCTCAGGGACTGGCCGGGGCCGGGCTGCCGGATGCGGCCGCTCAGGTGATCCCGGTGCGTGACCGGGAGGCAGTGAACTTTCTGTTGAAACAGGAAACCCTGGTGGATCTGATTATTCCCCGGGGAGGCGAGGGCCTGATCCGGCATGTGGTGGCCCATTCCTCGATTCCGGTGCTCAAGCACTATAAAGGGGTGTGCCACGCATATGTGGATGATACCGCGGACCTGGACATGGCCGTGGAAATCTGTGTCAATGCCAAGGCCCAGCGCCCCGGGGTGTGCAATGCCCTGGAAACGCTGCTGGTGAATGAAAAAATCGCCCCGCTGTTTCTGCCGAAGATGTACACCGCCATGACACGGGCCGGTGTCACCTTGAAAGGGTGTGAGGCCTGCCGCCGGATTCTGGAAAATATTCAGCCGGCCACCGAAGAGGACTGGCCGGCTGAATACCTGGAACTTATACTGGCGGTCCGGGTGGTGCCGGACATGGATGCAGCCATGGCGCACATCGCCCGATACGGCTCAAACCATACCGAAGCCGTCATCACCACCGATTATGAAAAAGCCCGGCGGTTTGTCCGGGAGGTGGATGCTTCTCTGGTCATTGTGAACGCCTCCACCCGGTTCAACGACGGCGGAGAACTGGGGCTGGGCGCCGAGATCGGCATCTCCACCTCCAAGCTGCACGCTTACGGTCCCATGGGCATCCGTGAACTGACCACCACCAAGTTCGTGGCCTGGGGGTCTGGCCAGATCCGGAACTGATCTGCGCCCTGTTTACATCCGGTTAATCCTGATACTTGAAGGACAGACGGATGTTGGTTCGGAACTGGGCCGGTTTACCTTCCTCGATTTTGATGTCCAGTTTCTGCACCTCGGCGATCCGCAGATCCCGCAGAGACCCGGAAGCTTTGGCAATGGCCTTGTTGGCCGCGTCTTCCCAGGATGTGGTGCTGGCGCCCACCAGATCAATGACTTTGTAGACACTGTCGCTCATGATGATACCTCCTTATAAAATAGATTAATAAAAGGAACCGTAAGAGAACAAGAAGCGTTTGACAGGTATTTAACCAGGGCCGTCTGAGATTCAACACAGATGAGTCAATTATATAAGAATACCCCTGGATGTCAAAACCTTTTTCCGGTCTTTGATCAGGGATTCCTTTCTTTATCCCATCAGCGCCAGCATCAGCCAGGCCGTTCCCACCGCCCCCAGGACCGGCACGATGATGCCACCTCTGAACAGGCCGTAAACCAGGGTGAATCCCATGCCTGCCAGGGCTGCTGCCGGAAGCTCCGGTGTGGCGGTCAGGACACCGGGGACGATCAATGCACCGATAGCTGCCACAGGGATGGCTTTTAAAAATGCGTTGACCTTGTGCGGAATGCGCAACCGGTTGAGGAGCAGAAAGGGCATGAGCCGGGGGATATAGGTGACAGCGGCCATCCCTAAAATCAGGGGGATCAGGGTGTCATTCACAGAGAGCCTCCTTTTTTTCCGGAGTAATCATCGCTCCCACGAACGCCACCACCAGAATACAGACAATAAGGGTCCATCCGACAGGCAACAGATCCAGCCAGATCAGCAGGGTGTTCAGGCCGGCTGACAGCCCGGCCAGTAAAACCGTCTGCCTGGACGCCTTAAGGGCCGGCATCAGGATGGCCAGCAGCAGGGCGTACAGGGCCACCCCCATGCTCTGGGTCAGAATGGGCGGCAGAAACCCGCCCAGAACAAAGCCGCACACCGTCCCGGACACCCATCCGGACCAGGATGACAGTTCCAGAAAAAATACGAACCGGGGGGTCAATGCCCCTTTGTGAAAAGACAGCACGGAAAACACCTCATCTGTCACTCCGAAGGCCAGAAGAAAATAGTTTTTTTGAGCCAGGTTCCTGAGACGGGTGGACAGGTAGGCACTCATCAGAAAATGCCGAAAATTCACCAGCAGGGTGGTCAAAACGATGCCGGCCGGCCCCATGCCGGTCATCAGCAGATTCAAAGCGATGAACTGGCTGGCCCCGGCAAACACCACCGCGGAAAACAGAAACGCTTCCACAAGGCTGGTACCGCATCCATTGGCCAGGATGCCGAAGGCCACGGCTGCAGGAAAATAACCGATGAAAATCGGGATGCCGGCCTGGACCGCGTGTCGGATTTCCATTGGTTTTGTCATTTTTCCGAAATCTCCATGACCCTGCCTCCCCCGGCCCGTTCCTGATCTTTTTCCAGAAATGTATTGACGGCATTGAAATAGACGTCAAACCCGGAAATCGTATTATGGCCGGCCCCGTGAACCGGCACCAGCTGTTTGGGACCGTTCAGGCGCTCATACAGGCGATGGGTGTGCTGATAAGGAATCACTTCATCATTCGGGGCCACCAGCACCAGGGTTGGACAGGTGATCTGATGAGCGAAATCAATGGTTCGGTGACGGTCTTCCAAAACCAGGTTCACCAGCCAGGAAGGGTAATACGCAGCTGCCACCGCCTGGATGCTGTCAAAGGGGCAGGTGAGAATCAGTTTGCTTAAGCCCCGCTCCAGGGCCAGGTAAGCCGCCATGGAAGAGCCGAGACTCCGGCCCCAGGCGACACAACGTGCGGCGTCAAGTCCCAGCCGGTTCGCCGTATGATCATAGATGAGCAGGGCGTCAGATTTCAGACGGTCCTCGGTGGGAGATCCGCTGCTCTGACCGTATCCCCGATAGTTGACCAGGACTGCATTGGCAGACACCCGGGCGGAGAAATCCGGCAGGTTCACGGATACCTCCTCAGCATTGCCTCCAAAATAGAACACCGTGGGCAGCCTGTTCAGATCTTTTTTTATCAGCCATCCATGAAGTGTGGTTTTCTTTCCCAAAGGAATCCGGATCGCTTCCGCCTCGGGGATTCGGGCCGTGATCTGTGCCAGCTGTTCCGCGTTACCCCTCACCGGGAAATAAAGCAGTTTTCTGGAAATCACATACCGTGTAAGCAGAAATACCAGCACGGCAATGACCACGATAACAGGAATTCTCATGTCCCCCTCCATTCAGCATTTTTTTGTGTGGGTAAAATATAACAGAACACAAGGGTTGAAAAGGAAAATCCGGAATTGCCTTTGGATCCGCTTGATTTGACACCCCTTTTTTAGTAGTAGTGGGGGGATCAAAACAAACATGAGCCGGCCCCGTAGCCTTTATGGTCAGGTCACAGCCGGTTCCTGAAAAAAGGAGCCACCAGTGAACGTTATCTATCTGGTCATTATTGCCGCCATCGGCGGCATTGCCGTATCCCTTCAGGGACAGCTGATGGGAAGCATCGACAAGCAGACAGGCACCCTGGAAAGTGTCTTTGTGACCTATGGCGGGGGCGGATTTCTCATCGGGCTCATCATGATTCTGCTGCGGGGCGGAAACCTGTCCGGCCTGACCCAGGTCCCCTGGTATACGCTGTTGTCAGGACCCATGGGGCTGATACTCATTGCAGCCATCGGGTACAGTGTCCCCCGGCTGGGGCTGGTGCCGGCATTCACCGTCATGATGGCGGCCCAATTCGCGACAGCGGCACTCATCGATCAGTTCGGCCTGTTCGGGGCGGATATCCGGCCCATCACACTGTCCCGAATTACCGGCATGATGGTGATGTTTCTGGGGATCTGGCTGGTCATGCGATGACTGAATCCAGTGCAGTGCCCCATACCTTCACCCCCATCGCCACACTGTATACCTGCTTCAAGGAAAAATTCGGCATTCCCCGGCAAATGAATCTGGTCCCGGACGCTCCCGGACGCCTGGTGTTCCATCCGGCATACGCCGACATGAACGCCCTGCGCAAACTGGAAACCTTTTCTCATATCTGGTTGATATTCCTGTTTCATCAGACATTGGACAGTCCCTGGTCTGCGCTGGTCCGTCCACCCCGCCTGGGAGGAAATAAAAAAGCGGGTGTGTTTGCCACAAGATCGCCATTTCGGCCCAACCCCATTGGTATTTCCGCTGTAAAACTGGAACGCGTTGAACATACCGGAAAAGGTCCGGTGCTGCTGCTGTCCGGCGTGGACATTCTGGATGCGACACCGGTGCTGGACGTCAAACCCTATGTGCCCTGGTCAGACGCCATTGTTCAAGCAGATGGCGGCTTTGCCGGAAACCGCCCCGAACCCCGGCTTCGCGTCGTCTTTTCCACTGAGGCCCAGGCCCAATGCCAGAAATTGACCCGCCGGATTCCCAATCTGGCCCCGCTCATCATTCAGATACTGGAAAACGATCCCCGTCCCGGATATCATGCCGGATCAGGCAGGAAAGGAGAAAAGAGTTACGGCATCCGCATTTTCGATCTGGATGTAAAATGGCAGGTCACAGGAAAACTGGCCCGGGTTCTGTCTCTGGATACGATAAAATAACAACAGACAGGCGTTTCTTGGTTTCAAAAACAACCGCAACAGTAAATAACCCTTATTTCATATCCCAGCCTTCTTCGACCCCGTGACAGGACACAAAACTGCCGTTGGGCAATTCGCTGAGGCGCGGGAATTCATTCCGGCACCGGTCCCTCGCGTAGACACACCGTCCATGGAACACACAACCGGACGGCAGGTTCACCGGCGTGGGCACCTCCCCCTTGAGCTTGATATGCTTGGCTTTTTTCTCCCCCAGTTTGGGAATGGCGGACAGCAGCGCCCTTGTATAGGGATGCCGGGGGGATTCAAACAGATCCCTGGCCGAGGCCAGTTCACACAGGGTCCCTAAATAAAGGACCGCCACCCTCGAGCTGATATGATGGACCACCGAAAGATCGTGCGTGATGAACAGATACGTCAGATCATGCTGGTCGCGCAGATCCATAAGCAGGTTCAGGATCTGGGCCTGGATGGACACATCCAGGGCCGACACCGGTTCATCCGCCACGATGAACTGCGGATCCAGGACCAGGGCTCTGGCAATGGAGATCCGCTGGCGCTGCCCTCCTGAAAACTCATGGGGATACCGGGCAATCCAGGCCGGGTCCACCCCCACCTGTTTCATGACAAAGGCCACCTTGTCCTCGGCCTCCTGGGATGTCATTTTCGGGTTGTGAAACCGCAGCGGCTCTTCCAGGGTCTGGCGCACGGTTTTCCTGGGATTCAGCGATGCATAGGGGTCCTGGAAGATCATCTGCATTTTCCGGCGATAGGGCAGCCATTGTTCATGGGACAGGTGGTCGATGCGCTCGCCGTCATAAATGACCTTGCCGGAATTGGGCCGGTAAAGCCCCAGGATAACCCGGGCCAGGGTGGATTTGCCGCATCCGCTTTCTCCCACCACACTCAGGGTCTCGCCTTTGTTGACAAACAAAGATACATTATTCACTGCCTTGACAGTGGTTTTCTCCAGATGAATACCGCCCTTGAAGGCCAGTTGGTCCAGAAAACCCCCGGAAATATCAAAGTGCTTGACCACGTTCTCTACAGTCAATAAAGAGGGCTGATGCGTTGTCATTGTTTTTTTTACATCCTATTTCATGTGGCAGGCGGCCATAATGCCGTTTTGTTTTTCTTCCAGAACCGGGGTTTTTTGAGTGCAGATATCCGCCGCAAGTTCACACCTGGGATTAAAGGCGCATCCCGGCGGAATATTGGTGAGGGTGGGCATCATGCCCGGAATCTGCTTGAGATCTTTTCCCGGCTCAATGGCGCCGGGAATCGATCCGATAAGACCGATGGTATAAGGATGCACCGGGTGGTGGACCACGGTTTCCGTGGGCCCGTATTCAATAATTTTGCCGGCATACATCACCGCGATTTTCTCTGTCACCTGGGAGACCACCCCCAGGTCATGGGTAATGAGGATCAGTCCCATTTTTTCGATTTCGCACAATTCCTGGAGCAGGTCCATGATCTCGGCCTGGATGGTCACATCCAGGGCGGTGGTGGGCTCATCTGCAATGATGATGGCGGGGTCCGCCAGAAGAGATATGGCAATGATGATCCGCTGACGCATGCCCCCGGACAATTCATGGGGGTATTGGGACAAGCGTTTTTCAGGAGATGGAATATACACTTTTTGGAGTTTGTCCAGGGCAATGGCGCGGGCCTGTGCTTTGGATATGTTCCGGTGGGCCTGCAGGGTTTCGATCATCTGGAATCCGATGGTATACACCGGATTCAGTGTCATCATGGGATCCTGGAAAATCATGGAGATCCGGTTTCCCCTGATTCTGCGCATCCGGGCAGGGGAATAGGCGGATATCTCATTGCCTTCAAAATGGATGCTGCCCCTGGAAATATATCCGGGCTTGGAGATGAGATTGATGATGGCGAACCCGGTAACTGATTTGCCGGCACCGCTTTCCCCCACCAGGCCCATGCGTTCTCCCCGATCCAGTGTAAAACTGGCGCCGTCGATGGCCGTAATATCACCGGACCGCAGGGCAAACTTTACTTCCAGGTCCCGGACTTCTAAAAGATGAGACATCGTAACCGTTGGTTATCCTTTGTATAATTTCGGGTTAAGTACATCCCGGAGCCAGTCCCCCAAAAGGTTGATCACCAGGACAAAAAGCACCAGCCACAGCCCCGGCAGCACGGTGATCCACCAGGACCCGGAAAAGAAATACTCCTGCCCGGACCGGATCAGAGACCCCAGCGACGGTTTTGTCACGGGCATGCCAAGTCCCAGAAATGACAGGGCCGCTTCGCTCATGACCGCATTGGCCACCTGGATGGTGGAGATGACCATCACCGAGGTCAGGGCATTGGGCAGGATATGCCGGAACATGATGATCCTCTGGGGCAGGCCGATAACCCGTGCCGCCTCAACATATTCCTTGTTTTTTTCCCCCATGACCGATGCCCGGATGGTCCTGGCGAACATGGGCCAGTTGGACAGCCCGATGATAATGGTCAACAAGGGGATGGCCAGTTGCTCAAAACTGCCGGCGCCAAACACCACCTGGAAGATGGCGCTCATGAAGATGGCCACCATGAGATAGGGAAAGGAAAACTGGATGTCTGCCAGGCGCATGAGTACGGCATCGGTTTTGCCCCCCAGATACCCTGCCATAAGCCCCAGGACAATACCGATGGCCGCCTGGATAGCCACGGCCCCAAGCCCGATGATAATCGACGTGCGCAGCCCGTAAAACATGGTGGACAGCATATCCCGGCCCTGGTTATCCGTACCCAGGGGAAATTCCATAGATCCCCCGTCCATCCACATGGGGGGGATTTCAGAATTCATGATATCTATGTTGGCGGAATCGTAAGGATTCATGGGAGAAATCCAGGGAGCGGCAAACGCGATAACCAGGAAAAACACCAGGACGACAAAGCTTGCCATGGCCACCATGTCCCGCCTGAAACTGTATAAAAAATACGATGCTTTAAACTGCTGTAATTTTGTTTTCATTTGGTTCCTGCTATCCTGACCGTGGGATTGATAAAACCATACAGGATATCCACCACAGTATTGACCACCACAAACAACGCCGCCACCACCACCAGATACGCAATGAGCAGGGAGAGATCCGCACGGTTCACCGCCTCCAGAAACATGAATCCCATGCCCGGCCACTGGAACACCAGTTCCGTGAGCAGGGTAAAGGCAAACATGATCCCGATCTGGACCCCGAACACCGTGATCACCGGCAGCAGGGTATTCTTGAACGCATGGACCAGCCAGACCCGCCGGGGAGACAGCCCTTTGGCCCAGGCATATTTGATGTATTCGGTTTCCAGCACCTCCATCATCTCAGAGCGGATCAGACGGATAAACAGAGGCAGCATGAGGGTGGACAGAGAAATGCAGGGAAGAATCAGGTGCTTGAGTCCGTCAATGGTTAAAAGCCCGGTCATCCAGATGCCGTTGCCGAACAGGTCAACGGTCTCCCCCCTGCCGTAGGAAGGCAGAATCCGCCAGTGCACTGCAAACAGATAAATCAGCAGGATGGCGGTCAGAAACACGGGCATGGACACCCCGAGCGTGGAAAAGCTCATGGTGAAGCGCGAAAGCAGACTTCGGGGCTTTAATGCGCAATATACCCCCAGGGGCAATGACAGCACAATAATGATCAACGCAGTCCCTAAGACCAGCTCAATGGTGGCCGGTGCGTGGTTGCCGATCACCTCAAGGTTGGGTTTGTTATACAAAAATGACCGTCCCAGATCCCCCTTGGTCACGGCATTTTTGACAAACCGGGCGTACTGGACAAAAAACGGATCATTCAGCCCCATTTTGTCGGCGATCTGCTGCCGCTCTTCCGGGGTGACCCGCTCTCCCACCAGATCCCGAACCGGATCACCAAACTGATTTTTTATGGCAAACACCACCAGGCTGATGACCAGCATGACCACCACGGCCTGGAGAATCCTGCGTATGATAAATGCAAACATGGAAGGGTATCTTTGTTTGGAAAGGGTAACACTGCCGTTCCGAAAAAATTGATCCGGAACGGCAGTGACAGGTCAGGCCGCAACATACCGCAGCCGTTTTTTTATCCTGCAGACGGACATTTATTCAATCACCAGGTCTCCGATATACGGAAAGTTCTGGGCATTGATGACCGGTTGCGCGCGGACATTCTTTTTGACGCCATAGGAATGGTTCTGCCAGTGAAACGGTACAAAGGCGGCATCATCATACAGGATCTGCTCGATTTCCTGGAGAATTGCTGTACGCTTTTCCAGATCGGTCTCCGACTGGGCCGCGATGGTCAGCTCATCCACTTTTGGGTTGCAGTACCCGCTGTTATACTGGCCGTAACCGGTTTCTGCATTGGGGCACATGGTCAAAAATTCGGAAAAATTACCGGAGTCTTCGGTGTCTGAATGCCACCCGATCATCATCATGTCGGCGGCCCTGGCATCGAATTCATTCCAGTACTGGGCCTTGGGCATGGTTTTCAGGTTGACCTTGATCCCGATCTTTCCCAGCATCTGGGCGGTGGCTTCAGCGATCTTGGCATCATTGACATACCGGTTGTTGGGGGCCATCATGCTGATTTCAAACCCGTTTTCATATCCAGCCTCTTTCATGAGGGCCCTGGCCTTTTCAAGGTCATAACGGGGTGTAAGGTTTTCCTTGTAGCCGAGATAACCTTTGGGACCCTGCTGGGCCGCCACGGTGGCAGTACCCTTCATGATCTGTTTGACAATGCCTTCATTGTTGACGGCATGGACAATGGCCTGGCGCACCCGCACATCTTTGAACGCCTCCACCCGGTTGGGATTCATCTGAAAAGTGATGATCCGGCCGCCGTTGATGTTCACCAGCTTGACCTTGTCATCGCTCTGGATTCTGGCAAAGTCCTGGGGGGGCACCGGGGAAATCCAGTCCACCCCGCCGGACAGCAGGGCTGCCACGCGGGTGGCGTTTTCCTTGATGGGGGTCAGGATGAATTCGGTGACGTTGCCCGGGCTGTTTTTATCCCAGTAGTCGGCAAACCGTTTCATTTCCAGCACCACATTGTGCTGACGATTGGTGACAATGAACGGACCGGTGCCGGAGGCGTTGTTGAGTGCAAAGGATTCCCCGATTTTTAAAATCGCGTCCTTGGGCTGGCCGTTCTCATCGGTACCGGTGTAAAATTCAGAATCCATGGCAAAGAAATAGGTGGCCATGTTGAGCACAAGGGGATACGCTTTTTTGGTTTTGACATCCACGGTGTAATCATCGACAATATAACATCCGTCAAAGGGTTCCAGCAGGCCTTTGAAGTCCACGCTTTTTCTCATGCGGTCAAAGGACCATTTCACATCTTTGGCGGAAAAGGTGTTGCCGCTGTGGAACTTGACCCCTTTTCTCAGGTGAAACCGCATGGTCAGTTCATCCAGCCGTTCCCAGCTGGTGGCCAGACGGGGTTCGAAACCCATGTCCTGGGTCCAGCGCACCAGGGGATCGAACACCCAGTGGGACAGCTGGAGCATGCCGCCGGACAGCTGCACCTGGGGATCCAGGGACACGGGGTCGGCATCCAGCCCCATCTTAAAGGTTTTTGCACCAGCGGATGCCGTGAAAGTCACGGCCATAAAAATACTTAACACAATCAGTAATAATTTTTTCATCCTCATCCTCCAAATTAGTGTTTATCATAACTCATGAACGCCTGAAAAAAGTGTGTCAGGTCCGTTACATACATCCTGAATTCAACTAGTCAGGGTTACCAGAAAACTGTAATCCGGTCAAGCGATATCGAAATTTTGAAAATAATCATTGACACTGACGAAATTCCATGTAATGAATGAGTATTCATTTTATTTGAATCAGGAGTTCTCAGCACAGCCGCCACGGGTTTTTTTATGAATATAAGGCACAACAATTTATTTTAATTTAATATTAAGAATTTTGAACCAATCCTTTTTCATGGGTGCTCCCGTTGGATCAGGGAAAATATTAAAATGAGCAACTGTTCAGTATCCATGACAGGCATTCACATCAGGAGGATCATCGCATCATGACACAGGTAATTTCAGACCGGCGGGACATCGAATTTGTCCTGCATGAACAGCTCAATGCTGAATCGCTGTCCAAACTCCATGACGGGTTTGCAGATTTCAACAAAAAAACCATTGATCTGGTGATTGCAGAAGCCCGCAACTTTGCGGTCAAAGAGCTGCTGCCGGCCAGTAAGGAAGGCGACCAGGAGGGATGCAGACTGGAAAACGGCAAAGTGACTACGCCGGAAGCATTCAAACGGCTTTTTGAACTGTTCAACGAGGGAGAGTGGCTGGCCGTCACCGAAGATCCTGAATGGGGTGGTCAGGGCATGCCCCGGACCGTGGCTTCGGCAGTGGCGGAATATTTCAACGGGGCCAATTATCCGTTCATGATGTACCCGGGCCTGACCCAGGGGGCCGGCCATCTGCTGGAAAGTTTCGGCACTCAGGAGCAGAAAAATCTGTACCTGAAAAACATGTACACCGGCAAATGGTGCGGCACCATGCTGCTCACCGAACCCAATGCCGGGTCGGATGTCGGGGCTTTGACCACCAAAGCCACGCCCAACGGTGACGGCACCTATTCCATTGTGGGGGAAAAGATTTTTATTTCCGGCGGGGACCACGATTTGGCAGAAAACATCATTCACCCGGTCCTGGCACGCATCGAAGGCGCACCAGCCGGCACCAAAGGCATCTCATTGTTTCTGGTTCCCAAAATCCGGGTCAATGCCGACGGATCCCTGGGCGAATTCAACGATGTGGTGTGCACCGGCATCGAACACAAGATGGGTATCCACGGCAATTCCACCTGTTCCCTGTCCCTGGGGTCCAAAGGCAACTGCATCGGCACGCTTCTGGGCGAAGAAAACAAAGGAATGAAAGCCATGTTCCTGATGATGAACGCGGCCCGGCTCCTGGTGGGCTACCAGGGATTTGCCTGTGCCACGGCGGCCTATATGTATGCCCTGGACTATGCCAAAACAAGAATCCAGGGCAAGGCCTTGACGGAAATCATGAACCCGGACGCCGCCGGGGTCCCCATCATTCAGCACCCGGATGTACGGCGCCAGCTCATGAAAATGAAGGTATATGTGGAAGGCCTGCGCTCTCTGCTGTATTTTGTGCATTTTTGCTCGGACATGGCCAAACATGCGCCCACAGATGAAGAAAAAGTCAGATATCAGGGATTTGTAGAAATTCTGACCCCCATTGCAAAAGGCTATGTCACTGACCGGGCGTTTGAAATCTGCTCCCAGGGCATGCAGGTATACGGCGGATACGGGTTCATTGAGGAATATCCCATGGCCCAGCTGTTGCGGGACTGCCGGATCACCCTGATCTACGAAGGCACCAACGGCATTCAGGCCATGGACCTTCTGGGCAGAAAACTGGGCCTGAATAAGGGCAAACCCATCATGGACCTGTTTGGAGAAATGCAGAAAACCCTGGCCCGGGCCAAGGAGATCGAAAGCATCCAGGGATTTGCCGTCAAGGTGGAAGAAGCGGTCAACAAGCTGGCCGAAGTCGCTATCCACATGGGCCAGGCCGCCATGTCCAAAAAGGTGCTGGCCGCGTTTGCCAATGCCCATCCGTTCCAGGATGCGGCTGGAGATACGGTCATGGCCTGGATGCTGCTGTGGCGGGCCACCATCGCGGCCCAGAAACTTGAAAAAGCCAAGAAAAAAGATCAGCCCTTTTATCAGGGAGTCATCAAATCGCTGCAGTTTTTCACCGAGACCGAACTGCCCGTGACCATGGGCCGGTTTGCTGCATTGTTGAAAACCAGCAGTGCTGCCGTAGATATCGAGGAATCCATGTTCCCGTCATAACCCTTTTCCTTTCGCTTTTTGCGCCGGCATCCGGCAGTACCCGGGGGAATTTTCTGCTTCCCCCGGGTTTTTTTATTTTTTTCTTGTACCTGTCCCGGGTTTTATGGTTCCATGTCACAAATAAAAGTCCACGGCAGCACACAACCTTCAGGGATGTCAGTTATGGGTGACACCAGGGCAGGAACCGGCCTGCTGAACATGAATCGTATCAATTTTCTTTCCGTTCTGGATCATCTGGATGACGGCGTGATGATTGCCGATGTCCACGGGGTCATCCAGTTTTACAACCCGGCCCAGGCCAGAATCGACGGCATTTCACCCGAAACCGCCATAGGCCTCAAGGTGACCGACATCTATGAGCTGAGCAACCGCACCAGCATGATCATGCAGTGCGCAAGGCACCAGCAGGCCATCAAAAACCGGATTTTTCTCTACAAGACGGTGTCCGGTAAAATCGCCAACACCATCACCTCGGTATATCCTTTGTTCGATAACGACACCATCAGCGGCGTGATCTGCTTTGTCAAGGACTATGAGCAGCTGCGCCGGTCCATGCCGGTGACCCCCACCCAGGAATGCCGGTCCACGCTTGGAAATGGCACCCAGTATACCTTTGATGACCTGATCGGCTCCAGCCCGGATTTCACCCGGGTCAAGGAAACCGCTCAGAAAGCGTCCGTATCTCCATCTCCCATTATGATTCAGGGGGAAACCGGTACCGGCAAGGAACTGTTTGCCCAGGCCACCCACAATTTCAGCCACAGACACAAGGAAAAATATGTGGCAGTGAACTGTGCGGCCATCCCCCATTACCTGATGGAAGGCATGCTGTTCGGCACCACACGGGGAGCGTTCACCGGGGCCCTGGACAAACCCGGACTGTTTGAAACCGCCCACAAAGGCACCCTGTTCCTGGATGAACTGCTGGCCATGCCCATGGAACTGCAGGCCAAACTGCTGCGGGTGATCCAGGAAAAACAGGTGCGCCGCCTGGGGTCGGTCAAGGAGATCCCGGTGGATGTCAAAATCATCAGTTCCGTGAGCCAGGACCCGCGCGTGGCCATCCGGGAAAAACAGCTGCGTACGGACCTGTACTACCGGTTGGGGGTCGTGATGGTCAAACTCCCCCCGCTGCGGGAACGGCTGGACAGCATTGGAGAACTGACCGCTCATTTTATCGAAAAATACAATCAACGGCTGGGCACCCATGTGCAGGACGTTTCTCAAGAGATCCGGGAACTGTTTCAGATCTATCCGTGGCCCGGCAATATCCGGGAACTGGAACATCTCATCGAAGGGGCCATGAACCTGGCGGGCCATGAAAAAATCCTGGGCATGGATCCGTTCACCCCGGGGCTGGACACCCTGGAGCCCATGGCTAAACCCGTTTCCGACGACCGTTCGGGCCGGGTGACAGCAGCATCTCAGACCACCCGCCTCTTGACGGAATCCCCGGCCGACGGCCTGCCGGATCACGGCCGTCCCCTGACACAGATTCAGGCGGACCGGGAGCGGCAGGCCTTAAATGAGGCCCTGTCTGCCTGTCAGGGCAATGTGACCCGGGCGGCCTGTCAGCTGGGCATATCCAGACAGCTGCTTCATTACAAAATTAAAAAATACCGGCTTTGCCGGGCGGATTATCTATCCAGAAACTGAAAATATTTTTTCATTAGAAAACTATTTTTCACACAACTCGACCCTGAAAGAAAATAATTTTTCACTTTCCGCCGGTGATCTGTGACAGTTTTTTGTAAAAAACAAAGGTCATCGGCTGCGATATCAGGCGATCCAGACAGTGTAAAAAACTTTTCCTTACGACAGGAAACCCTGGCATCAATCCTGCATTTCCTTGGTATCAAAACAGTTTTCAGGACACTTGTGCCGGGCTGTCTGTATTGATGTAACAGGTTCCCGGCAAGCCAGTTAACCCGTTTCGATTTCAGGAGGCTGCCCTTGATCCGGACCACAGCATCAATCCGACCTTTTGAACCCATGGTGTTCCGGATTCCCGCCGCCGCGGCCATCGCCACGGCGTTTCCACTGATGTTTCTGCTGCTGGTGGCCCTGTTCATCCTGTTCAAGGGATTGAATCAACATGAAAAACCGACCCCGCATAGCACCATTATTAACCACTGGACAATATTGTCCATGATAAGGAGGAAACAGTATGTATGACCGGATGCAGGAAATGAGCCGGCAGGACATGGAAAAAGTCCATGACGCTGCCATGAATCTGTTGAAGAACACCGGCGTGGCCTTCAATGACAAGGAAGCCCTTGAGATTTTCAAGGATAATGGATTCAAGGTGGAGGGCACCACTGTTTTTTTTGAGGAATCCGCTGTGCAGAAAGCATTGGAAACCGCGCCCAAACGGTTCACGGTCCATGCGAGAAATCCTGAAAAAACTGTGGAGATCGGAGAAGATGACTTTGTCTTTCTGCCGGGATACGGGGCACCGTTTGTCATGGATGCCAAAGGCAATGAACGTCAGGCCACCATGGAGGACTATGACAACTTCTGCAAACTGATCCAGACTTCTCCGTATATTGACATGAACGGATGGATGATGGTGGAACCGTCAGACATGCCGCATCAGACCGTTCACCTGGACCTGAACCTGTCCAACATGCTGTTGTGTGACAAACCGTTCATGGGCAGCCCGGTATCCCGTCAGGGGGCCCTGGACGGCATTGAGATGGCCGGCATTCTGTGGGGCGGCAAAGAAAACATCATGGACAAGACCGTGTCCGTGTCTTTGATCAATTCCCTGTCCCCGCTGCAGTTTTCCGATGAGATGCTCGGATCACTGATTGAACTGGCCCGCCACAACCAGGCCTGCGTGGTGGCGTCTTTGATCATGGCCGGTGGTTCCGGCCCGGTGACCCTGGGCGGGGTCCTGGCGCTTCAGAACGCGGAAATTTTGGCCGGCATCACCCTGGCCCAGCTGGTGCGGCCCGGTGCGCCGGTCATCTACGGTTCAACCTCGTCCGCAATGGACATGAAAACCGGGGCATTGTCCATCGGTGCGCCGGAACTGTCCAAAAACATCCACCTGGTGGCCCAGATGGCCCGGTTCTACAACCTGCCCTCCAGATCCGGCGGCGGACTGACCGATTCCCTGTGCACCGATGCCCAGGCCGGGGCCGAATCCGCTCTGGCGCTTTACACGGCCGCCACAAGCGGCATCAATTTCATTCTCCATGCCTGTGGCATCCTGGGATCCTACATCGCCATGAGCTTTGAAAAATTTCTGGTGGACGAAGAGCTGTGCGGTATGGTAAGAAACATGATCAAACCGGTTGCTCTGACAGATGACGCCATTGATCTGGACATCATCAAAAAGGTGGGCATCGGCGGGCAGTACCTGACCCACCCCAAAACCTTTCAACTGTGCCGGACTGAATTTTACATGCCGACCCTGATGAGCCGGAAAAACAAGGATGCCTGGGCCAAGGCTGGAAAACAGCACATCTACCAGATCGCTGAAGACAAAGTGGCCCAGCGCCTGGCCGCATATGAACGGCCGGACATCGATCCGGACATTGAAAAGCAATTGACCGATTTTGTTGAAAAACGTAAAAACCAATAAAGGAGAAAAAAATGACTGATTTCAATGCGATTACCGAAGCCCTGGTGGCCTGTGACGAAGCCAAACTCGAACGCCTGGTCAGAGAAGCCCTGGACCAGAACGTACCGGCTAATGATATCCTGAACAAGGGACTGATCGCCGGTATGGACATTGTGGGGGAGAAAATGGAATCCGGGGACATGTTTATCCCGGAAGTACTGATGGCGGCTCATGCCATGGCCAACTGTGTCGTCATTCTCAAGCCCCTGCTGGCGGAGGGCGAAGGAACTGCCGGCGCCTCCGTGGTCATCGGCACGGTCAAAGGAGACCTGCACGATATCGGAAAGAACCTGGTGGCCATGATGATGGAAAGCGCGGGCATGGAAGTGACCAACATCGGCGTGGACATCCCGCCCGAAGACTTTGTGGCCAAAATCAAGGAAACCAATGCCAAAATCGTTTGTCTGTCTGCACTGTTGACCACCACCATGCCCATGATGAAACAGACCATCGATGCCATTGTGGAAGCAGGGATCAGGGATCAGGTGAAAATTCTGGTGGGCGGAGCCCCGGTCACCCAGTCATTCGCCGATGAGATCGGTGCGGACGGGTTTGCCCCGGATGCCGGGTCTGCCGCAAAACTGGCCAAGCGTCTTGCCGCATAAGGGATACGAATAAGGAGAGACCCATGTTTGAAGTAATCGGAGAACGTATCAACACATCCAGAAAGCTGGTCCAGGCCGCTGTGGCGGAAAGAAACGCCCAGTACATCATTGATGATGTCACCAAACAGCAGGAGTCCGGGGCCGCGTTTGTCGACGTGAATGCCGGGGCCCGCATCGGCCACGAAGAAGAGGACATGAAGTGGCTGCTTGAAACCATTCAGCCCATTGCCACGGTGCCCCTGGCCCTGGACAGTCCAGACCCGGCCATCCTGGAAATGGCTTTTGCCATGGTTGAAAAGACCCCCATGATCAACTCCATCAGCCTGGAAAAAGAGCGGTTTGACAACATGATTCCGTTTCTGAAAGGCAAGGACTGCAAGGTGATTGCCCTGTGCATGGATGACGGCGGCATGCCCGCCAATTCCGATGACATCGTGGCACGGGCCAGAACCCTGGTGGCGGAGCTCAACAAGGTAGGCATTCCCACGGCCAACATCTATGTGGATCCTCTGGTGCAGCCCATTTCCACGGATGCCACCAAAGGGGTGATGGTCCTGGATGCAGTCAGGGCCATCAAAGCCGAGTTCCCTGAAGTGCACATCACCGGTGGCCTGTCCAATATTTCTTATGGCCTGCCCCAGCGTCACATCATCAACCGGACGTTTGTCACGTTGATGATGTCAGCCGGCATGGATTCCGCAATCATTGATCCTTTGGACAAAAAGATCATGGCCACCATCAAGACCGCAGATATGCTGCTGGGTCATGACAACTACTGCATGAACTACCTGAAAGGGGTCCGCGCCGGGGTGATTGAAAGCTAAACCCTGTTGGTTTGCAGTATTCCTGCACATCGATTCACCATACCCGGTGCGGCCTTGACAGGCAGCACCGGGTATTTGTTTACAAAGGGGGTGTCATGGAAAAATTTGACGTGATCGTCATCGGCACCGGCACAGCCGGTCAGACTGCCGCGTTTGATCTGGCAGCCGAAGGTTTTCGTGTGGCCATTGCAGAAAACAGTCCAAAGCCCGGAGGCGTGTGTGCCCTTAAGGGCTGTCAGGCAAAAAAATGGTTCTATGAAACCATGGAAATATCGGCCCGCAGCCGCCATCTGCATGGAAAAGGTGTTACAGACCTGCCCCAATTCAGCTGGGAGCAGGTTCTAAAGGAAAAAAACCGATTTACCTCCAAAATTCCTGAAAGCACCACAGTCGGCCTCAAGGGCGCTGATATCGCCTACCTCCCGGGGCAGGCACAATTTGTCGACACCCGGACCCTGCGCATTGACAACCACGATTATCATGCCCGGTATATAATTGTCGCTGCCGGCGCGCTTCCGGGAGAACTGCCCATTGACGGTGCAAAACATTTGATCACCAGTGATGATTTTCTGGACCTGGCCGCACTGCCCCGGCGCATCGCATTCATCGGGGGGGGGTTCATCTCTTTTGAATTTGCCCATTTTGCAGCACGTCTCGGCAGCATTGCCGGACAAGTCCACATCCTGGAGGCAGGTGACAGGCCTCTGGGTCCTTTTGACAAAGACATGGTGACACAACTGGTCAAAGCATCGGAAGCAGACGGCATTCAGGTACAAACCAATGTATCGGTAACATCTGTGACAAAAAACGGCGATGAATACACCGTTCATTTTAAATCCGGTCCTCCCCTGGTGGTGGACCGGGTGGTGAACAGTGCCGGGCGTATTCCCAACATTGAGCCGCTCGCTCTGGATGCTGCCGGCATTAAATCTTCCAGAAGAGGGATCGACGTCACCCCGGCCATGCAGACATCAATTCCCTCCATTTTTGCCATCGGTGACTGCGCTGATACCGTGATGCTGGCCCGGTTGGCGGACATGGAAGCGCATGTCGCAGCCCGGGCTGTCCAGGCAATGGAAAATGGAAACGATCTGCCGGCCATGGACTATCGTTCGGTTCCTGCCGTATTGTTCACTTATCCCCAGCTGGGAATGGTGGGAAAAACCGAAGAGACGCTTCAAAAGGAAAACACGGCCTACTGGAAAAGTTTTGAAACCGATGTCCGCTGGCCTACCTACCGGCGGATCGGTATGAAACACGCCGCCTACAAAATCCTGGTGGATGAAAACGGTTGTATTCTGGGTGCCCATTTTCTGGGAGACCAAACCACCGGCCTGGTCAACACCTTCAAACAGGCGATGCTGGACAATACCCCGGTCAAAAAAATTCAGGAAGATCACATCATGTCCCCCTACCCGTCCCGGGAAAGCGACATCCTGTATATGCTGGATTCTCTGATTGACTGACACCCGGCACGAGACACCGGACCAACCATTGAGAAGAGCAGGAACCGGGAACCGGTTGCCTGCTCTTTAATTGTCAAATTAACGCAGTAAATTCAAGGACTACTGTTTTTCCATGGGCTGGCCGCAGCAGACCAGTTCGCCTCCTCCGGCTTCCTTTACTTCAACAACATTTCCGCATATTTCGCATTTGTAGGTTTCTCCAACAGCTGGCATCATCAACCTCCTTTATTTAGGGTTCTTGAGACATCCTTCCCCTTGACGCATCCATCCGTCAGGGAATCAATACATCAATACAATTATCAATGATTGACGCTTTGTCAACAAAGAAAACAACCCCGGTACGGATATGGGACGGTTATCAGGCTTAGGGCTTTCATTTCCGGTGACCCGAAAACGATCAAGGAGGTATCCAGTGTTTGCGGGATTTTTTCTCTGGCTTGAGACATTGTGATATCATAACTGTCCACCGCATATCCTGTGCCCTTTGCGATGGCATCCAGCACGGTTTTTGTGGTGGCGGTGGGACTGAAATATATCAGCGTGATCTTTTTGTTGATCATTGTTTTCATTTCTCCCGTTTACGTAAAAAAGACATTTGAAAAATCATCCAGATTATTGTATGACCCGTCCATGAATATCAAAGAAAAATGCCCGGCCTGCGGTGGAGACCTTTACATCCGGCGCACCTGAACCAGCGTCTTGTTTTGCTGCAGGTCCTGCGGCCAGAAATTTCCTGAAGCCCGTTACAAAGAGCTGATGAATGACTATCTTGAAGAACTGCTGGCCAATGTACCGGTCAACCGGATCTGACTTTTTTTCCGGTCGCCACCGTCATAACGATGTTCAAAGCGCTGCATCCTCATCATAAACATTGCAGATGCAGCACAAAAAGGTGGCGGGTTCGTCCGTCACGTTTTTCATGCCGTGGGGCTGCATGCTCGGGATATAGACCGAAGTTCCAGGTCCGCACACCATTTTTTTCCTGATCTCATCGGTGTTTTCATCAAATTCCCTGCATTCGAACTCACCGGACAGAATATACATGGTCTGGTGGTAAAAATGGTTGTGGATGGGAATCTGCCCCCCCGGCTGAATCGTGAAAAAGCGCAGCCCGTATTCCGGAATCCCGTTTTCATCCTCCCCGTGCTGGGACAGCCAGCGGATGCTGGTGCCGATGACATCGAGCTGTCTGCCTTTGTATGGGAACCGGTCGATCTGTTTTTCCTCGCACTCTGTCCAGTGAATTACCTTCATGCCGCCTTCTCCGAGTTAAATTGTCAAGATATCTACCATGCCATATTGTGATAAAAAATACCAGCCCCGGGGCCTTGTGTTTTTGTTTATGCCGGGCCAGGACAAGGTTGCAAAAAAATCAGACAGGTCTCCTGTCTCGGCCCGGGAACAGAACTTGACAATCTGAATAAATTATATAGGCTACTACCGATTATCTTTAACGACAAGAACAACCCAGAAGAAATGGACTCACCCCTGAAAAAAACCTGGATCAAGGATATTCACATCGGCCCCCGACAGATCCTGTTCGGGCTGGAGATGGATGATGACCGCCTGACGGATCTGGTGTTGTCCTGCATTGTCCGGCAGTGCAAAACGGACGGACAGGCCCGGCTCCATGCCGTCATCGAAGAACTGACCACCGAAAACCGGCTTCAGGGATTTGATGTTCTGCAACTGATGTTCGGATTTGTTTATGAACTGAAAATCGGCTTCTACAATGACAACCAGCCCATGACCGCTCCGGAAACCAAAAAAGCCCTGACAAACGATCCGGAAACAGACATCCGGATCGTGCTGAACAAACAGGTTCCCACCTCCCTGTTTCAGGCGGTGCAGCAGGTGTTTCAATCCATGAATGTCCCCCTTGCCGAAAACAGGGATCAGCATGCCTTTGCATTTGCCGCATTGAACCGGATCAGGCAGTGGCATACGGATCTGCAAACCTGGTATGGCCGGTCCCTGGCCGACGGTTATCCGGGAGGCGTCCACATCAGAGAACTGCTTTCCTTGACGGCCCTTCTGCTTGAAAACCAGACCGCCCACGCCCTGCTTACCAATTGTTATGAACAGGCTATTCCACTGTCAGCCGCTGCGGATGACATTCAAAAAATCAATGCCTTCTATACAAAAGATCTGGCTTTCTGGGATCAGGTCAAACAAGCCATGTCCGGGTTCCGGGAAAATCTGGACGGCATTGAAAAAAATCCGGAAGTCGCGGCGGCATACCATGAGCTGACAGATATCTTTGCCAGTTCATACCCGTTTGACCGGATATCCAAAGCCCGGGGTCTTTTCAATACAGTGAAGGCCTGTCACCATGAAATCGAGGCACAAAAACTGGAAACCGCCCGCCTCCGGGCCATGGAACAAATTGACTGTCTGATCCGGGAACTGACCCCGAAACTGTCCGCATCTCCGGTTGATCTCGATACACAAAACGCGATTTTACTGACCTTGCGTCGGACCCGGAAAAAAATCTCCGGTCTCCCGGATATCGCACAGGTGAATCAGGTGTGCCAGGACACCATTGATCTGACCCTGGACCAGGTGACGGAACTGACCGGGATCCATCTGGACATCTGACAGTCCAAACCATTGATACCGGTGCGGCCGATCAATGGTACCGGAGCCGCCGTCAGCCGGTTGCGGCCGCCGTGCTCCAGCCGTGGGTTTTGGCCAGTTTTCCAAACATCTGAACGATGCCGGCGGTCAGGCGGAACACCATGTCACTGCCGCCGTTGTCCGACGCGCTTTTGTCATAGAACAGGTGCAGATCCGAATCCATGCCGTCGTCCGGCTTCCAGTAACAGATCATCACGGGCACCAGGGGCAGCGGATACAGCACCATGGAGATATCGGACTGATACTGTTCCTCGATCTCTTTTCCATTGAAAATAAAACCCAGGTCCTCGAACAGGTCCGGATGGGCATCTGCAATCTTTTTCAACGGCTCTTCCGTGCGTTTTACATACAGGCCGTTCAGCTCCCGGGCGCCGGTCAGTTCCCGGAAAGGGACCCACTGACCGGTGATGGGAGTTCCTTTACTTTCCAGCACATAAGTCAGCACCGGACCGGTGATCCAGGGATTGATATGCAGGTCTGACTTGAATCGTCCTTCCCGGTTTACGGAAAACGGTTTGCCGAATATCCGGAGGGTCAGCCAGGTCCCGTCAAACCGGCCTCCGGTTCTGCGGGCCGCATCTTCCAGGTCGGTCTCTTTGACCCGGTCCTGCATGGCTGCCAGTTCCCGTTCATAATCCGATTCCCCGGGCTTGACTCCTTTTCTGGACATGTTGCTGTATTGAACTGCCACCTCGGGGGCCAGGTGGGTACAGTCGGACAGATCTCTCTGCCCGAGAAACACTTTTGACGCAAACGCCAGGCAGGTAGCTTCATTGCAGTCTCTGCAGTTGGATTTATCCAGGAGCTTGAAAACTTCCATGGCATTGGCAAACATATATACACACCTCCATTGAAACAGATTCACAATCTGTGATGATGTCACTGGTGATGCACAAGGCCGCCTTTACAAAATTGCGGCTGCGTCTTATACTGTCAGGACAATAATGCCCGAATGAAAAATTTCAAGCAACAGGAGTTTCCCCATTGAAACAGATTCTGGTACTGGCCAGCACCAACCAGGGTAAAACACGGGAAATCCAGGCCCTTTTAAAGGATTTTCCCCTGGATATCAAAAATTTGACCGATTTCGGACCCATCCCGCCGGTCATTGAGGATGGCGCCACGTTTGACGAGAATGCCTACAAAAAGGCCGCGTTTACAGCTCGTGTCCTGGGATATCCGGCCATGGCCGATGATTCCGGCCTGTGTGTGGAGGCCCTGGACGGTGCCCCGGGCGTGCGTTCCGCCCGGTATGCCGGAGACGATGCCACTGATGCCGACAATGTGGCCAGGCTGCTCAAAGATCTGGAACTCCATGACAACCGGAAAGCCGCCTTTGAATGCGTGATCTCCATTGCCATTCCCACCGGCGCCGCTTTGACCTATGAAGGCCGGTGCGAAGGCATTATCACCCGGGAACCGGCGGGTGACAACGGATTTGGATATGACCCTCTGTTTTTTTTCCCGGCATTCGGCAAAACCTTTGCCCAGGTGCCCATGGAACAGAAAGCACAGGTGAGCCACCGGGGCATCGCTTTGCAGCAGGTGGCTGAAGAGATGAACAAGATCCTGGAATGGATCGACATTAACATGCCCCGGTTTGAACGGGTGCCCTGCAAAGAATAAGGACGATACTGCCATGACATCTTTTGATGCATTCAAAACCCTGGTCAAGGAGAACCGGTCCTGCCGACGGTTTGACAACACGTTCAAGATCAGCCAAAAGGACCTGACCGATCTGGTGGATCTGGCACGGCACTGTGCATCCGCCGCCAACAACCAGCCCCTGAAATATATACTCTCCACCCGGGAAAAGACCAATCAGGCCATTTTTGACTGCCTGGGATGGGCCGCTTATCTGACCGACTGGCCTGGTCCGGACCCATCCGAGCGGCCCACCGCCTATATCGTGATCACCGGAGACCACACCATCTCGGACAAATTCTGGTGCGACCACGGGATCGCAGCACAGACCTTCCTGCTAGGGGCCCGGGCCAAAGGCCTGGCCGGCTGCATGTTCGGCGCCATCAACATCAAGAAACTCAAAGCGGTCCTGGATATCCCGGACCCCCTGGAGGTCAAGCTGGTGGTGGCCCTGGGAAAACCGGTGGAAAACGCCGTGATCGATGAGGTGGGGCCGGACGGAAGCATCAAGTATTTCAGGGACGAGAACCAGGTCCACCATGTACCCAAACGGTCCCTGGATGACCTGATTTTCAAAACGGTTTCATGAACGGCGTGCGCCACCCGGGGGTATTTTTTGCAGCGGACCATGACAGTTATCACTGCGCCGGGCAGATTCCGGGAAACATCCCGGTTTCTGGAGCAAGCGATACAGAGGCGGTAACATGAAACTGCTGTTCGTCAACCCGGTTTGCCTGGATCCCCGTGTCACCGATGCGGATGCCACGGTGGTGCCGGTGGGCCTGTACTACCTGGCAGCCCAGATGCTGGACGAAGGGTTTGAGGCAGCCATTCTCAACCTGGCACAACCCGGTGTGACCGACCCGGATGCCACATTCACCGAAGCCCTTGATGCTTTTCAGCCGGATCTCATCGGGTTCTCCGTGACCAATCCAACCCGGTTCTCCGCCATGTCCCTGGCCCGGATCGTCAGACAGATACGGCCCCAGACCGTGATCGTATTCGGCGGGCCGGCCCCCACCTTTATGGCGGATTATTTTTTTTCCACCTGCAAGGCCCTGGATATTATCGTCAAAGGGGAAGGTGAACAGACCTGCCTGGCACTGGTTCACGCCCTGGCTGGACACCGCGTGAGAAAGGATCAAAAAAATGTGCCGGATTTTTCCCGGATTCCGGGTCTGGTGTTCCGGGACGGAAACACGCTCAAACATACCGGACCGGCCCCGCTGATCCAGGACCTGGACCGGCTGGTGCATCCATCCCGGTACTTTGCGTTTCAACACCTGGCCATGTCAAGGGGGTGCCCGGGGGCCTGCTCCTTCTGCGGATCACCTCTGTTCTGGGGCACCCGGCAGGTCCGGTTCCATTCTCCGGAATGGTTCTTTGAGGAGATCCGGACCCTTGCCGGAAAAGGTATTTCCCATTTCTACATCAGTGACGACACCTTCACCATGGACCGGGACAGGGTCATGCATTTGTGCCGAAAACTGATCCATGCCGGCCTGGACATCACCTGGCATGCCATCTCCAGGGTGGACCGCGTGGACCCGCTCCTGCTGGACATGATGCGCAAAGCCGGGTGCATCCAGATCAGCTATGGCGTGGAATCCGGGTCGGATGCCGTCAGGAAACGGCTGGGAAAACCGGTTCCCAACACAGTGGCGATTCAGGCCTTTCAACAGACCGTCGCTGCCGGCATGATTCCCCGGGCCTATTTTATTTACGGGTCGCCCGGAGAAACGCCGGACACCATCCAGGAAAGCATCGATCTGCTGATGCAGCTTCAGCCTCTGGGCGCGGTGTTCTATCTGCTGGTGACATTTCCCGGTACCCGGCTGTATGAACAGGCAAAGAAAACCGGCCGGGTCACCGATGAGATCTGGCACCGGAAAATCGAGGACCTGCCCTGGTTCGAGATGGACGGGCACCTGGATTTTGATCAGGTCCAACAGTTTGGAAACGCATTACGCAGGGCATTTTACGATCACCTGCCGCAGTTTGCCGCAAATATCAAACTATCGGATGATCCGTCCCTGAAACTGTTTCATGCGGATTTTCTCTCCCGGCTGGGAATGACCTTTTCCCACGGGGATTACAGCACCGACGACCGCATCACAAACCCGGACGGCACTGCACAGGTCCTGTTTGAAAGGGCTTTGGCCTGTCACCCGGACATTCGGGCCTTTCTGGGGCTGGGCATGCTTTTTCTCAAACACCGGTCCCTGGACCCGGCAATCACCATCCTGGATCAGGGTCTGGCCCATTTTCCCAGTAACAAGGATCTGGTTCTGTGCAAAGGGATCTGCCTGATGAATCAGCACCGGTTTGGCGAAGCCCGGGCCTGCCTGTCCCCTTTTGAACAACATGCAGATGTCAGGCACTACCTGGCCGTCTGCCAACAGCAACTGGAAACACACCCATGAATGACAAACCTGCAAGCCCCCCCAACGACCATCATCTGACCAACCGGCAGGCCCGGGAACTCAAGCTCAGGGACCAGCGCACCCAGATTTTGAAAATGGATTCGGAAACCGCTCTGGAGGCCCTGCTGGATGCCCCGGCCCCGGCCACCCTGATCCAGTCTTTTCCGGATCAGGACCTGTATTTTCTCATGCACCACATCGGCCCGTCGGATTTCATCCCGGTGCTGTCTTTAGCCACTTCCGACCAGTGGGAATATCTACTGGATGTGGAAGTCTGGGACGGGGACCGGCTGGACACCCGGGTGATGACAAAGGCCTTCGATCTGCTGTTCCAGGCAGACCCGAAACGGTTCCTGCGCTGGATCATCATGGAGAAACCCGATTATTTCGAATTTTATCTGTCCCGGCACATGGAGATCTTCATCCGGGAACATGATGAGGTGCCGCCGGACGATTTTGACGATTACATTACCCTGGATGATAAATTTTATTTCCGGTTTCCTGAAGAAAAACAGGGGGAGGATTCAGAAGAAAATGATGCCGGTACAGACGACGAAGACATGCCCTTGTCCGAAGAGGTTCAGGCCCCGGAACTGATCGAGGACATGGTTAGAAAACTGGCGGACATGGACCTGTCCGTATTTCACGGCCTGATGCTGGAAACCATCAATGTCCTGCCCGCCGAAACCGAGGAAGAGCAGTTGCGCCTGAGAACCGTCCGGCTGGCGGAAAAAGGATTTCTGCCGTTCCATGAGGCCATCGGCATCTACCAGCCCACACCCCTCACTGGACTGCGCAAGCGCCCGAAAATCCACGTATTTTCTTCTGAAACCTTTGACCCTGAACTGCCCCTGCCTCCCCAGTGCTTTACACAGTTCCTGGCTGGAGACGACCTGTTTGTCAACGCCCTGGCTCTTTTACCGGCCGATTTCATGCTCACTCTGGAATCGGAACTGGCCGCGCTTGTCAACAAGGTGATCTCCGCGGACCGGATCAAGGTCCGGGACACGGAAACCCTGTCCCCGGTCATCCGCAAGACATCCGCCTTTCTGAGCCTGGGACTGGAATCGATCCTCCAGGACAAGGTCAGCCTGGAAAAGGCCGGGGACCTCATACAGACCTATTATCTGGAAGATCTTTTCCGCACCGGTTCCAGGGCCGGCATCCAGCTGAAAACCGCGGTGAACAACTGGTACAGGCACAGCTTTATCCAGCAGCGAAACCTGCCTTTAAGCTTTCTGGGAGAAAGGTTTCTAGGAGTGATGGGCGGCCTGCTTCTGGACCGTCCCCTGTATTTTGACAATTATGAAACCGGAAACCTGTACCGGCATTTTGCCTCTTTGTCCGACATTCAGACCACCCGCCGTGCCATCGACCAGATCATGGGGATTGACGGCTTTCTGGCCCGGCTGGACCCGGATATCACCACTTTCAAGAAAGGGGTACTCACCTACAAAAGTCTGATCCTCACCCTGTGGGCCAAGGACCGCCTGGGGCTGACACCGGACCTGTCACCCATTGGCACGGATCGCTTCAAACCGTTTTTCACGGCTCTTTTCGCCGGAGAACCGGGTCTGAAAACCCCTGACCCGGATACCGGCAGTAATGTTACCGGTTCACAGCAGACGGAAGACATCCGGTCCGATGACCTGGCTCTGTGGGCCTCGGAAACCATCGGCATGGACCTGCCCCTCCCGGTCAAAGACCTGCTCAGGGACCTGGTGGCTGAAATCCGGGAGGAATATGCTGAAGTTCACCCGGACCGAATTGACCCGCGGTTCATGCCCCATTTTCTGGTGAAGCGCACTTAAAAAGCAGGCACCGGTCCTTAAAATCCGGCATACATCTGATTATTGATTTCTCTGATCAGTGAACCTGTTTAAATTTTACTTGCAATTAATCCGTTCTGTGTTATTATTAATTTTTTATGGCACCCTCCGGTCGGTGCCTGGAGTATTGCGGTCGATTCCTTTTCTTAATTTACCCCAATCCTTTATTTTACTATTTCAGCCTGGATCGGTTCTGCGCTGTGCAGGCGGGCAATTAAGAGGAGAACTACCTATGTCGTTTCAAAACCTGGGGCTTTGCGCCCCTTTGCTCCGTGCCGTTGAGGCACAGGGCCACACCACCCCCACCCCCATTCAGGAAAAAGCCATTCCAAAAGTGCTGAAAGGATCAGATATTCTTGCCGGCGCCAAAACCGGAACCGGCAAAACCGCCGCTTTTGCGCTGCCCATTCTTCAGCAACTGGACCAGGACAAAACAAACACGCGGCTGCCCAGGGCATTGATTCTAACCCCTACCCGGGAACTGGCCGCCCAGGTGGAAAATGATTTTAAAGCCTACGGCCGCTTTCTATCCCTGCGTACCGCCGTGGTTTTCGGCGGAGTCAACATCAATCCCCAGATCAGACAGTTCCAGAAAGGGGTGGATATCCTGGTGGCCACACCGGGACGTCTCCTGGATCATGTGGGCAGAAAAACCCTGGATCTTTCCCAGGTCAACTGCCTGGTCCTGGATGAGGCGGACCGCATGCTGGACATGGGGTTTATCCACGATATCCGCAAAGTGATCAAATGCCTGCCTGCCAAACGCCAGAGCATGCTTTTTTCCGCCACCTATACCCGGGAGATCCGTGACCTGGCTGACGGGCTGCTGAAAAACCCGGTTCAGATTGAAGTGTCACCCGGCAACACCGCCCCCCGCGCCATTGATCAGGAGGTATACCAGGTATCCCAGGACGGGAAACGCAACCTGCTGTCCGGTTTGATCCGGGACGGCAGCTGGCACCAGACCCTGGTATTTACCCGCACCAAACACCGGGCCAACCGGCTGACCAAACAATTGCTCAGCGACGGTATCACCGCAGCAGCCATCCACGGCAACAAAAGCCAGGCCGCCCGGACACGGGCCCTGGCGGATTTCAAAAACGGGGCGGTCCAGACCCTGGTTGCCACGGATATTGCGGCCCGTGGCCTGGATATAAAGCATCTCCCCCATGTGGTCAACTTTGACATGCCACACGTGGCTGAAGACTATATTCACCGTATCGGCCGCACCGGCCGGGCGGGTGAACGAGGAGAAGCCCTGTCTCTGGTGAGCAGTGATGAACAGGGACTGCTGGCCAATATCCAGCGCCTGCTCAAAAAACAGCTGCCGGTCAGACCGTTACCGGTCACTGAAACCCGGAAAACCTCCCAGCCGGCGGCCCCGGCAAAACCGGTTCCAGAAGCAGCCAAACACAGAGAGGCACCCAGGAGAACCCGGGTCAAATCCTCACCAGCCACGCCGGATAACCATCGCCGGCCCCAAAATACCAGTTGGCTGCCGGCCGGACTTAAACCCAAAAGACAGACAGCGGCCTGGTCAGCAGTTTAGCAATGCCCTCCGGCAGGAGGAATCAGAGCGATGCTGTCATCGCCGATGGTATCGCCGACAGATTTTAAGCTTTTTTTTTCATCCGGGAATGTGATAAGACTCTTGAAAAAAAATGAACGTCACACATATCCTGGAGGCACATATGACACACACTTCTGAAAGTGTCCTGGTTTTGGGCGGAGGGGTTGCCGGTATGGCCGCCGCCCAAAAACTGGGGGACCAAAACATTCAGGTACATCTGGTTGAAGCAGCCGACCGGCTGGGGGGGCATGCCGCATCCTGGGCCTGCATGGCCACGGATGAATGCCGGCAATGCGGGGCATGTCTGGCCGGGGACATGGTCTATCAAACCGATCATCACACAAACATATCTGTGCATCTGAACACCACCCTGGACAGCCTGGAGAAAACCGGTGCCGGATTTGCCGCACAACTGACTTCGGGAGATACGGTTCATGCCGCCCGGATCATTCTGGCCACCGGATTTACGCCGTTTGATCCTTCGATACTGTCCGGCCTTCAATTCGATCAGCATGAAAAAATCATCACCACGGCCCGGCTGAACCAGCTTCTCAAAGAGGAACGCCTGGCCGATTTTCTGGACACAACTCCCCAACCCAAAATTGCCTTTATCCAGTGTGTCGGCTCCAGAAACAGAACCCTGGGCAGGGATTTCTGTTCCCAGGTCTGCTGTAAAATTTCGCTGCGTCATACAGAGAAACTGCTTTATCTGCTGCCGGACGCTGCAATCACCCTGTTTCACATGGATCTGCAAACCATCGGCAAGGAAACCCGTTGCCTGGCAGCAGATCTGTCCACCCGAATCGCCATGGCCCAGGGAGTACCGGCGGAAATTCTGCCGGATCCTGACAAGGAACGGCTGCGCGTCATTGTCGAAGATCCGGATTCCGGCGCCAGAATCGCCAAAACCTTTGACCTGGTGGTTCTCTCCATAGGCATGTCGCCACCTGAAGCATTTGACCGGTTGGCCGGCCGACTCAATGTCCATCCAAATCAATGGGGGTTTTTCAATACCCCGGATGCTTCCCTGCCCGACGGTATCCATGTGGCAGGCTGTGCCGCCGGCCCCAAAGATATCCTTGCTTCCCGGCAGGAGGGCCGGATTGCCGCGGCATCGGTTTTAAAAGAGCTGGGGCACACGCCTTCTGAAAAAGCGGATGTGCTGGTTTGGGGGGAGGGTCTTCAGGCAACATCCATTGCTGAAACCCTTGCCGAAAATGGGTACACTGCTGTCTGTTTCGGCCGGGGCAGGGAGATGAATGGCCTCACGTTCATGGATCCGGGCAGGATCCTGGGTGTGGACGGAACCGCCGGGCGGTTCACCGTCCGCTACGAACAGGAAGGGAATCACAAAACCATGACATGCAGCGCCATCATTGCCGCCCCGGAACCGGAATATCCCAGTGTTGCCGGGCAGGATGCCCTTGCCGATGCCATGGATCTGATTACTTTTTCCCGGACGCCGACCGGACAACTGCCCCGCCATTCCGTCATCCTGCTGGATTATGCCGGACCTGAACACAAAAAAGAGGCCCGCCTGGCATTGACCACCGCCCTGAACGCACAGAAGGCCGGCCGGCAGATCACGGTGATCATGACCAACATGCTGGTACACGGCCCCACCGGACAACAGCTGTATGATCAGGCCCGGAAGGCCGGGATTCGTTTTTTAAGATGCACCACGCCGAAAGAGATTCAAATTAAAAAAACAGATGCCGGTTTTTCTCTGACTTTGGAAGAAACCACCCTGCCCGGCATTTCCGTTTCCCTGCAATGCGATCAGCTGGTCATCCCTGCGGCGCCCGTGCCCGGCACCCAAATTGACACCACAGCCATGCAGCTGGGGCAATACCGGGACAAAGAAGGGTTTCTCCAGTCCCCCAATGTCCGCCACCGTCTGACCCGGAGCCCCAGGAAAGGCATCTATTTTGCCGGTGCCGCTCATGATGACGTGGATGATGCGGATCTTACCGCTGAACTTAGAAGCATCATGGCAGATCTGAATTTTTCGGGTCCCGCCCAGAATGCCGGTGTGGAAATCAACCAGAAAAAATGTGCCCAGTGCCTGACCTGTCTGCGTATCTGTCCTCACCAGGCCATTTTTCTCAATGAAAAAGAACGGCCTGAAATCGTTCCGCACGCCTGTTTTGGATGTCACTTGTGCGTGGCCAACTGTCCGGCCCTGGCCATTGAATCCACCACATGTGCACCGGAACAGGTAACGGAGCCGGCCAAAAACGGCATGGTGGTGGTTCTGGCCTGTCAACGCTCCGCCGCCCTGGCCGCCGGACCCTTGACACTGCCTGACCCGATCCGGTTGATATCGGTTCCCTGCGCCTGCCGCGCCGGCGTGAACCTGATTCTCAAGCTGCTGCTCAACGGTGCTGCCAACGTCATTGTGGCAGGATGTCATGAAGGCAACTGCCAGTCCATGAAAGGGGCTGCCAGCGCTCAGAAAGAAGTGGCCCGTCTGCGCACCCTGCCCGGCATCACCCCGGACACTGTGGTCTGGCATTCAGCGGCAGCCAATGAAACACAAAGATTTGCCCGCATAATTTCCGAGACCCGGATTTCATAAAAGGATATATGATCATGAAAACAGCCATCCTTGAAAAAGATACGGAACTGAGCCGACGTCTCAACCGGCTGACCCAGGGGGACAATACGGATGAATGTCTGACCTGCGGGATCTGCAACTCCCGGTGCACGTGGTTTGATCAGCCCGGCGGTCCCGTGCCCCGGCAAATCGTGCGCATGGCGGTACTGGGGCTGGAACAGGAACTGGTGGACAGCCAAATGCTCTGGGACTGCCTGATCTGTAACCGCTGCACCCAGGACTGCCCCATGGGCATTGACATGGATCAGGTGGTGACCCGGGCCAGGGGCACGGCAGCCGCAAAAATCCAGATCCCTGAAGATATCGGCAAAGGCATCCAAAACCGCCTGGAACTCGGGGATGTCAACGGCTTGACCAAAGAGGAGTTTGTGGAAACCGTGGAATGGGTCGCTGAAGAGTTCTCCGATGACATGGAAGACCCCAAGGCCCTGATTCTTCATGATCAGCCGGACTGCAAATTCCTGTACCTGCCCAACCCCCGGGAGCTGGGGATCAACCTGATGCATCTGACCGCCATGGCCAAACTGTTCTATGCCATGGGAGAAACCTGGACCCTGTCATCGAATCACACCGATGTCACCAACTGGGGATATTTTGTCGGAAACGACGATGTGGAAGAACAGATCGCCCGCCGGGTGGTGGAATCGGCTGAAGCACTGAACATAGACACCCTGGTCCTAAGTGAATGCGGCCATGCCTATCATGTGCTCAAATGCCGGGTCGCACAGTTGCTGGGCAGAGAACCTGAGTTCCGCATCCTCAGCATGCCTGAACTGTGTGTGGAATATGCGAAAAAAGGGATTCTCAAATTTGATCCGGGAGTTTATCCCTATGAAATCGCGTATCACGACCCCTGCAATATCGCCCGGAAATCCGGCGGGTATGATGCCCCAAGAGAACTGCTGGCCCTGTGCTGTCAAGGGGTCCGGGAACTGGTTCCCAACCGGGAAAACGGCGTCTGCTGCGGCGGCGGGGGCGGTATGCTCCAGGATTCCGGCACCACGAAAAAACGCATGATCACCGGCAAACCCAAGGCGGACCAGATGCGGGCCACAGGACTGAAACACCTGGCCACGGCCTGTCTGTCCTGCCACCGCCAGCTCGGGGAACTGTCCACCCATTACGAGCTGGGCATGAAAGTGGATACCGTGGCGGCCCTGGCATCGGAATGCCTGGTGCTGTAACGGAAGACCGATGAGCATTTCATGGGATGATCATGCCGATGTGGTGATTATCGGCAGCGGTGCCGCCGGCCTGTCCGCCGCCATAGAGGCCCGGCAGGCCGGCGCATCGGTCAAGATTTTCGAAAAAATGCCCCTGATCGGGGGCAACACCCGCATCAGTGACGGCGGGCTCTCCGCACCGGCCAATTTCATGCAGAAACAGCTGGGGGTGACGGACTCACCTGAACAGTTTTATGAGGATATCGTGCGGGCCGGACTGGGACTCAACCAACCGGAGCTGGTCAGATGCTTCGCCCGGGAGGCGTCTGATGCCATTGACTGGACCCGGTCCCTGGGGGTCCGGTATACCGGCCGGCTGGATCAGTTCGGGGGCCATTCCGTGCCCCGCACCGTCACCATTGAACACAACGCCGGCCGTGAAATTGTCAAGGCCCTTAAAAAAAGACTGGATCAACTGGATGTATCCATCCACACCCGCCATGCCCTGGACCGCCTGATCATTGACAGCAGCGGGCGGGTCAGGGGCGTGCGGCTGACCCGCCGGGCACCGGCATCTGAGAATCTTCGGGAACCGGATCCGGGGTTACGACCCGGCGATATCCGGCACATCCGGGCGGACCGGGCCGTGATTCTGGCCACGGGCGGTTTCAGCAGTGATGTCGCGTTCCGCACCTGCCAGGCCCCCCGACTGGATGCTACCATCGACACCACCAACCACAAAGGTGCCACCGCCGAAGGGTTGATTGCCGCCCTTGGCATCCATGCCATGCCGCTCCACCTGTCCTGGATTCAGCTGGGTCCCTGGGGATGTGCGGATGAAACCGGTTACGGCAAAGGAGCCAGGTTCGCCTCCTACAGTGTATTTCCGGCCGGTATCCTGGTGGACCCGGCCTCCGGTGCCAGAATCGTCAATGAATGGGCCGACCGCCGGCACAGAAGTGAAGCGATGATTTCTGCCGGCCATGCCTGCATCGGTATCGTGGATCGCAACGGCGCCCAAAAAGAACCGGACAGTCTCATATCCTGCCTGAAGACCGGTAAAATAAAGGTATTTAACACCCTTTCTGATCTGGGTGCTGCATTCACTATGCCGGCCGGGTCCCTTGAACAGACCGTGGGGGAATACAATCAATGGACGGCCCAAACCGGTCCCGACCGTTTCGGCAAACACCCGAAAACAGGCACCCTTCCCCTGGAGACCCCGCCGTTTTATGCCATACGCCTGTGGCCCAAGGTCCATTACACCCCGGGCGGCCTGCAGATCGACACCCATGCCCGGGTGATGGATCTCTGTTCCCGGCCGATCCAGGGCCTGTTTGCCGCCGGCGAGGTCACGGGCGGCATTCACGGTGCCGGCCGGCTGGGAGGATGCGCCCTGACCGAGTGTATCGTGTTCGGCCGCATTGCCGGACGGAATGCCGCAAAAGGCCCAGACATCGAATCCAAGGAAAACACATGGCCCGAATAGCACTGACCCTGCCTGACACTTTCGCCTATTCCACTGAACTGACCGTCAGGATTCAGGACATCAATTACGGCAATCATGTGGGAAACGACGCCTTTGTATCACTTCTGCATGAAGCAAGGATCCGGTATTTCAACCATCTGGGGTATTCAGAAACAGATATTGAGGGATGTGCCATCGTTATTTCCGATCTGGCAGTGATTTACAAAGCCCAGGCCCGGCATGGAGACCGGCTCAAAATAGAGCTGGTCGCAAAAGAGTTCAACAAATACGGCTGTGATATCTTTTACCGGGTGACCCGGATTCCGGACAATTCCCTGGTTATAGAAGCCAAAACCGGGATCGTTTTTTTCAATTATCATCAAAACAAAGTCACCCGGATGCCGGAGAAATTCGCCGAGACTGCCGCCAAGGGGCTGAGCCTGGAACCCCCTGAATCCACTCCTCGGTGAGTCATTTGATCAACCGCCGATGATTTCGTTCAACCCGTCGATGATGAGCGCCATTTCTTCGTCCGATGCACTGGCTATTTTCCTGCCGATCCGATGGACTGAAAGAATCCGGATTTGACTGATCTTTACCCAGGATTTTTTAGGCAGTCCAGTGCCTGCTAGCTCCAAAGTCAGAGGGAAACCCGCCCGCTGGGGCTGACTGGTGATGGCCACGGCAATGACGGTTCCGGATCTCTGGTTGAACACATTGTGGCTCAACTCCCATCTCAAATGGCCATGGCATCCTCACCGAGGACGGTTCCCAGCCGGAACAGCAGCTCATCCGCATTTGTCCTGGAAAACACCACCGGCGGCTTGATCTTGAGCACATTGTGGTCCCGGCCGTCCGTGCTCATGAGAATGCCGAAGTCCCGCATCCGGTTGGCCAGGTATCCTGCCCGGTCTCCCAGAGGTCTGCGACGTTCATCCACCAGTTCAAACCCCAGAAACAGCCCCTGGCCCCGCACATCTCCGATAATCGGAAACCGTTTCTGCAAATCCCGCAGTCCGGCTTTCAGATACTCCCCGGTAGCGAGGGCGTTTTCCTGGAGACCTTCATCCGCCACCACCTTGAGCACCTCCAGGCCGATGGCGCAGGACACCGGGTTGCCGCCAAAGGTGTTGAAATACTCCATGCCGTTGGCAAACGCGTCGGCCACTTTCCGGGTACACACCACTGCCGCCAGGGGATGGCCGTTGCCGATGGGCTTGCCGATGGTGACGATGTCGGGCACCACGTCATGCAGTTCAAACGCCCAGAATGCATGCCCCACCCGGCCGCAGCCCACCTGCACCTCATCGGCGATACACACGCCACCGGCCTGGCGTACCGCGTCGTACGCGGTTTTCAAATACCCGTCCGGCAGCTCTATCTGCCCCCCGCAGCTGATGATGCTTTCGCAGATGAACCCGGCGATACCTCTCCCGACCGCATGAACCCGGTCGATCTGTTCCCGGACATGGGCCGCATATTTCGGACCGGTGTCCGTTCCCCGGTACAGGCCCCGGAACGCATCGGGCAGCGGCACGATATGGGTATGGGCCGGTGCCCCCTGTCCCCCTTTGCCGTCAAACTTATAGGAGCTGATATCGATACACGCCCCGGTGTTGCCGTGATATCCCACTTCCACGGCAATCATGTCCCGCTGCCCGCTGACCGCTCTTGCCATGCGCAAAGCCAGTTCATTGGCCTCGCTGCCGGAATTCACAAAATGCACCACGGAGAGGTCATCAGGAAACGTCGCCAGCAGTGCTTCGGCAAACCGGTTGATGCTGTCATGCAGGTACCGGGTGTTGGTATTGAGCACGGCCATCTGGGCCTGGCCGGCTTTGACCACCCGGGGGTGTTCATGGCCCACATGGGCCACGTTGTTCACGGTATCCAGAAAAGATCTGCCGGTCTCATCCACCAGAAACGCGCCGCTGCCCCGGACAATCTTCAGCGGTGTGTCATAAGACAGGCTCAGGCTCTTGCCCAGGTGCTGTCTGCGGAAGGCCAGGACCGAGTTCGTGTCCGCACCCGGCCCCTGCGCCAGGGACTGATGTTTGAAAAAAAGATTGGGGTCCGGACAGAAGCTCTGCCACACCTCTCTCTGGTCCGGAAACACCACCCGTGGAAACGCACATCCCTGCCCCAGGAGGTCCAGCATCACCTGGAAATGCAGATGAGGCACCCGGTTTCCAGCCGCTGTCCGGGTGGCCACCCTCCCCAGCAGCGCCCCTTTTTCAATGACCCGATCCTTGTCCACCCGGTTCAGGCACTCCGGATCCAGGCCGCCGTAGAGGGTATAAAACCGTATTCCACCGGGGGTGCGGTGTGCCAGGACCAGCGCGGCACTGCCGGCAGGAGCGCCAATTTCAGCGGTCGTTTTAGTTCCCGTTTCTGCTTCTATTACAGTTTCCGTTGCAGGGCCGTCACTGGCATCCATCCGGGCCTGCACCACCCGGCCGTCAAACAGTGCGCGAACCGGGGTGTCCGGTTTGGCCCACACATCCATGCCCAGATGCAGGCTGCGGCAGACGGGTCCGCTGTTGCCCTCCGCCCGGATGTCACCCTGTGTTTCCATGCCGGCCTCATAGGCTTTCAGAAACGGCTCAGCCCGGTATTCCAGGTATCCGCCCGCCGGCACCGCTCCCGCCAGTTGCCGGGAAAGACGGCCCAGTTCAAAGGCCAGCCGCTCCGGATCTGTATACTCTTTTGCATGGCCCAGCCATTGACTTCCCACGCTCAGGTCCACAGGAACCGGAACCGGTGCGGCATCACAATCCGTGACGCCGGCCCCGACTAAATCTGAAAACCGCGTATCAGAATTTTTGGCCCATTCAACAAAAGACAATTCATCAGGGTGGGGCGTCATGCAGCATGCCTGCCTGAAACTGAAATGGGCCAGGTGTTCATCCACGGCCCGCCACTGTGCCAACAGATCCCAGGCCGGTTTTTCACTGATCAGCAGATAGGTGTTTTCCGGCTCTTTGACCCGGTTGAGAGCCGACTTCGTGACACTGATCACCAGGCGCATGGCTACCAGGGTATACAGCAGGGCCAGCTCCGAGGGTTCCAGGGGAAATGCCGCGTGATACCCCTTGACCACGCACCGGGCCGCCGCCAGAGGGTCGGGTCTGCCCATGACCGCATAGGCCACAGCCACGGCCAGGTCGTTGAGGGTCTGGGTATATACCGCATCCCCGTAGTCGATAATGGCCCGGACTTCCGGATGGACCCGGTCTTCGGTCACAACCACGTTGTTGTCATTGACATCGTTGTGCACCACACTTTTACGCAGACCCTGATAGACGGGTTGAATCTGTGTAAACCGCTGATGGAAAAAATCGATGATCTCCCGCTGTTCTTCAGTAAACAGGTGCACGTGATCCCGGGTCCACTCCGCCTGGGCCAGGTCCCACACCAGGTCCCGGTGGGCCAGGTCATGTTCAAACCCCTGCAGTGCCTGGGTCACCTGCCCTGCCTGCCGGCCCAGGCTCACCCGCAGCCGGTCGGTGACAGGATTGACATCCGACCACATCCGGCCGTCTATCCAAGTCAACAAACGGACCAGCCGGGGGGTTCCGGCATCATCCAGAATCCGGGTAATCGCTTTGCCGTCCCCGGCCAGAACCGCTTCCGGGCAGACCACGGGGTTCTTTGATGCATTCACATGATCCAGCAGGGCCTGCTGAAATTCGATATAACCGGGAGACACCTCCGGCCGGCTGATCTTGAGTATGTAACTTTGCCTGCTGTCCGTGATTTTAAAGTTGAAATCCAGTTCTCCGGGAAGCGGCACAATATCCCCGGTCAGCTGATACAGCTGCCGGGCAACGTCTGCTGCCTGGGCGGTCGTGATTCGTATGGATGAATAGTTGTGTTCCATATGTCCTTTCTTGTCTGCTTTGTAAGTGGTCATTAACGCCCCAATGGGGGCGAAACCCATGGTATATTAATGAATAAAAACCGGTTATTCAACCGCATTCATGGAAAGAGGCATTGTCTTACTTTTCAAATTACCCTGATTTATTTGAACAGTGCTAACCTGTTAATGGTTTCTATTAACAAAAAATTAACATATGCATGACAATCACCCCGTCTCATTTATGGATACAATCCATCTTAACACACTGAAACAGCAATGTTATCCATGTTCTTGATGCAGATTTACCGTACAGGGAGCATGGCATGATGGTTGCAATGATCTTCATTGGCACACAGACGTGTATTTTCATTCCAACTACCGTTAAGCAAAAGGAGAAAACCAATGCGCAAAGCTATTTTTTTCATGTTGTCAATACTCTTGATCGTCTCGACAGCAGGTATCGGCATGGCAAATGAACCGGACGGAAATGACAGAAAAGGCAAATATACTTACAAGAAGGTTTACAAGGCCTGTGCCCAGAGGGGTGAAGTAAACTCATCCGTTCCTCCCTTAAGTCCCGACAGCAAAACCATGGCCCAGTGGAAACGCTTGTTTGAAAAAAAAGACTATGAGGAATTTCTGTGCAAGCAGGAGTGGTCCCAACTGTCTGATGAGGATATTGCAGATATATATGCCTATCTGTACAAACATGCCGCCGATTCTCCCACACCGGCAAAATGTAAATAACCCTTGGAGGGAACAGGAGAAAAACAATGAAAAAAGGACTGGCGATTTTACTTTTACTCGCTTGCATGGCAGGGATCTCTGTACCCGGTGTCCATGCGTCTGATGATGTGACCATGCTCAAAGAACAGCTGGATGCAATGAATCAGAACATCAAAAAACTTCAGGAACAGATCGCCGAACTTGAAAAAAAGAACAAAGAAGAGACCGAAGAGGTAGAATATCTCAGTGACCGGATGAACAAGGCGGAACTTCACACGGCCACCGACAAGCTGTCCCTTGGCATCGAACTGCGGTCCCGGGCCGACACCCTTCATTATTCAGATATGCAGGCAGCACCGGCAGCGCTGGTGAATGGTTTTTTTATCCCGTATGCATCCGGAGGGTTCAATAATGCCTCTTTAACACAGATTCAGCAGCGCATCCAGAATATGGCCATGTCAGGGATGATCCCTCCCCCCGATAAATTTGATGCAGACAATGATGTGATACTGACCAATAAATTCCATGTGAACATGCATGCCAAAGTAAACGATCAGTTGAGTTTTTCCGGCAGAATGGCAGCTTATAAAGTGTTTGGTGATTCCTCCGGTGTGAAGTTCAATCAGGGCAGTCTTGGCGATGTCACCATGGACGGCAACACATCTTCTCTGCCTCATGGAGATACGATGCGCCTGGAACGGGCCTATTTTGTTTACAACAATTACTGGAGAAACATCCCGGTCAGTTTCTCACTGGGACGCCGCCCATCCACCTATGGACCTCCTCTGGAATACGCCAACTACAGCCTTGAAGCCGGATCCCCTTTGGGCACCATCATCAACTGGCAGTTTGACGGCGCATCACTGAATTTCGGCCTTGAAGAGGTTACCGGCATCTATGGTGCGGCACTGAAGTTCTGTTACGGTGTCGGATTCGAAGGAGACTGGGGTAATTCCTATTCCCTTGAGGCAAGTCAGCCGGATGTTGACGACGTCCATATGTTCGGCTTTATCGCCACTTTATTTGACGATGATTCCACCAGCGCAGTACTCAATTACGCCCATGCATGGGACATCACCGACGGATTCACCGGCCTGACAGTGATGCCGTTTACCGTTGCCAAAGATCCGGCAACCGGCTTGTATTCGTTTGAACAGAACAGCGGCGGATACATCAGCCGCATGCAGCCCAGCACCGATATCGGGGACTGGGATGCGGCATCACTGCTGTTGAGAAAAAATTTATACGAAACGTTTGAGAAAGACATCGATCTGTTCCTGGCCCTTTCCTGGAGCCACACGTCTCCATCACAGATCTCTGCCAATCCATTCTATGAAATCATGGGTCAGGGACTGCTCAGCTCCAATGGAACCCTTGAAGATCATGACGGTTACAGTATTTATGCAGGTGCCATTTTCCCCATGCCGTTTAACGGCCGGCTGGGCCTGGAATACAACTGGGGATCCGAATACTGGTTTAACTTCACCGGTGCTGAAGACTCTCTGGTTGGGAGCAAACTGGCCACCAGAGGCAGTGTGTATGAAGGGTATTATATCCAGCCGATTTTTGGACAAAACTTTTTCGTCAAACTGGGTGCCAGACATTATGACTATAAATACACGGGCAGCGGCAATCCGTTAGGGGCACCTGAAAAAATATCAGAACTCAACGCCCTGAACGCATTATTTCCTGTCGCTGACAAAGTATGGGACGGTTACATCTCAGCCACTGTAAGGTTCTAAACGGATTCAATCAAGCTCATAAGCGATGCTTTCCCAGGGAGATGGCGAATCTCAGAACGTCTTCTCCCTGGCTGCATCATAATCATCAGGCCGCCATCCACACCACCACCCCCACCAGCAGACAGGCAATGATCCCCAGCGGAATGGTGTAACGGAGGACAGCGCCTTCTTTACCCACGGCGCCCACCATGGCCGTGGCCAGGGCCACCTTGAAGGGCGAGGAGATGGAGCCCAGCGAACATCCCACAGCCAGGGCCCCGGCCAGCCAGGCCGCAGAGGTTCCCAGAAGCGAGGCTGCCTCGACCTGGAGCTTGCCGAACAGCATCAGGGATGCCACCCCGTAACCGGTCAGAAACGTGCCCACCCAGCCCAGCAGCGGCACAAAAACCGGAAACCAGCCGCCTGTGAACTGCACCAGGCCCTGGGAAATGACCCAGGGGATGTTTCGGGCCGTATCCAGATCGGCAAATCCCGGCCCATAACCGGTGTAGGAAATCACCTGGCCCATGGCACCGAACAGGGCCATGGCGGCAAAGGCCGGCCAGCTTCGGGTCAGGCTGGCAAAGATCACGGTGCTCATCCGACGCAAAGAAATCCGGTGCAGCACTGCTGTCAGGAAAAAGGCGGCAAACAGGTAGAGATATGCGGAAAAAAGCGGACGGAATGTGATGGTGTGAACCGAAATCACCTGGACCTGGAACACCACCCGCTCAAAAGTCAGGCTCCGTAACACGGGAATGGAGTTCACTGAAAACAGGCAGACGATCAAAAAGACAAACGGGGCCAGGTCTCTGATAATACCGGGCGGCAGCCCCATCCGTCCCGGACCTGAAAAAACGATCACTCCCATCACCGTCACCCCGGCCAGGGCCCCGGACACGGGCAGGGCCCCCATCCAGACAATTGCCAGGCCGGAAAACCCCAGCAGCAGCCCCACACCCAGGGCCGGTAAGAACCCCCGCCGGCCCCCGGCACCTTTTCCAAAAAACAGGGGCGCAGCCAGGGCCATGACCAGCACTGCGGGAATGGAGATCCAGGCGGCCGCCATTCCAAGGTCTCTCAACGGGAGACCGGTGACCAGAGACAACACCGTGATGACGATGCCCGCCATTTCCAGGGACATGAGCCCGGCATACCCGATGATGGACAATGCCGCTGCACCGGTGGCGGACACGCCGGCGGTCCGAAGCATGGGCGCCACCACCGGTTCGGCGATCACGCCGGTGCCTTCCATGAAATTGCCCACTCCGAAAGTGATGAGCAGGTTCCGGCGCAAACCGTCCCCCGCTCCGGCCCGGAACCACGCCATGATCCGATTCAGTGAACCGGCTTCGATCAACAGGGAGGAAAACAGGATGCCGCCCAGGATCACCAGCATCAGCGGCAGGGTGGTGAACACCCCGTCCAGGGCCGACATCATCCCCACGGAAAGGGGGGTGTCAAAAAATCCTTTTGCCAGCATCAGTGCCCAGACACCCCCCCAGACGGACAGGGCGAGGGCGGACTGTCTGAAAGCTATGGCCAGAACGGTCAGCAGCAGGACCGGTGTCCAGCTGAGAAAAAACAAGCCCGTCATCATTCCTTCCCTGCATCTGATCCGAAGGCGGCCGGGACCCGTACCACACCCTCAAACACCCACCGTGCCGGGCCGGCCTTAAACAGATGATTGCTCGACGGGTCCCAGAAAATGGACAATTCCCCGCCGTCCAGGATCACGGTGGCACGCCGGCCGGTCCGGCCGGTGACATGGGCGGCCGTCAGGGCCGCACAGGCCCCGGTGCCACAGGCCAGGGTCATGCCGACTCCCCGCTCCCACACCTTCATTTTTAACGTCTGCTCATCCATCACCTGGATAAACTCCACATTGGTTTTGGCCGGAAACCGGGGATGGATCTCAATGGTCCGTCCCTGACCGGGCACATCCACTTTGGACAGATCATCTACAAACACCACGGCATGGGGATTGCCCATGCCCACGGCGGTTACGGTCACCATCCGGCCCTCCCCCATGTCTAAGGGTTCCTCGACCGCGGTGTCGTTGTCACTGACAAAGGGAATGCCTTTGCACGTCAGTACCGGCGGCCCCATATCCACCTGTACGACGGTCACCCGGCCGGATTCATCCGCCACCACCTCCGGTACGACGGTGCCGGCATCGGTCTGTACCCGGACCTGTTTCCGGTCAAGGATTTTTTTCTCATACAGGTACCTGGCAAAACAGCGCATGCCGTTGCCGCACATGTCGGCCCGGGAACCGTCCGAGTTGTAGATCACAAACCGGATGTCGTGATCCTTTGAGGGTTTCACCAGGATGATGCCATCCGCGCCGATGCCGAAATGCCGGTCACACAGTGTTACTGACAGCTGCGGATATGACATCCCGGCTTCAATCAATCCGTTCCGGTCATCCATGACAATGAAATCATTGCCCAGACCTTCCATTTTTGAAAATTGTATCTCCATGGGGCACTCCTTTCAATCCGGGGTGGCATTCGCGCCGGTCAGTCAGTTATTATTTCAACGCGTTCAACGTCTTCAAAACAGTATCCCCCAGCGCCTCTTTCTGCCACTCGCGAAGCTGATTCACGGCATCCAGGTCCGCACGGGTGGCCGGATTTTCAAGGGCCAGGGTTGTGAGCGTGGCATTGTTGATCAGAAATCCCGGCTCCATGCCCAGAGCATCACTTTCCTTTTCACGCATGGTTTTCAGGGCTGTGATGCGGGCGATCACCTGCGGGGTTTTCCGGGGCATCACGGTTCTGGGATAAGCAGGCAGATCTTTGTGGGGCAGGGCCATGGCATCGTCAATGGCCTGAAGGCAGAGCGGCCCGAACATCTGGGCCTGTCGTTTGCTGAGCATTTTTTTGGTCACCATTTCACCGACAGACCGGGGCCGGCCGGTGGCCATGGCAACTAGAGACTGGTTGGAAATCACCTTGAAAAGGGGGACATCTTTTTTTTCGGCCATTGTTATGCGCAGGACAAGCAGATTTTCCAGCACGGCCAGACTGCGGTTGTCCAGCTTGCCTGCGCCTTTGATTTTTATAAAAAACGGGGGGGCATGGTTGTTCTCATACCGCACCCGGGCCTGGGCCTCGAACTCTTCTTCGGCCCAGTGCAGCCGGCCGATGGCCTCAAGACGGTCCACCAGTATTTTGTGCAGGGCGATCAGGTGATCCACATCACCCACGGAATAGTCGACCATATCCGGTTCCAGCGGCCGTCTGGACCAGTCTTTTTTCTGGAATTTCTTGTCCACGTGCACATCGAAAAAATCCTTGAGCAGGGCGGCCAGGCCCCGTTCCCGGATATTGAGAAACCGGCAGGCGATCTCCGTGTCAAACAGGTTGTTTATCCGGGCCCCCATCTCCCGGTCCAGGCTTCGAACATCAAAATCCGCGCCATGAAACACCTTGATGATCTCCGGGTTTTCCAGCACCGCTACAAACGGCGAGAAATGGTCTATGGTGAACGGATCCACCAGAAAGGCCTCATCTCTGGTGGCGATCTGGATCAGGCAGATTTTTTCCTTGAATGAGTGCATGGAATCCGCCTCCAGGTCCACCCCGATAATGGGATATTCCGACATTCGTCTACACGCGGTTTCCAGATCTTCATCCGATTCGATAAAGGTAAATGACAGCATCTTTTCCCTTGATTGTTGGGGGTACTTTATTTAAAATCCTAGTTTTTATATCTAAAACCTTTTAAATACAATGGAAAATCAAGATGATTACCATAACATTTCCAGATAACAGTATAAAGCAGTTTGAACATTTTCCCACCGGCATGGATGTGGCAGAAAGTATTTCCGAAGGATTTGCAAGGAACTGCGTGGCCATGAAAATCAATGATCAGCTGCTGGACTTAAGCCGTCCCATTAAAGCCGACGCACAGATTGAATTCATCACGGTAAACGATGACACCGCTTTGGAGGTATTGCGCCATTCTGCGGCCCATGTCATGGCCGAAGCCGTTCTGAACCTGTTTCCCGACGCCCGGCTGACCATCGGGCCGGTGGTGGAGGACGGTTTTTACTATGATATTGACATGCCCCCGGTTTCCGAAGATGACTTAGGAAAAATCGAGGCGGAAATTCAAAAAATTGTCAAGGCCAAAAACACCTTTTCCCGGCAGGTGGTGTCAAAGAAAACCGCCCTGGAAATTTTCAAGGACAATCCGTTTAAATGCGAACTGATCAACGAGCTGGATGACCAGGAGATTTCCCTGTATCAGAACGGGGCGTTCATTGACCTGTGCCGTGGCCCCCATATCCCACACACCGGGATGATCAAGGGTATCAAGCTCATGAAAATTTCCGGTGCCTACTGGCGGGCGGATCCGTCCCGGGAACAGCTCCAGCGCCTCTATGGCACCGCATTTTTCGACAAAAAGAAACTCAACCGGTACCTGCACCTGATCGAAGAGGCCAAAAAACGGGACCACCGCAAGGTGGGGACCCGGCTGGACCTGTACTCTTTTCATGACGAAGCTCCGGGCATGGCCTTTTTCCACGCCAAAGGCATGGACATGTGGAACGCCCTGCTGGATTACTGGCGGGAAACCCATCGGACTGCCGGATATGTGGAAACCAAGACCCCGGTCCTGCTGAACCGAAAACTGTGGGAAAAAAGCGGGCACTGGGACAACTACCGGGAAAACATGTACACCTGCGTCATCGATGACGAGGAATATGCCATCAAACCCATGAACTGCCCCGGCGGCATGATCCTGTTCAAAACCCGGTCCTACTCCTACCGGGACTTGCCCCTGCGCGCCGGGGAGGTGGGCCTGGTTCACCGTCACGAACTGTCCGGAGCCCTTTCCGGCCTGTTCCGGGTCCGGTCCTTTCACCAGGATGACGCCCATATTTTCATGACACCGGACCAGATTGAGCAGGAGGTCTTGGGGGTGCTGCAGCTGTCGGAACAGATCTATCAGAAATTCGGGCTGAGCTTTCACCTGGAGCTGTCCACCCGCCCGGAAAAATCCATTGGTACGGATGCCCAGTGGGATGAAGCCACTTCCGGCCTGGAAAGCGCCCTGAAAACTTACGGCCAGGACTATGTCATCAACGAGGGGGACGGCGCATTCTACGGTCCCAAGATCGACATCCACATCAAAGATGCCCTGGGCAGGACCTGGCAGTGCGGGACCGTGCAGCTGGACATGGCGCTGCCGGAACGGTTTGATCTGACCTACAAAGGCCAGGACAATGAAAAACACCGGCCCATCATGATCCACCGGGTGATCTACGGATCCATGGAGCGGTTCTTTGGTATTCTGGTGGAACATTTTGCCGGAAAGTTCCCCCTGTGGCTGGCCCCGGTCCAGGCAGTGGTTCTGCCCATTACCCAGGATCTGGCCGATCATGCCGACCAGGCAAAAAAAGACCTGGAAGCGGCCGGCATCCGGTGCGAAGTGGATCACCGCAACGAAACATTGAAAAAAAGGATCCGGGAGGCCCAGGTCAATTACATCCCGCTGATCCTCACCATCGGTGAAAAGGAAAAAGAAACCGGCACCCTGTCGGTCAGGACCCTGGACGGCACGGTGAAACTGGGGTTGTCCCCGGCGGATTTGGTCAATCCGGTACAGCGTCACATCAAGGAACGGATTCTGGATGACATTGTTCTATAGCCATGCCCCCGGCCGGAACAGTGCCCTGTCTTCTGAACTCCGGCCTTTAAAACGCGCCCTGTTCTCCCGGGTTCCCGCCACCCGTATCGAGGTGGATCTGGATGCAGTGGCAAAAAATACGCATGTGCTCATACATGCCTGCGTACCGCAGACCTCCCTGATGGCGGTGGTCAAGGCCAATGCCTATGGTCATGGGGCCGTTCATGTGGCACAGACCGTTCTGTCCCATGGTGCCAAATGGCTGGGGGTGGCCCGCATGGCCGAAGCGATCCAGCTCCGGGATGCCGGTATTGAAGCCCCGGTTCTGGTCTTTGGCAGCACCCTGCCCGACCGGGCAGTGGCAGCTGCCGGGCAGGGGATCCGCATCACCCTTACCGGCCCGGATACAGCCAGGGCTGTCAACGCCGCTGCCAGAGCCGCCCGCACCGATGTCACGGCACACATCAAAATCGACACCGGCATGGGACGGCTGGGCCTGTGCCCCGGACTGGACATGACACAGACCCTGGCGGACATCCGTTCCATGATGCAGCTGGATCATCTGAAAATCGAGGGTATCTACACCCATTTCAGCAATGCCGATGCCGCAGACAAAACCCATGCACGACAGCAGCTGGCCCTGTTCACAGAACTGCTTGACCGCCTGGATGCCGAACAGCTGCTGCCGCAACTCATCCATGCGGCCAACAGTGCCGCCACCTTGACGCTCCCCGAAAGCCATTTCACCCTGGTCCGGCCCGGCATCGCCCTGTACGGGCTGTGCCCCGGACCGGGAGTTGACGGCACACAACTCACCCCGGCCCTGTCCATCATTTCCGAAATCATCCAGGTCAAACAGGTGCCCAGAGGATTTCCCATTTCCTACGGCAGCACATATGTCACTGACCGCCCCACCGCAATCGCCACGGTTCCGGTGGGATATGCGGACGGCTATTCCCGGATCCTGTCCAATTCAGCCCACATGCTGGTAAAAGGACGGCAGGCCCGGGTAACGGGCCGGGTGTGCATGGACTTTACCATGATCGATGTGGGCCGGATCCCCGATGTCCGACCGGGAGAGGAAGTGGTGGTACTGGGAACCCAGGGGGATGTCACCGTTTCCGCCGATGACCTCGCATCCCTGTGCAGCACCATCAATTACGAGGTGACCGCCGGGCTCACATCCCGCCTGCCGGTCTGTTACAGAAAAAAGGAAGCCGCCCCATGACCCCGGAGTTTGACTGGCACACCGGCACTTGGGAATCGGGCCGGACAGCACCAACATGAAACACCTGATCAACAAGACTCAGACCCATGATATACTGGTCTCCCGGGGTATCTCAGTCTCATTTCATATCGAAGTGGCGTCGTAAACCCCGTTGCCCGCCTTTGTCAAACCCAGCTCTTTTCCCTGTACCAAGCCATCGGCCTGGGTCCGGATCAAGATTATCAGGCCCTGATCCGCACCATTGTTGTTTCCGCCCTTGAACGCTACGGCCTATCATGACCAGATAAAACACTGTTTTGTCCGGCTGGCAACCTGACCGGAAACGATGGTAAAAATAAAAAAATATTTGACAAACAAGAACTTTTTATGATATGGTTATCGGGTTTTTTGGCGACGTAGCTCAGCTGGTCAGAGCATGCGGCTCATATCCGCAGAGTCCGGGGTTCAAGTCCCTGCGTCGCTACCAGATATTACAATGCCCCCGTTCTTCGGGGGTTTTGTGTTTCCGGGGGTCACCAAAACACCAAAAGGCGTTTTGGTACAAATTTCTGGTACAAAAAAAGCCCTTCTTTCAATCAAAGAGGGGCTTTTTTATAGCAGGACTTCTCGAATATCCACCCGTCAGACCGTAGCGCCGGAATTGGACTCCTGAATCTCCCGCTCATGGATTCCCATCAGATATAAAAGCCCGTCCAGGCCGGTGGTGGAGATGGTGCTGGCCGCTTTTTTTCGCACCACCGGCTTGGCATTGAATGCCACACCCAGGCCGGCAATGGAAATCATGGGCAGATCATTGGCCCCGTCTCCCACGGCTATCGTCTGTTGGATGGACAGGTTTTCCTTCTGGGCGATTTCCCGCAACAGGCTGGCTTTTTTTTCGCCATCCACGATCTCCCCTTTGACCCGGCCGGTCACCACCCCGTTTTCCATGTCCAGTTGATTGGCATACATGTAATCAAATCCCAGACTTTCCTTGAGATATTCTCCCACAAAGGTGAATCCGCCGGACAGAATACCCAGCTTATATCCCAGGCGTTTGAGGGTGGCGGTGACCAGTGTAGCGCCTTCGGTCAAAGGCAGGGTCTGGATAATGTGATCCAGGTCCTGCTGCGTCAACCCTTTTAGAAGCGCCACCCGCTGCCGGAAGCTTTCCTTGAAATCCATCCGGCCCTGCATGGCGGATTTTGTGATCTGTTCTGCCTGAGGACCGGCCCCTGCCAGGTTGGCCAGCGCCACGATCACCTCAGACTGGATCAGGGTGGAATCCATGTCAAACACCACCAGTTTGCGGTTCTTCTGGTAGATGTTGTCCACATGAAACGAAATATCCACGCCGGTGGCCCGGGAAATCTCCATGAACCGGCCCCGCATTTCACCCATCCGCTTCGGGGTGCCGGTCACGGAAAACTGAATACTGGCCCGGGGCCGGGACTGAGGTCGCTGAAGGGAAATCCGGCCGGTGAGCCGGGTGATGGAATTGATATTCAGACCCTGTTCGGCGCAGACCGAGGACACGGCCGCGATCTGCCGTGCGCTGATGGCCGGTCCCAGAATGGTAATGATCCGGCGCTCCTTGCCCTGGGCATTGACCCAGTTTTCATAGCTCTCCGGGACCACTGGTTTAATATCCACTTTCAAGCCCAGTTGATATCCTTCAAACAGCATATCCTTGAACACAGCGGAGAAATCTTCCTTACAGGGAATGGCCGCCAGAATCCCTAAAGAAATGTGCTCGTGGATGACCGACTGGCCGATATCCAGGACCCGGACATCGTACCGGGACAGAATCCCTGCAAAACAGGCGTTCAAACCGGGACGATCCGGGCCGGTGATATTAATGAGCACGACAGCTTCCATAAGATCCTTCCTTTCAGTCCATGTCCTGCAACATCTCAAGCAGTTGTTCCCGGGTATTGAGGCTTGGATCCTCCAGCACTTTTTCAAACAACTGCTGTTTGATTCGGCCCACTTCCGGACCCGGCGGTATTCCTTTTACGGTCATGACGTCCTGCCCGGAAACCTTCAAATCATCCGTGTGGAACGCGGTCTGCCGGGCCATTTCCTTCCGCACTTTTTCAACCCGGTCCCGGATGTCTGCCAGGGTATAAGGGGATTTGGCCAGATTGCCCTTTTTGTCAGCAATGCGCATCCGCATGAAATCCTGAAAACTTAACCGGTTCTGTGCCAGCATTGCCAGAAGACGCCGGATCGATTTGGGGCGGGTTTTTTCAGCCAGCGGCCGCATATGGCAGCGAACCAGGGCCTGGATATAGTCTTTTTCCTGCACGGAAAAGCGCAACCGGTCCAGATCGGCTGCCAAAGCATCCAGACAGGTTTCATGGCCGTGAAATGTGATCCGTTCATCCTTGATTCCCTGAGACTCCACTTTACCCACATCGTGCAGATATCCGGCCAGGCGGAGCAGCGGCTGTCTGGCCGGCAGGGCATCCCCCACCAGCATGCAGTGCTCGAAAACAGTTTCACCATGAAATGGACCCCCATCCAGAGCGTAGCACCGGTCCAGGCTGGGAAGTATCCCAGCCAGCAGGCCGGTGATGTACAGGCATCGAAAAAAAACCGAGGGTCTGGACAGGGTCATGGCTTTAAGTAATTCATTTCGGATCCGCTCTCCCGGGATATGGGTCACCAGAGAACCGGCATGCTGCTGGATCGCCTTCCGGGCGGAATCCGACAGCCTGGCGGACAACGCTGTTGAAAACCGGCATCCCCGGATCATGCGCACCGGATCTTCCTTGATCCGGGCGTCTGGATCTCCTGTAAATCGAATGATGCCGTTCTCCAGGTCTGACCGGCCGTCAAAAGGATCCAGCAACCGGTTTTCCAATGGATCATATGCCATGGCATTGACGGTGAAATCCCGCATGCTCAGGTCATCTTCAGGAAATTGCCCGGATGCGGTGCGGCAGGGTGCCACCTCGATATCATTGACCAGGCACACCGGAAAGCTGTTGCCCACAACGCGGAACGGCCGGCCTTCAAACACGGTTTTCAGAGTATCGATGGAAGCATCGGCCAGAATGTCCACATCCCCTGGCAGCCGGTCCAGGCACATGTCCCGCACCGCTCCCCCCACCACAAAGGCGGGGATACCCTTTTCGCGAAGCAGATGCAGCAGGTCCAGAACCGGTGCCGGTATCACGAATGTCATCACCCCCCCCACCTGGGCATCAGTGTCTGGTCCACGCCCAGATGATCCATAATTCGTGCCACCAGGGTATCCACCAGCGCATCCAGGGTCTTGGGAAAGCTGTAAAAAGAGGGGCTTGCCGGCATGATCACGGCCCCTGCCCGGGTCAGGCGGACCATGTTCTCCAGATGTATCAGGTTCATGGGGGTCTCCCTGGGCACCAGGATCATTCGACGCCTTTCCTTGAGCGTGACGTCACAGGCCCGGGTGATAAGGTTGTCGGCATAGCCGGCTGCCACACCGGCCAGCGTTTTCATGGAACAGGGCACCACCACCATGCCGTCATGATAAAATGACCCTGAGGCCGGTGCAGCAGCAATATCATCCTGGGAAAATACGGACAGGTTTTTCAGCAGATCGTGTTTGACCCCGTATTCTTTCAGAAACAAGTGAAAACCGGTCTCCGGAACATATCCCATCTCATGGGACAGCACCGTGACCCCGGCATGGGACAAGATGGTTGCCACCGTCATCTGTTGTTCAAGCAGGGCCGCAATCAGACGCACCCCGTAAACAACACCGGAAGCGCCGCTGACGGCAACCACAAAGGTCCGGGAAAAGGTCATGCACCCCCCCTGAAAAAAGCCTCGGTTAAAATGCCTGCAAATAAAAGCACTGACACGGCGGAATTGACATGAAAAAACGCCACATCGATGCGGGACAGATCATCCGGTCTGACCAGGCGGTGTTCGAAAACGATGAGCACCCCGATTATGGCCCAGAAAAACAGAAATACGGCATGCATGTCAAAACGGAGATACACTCCCAGCAGAAACGCCAGAAACAGGATATGAAGCAGGGTCGACACCTGCATGGCCCGGGCCGCTCCCAGACGAACCGGAAGGGAAAACAACCCTTGTTCCCGATCAAAATCGATGTCCTGGCAGGCGTAAAGAATATCAAACCCGGCGATATAGCACCCGAGTGCAGCGGCCAGAAAAATGACCCCCCAGTCCAGGGTACCGGTGACTGCCACCCAGGCCCCCACCGGTGCCAGAGAGATGACAAACCCCAGCACCAGATGACACAAGGCAGTGAAGCGTTTTGTATAGGAATACACAAACAGCAGGCCCAGCACCGGAATCGACAGCCAAAAACACAATGGCGACAACAGGGCCGCTGCCCCTGTAAACATCAGGGATGACGCCCCCACAAAAATCAGGGCCTGAAACCGGGTCAACACCCCACTGGGAATTTCTCTGATGGCAGTACGGTGATTTTTCCTGTCAATGTCCGCATCCACAATACGGTTGAATCCCATGGCTGCAGATCTTGCCCCCACCATGGCGATAAGAATCAGAAACAACTCCCATGCTGACGGCACGTGCGTCCGCCAGGCCAGAACCACCGCGGAAAGCGCAAACGGCAGGGCAAACACCGTATGGGGAAATTTGATCATTTTCCCGTAATCCAGAATTTTTTTTTTCAACATGACTTTTGATCTCTCAAAAAATACCGGAAATCCTGGTTCCACAACCGGGGCAGATCCCGTTTTCCTCCATGTGGCTGCGGGTGGTATAACCCTGCCTTTCCACTACCCGGGTTTCACAGTCCGGACAAAAGGTGTGCGTATGGGATGAACCGGGCAGGTTGCCCACATACACATAATCCAGGCCGGCGTTTCTGCCGATCTGCCAGGCCGCCTCCACCGTAGCCGCAGGGGTCGCTCCCCGGTCGGTCATTTGATGGGCCGGATGAAACCGGGACACATGCCAGGGGGTGCCCTTCCCCAGTTCATCCGTGATGAACCGGGCCAGGGACCTCAGTTCCTCCGTATGGTCATTCAGTCCGGGAATCAGCAGCGTGGTCACCTCCACCCACACCCCTGCCTGCTTCAGGCGTTTCAGGTTATCCAGAACCGGCGCCAGCCGGGCATTGCAGAATGTCTGGTAAAAGGTGTCGTTGAACGCTTTGAGATCCACATTGGCTGCGTCCAGGTACGGAGCCACCTGATGCACCAGATCCGCGCTCATATATCCGTTGGTGACAAATACGTTGAACAGTCCTCTGTTTCTGGCAAGCCGGGCCGTGTCAAAAGCCAGTTCAAAAAACACCGATGGTTCAGTATAGGTATAGGAAATGCTCTGGCATCCGGATGCAACAGCGTTGTCCACTATCTGCTCCGGAGTCATGGTGCGGCCCTCAATCCGGGTACTCTGCTCATGGTCAATCTGGGCAATATCCGCATTCTGACAGAACCGGCACAAGAAGTTGCAGCCCATGGTGGCAATGGAATAGGACCTGGACCCGGGCTTCAGATGATACATGGGTTTTTTTTCAATAGGGTCCACACCATGGGCGATCACTTTGCCGTAATTCAGGGCCATGAGCCGTCCATTCTGATTTTCTCTGACGCCGCACTTTCCGCGGCGGTCCGGTTTCAGCACACAGAAATGGCTGCATGTCCGGCACCGGACCCGCTTGTTTTCCAGCTTGTCATACAGATACGCTTCCATATCAATCCCTGATCCGGACCCGGGAGGAGGTGGCCAGCCCGGTGGCACGGTTCTGTATTTTATGTTTCTTTATTTTCAACGGCAGGGGCCGGACCCTGAACTTGGGCACCGGCTTGATGCGCATGCCGATGAACGTGCCGAAAATGGATTTCTGAACCCATCGGTTGTGTTCAACGGCTGAGATGAACCGTCCCTGGACAAATGGAAACTGGACCGTGGTCCGCCAGTAAACCGGCACATCTCCCAGAATACTGAACAGCATCTTCTTGAGTTCCCATATACTGAAAAACCGGGTGTTTGAATAAATACTGGGAAACAGAAAACCCTTGCACCGGCGGCAGACATTCACGGGGGCATGCCGGTTCAACACACCGATCACCACCCGTTCCCGGGCCACCCGACAGGCCTCTTCAATGGCTTTGGCCGGACGATCCGTGAATTCCAGGCTGGTGAAAAACAAGGCGGTTTCAAAGGCATTGTCCTCAAACGGCAGGTTCTCTGCAGGGCACCGGTGAAGATCCACCCGGCTGCCCAGCCGCTGATGGGCGACATCCAGCATGTATGTGGAAGGGTCCACGCCGGTAAGGCTCAGTCCGCGGTCCAGCAGGGGAATCAGGCTCATGCCGGTGCCGCACCCGATGTCCAGCACCCGCTGGCCGGACCGAAGATCCATCAGGTCAAGGATCAGTTTGATTTCAAGATCGAAACAGTGCCGGTTTCCCGGCTGAGAAAACCAGTCATCATAGTGGACCGCTTCTTTGAAATCAAAGACATATCCCATGGTTACGCCTTGACTTTAATGATCTTCTCCATAAGATCTTTCACTGCCAGAACGGCCGGTGAATCATCCGGGAGCTCCAGCATGGACCGTCTCTCCATATCAAATTGCAGCAGATTGTCATCCTGGGGAATGGTACACAGCAGCGGCACCCCGATCTTTTCCACTTCATCAAGAAATGCCTGGTTCAGCTGATCCGGTGCCCGATTGACAATCAGACCTTTTTCCCGGACGTCCAGTTTCAGGTCATCGAGCATGCCGTTGATCCGGCCCACCGCCCTGAGTCCGCGCAATGCATAATCCGTGATCATTAACAGCATATCCACCTTTCCGGAGGTCCGGCGACTCAAATGTTCCATTCCGGCTTCATTGTCCACCAGCATATATTTGTAATTATTTTCCAGCTCATCGGCAAACCGGTTCAAGATATTGTTGACCATGCAGTAACACCCCTGACCTTCCTGGCGGCCCATCACCAGAAGATCGAAGTTGTTGTTTTCGATAAGCACCTGGTTCATGAGCATTTCAAGGTACAGCACCTTATCCATTCCCGAAGGCACGCCCTGGGGATCTCTCATGAAATCCTCGCGGATATCGCCCACGGTTTTTTCAATGGCCAGACCCAGGGTTTCTCCCAGATTGCTGTTGGGGTCAGCATCGATGGCCAGCACCGGGTCTTTGATGTGCCGGGTAAAATATCTTACAACCAGTGCGGACACTGTGGTCTTTCCCACTCCGCCCTTACCGGCCATGGCTATGACAGTACTCATATGTGCTCCTGTATTTCAAATGGGTATTTAAAAAAACTGATTGTACCATGATAACAGAAATAAAATAACGCAATCGGTAAAAAAAGCAACCAGAGAAGAAAAATGGAAACAGAACCCGATTATTTTTGTGGTTTCCGATACCAGTCGGAATCTCCGTAGAGTTTTTCCATGCAGCCAGGACAGATGCTGTGGGTAAAGGTTACATCGGAATGGGCTTCAAAATATCTTTCCACCTGTTCCCAGAATCCCTGATCATCCCTGATTTTTTTGCACCGGGAACAGATGGGCAGAAGCCCCCTTAGAATCTTGATCTCGACATGGGTTTTGACCCGGGCCAGCAGCTCTTCGGAATTGAACGGTTTGGTCACATAGTCCACCCCGCCGACTTCAAACCCTTTAACGATATCACTGATTTCCGTCTTGGCGGTCAGAAAAATGACCGGGATATGACGGGTTGCAAAATTGGCTTTGATTTTCTCACAAACCGTATACCCGTCCATTTCCGGCATCATAATGTCCAGCAGAATCAGGTCCGGTTCTTTTTTGAGCATAAAGTTCAACGCCTGCTGCCCGCTCTGGGCCATGGCCACTTCAAACCCTCTGCTGGAGAGCAGTTTCCCCAGAAACTGAAGATTTTTGGGATTGTCATCCACTGCCAGAATCAACTGTCTAACTGTCGTCATGACCTGATTTCTCTCTGCGGATAAAGGATCCGTCCCAGTTCACGAAACGTAAAATAGGGATCATCATTTTTCAAATAAGGCAAAACGATTTTTTTGCGGCGCAGCATATCCTTTGAAATGGCGCCCATTACCACGTCTTCATCATATTTGACCGCTTTGTAAATCGCATGTCCGTAAGGATTGATTATTTCACTGCCGCCCCAGAAATGATAGGTCTTTTTCGATTCAGGCAACCGGAACGCTTCCGGAAAACCGGTTTTTGCATATTTCGCAGGCATGCACCGGACCGCTTCCGGGCCTTCTTCTCCCACCCGGTTGACGCAAATATTGTAAATACCGAAAATCCGGGAATAAAACCGGTTGATGATCTCCCAGCTTTCAATATTGCTGAACTCATCCGCCATAGACCCTTCAGATGAATTGAACAGGGTCAGAAACACATCGGCTTTCTGTGTAATGCCCAGATACGGCAGTGACGGGTGCCACAGATCATTGCAGATAAAGACGGCAATATTCAGTCCCTGAAGCCGGAACACCCGGACATGCTTGCCAGAAGAAAAAAATTTTCTTTCTTCAAACACCCCGTAATTGGGAAGGTTCAATTTACGATAGGCAAATTGTATCTCGCCATCCACTGCCACCAGGGCGGAATTATAAAAATTCATGGACCGGGATTCTTCGATAAACCCCACCACTGCGGCCGTGCCCCGGGTGGCGGCGGCAATTCGACGAATATGGGGAGATTCCATGGTCAACGCCGCCTCATGATATCCCAGGCCCACAAAATATCCGGTCAATGCCAGTTCCGGGAATACTATGAGATCCGCCCCTTTTTCTTTGCACATGTTGATGTGATCGATGGTATTTTCGACATTGGCGGTCACATCCATCAATACAGGGCGGGTCTGGCACATGGCAATTTTCATTTTTCTTATCCTTACTATGACAACGTATTGAAAAATCAGGTTCGGAAAACCCGAACCTGATTGTATTCAACCGATTGTCAATCACAGACTCAACATCAACACCCCTGGCAGGATCCGGAGTCACAGCCTCCGGCGCCGCAGCCCGGTTCATCCGGGGTCAGTCCGGTTTCCCGGACAGTGATGTCAAAAACCAGTGTCTCTCCCGCCAGCATATGGTTGATATCCATTTTCACATTTTCATCGGTGATCTCGGTCACAGTGGCAGGTACCGGCCGCCCCTGGGGATCCTGAAGCTGAAGGACAAGGCCTTCACTCAACGGAATCTCTTCAGGGATCTGAGCTCTGGGGATGTCTACAACCGCATCTTCATGGCGGTGGCCATATCCCTGCTCCGGCGGGACTTCAACTGTTTTGGATTCACCCGGTTTCATCCCCACAACGGCATTGTCAAATCCCTGGATCAGCATCCCCGTTCCCACGGTGAATTTGAGGGGCTGTTTTCCTTCAGATGAATCAAACACTGTGCCGTCCTGTTTTTTTCCCGTGTAATCCACAGAAATAGTGTCACCTGCCTTGATGGTATCAGTCATTGTAAAAAAAATCCTTTCTGGGCATATCAAACTGCCCCGGTCGCCGGCCTTTTTTGAATTTCAAGACCGGTCATTCATATTATTTCCCTGGTACCAGAACCGGGAAAACGAAACTGTTAATTAACATAAAACGCGAAATACCGATTGTCCAACATTTTCCGGTTTTTTTCTTTAATCCCCTGAAGGATATGGTGTAATATCTGCCGAATGACGGTCATGTTTAATCTGAAATTCTGGACCCGATATCTGCTGAGCCGGCGGGTCAAAAAGACACAACATCTCCGGGAGCGGGTATGATGGCGTCATATCCGTTTTTCTTTAAATGGGCCGCAAAAGCGGTGCTCTGGGATGTTTCCCCATGGACAATAGCGACCTTGTCAATCTCCAGATTGGATTGCTTGACCAACCGGTACAGTTCATGCTTGTCCGCATGGGCGCTGAATCCTTCAATTTTTTCCACCCGGGCAGATAGGGGATAGGATTTTCCCAGAATCTTGACATCGGGAACGGGTTTTCCGGATTCTTCGGCGGCCTGGGCGCCGAGTTCCTCGATCCGCCGGCCCAGGGTATGTTGAGCCATAAACCCTACAATCAGAATCGTATTTTTCGGATTGTGAATCTTATGGCGCAAATGGTGGAGTATTCGTCCGGCCTCACACATGCCGGACGCTGAAATCACCACATGGGGAGTCTCATCCCGGGTCAGGTTCATGGATTCTTCTACCGTCTGAACAAACCGGATCTTATCAAAATAGAAGGGATTCAGTCCCTTTTCCAGAAACGCGGTATGGGTTTCCTTGTCATAGGTTTCCGGGTGTTCGCCAAACACCCGGGTCAGATTGGATGCCAGCGGGCTGTCCACAAAAATCGGCATTCGGGGCACCTGTCCGGATTCATACAGTTTATGGAACACATAGATCAACTCCTGGGTCCGGCCATAGGCAAAGGCCGGGATAATCAGAGATCCACCCCTTTCATGGGTTTTAAGCAGCACTTTTTTCAGACTGACCTCCAGGTCCGCCACCGGACCATGCTCCCGGTCCCCATATGTGCTTTCCATGATCATCAGGTCGATCTTTGTATCTTCTTTATCAAACTGCAGGGTCGGGTTTTTGAGAATCGGTTTGTCAAAACGTCCCACATCACCGGTATACAGAATTTTTCGAATACGTCCGTTATCCTTGGCCGTGAATATGGAAAAAGCAGAACCGAGAATATGGCCGGCCACATAGAATTTAACGGTGAGATCCCGGCCGATGGGGATTTCATGATTGTAAGGATACCCATCGATATATGACAGGGACTGCTTCGCCTGTTCCTGGGTATACAGGGGCACAATGGTGTCAAGACCATACTGGTTCTGAAGCCTGGTAATGGCATCTGTATCCAGATCATATGGATTTTTTTTCAGCAGGTGCTTGATCTGTGATTTTTCCTTGTTGGTCAGCTGCTGGTTTTTCTTTTTCTGCTCTTCCTGGTAAAGAAACGCCCGCAACGTTTTGTAATTGAGGTACTGGGCATCGTTTTCCTGGATATGTCCGCTGTCCAGAAGCATATAGGACAGCGCATTCTGAGTGGGCCGGGTGGTGATGATCCGGCCGGAAAATCCGGCCTGGGTCAACATGGGAATCCGGCCGGAATGATCAATATGGGCATGTGACAATACCATATTGGTTATCTTTGCCGGATCTACCGCAAAATACCGATTCTTTTCATAGCTTTCCTTGCGCCGCCCCTGAAACATACCGCAATCCATCAGTATCTGATCCCGACCGGTATTCAAAATATGCATGGAACCGGTCACTTCACCGGTCCCGCCCAGAAATTGACATTCCATTTGCCTCGTCCCTCCTCTTTTTGATGTCTGTTTCACGCCTGACCCGTCCGGGTCAGGCCGTTAATTTGTCAGCCCGGGAACCGATTCTACTGGAACACTTTTTTGAGAAGATCGGTGGTGCGTTTGACCGGATTCTTGCGAATGGCGGCCTCTTCTCTGGCCATGTAATGAAAAATACCGTCCATACCCTTGTTCACCACATGATCGGTCAGATCTGCCTTCACATCCGGCACAAACGGAAGATCCGCGTATTTTCCCATCATCCGGTCATAGGATTGCACCGCGCCCACCCCAGACAGGGTGTCATCCACCACCGGGGTCATGGCTTCAGCCAAATCCGGGGACATGGTTTTCCTGAAATATTGGGTGGCCGCATCTTCGGGTCCGTTCAGAATGGCCCTGGCATCTTCAAAGGTCATCTGGGATATGGAATTCAAAAACAGTTCCCGGGCCCTGGGGGTTGCCGCCTCCGCAGCCCGGTTCAATTTGAGTTCGAGATCATCGGCAAAAGATCCCATGCCCACCTTGTCCAGCGCGCTTTTCACTGTGGCCAGTTTTTCGGGCAAAGGGATATGGATCTGCGGGTCATCATAAAAACCGTCCGTCTTTCCCAGCTGCTGCACCACCTGTTCAGACCCGACAGTCAGCGCTTCCTTGAGCCCGGCAATAACATCCGATGTGGACAGGTTCGTGCCTATGATCGTGTTTTTTTCCTCTCCGGTGTCCAGAGATTTCAGCACATCTGTCCCTTTCTGCAGCCAGGAATTGGCGGCTGAGGCAGCCCCTGCCGTCATGGCCAGGGCCAGACACACCACAAAAATTCGTACCCGTTTCATATTATTTATCCTTTCAGAGTGTTACTTCATCAATTACTGAGGCCTGGCAGCAGACCTTTCAACATTTTTTTGCCCTCTTCCTTCAGCGTTTTGGTGTCTGTGGCCGGCAATTTTCCGGTATCGATCATTTCCTTGATTTTTTCCGTGTCCGGAACCCCGCCCTCCAGCAATCCTGCCAGATCCGGCTGAATTTTGGGGGAAGCAAACGATCCGGTAACCAGCAGTGGCACCATGATGCCTGATCGCTCCGTGGTGTCGCCCTGACCTTTCAACGTCCCTACCAGTTTGGATTCCACCCGGAAATCCAATTCTTCTTTCACCAGAAACGCCTTTCCTGCGGCTTTGACACGAAGGAGCGGTGATTTCAGCCCGCCGTCGGTGACATGAAAAACCCCTTCTCCCACGGAAAAAGGCACAGTCAATTCCGCAAAATCGGTTCTGGGTTTTTCTTCGGTCTTCTGAGCCAGTCCTATTCTGGCTGCGGCATTGCGAACCATACCGGCGATATCGATGCCCTCAATGGCTCCATCAGTAAAGGTCACGTTTCCTTCTCCATCCAGTGTCTTCCGGATTTGATCCGGTGTATCGCCGGTCATGGTCAGGGCCGCCGCAGCGGTCAACGTTCCGGAAATAAGCTCTTTGGCTGCCGCATCCTGAATCAGGGGCCCGGCCTGGACACCTTTCAGATCCAGATTGATGCGGGTTTGCGGCGTTTTCTGACGGACATCCAGTCCCAGGGTGGATGCCAAGGTGCCCTGGTAAAGATTCAGAGCCAACGGATCCACTACGATTTGACCGTTTTGGGCGGTTACTTGGACGACAATATCCGACACCGTCACATTGGATGCTTTCACCTGACCGGCTTTCAGTTTACCGTCCAGTACCAGCCTGCGTAAAGGACCATAGTCCGGTCCCGGGCCCGGCGTTTTGTCTTTTTTCCCTTCAGAAGGCGGGGTTTCCGCGGTGCCTTTTTCCGGTGCCGGCGGCATGTACCGATCCAGATCGATCTGGTCCAGAACAATATCAAATGTGATGTCCGGTTTTTCAAACGCTTTTGCCGCCCCGTTGAAAGTCAGAGAGGAATCATCCAGTGTCATGTGTCCATCTGTCATAGAGACTGCCGAGGGCCCACCTGAAATATGTACTTTCAACGCTATCTTTTCAAACACGCCTGAATCTGCCGTTTCCATAAAAAAAGGCTGGTCCAGTTCAGCAAGGAGCCGGCGCAAAGAGAACGGGGCCACATCCAGGGCCATGTCCACCTGCTGACGGCCGGACGGGTCCTCCAGTTTACCCGCCAGGGTGACATCCAACATTCCCAGTGCCTTCAATGCCAGGTCAAAACCGATCTCTGACTCGCCTGGATGTTTTCCAACAGGTCCGATACTGCCGATCAAAGACACGGGTTTGTCATCCTGCTTTGCGGACAGATCGATCTGAATGGGTTTGTCCATGCTGATGTCCGCCAGGGTCAAGTTGAACCCGGTGATCTGTTTGTCCAGACCTGCCGCCTTGTCTGAAAAGGCAACCACTCCGTCACGGATTGAAAAATTCTCCACCATCAATGATTTAATGGGCAGGCCCGGATCTGTTGACCCGGTTTTTTCCTCAGCCGGTTTTTTTTCAGCAGCGGGTGCATCTGTTTTGCCAAGACCTTCCCAGTTGGCCCTGCCGTCTTTCCTGCGCTCCAGAAAAATCCGGGGAGAATCCACCACAAAAGTATCGATTTCGATCCGCCGGGAGAACAGCGGCATCACCTTCAGCCGCACCTCGAACCCGTCGACCGCCACCATATCCGTTGCCGCAAACCCTTCCGGGTTGCCCAGGCGAAGGTCTGACAGCCGGATGCCGATCCAGGGAAACACCGACAGATCCATGTCATCCCCCATGGTAAACGTCCGGCCGGTCTGCTGCGCAACCAGTTCCTCCAGTCTGGGTTTATAGTGCTGAACATCCACAAACATTGGAACCAGAACCACTGCAGCCACCAGCAGCACCACCAGGGCCGCCGTCAATCCCAGAACCCATTTAAGCAACCGTTTCATGTTTCCTCCCCGTCATTTCATGTGTGGTGATACCGCATGGCCGGCATGCAGTGCCAACCGACCGGCAGGTCTGGCAATATCAAAGCACTGCCAGAGCCGCGTCATAATCCGGCTCATGGGTGATATCATCCACCAGCTGGGCGTATATCACCTGATTGTTTTCATCCAGTACCAGAACCGCCCGGGCCGTCAGACCTTTTAATGGACCGTCCGTGACAAGGACCCCTGCGTTTTCTGCAAAAGATCTGTCCCTGAACAGGGATGCGGATACCACATTTTCAATGCCTTCAGCCCCGCAGAACCGCTTATGGGCAAAAGGAAGATCATTGGACAGACAGATCACCCGGGTATTTTCCAGGCCTGCCGCTTTTTCGTTGAATTTGCGCACAGAAGTGGCGCAGACATCTGTATCGATGCTCGGAAAAATATTGAGCACCTTGCGTTTTCCTGTATAGCTGTCAAGTGAAATTTCGGAAAGATCCTGGGTAACCGCCGTAAAATCGGGGGCTGAAGCGCCCTTGACCGGAAAGTTACCTGCCAGAGAAACCGGATTACCTGCAAGTTTGGTAGAGGCCATGAGAATTCTCCTTTCTGTTAAGTGTTTTCAACAATGTAACACCGTCTGAACTGTTTTCAACGCAGTATCTTTTTTTTGCCCGTTTTTTCAAAAACACGCACCCTTTTTTTCAGTTCGATTTTAAAGAAAGAGAAATCCGTTTCTGTGCTTTGTCCACATCCAGAACACGAACCTGAACCGGCTGATGAACGGTGACGACCTCATTGGGATCTTTGACAAACCGGTCCGCCATCTGGCTGATGTGGACCAGGCCGTCCCGGTGAACCCCGATATCCACAAACGCGCCGAATGCGGTGACATTGGTCACGATGCCGGACAGTATCATACCGGGTTTCAGATCTTCGATGGTCTGGACGGTGGAATCAAAGACAACCGGTTGAAACGATTTTCTGGGATCCCGGCCCGGCAGTCTGAGTTCCGCCAGAATATCTGTGATCGTCGGCAGACCCCTCTGGGGGGTGATGTAAGATTTGGGGTCAATCTGTTTCAGGCGGTCCGGGTTTCTGACCAGATCGCCGGGGACACAACCCCGGTCTTTTGCCATCTGTTCCACGATCGCATAGGATTCCGGATGAATGCCTGACATATCCAGCGGATTGTGCCCGTTACGGATCCGCAGAAACCCGGCGGCCTGTTCAAAGGCCTTGGGACCTAAGCGGGGAACCTTGAGAAACGCCTGGCGGGTGGTGAACGGTCCGTTGTCCTGCCGGAACCGCACCAGGTTGGCGGCAATGGTGTCATTCAACCCGGCCACACGGGCCAGCAGTTCCCGGGATGCGGTATTGACCTCCACCCCCACCTGGCTGACGCAGACCTGGATGGTGTCATCCAGAGCCTGATACAGCTGTTTCTGATCCACATCATGCTGGTACTGGCCAACGCCGATGGATTTGGGATCGATTTTCACCAGCTCGGCCAGAGGATCCATCAACCGCCGGCCGATGGATACCGCGCCCCGCACCGTGATATCGTGATCCGGAAACTCCTGCCTGGCAGTATCTGACGCCGAATAAACCGAAGCCCCGCTTTCGTCCACCATCACGGTCTTGACATGACCGGGCAGGTCCAGTTCCCGGACAAAGGCCAGGGTTTCCCTGCCGGCCGTGCCGTTGCCCACGGCCACAGCCTCGATCTGGTATCGATCTACCAGGGCCATCAGGGTCCTGGCTGCCTGGTCCCGTTTTTTATCCCCTGAATGAGGAAAAATCACGTCGTGGTGACACAGGTCTGCTTTGGCATCCAGACACACGATCTTGCACCCGGTTCTGAACCCCGGGTCAATGGCCAGAATTGGTTTTTCCCCCAGGGGCGGGGCCAGCAGAAGGTCTTTAAGATTTCTGGCAAACACCTGGATTGCCAGACAATCGGCGTTGGATTTCAACGTCTGAAGGCATTCTTTTTCCAGAGATTTTCCCAGAAGACGCTTGTATGCATCCTGGATAGCGACGAATACCTCGTCTCTGCAGGCAGACGGCGGTCTTTTCAGATAAAAAGTTCCCATGATCCGGACCGCTGTATCGGCATCCACTGCCACATGCACGGTGAGAATCCCTTCCGCAGCGCCTCTGAGCATGGCCAGAATCCGGTGGGACGGGGCCTTGAATGCCGGTTCCTGCCAGTCAAAATAATCAACGAACTTGGCACCTGCCTGCTCCTGCCCCTTTTTGACCCGGGACCGGATCACTCCCTGTTTCACATACAACTGCCGCACCGCCTCTCTCACTCCGGGGTCTTCACTCACGGTCTCGGCAATGATATCTCTGGCACCGGACAGGGCCTGATCTGCTGTTTCCACGCCTTTTTCGGGATTCACGAACCGCTGCACCGCCTTGTGGATATCCGTACCGGGAGACTGGGCCAGCAGCAGATCCGCCAGGGGGGCCAGCCCCTGTTCCCTGGCCGCCATGGCCCGCGTCCGGCGCCTGGGCCGGAATTTTTCATACCGATCTTCCAGGGCGGCCAGGGTGGCGGCACCCTGAATCGCTTTTTCCAGGTCCGGTGTCAGCAGATTCCTTTCGTTCAACGATTTTAAAACCGCGGTTTTCCGGGCCTCCAGTGCTGCCAGAATCTGATATCGATCCCGAATCTGAGTGATGGCGACTTCATCCAGAGTCCCGGTCTGCTCTTTTCTGTAACGGGCGATGAACGGAATGGTGGCACCCTGGTCCAGCAGATCCAGAACCGCAGCCACCTGTTTTTCAGATACCTGGATGTCCTGGCTGATATGGGAGATGTGTGTCATGTCCGTTCCTAACCGACGTGATCGTCAAAGTCAAGATTGAAAAAATGCGCGGCATTTTTCCATGTCACCTGCGCCAGTTCAGAGGGTGAAAGGCCGGCGTCTGCCAGCCACTTGAGTTCCCGGTCCCAGGCATAGGGGATGTTGGGAAAATCCGAGCCGTACATGACCCGGTCCAGTGGAAAGGCCCTAAGATCAGGCCGGGACCGGGCAGGGAAATAATCGGTCAGCACCATGGCGGTGTCCAGCCACAGGTTGTGATGGGCCGCCATGAGAGCCACATACTCGGACACTTCGTCAAAACCCAGATGGGGCACGCACAATGCCAGATCCGGAAACCTTGCCAGAATTTTGTCCACCCTGTCGGCCCGGCACAGATCGTGGGGATCGCACCGGTACTGATCACTTTTCGGCTCCCGGCCGGCATGCACTACCATGGGTTTGCCGTAATCGGCACACACGGCGCAGATCTCATCCATACCCGGACCGTTCAGATCGAAACATTGAACATGAACATGCAGTTTGACCCCGCCCAGCCCCTGATCAAAGGCCTGGATCAGCATATCTGCCGCATCCGCCTCAAAAGTTCTGTCCGGAAACACATGCACATGGGCATCGATGACACAGGAGATGCCGGAGGGCAGACAGTTCCCCTCGGGGTCGTTGTAATGGGGTAAATCAGGTGACAGCATTTAAAAAGTTCCCACGCAAAAACAATCATAATGAACATCTGTCGGCAGAGTGCCGCCCCTGGCCTTCTGGACTTCATGCAATGCCTCGTCAGGAGTCTCGCCGAACGCGGAGCAAGCATCATTCCTTTCCCAAACGAAAATATCATTTTTGGGATTGTATTGGTATCTATAATTTATCCGGGCCGTGAACGATCACACCTTGGATAATTAGCCTTGATTCCCGAGATAACCCATTTTTTTCAATTTTTCCCTGGGATCGATAAAGATAATTTTCCCATCTTTCCACTCCGGTATTTTCAAATCCATATTTGCCGCTTTTTCAAGTGCCTGTTTTGATGCCCGGTGCATCGCATTCAATGCTGATTTTGAATATGATTCTTTTGTCATGGTTTTTCCTCTACCACCTTTGGAATGTTTCCGGAATTATCAAAAATGACCCAGGTATCAACCAGTTCCTTATAATGATTCAAAAAATTTTTCCAACCCCGGTGATACCGCCGTTTAACGACGTCAACCGGGACATTGTGCCCACCTTGGGCCACTCTTAATTGAACCCGTTGAACCGCCATTTCTTCATTGGGAAGGCTGAGATAATACAAGATCACTTCATACCCGATTTTTTTCCATTTTTGGATCTGCCCGATATAATTCAATCCGCTCAATGTTGTCTCAAACGCAAAGGATTCTCTTTTGGCAACTATGGCATCCATTCTTTTCAAAAACAATTTTCCAGCTTCTAAAGCAACACTCTCCGGATTAAAAGGAGCGATTCCTCTGGCAATCAGATCGGCATTTATGAAATTCAGGCAACCTGCTTCTGCTGGAAGAAAATTCTCAGCGAATGTTGTCTTCCCTGCCCCATTTGGCCCTGCAATGATATAGCATTTCATTTGTTTGCCAATGCGTTTTGTTCTGAATACATTTTTTAAGCTCACAAAATATTTTCAAACCAACATTATCATTTTTTACATAATAAAGGTATTCATTATCAACTGACGACTGAGATTTTCAAGTTTTGGATAATCATTGTTGACTGCGATCAGTGGATATTTTTGTCCATGGGCACCTCCGATTCAAGGAAATTCAGTATTGACACCTGTGCATGGCCGGGTTACAGTAAGCCATGATTAAAAAATTCAAGCATAAAGGGCTTAAAATCTTATATGCCACCGGAAATCAAAAAGGCGTTAATCCCGATCATGTAAAACGATTACGGATAATTCTATCCCGTCTCGATGCAAGTAAGGGGCCTGAAGATATGGATTTGCCGGGATTACGACTTCATCCGTTGAAAGGTGAACGCCATAGTTACTGGGCAGTTGATGTCTCGGGCAACTGGCGCGTTTTCTTCCGGTTTGAAAACGGCAACGCCGGTGATGTTGATTACGATGATTACCACTAAGGAGAAAAAAATGGTTATGCATAACCCACCACACCCCGGCGAAGTGATTAAGGAGCTCTGCATCGAACCGTTAGGATTAACGGTGACTGAAGCAGCCAAGGGACTTGGGGTTTCCAGAAAAACTCTGTCCGCCCTGTTGAATGGTCGATTCGGAATTTCCCCCGAAATGGCAATCCGGCTATCAAAAGCCTTTGGTGGGAGCCCGGAAAGCTGGTTGATCCAGCAAAGCCA
>JAVVEQ010000029.1:0-46113 GCA_032250905.1 Desulfotignum sp. | reverse complement strand
GCACGATGTCGGCTGCTTCCATGGCCACATCCGTGCCTGCGCCGATGGCAATGCCCACATCCGCTTCAGCCAGGGCCGGGGCATCGTTCACCCCGTCACCCACCATGGCCACACGCTGATTTTTCTGTCTGATCTTTTTTATCTGGTCCGATTTTTCATCTGGCAGAATTTCCGCCATATAGTCATCCAGGTTCAGCTGGTCGGCAACGGTTTTTGCCACTGCGGCAGAATCGCCGGTGAGCATCATGACCTTCAGTCCCATCTTTTGTAATCCGGAAACGGCTTTTTTTGCCGATTCACGGATCATATCCTCCAAAGCCAGCGCTGCTTCGACCTGATCATCCTTCAGAAGATACACCAGGGTCTTTCCTTCACCTGCCAGCTGATCCAGTTTGTCCTGGTGGCTTTCATCAACAGCAATATCATGTTCCTTTAAAAAACCCGGACTGACCACTTTGATATTTTTACCAGACACCTTTGCCCTGGCCCCTTTTCCCGGAATGGCTTCAAAATTTTCAGGTTTGGGGATATCTATGTTGCGGTCTTTTGCCGCCGCAACAATGCCTCTGGCAATGGCATGTTCAGAACGGCTTTCCAGGCCGGCTGCCAGGGAAAGCGTGTCGTCATCAGAAAAACCGCCAAAATTTACAATGTCAGAAACCCCGAAACGGCCCTGGGTCAGTGTGCCGGTTTTGTCAAACACCACCACATCCAGATTTTTTGCCCGTTCAAAAGCGGTCCGGTCCCTGATGAGCAGCCCTTTTTTTGCAGCCATGGCGGTGGATACCGCTACCACCAGGGGGACCGCCAGACCCAGGGCGTGGGGACAGGTAATCACCATCACCGTGACCATCCGTTCCAGGGAAAAAACAAATTCCCTTCCTGCCCCGAGCCAGGCCCCCAGGGTGATGCCGCCGGCAGTCAGGGCAATGATGGTCAGCCAGAAAGCGGCACGGTCGGCCGTGTTCTGGGCCCTTGATTTGGATTCCTGTGCTTTTTTCACCATGTCGACAACCTGGGAAAGATAGGTGTCGCCACCTGTTTTTGTGATTTCCACATCGATGGCGGAATCACCGTTGATGCTGCCGCCGATGACTTCGTCGCCGGTGGTTTTTTCCACCTGCCGGCTTTCACCGGTAACCATGGATTCGTCAATGCTGGTCCGCCCCTCTGCGATGACACCGTCGGTGGGGATTTTTTCACCGGGTTTGACAGCGACCCGGTCACCTTTTTCCAGCTGTGATACTTTGACTTCTTCGGTGTCACCGTCTTTGTTGATGCGAAGGGCAGTAGACGGCATCAGTTTGACCAGTTCCTCAAGGGCACCGGAAGCACCCATTACAGAGCGCATTTCCATCCAGTGCCCCAAAAGCATGATGATGATCAGGGTGGCAAGCTCCCAGAAAAACACTTTTCCCCTAAGGCCGAAAACCACTGCGGAACTATACGTGTATGCTATAGTGATGGCCAGGCCGATCAGCGTCATCATGCCCGGGTTTTTTTCTTTGAGTTCCTCAACAAGACCCGTTAAAAACGGCCATCCCCCATAGAAAAAGACAATGGTTGAAAACCCGAACTGGATATAGGCATCACCTGGAAAATCCCATTGCCCGCTGACCCCCATAAATTGCTGGATCATGGGAGACAGCAGCACAACGGGAATTCCCAGAATGAATGACACCCAGAACCTGCGCCTGAAGTCAGCCACCATGTGAGCATGGTGATCTGCATGGTCGTGGTCCTGGTGGTTGCCATCATGGTTCTGGTGGTTACCGTCATGATTCTGTTGACTGTTGTCATGGTCTGTGCTGTTGCTGTCATGGTTCCGGGCATGGGTATTCTTATTCATGGTATCAGCCTTTCCGGGTGCGGTTAGTGTTTTGAACTGTGTCTGGGGGCAGGGCCTGCATCAAATTCCATAATTTTTGCAAACTGTTTGTCAATACCAGGATGGACCTCGTGGTAAAGGGGGCTGTCCGGACCTATGCGGCCGCCCATGTCATAGGTAAAGGAGGCGGTGCCTTTATGCCGGATCCAATATCCTGCCAATACAGGACCCAATGCATCATAACAGGAATGAAAATGAAGGTATTCACCCCGGGGCCGGGGGCGCTCATTCAGCCATTTTTGAGGGGCATCCTCAAAAAATACCGGGTTGATCCGGTCATCTGAGGGCAGATGAAACCCCGTGTCCGTGAGCTGGGTCAACACCGCATCTCCTTCAAACAAAAACGTGTTTTCCGGCAGATCATGGGTGTAAAAAGAATCTTCATTATAGCAGACAAAAGAAAGCCGGGTCAGGTCATCTGGGTTTACCGGCTTGAAGTAATATCCCACAAAGGGACCGAATCCCAGCAACCGGTCGGCTATCTGTATATCCAGCCGGGCCACATATCCTCTGGGTATTTTCAGTTTTGTTCCCTTATCTTTCTTCGGGCCGGGACATCCCGAACAGAGGATGGTGACTGAAACAAGGGATGCCAGAAAGAGGACAGATATACTATGGTGTCTGGCCGCCATTTTTTTCCTTCCATAAAAAATGGATGGCGCCGATGCACAGGCCAAATATAAAAATCAGCAGAATAACTGCAGCGGGCTGGCTGCCTGTCCAGTCCACAAGGGTGATCTGGCCCACATTGAATGGATCGTACAGCAATGGTATCAGAAATTCATGCAGATGGGCAAAAACCGCTGCACCTGCCAGTCCTCCGATCAGGGCAAACACCGCATCCATCCGTCCCTCTCCTGCGGCAGCCCAGGTGGTTCCTGGGCAGTATCCGCAAAATCCCCAGCCGATACCGAACAAAATGCCTGCTACTCCCGTGGCCACCAGGCTGGTGGGCAGCACCCGGGTATTGGCCACACCGGCGGTTTCAAGTCCCAAAAGCCCAACGGCTGACAGGATAACCGCCATGAGCATGAATTTGGGAATATCCCCTGAGATCATCAGGTGTGCTCTGGCCATAATATTTGCGTTGGTTGCGCCGACGCGCTGGATCACAAATCCAAAGGCAATGCCGGAGAATAACCCCAGCCATATTTCTGAGCCCATTATTCCTCCTTTCCAGTGCTTCCGTATACAAAACGGGCAGTGACCATGGCAACGGCAAAGATAAGTACCCCGAAATACAACCCGCTGACAGCCAGTTGTGTGGATCCGGAAATAAACAGCCCCAAGGTACAGCCGCCTGCCAGTCTGGAGGCAAAAAGAATGATGAATCCACCGGCAAAGGTGGCTGCAAATCGTTTGATCCGGCTGTTTCCAAACCGCTTTTCCCATATTTCCGGGATATCCCTTACCGGTATTCCGCCTGTGCGGCCGGCGACAAAACCACCGATGGCCATGCCCAGAACAAAGGCAAATAGCCACGAACCGGTGTCAGGCATCATGACATAATGGGTCTTGTTTTCAACATACTCCGGGGCAACCGCCTGAAAAACCCCTTTCATTAAGCTGACAAAACCACTGGAAGAGGCCGGGGGCCCGAATGTCGCAAAAACAAAAACAATGATACCTGCCAAAGCAAATGCGGCCGGAAGCCAGTGCCAATAGGGGAAGAGATGTTTTTTTTATCCATGATCAGCCCCCGCATGAAATATAGCCGCCTTCAGGTTTACCTGAACCCGAACGGTCTTCTGATGTTTTTCCCGCAGATTTCCGGCTTGAAACGGTCTGGGTGGCTGTTGAAGGAGTGGGCAGCATGCTGCCTGCCAATCTGTTTTCCCTGGTTTCAACCGGAAAAAAATTGTCCGGATTTCCCCACTCTTTCCATGACGGTTCATAGGTATACACCCTGTCAAATCCCATCAAACGGAGGATGAAGTAGGAAAAGGAACTGCGCCTGCCTGAATTACAGTAAACAATCACTGCTTTGGATGCATCCAGGCCTGCGTAAAGGGTCTGAAGCTGTGCATAGGGTTTAAGCGCCTTTGTGTCCATATCTTTCCATGCATCCTGATAGTTGATGTTGACAGCTGTAGGGATATGCCCCAGTTTCAACGGGGTTCCGTCAAGGCCTTTGGTACCCTTTTCACCCATATATTCCTCTTTTGATCGCACATCGATGATCTGGTAACAGAAATCGCCGAGCTGCTTGTACACAAATTCACCGGTAATCAGCTGGTGCTTTTGTATGTGTTCTGCGGGCGCCTGATAAAGCAGGGGTTTTGTTTCACCCGGCGAGGTGACCAGGTCGTACCCGGCATCTTTCCATCCGTCGATGCCGCGTACGAGAATTTTTTTGTTTTCGTGTCCCAGGATATCCAGAACCCAGAAAACATAAGAAGCGGTGGCGCCGCCGTCCCGTTCCACCGAGTCGTAGAGAACGATGGTATCTTTCGGGGTAATGCCGTGGCGGCCAAGGATCTCCTGGGCCTGGGCAATACCGATGAAAGTCGATGCCACATCATTGCCGATATCATTAAACTGGAACGCAGACCAGGGAAGCCGGATGGCACCGGGGATCAGTGCCCCGTCAAAATGATCATCGGTTCTTACATCTGCAATGACCAGATCGGTGTCATCCATGTGGGCCTTGAGCCAATGGGGATATGCGACAAAGCGCGAGTTGGGGTAGCTGTTTTCCTGCTGGGATGCTGAAACCAATGACCACAAAAGGCCCAGGAACAGAATGATAGCCAGGATCACATACCTTAAGCGGTTGTTTTTCTTCATGGAAAATTTCCTCCGTCCATTATGAATGGTTGTTATTACTTTACGCTGCAGGCGCCCGCCGGGTAAATGGGGGGTTTTACCCATTTGAAAGATACAGGGTATGTATCCTGCCGGGACACCGCATTTTTTCAGAGACATGCCAGGAAGCAGAGAAAGGGTTTGAAAATACATGATAATTTATAACCATATGCATGCAATCATGCATTTTCTGTCGCAGACGATAAGGTATAATTCAGCACATCAGACATATACCGCCCGGGATCTGGCATCGGTTTGCGCCATCCTGATGCCGGGGATATTGTCATTTCCGGATGGGATCCCATGGACATGCCCCTGTCATTCAATATTGAAGGCGGTGCCCATGGAGGTCCCGGCAAAGAAGAAACCTGCGGAATCGTATTACTGCCCGGAAACCTGAACACAAAAGTGAGGTATCTTCGTCCCCTTGACCTCAGGCAGCGGATACAGGACTATCGCAGCAACGCCGGCAATGATGGATAAAACATGGATTTGTATCCTATGAGGTGCCTGAAGATACTCAGCTATAACATTCATTCCTGCCGCAACATGGACCGAAGATACAATCCAGAGAGGACTGCAAAAAAAATTCTGGGTTTTCAAGCGGATATTGTCGCACTTCAGGAAGTGGATGTCGGTCATGAACGTTCCGGTTATGTGAACCAGGCGGCCTATATTGCTGATCGTCTGGGCATGTCCCACAATTTTTTTACCCTCAAGGAAATTCCCGGGGGCAGCAGATATGGCCTGGCCATTTTGAGCCGTTTTCCTGCGGTTGATTTGAACTGCGGCTATCTGCCGGCTGTTTCTGCTGCCAGACCTATAGAAAAACGGGGGGTGATGATGGCACAGATGAAAACGCCTTTAGGAAGTGTGAAGGTATTGAACACCCACCTGGGTCTGCGGTCCAGAGATCGGAAACTTCAGGCAGCTGCCCTGGTGAGCAACCAGTGGATCTGCAACGGGATTCATCCGACCAATCCCCTGGTCTTGTGTGGAGATTTTAATGCCGGACCCGGATCCTTTGTTTATAAAACCCTGGCAAAACATCTTTATGATATACAGAAAGTGTATAAAGCAAGGCAGTATCCAAGAGGCACATTTGCTTCCTGGTTTCCGGTCAGGCGCATTGATCACATCTTTATTTCTCACCATTTGTTCCCAAAGGTTGTACGTGTGCCCATGGACTTTGAAAGCCGCATGGTATCAGATCACCTGCCGCTGTATGCTGAGATTGTTCTCAGATGATTTATCCACGGGCCGGGGGTGTCTGCATATTTCGCAAGGGGATAATACAGGAATCCCTGTATTGTATCCTGCGGGTTTACAGGATATCGTTTTTTTAAAAAAACAGCAAAAAAAAGGAATTGCCATGGCAACGGAACAAAGAGACCAGATTAATGAAATCATTACAATGAACCGGCAAATCGGAAATACATATAAAGTAAAGATGAAAGATATTCCATCCGCATTTGTCGGTATACCGGTTCCTTCCAGTACGGATCCGGAGAAGTTTTTAATGGATGTCACAAACACAGTTCCTGAAGATGAAAACAGAATCATGGAAGCAGATATTGCAGATATTGAATATATGGAAAAATGCTGATTTCCTCAGACAAAAAGCACCGAACTGCCATAACCGGCTCAAACTTCTCAGGATGATCTGATTAATTGACAGGGGAAATACTGGAAAAAAATGGTTTCAGATACAACATCTAACGCAAGTACAGGGACAGTCATCTCAATCAGGGGGAATGTGGTGGATGCACGGTTTTCAGATGTTGTTCCCCCACTGCACAATATGCTGATCTGTGGCAGAGAAGATACAATACAGATTGAAGTCATTCTGCACCTTGATGATCAGACCATCCGCGGTATTGCCCTGACCAGTACCCAGGGACTTGCTTTGGGATCGGACATCCGGGATTCCGGGCGACACCTTGAGGTGCCTGTGGCAAAATCATTGCTGGGCAGGGCCCTGAATGTGTTTGGAGAACCCATTGATAAGAAGCCCCCGGTAGAAGATGCAACCTACCGCACCATTCATGGCGCTCCACCGTCAATGGACAAACAGCGGGTATCCACCCGGATTTTTGAAACCGGCATCAAGGTGATTGATATTCTTTCCCCCCTGGAACAGGGCGGCAAAAGCGGACTGTTCGGCGGTGCCGGTGTTGGAAAAACCGTTCTGATCATGGAGATGATTCACAATATGGTGGGCATTCATGAGGGCGTAAGCCTGTTCTGCGGGATTGGGGAACGGTGCCGTGAAGGTGAGGAACTGTACCATGAGATGCAGGAGGCAGGCGTACTGGACAAGACCATCATGGTGTTCGGACAGATGAATGAACCCCCGGGGGCACGTTTTCGGGTGGGCCATTCCGCACTGACCATGGCGGAATATTTCAGGGATGATCTCAACCAGGATGTTTTTTTGCTCATAGACAATATTTTCCGTTTTATCCAGGCAGGGATGGAGGTTTCAGGTCTGTTGGGGCGGCTGCCGTCACGACTGGGCTACCAGCCCACCCTGGGCACCGAACTGGCCCAGCTGGAGGAAAGGATCACCAACTCCACCACCGGGTCCATCACCTCAGTGCAGGCGGTATATGTACCTGCGGATGATTTTACAGACCCTGCCGCAGTTCACACATTTGGTCACCTGTCTTCAAGTATTGTCCTGTCCCGGAAAAAAGCGGGGGAAGGGCTGTATCCGGCGGTTGATCCGCTTCAGTCCAACTCCAGCATGCTGACCCCTGATATTGTGGGTGAAGAACACTACCGCATTGCCGGTGAAATTCGAAAAAATCTGGCTGAATATGAGAATCTCAAAGATATTATTTCCATGCTGGGCATTGAAGAGCTTTCCAGAGAAGACCGCCAGACCGTTCACCGGGCCAGGCGCCTGGAAAGGTTTCTGACCCAGCCGTTTTTTGTGACCGAACAGTTTACCGGTTATGAAGGCCGGTCCGTCAGTATTGAAGATGCCCTGGAAGGATGCCGGCAGATTCTGGATGATAAATTTTCAGACCGGTCTGAACAGGCCCTTTATATGATCGGCAGTATTGATGAGGCCAAATCATCATGAAGCTCAAGGTGATGCTTCCCACCCATGTTTTTTTGGACATCCAGGTTCAGAAAATCACTGCGGAAGGGGTGAACGGGTCTTTTGGCCTGTTTCCCCGGCATGTGGATTTTGTGACCGCACTGGCATCGGGCATATTGAGTTTTCATGATGAAGATGGCAAAGAGCAGCACATGGCTGTTATGGAAGGGGTGCTGGTCAAAAAAGGGGATACCGTTTTCATTTCCACGCGCAGGGCAGTGAAAGACACTGATCTGGCATCTTTGAAAGACACCGTGGAAAATGACTTTTTGAAACAAAAACAAAGGGAAAAAAACATGCGTACATCATCCGCCCGCATCGAAGCCGGATTTATCCGCCGTTTTCTGGAGTTCCAGGACAATGCCTGATGCACCGGAAGACAAAGACTTTTCAAAAACCATTGAAACAAAGCAGGAACGCAAACTGGCCGCCCGCAAAAATGCGGATCACCCCGTCTGGTTCGGCCTGGGCATGTTCGGGCTGGTGGGCTGGTCTGTGGCCGTCCCCACTCTGATCGGTACATTTGTGGGACTCTGGCTGGACAAAACCTGGCCGGGCAGGCCTTCCTGGACATTGACACTGCTGTTGACCGGCGTGGTAATCGGATGCTGGAACGCCTGGTACTGGATAAAACGTGAAAGCACAAAAAAGGAATAAAATGCAAATGACATGGTATGATCTGCAAAAAATGGTGTTTTGCATGGCGGTCGGCCTGGGGATCGGATGTTTTCACTTTGGCGGTCTATGGCTTACCCTGCAGCGGTTTGCCGGCGCAAAACGTTACGGCCTTGTTTTTGTCGTAAGTTTTCTTTTCAGATCTTTTGTTACCCTGGCAGGGGTTTATTTTGTGGCAAATGGTGAATGGCCCGGCATGACGGCCGGTCTTGGCGGGATATTGATCATGCGCAAGGTTTTTGTTGTAAAAATGCAGCCTTCTGCTGTCTTTCGGGCAAAAGGATCACCCATATGAATTTTATGGATATCAAGCAGATCAGCCCTGACCAGGTGATATTTTTTCAATACCATTTTATCACACTCAACCTGACCATTGTATTTACCTGGGTCGTAATGGCTTTGCTGGTAATCGGATCCTGGCTTGTCACAAGACGTCTGTCCACAGAACAAAAAATCAGTTCCTGGCAGAACATACTGGAAATTCTGGTGACCGGTATCCAGGATCAGATCAGTGAAATCAGCCGGCAGAAAGCAAAAAGATATATGCCTTTTATCGGCACGCTTTTCGTTTTTATTGCCGCGTGCAACCTGCTCACCGTGGTACCGGGATATGAATCACCCACCGCCTCGCTTTCCACCACCGCCGCCCTTGCAATCTGTGTGTTTATTTCAGTGCCGCTGTTTGGCATTGCTCGAAAAGGACTTGGCAATTATCTCAAACAGTATATTCAGCCCACAGTATTTATGCTGCCTTTCAATATCATGGGGGAATTATCCCGGACCCTGGCCCTGGCGGTCAGGCTTTTTGGAAATATCATGAGCGGTTCAAAGATTGTGGCCATCCTGTTGGCCATCATTCCCTTTGTTTTTCCCGTGATTCTGCAGTTGCTTGGGCTTTTGACCGGGCTGATTCAGGCGTATATTTTTGCTGTTCTGGCCATGGTGTATATTGCATCTGCCACCCAAATCCAGGAACAGTCAGATCCACAAAAAGACGACAACCAGTAAAGGAGATTATGATATGAGCAGTATCAGTTTTATCGGTATGGCATCTGTGATCACAGCCGGTCTTACCATTGCGGTGGGGGCCATCGGGCCGGCCATCGGTGAAGGCCGGGCAGTGGCAAGCGCCCTGAGTTCCATCGCTCAGCAGCCGGATGAAAAAAACACCATCACACGCACCCTTTTTGTGGGACTGGCAATGATCGAATCAACCGCCATATACTGTTTTGTGGTTTCCATGATCCTGTTGTTTGCCAACCCGTTCTGGGATTATGTGATTTCAGCAGCCAATTGAGAGGGATATCATGTTGATTGACTGGTTTACAGTGGGTGCCCAGGTCGTTAATTTTTTGATCCTCCTGGTGCTGTTGAAGATATTTTTGTTTGACCGGATCAAACATGCCATGGACCAGCGGGAAAACAATATCAAAGAGCGCTTTGACACGGCCAAAGAACAGGAGGCCAAAGCGAAAGAAGCCCGGGATGCCTATGAAAAAAAGACACAATCGCTGCAGGATGAATGGGATGGCAGGTTGAAAGAGGCCGACAAAGAAGCAAAGGAGCGGCGCGAATCGCTGATCAAAGAGGCCCGTGATGAAGTAGACGGCTTGAAAAACAAGTGGCAGAATGCATTGGAACAGGAAAAAGCCTCTTTTTTTGATCGGTTTAAAAAACAGGCTGCCCGCCTTATTTTTGATACGGTTGAAAAAACCCTGTCCCACCTGGCAGATACCCGGGCCCAGGATCAGGCGGTGAAAAAATTTCTGTCCCGGTTTGAGACTCTGGAGAAAGAAGATCTGCCCAGGGAGGTGAAAACACAACCCCGGGTGAGCACCGGATTTGAACTGTCTGAAAGCCAGCAGAAATCAATCCAAAAAGCAGTGTCGCAAAAGCAGGCCGAGTTGCAGAATATTGCATTTGATGTCAGACAGGAATTGATTTTCGGGATCGCGCTTACCGCAGGCGGCAAAAAAATGACCTGGCATGCCCGCGACTATGTCAGTGAACTGGAAAAACAAGTAAAACAGGCCATTGAAAGCAAAGAACATGAACCGCAGAAACAATGAACTGCAGCATGTCATGGATGAGTTGACATCAACCATGACCCATATACTGGACAACCATGCCCCAGAACTGCAGGTGCGGGATTTTGGCCGCATTGAATCCATCAGTTCGGGTATTATTACGGTTGCGGGTCTCAAAGGGGTGCAGTCTGAGGAATTGCTGCTGTGCACTCCGAATGCATATGGCATGGCATTTGATCTGGACATGGACGTTATCGGGGTCATCATGCTGGATGAAACCGATGACCTGTCTGCCGGTGGAGAGGTGAACCGCACGGAAAAGGTCATGTCCGTTCCCACGGGTGATGCACTCATCGGCCGGGTGGTGGATGCCCGGGGAAAACCCCTCGACAAAAAAGCACCCCTTTCCCAGACAGCCCTTCGGCCGGTGGAACAGCCGGCCCCGGAAATCATGGACCGTGCGCTGGTAACCACCCCTTTACAGACAGGCATCACCGTCATAGATACATTGATCCCCATCGGCAGAGGACAACGCGAACTGATCTTAGGGGACCGGCAGACCGGAAAAACCGCCATTGCTCTGGATACCATTGCCAACCAGAAGGGAAAGGATGTGATCTGCATCTACTGCGGTATCGGAAAAAGGGGATCCGCCCTTGCCAAGGTCATTGCCGAACTCACGGAAAAGGATGCCATGTCCTATTCTTTTGCCGTGGTTTCTACGGAAGAAGATCCGCCGGGCCTGCAGTTCATGGCCCCTTATACTGCCACGGCCATGGCAGAGCATTTCATGCACCAGGGAAAAGATGTCCTCATTGTATATGATGATCTGACCCGCCATGCCCGTGCCTATCGCGAGTTGTCGCTGTTGCTGCGCCGCCCCCCCGGCCGGGAGGCCTATCCCGGTGATATTTTTTATATCCATGCACGCCTGCTGGAACGGTCTACACATCTGATTAAAGACAAGGGAGGGGGCTCTTTGACTGCCCTGCCCATCATTGAAACTGAAGCACAAAATATTTCTGCATACATTCCCACCAACCTGATTTCCATAACTGACGGGCAGATTTATCTGTCACCGCTGTTTTTCAGAGAAGGCATACTGCCGGCGGTGGATGTGGGGAAATCCGTATCCCGTGTGGGAGGAAAAGCCCAGTTGCAGGCCTACCGAACCGTTGCCGGAGATCTTCGCCTGACCTATTCCCAGTTTGAAGAACTGGAATCATTTTCCCGTTTTGGTGCCCGGCTGGATGAAGAGACCCAGACAAAGCTGTCCCGGGGGCGGAGAATACGCGAAATTTTAAAGCAGTACCGGTATTCCCCTCTGCCGGCAGCGGATCAGATTGCCGTGTTGATTGCCCTGACTCACGGGGTATTGGACGATATCGCACTGGCTGATATCTCTACGGCCCAGAAAAATATACGCAAGGCCGCCAATACGGACCACAAGGAGGTGATGGACACGATTGCAGCAGGGGAAAAAATTGATGAAAAATCCATTGAGATCCTTGTTGAAGCCGCACAAGTCGCCGTAAAATCGCTCAATAAAGAAGCCTCTGATGCAGACCCTGGCACAGCTTAAACGCAGGATAGACAGTACCGGTGATCTGCACTCAGTGGTGCGGACCATGAAATCGCTTGCGGCGGTGAGTATCCGCCAGTATGAAGAGGCATCGCGATCCCTTGTGGATTATGCCCATACCATTGACATGGCGCTGGGTATCGTGCTGCGCCATGATCCGGATACCCGGCTGTATACCCGGCGGTCTGCCCGTAAAAATCCCGGGGCTGTCATATTCGGATCAGATCAGGGCATGTGCGGATCCCTCAACGAACAGGTGACGACCCATGCCCTGGATCAGCTGAAGCAACCGGACCGGGATACCGGGAAGATGCCGGTGATATGTGTGGGTATGAGGGCAGGGGGACTGCTGAATGATGCCGGCATCAATTGCAGTGACATCAGGGAACTGCCCGGTTCCGTGCATACCATCACTCCCCATGTGGGAGAGATTTTGATGGCCATTGATACCTGGCAGGCCAAAACAGATGTGGACCATGTTCTGCTGTTTCATGCCCGGCCCAGATCTGCAGCCGGATACACGCCCCAAACGGTTCACCTGCTGCCCATCGATGACCAGTGGCTTGCACAGCACCGCTATCGTACCTGGGATTCTGCAAGCCTGCCCATGTTCACCATGGAGCCTGATCATCTGTTGTCCTGTCTGATCCGGGAATATCTGTTTATTTCGATATTCAGGGCCTATGTGGAATCTCTGGCCAGTGAAAATGCGGCCCGGCTGGCAGCCATGCAGGGAGCCCAGAAAAATATTGAAGAATTGATGGAGGACCTTGAAAGCCAGTACAACCAGCTGCGCCAGATGTCCATTACCGAAGAACTGCTGGATATCGTTTCAGGGTTTGAAGCCCTGGATCAGAACAGCAGATAGGGATCAGGGGTCAGCCATCTGACAGGCAGCTGCGCACTTTGGTAATGAGTTCGTCCGAGGGCACCGTCTTGTTGAGATATGCAGATGCACCCGCATGATACATGGCATTGATGACTTTTTTGTCACTGTGCATGGAAAGGGCGATCACTTTGATGTGAGGGTTATCCGACAGAATCTGCCGGGTGGCTTCCATGCCGTTGGGTTCCCCAAGATTCACATCCATGATAACCACATCCGGTGCCAGTTTCTTTGCCAGTTCAATTGCCGTGTCTGCATCTGCCGCCTCACCCAGTACCGCAAAATCCGGTTCCATCTTCAGCAGGCCCGTCAGTCCTTCGCGCAGCAGTTTGTGGTCGTCTACAATAAGTATACCAATGATGTCATCTGGATTGCGGAACGATATAACAGGCTTGTCATCTGCCCGTCTATTGTTTCCGGAATCGACAGGCGTGACGGCCTCTTCGGTTTCACCGGCCGGTGCTGTCAGTGTAATGGTGGTTCCCTGACCGGGAGCAGATGCAATCATCATCCGGCCGCCGATATCTTTTAGCCGCTCCTCGATACTGAACAGTCCCAGAGAAGTCGTATTGTTTTGGTTTTCCTCAAATGTTTCCGGCTCAAAGCCATTGCCGTTGTCGGAGACAATTATTTTTATCTTCTGATCGTGTGTCCGTGAAATGGAAACCGTTGCGTGGTTTTCTCCTGAATGTTTGACTACATTCAACAGCAGTTCCTTTGTACACTGGAAAAGCAGAAAACAGGTATTTTCCGCGATGGGATCAATGGTATCGTCCACCTCGGGTTTCAGGGTAAAACCAAACTTTTTTTTCATATAGGTGACCAGCCAGTTCACCCCCCCGTCCAGGCCATCGTTCAATATTGCGGAAGGAGAAAGATCCACTGTAAGAGACCGCAGTTCCGCCAGGGTTTCTTCCAGAATACTTTCAACTTTATGGGCGGTTTTATGGGCTTCGTCAATATCGTTTTTGCGATGGATATCCCATAAATGCATCCGTGCTCCCACAACCAGCGGTTGGATATGATCGTGAAGAACAGCGGCCAGGCGGTTGCGTTCTTTTTGTTCAACCTGGCCGATTTTGTTTGCCAGTACCCGCAGCCGCTCTTTCTGGCTCTGGATTTTAGCTGTGCGTTCCCGGACTCTTTCTTCAAGCAGGTTCTTAATTTTTTTTATGGCGTGTTCCTGCTCTTTCTGCTTTGAAATATCTTTTGCAACACCGATCATGCACAGCGACAAATCAGAATCATTCCGGTAAAATTTGCCGGTTATCTCTATCCAGGCCAAGATGTTTTTACCCGGTCGGTGAATGCGGCAGGCAAAATTAAAAACATTGCCCGGCTGCAGGACCTTTGAAAAGGCGTGGGCAAAGGCTTTTTTGTCCCGGATGTCCACTGCCTGTTCCAGAAAATCCGAATAAACCAAAGCCGGCTGTTTACGGGACCTTCCGAAGATCCGGTACATTTGATCATTTTCCCAGAAAGCCGTATTTTTGGTAAGATTCCATTCGAAAACGCCGATGTCCAGGGCATCTGCCGCAATACGCAGCCGCTGGTCACTTTTCCATTTATGGGTTTCAGCCTGGCGCAGCTGTGTAAGATCCAGGGCGATGATCACTTGGAGTCCCTCAGGGGATGTGATCCTTGAGGCGGCCCCCAGGACCGGGGTCCTTCCCCCGTCAGGACGTAAGAACTCCCATTTCCGGACCGATACCATCTCCTGGTTTGCCAGACGTTCCGATCCTTTTCCCAGCTCAGGACGGTTTTCAGGTGCCAGGAATGTTTCCCATTTGATGCGCCCTGACAATACATCCGCCCGGCTGTATCCGGTCATGCGCAGCATCTCGTCGTTAATATAGGTGACATTGCCGCTGCTGTCGCTGAATCCGATGCCAATCAGGTTTGCGTCCGCCAGTGCCCGGAAATTTCGCTCGTTCTCGCGAATCATATCAATGGTTTGCTTAAGGACCAACAGCTGCATGTGCCGCTCATCTCCAACAATGGCGTCAACCTGGCCCTGCTCAATGGCCGTCAGAATGCTCCGGGCCCGGGCCAGTTGATTTTCCAGGTCTTGGTATGTGGGGTTTTCAGGTTTCATGGTAGGCCCAGTGCCGTGAGAATCTGACGCTCATTTTTCAGGTTGCCGATGATGATTTCACGGCGAGGTGTGTCAATGACCAGGGTCGGTGCCAGCAGGATGTTTTCCGCCATGGCATCGGCATGATTTTCAAACACATCAATAATTTCCAAGGTATAGTTGTTTTTTAAATGGGTGTGACATATTTTTAAAATATTGTTGTGTGCCATTTTGGAATTGCGTTCTGTGCCTGCAATAAACAACCGCATGCTGTATTCAGGAAAACCACCAGGAAGGCTCATTGCCTGCCTCCTTGTTGAAATATCGATCCTCAATATTCCTAACAAAATTTGGCCACAAATGCAAATATTTGAAACCAGGATCTTCAACGACGGGCATTTCAGGGTATCATAACCGCCGGCAAATGTAACGCTGGACAAGGATCCATCTCCTCTCCGGGAAAACTGTCCGGGTGCATGCAAAGGTTATGGGGGTATTGTTTTCAATGGATTGGGTGCCGCCAATCCTGAAATATCCTGGGAGGGTATATAATCTTCCAATGGACCCAGGGTGTCCAGATCATGAGAAAAAACAGCTTTTAAAAAGGTATCCACCCACCAGTATATATCTGTTTTTTTTACAATTTTTCGCAGCGCCCGCATGCGTTTTCTGCGTTCATCATGGCCCATATGGCAGGCCTGGTTAATGGCATCGGCGATGCCTTCGATATCGTGGGGATTGACCAGAAGTGCGTGCTTGTACAACTGGCTGGATGCACCGGCAAACTCACTTAATATCAGCACACCGTTTAAATGGATATTGGCGGCACAATATTCTTTGGCCACCAGGTTCATGCCGTCCTTGAGCGGGGTCACCAGGGCAATATCCGCCGCCAGGTATAAAGCGGTCAGTTCGGTTCTGTCAACGCTTTGATACAGGTAATGGATGGGAACCCAGCCGGGCCGGGTGAAAGTCCCGTTAATTTCACTGATCAACTGCTCAATTTCATGTTTGAGGTTTTCATATTCCGGGATTTGCTGACGGCTGGGGACCACAATCTGAATCATGCTGATCTTTTCCTTCAACTCCGGATATCGCTGCAGTGCATTGCGAAACGCCAGCAGCCTTTCAGGAATACCCTTACTGTAATCAAGGCGGTCCACCCCGAGAATCAGGTGATCTGACGTAAATACAGTGCGGATTTCAGCCACTCTTTTTTCCACTGCCCGGGTCGCAGCCTGTTTTGCAAATTCATTGTAATCAATACTGATGGGAAAATTGCCCACCCGGACCCTGCGGCCGTTGACCCGGGTGGTAAGGACCTGTCCTCTTCCCTTTATTTTGATGTGCTTGAGCATGGCGTGCACACATTGGACAAAATTGCGCCGGTCTCTCTGGGTCTGGAACCCGATCATATCATAGCACAAAAGGGATTCAAGAATCTGAAACCGCCAGGGCAGCTTGAGAAAAAGATCCAGCGGCGGAAACGGAATATGAAGAAAATATCCGATTTTTGCGGTTGCGTTTAATTTTCGCAAGGCCTGACCCACCCCCATTAAATGGTAATCATGCACCCAGATATGATCATCCTGGGTTTTGATGTTGTGGGCAATGGCGTTGGCAAATATTTCATTGACTTTCTTGTAAGCGCCCCAGTAGGCAGGAGAAAAGTCACACCGGCTCTGCAGATCATGGAACAAAGGCCACAATACTTGATTTGAAAAACCGAAATAATACGCTTTGACCAGGCTTTCAGATAAGAAAACCGGTTCAAAGGTATAGCCGAAATCCCCGGCCGCACGGGCAAACACGGTTTCCAGCTCTTTTTTGTCATGTGTCTGCAACGTGCCGGGCCACCCGATCCATAATCCACCGCGGTTCTTTAATACCGGTACCAGCGCCGTTATCAGACCCCCGGATCCCTGTTTTGCCTGCCACTGGTCTTTGTCATTTTTTGACAGGACAATGGGCAGGCGGTTGGACACAATGATCAGTCTGTTCTTTTGATAAGTTTTTTTTTCACTGGCGATATGCATTTTACCCTTTTCTTAAATGGAAACCTCTATTCAACCAGGTTCTTAACAGATACCCGGCTGATTTAGAAAAATAGCAATATTGCCTTTAGACTGAAATAAGGGATTTCCCCCATTTTCAGTTATTCGAGGCTGTAGAAAAGGGTGTTTGATGTGTATGTTTTTGCCGCCGGGAGGATCCAGCGGCCGGTATGTCACGAATTGACAAGGCCTTTCTCAATGGCGATGGCTGTCAGCTGGGACACATTGTTGACAGACAGCTTGCCCATGATATTGGCCCTGTGGCGCTCAATGGTTTTGGGACTGTTGCACAGCATGTCTGCAATTTCTTTGCTGGTATAGCCTTCGGCGACCAGTTTCAGCACTTCTTTTTCCCGCTGGGTCAGAGTATCCCATGAACTGCGTTCTTTAAGATGTTTTTTCCCTTCAAGATACCCTTCCATGACTTTGCCGGCGATGGTGGGGCTGATATATGTTTTTCCTGATGAAACCAGGCGGATGGCCTTTAGTAATTCATCCTGGGACGCATCTTTGAGGCAGTAGCCCTGCACACCGCAGTTGAAACATTGCAGGATGAATTCCTCTGTGTCATGAATGGTCAAAGCAAGGATCTTGATATCCGGTATCTGGCGTTTGATTTCTTTAATGGCTGAAAGACCGTCCATTTTGGGCATGGACAGATCCAGCATTGCCATGTCCGGATGATGTTCCAAACACTGCGCAATGGCTTCAAATCCGTCTGCCGCCTCGGCAACAACCTCCAGGGTGTCATCAGAATTGATCATCAGACACAGTCCTTCCCTGAGTAATTTGCTGTCTTCAGCAATCACAATACGTGTTTTTTCCACGACGGCTCCCTGTATTAGCGGGTATTTTTCCAAGCACACAACACAGACAATATTATCTAATAGCAAAGACAAACGCCAAAGGCAATGATTATTGATCCCGCGCACTTTGGCATCTGCCGTCATCAACGGTCACGCTTACCTGATCTGAATCAACAAAGGGGTGACCTTCATCCGGTTTTTCACCCGGATGACGCCTACGATGTTTCTGGCATCCTGTGCCGCACCCTTTTTAGCTGAAGGGGTTTTGACTTTGCCGGTCAGGGCAACCAGACCCGTTGTCGACCTGGGTGTCCACTCTGGTGGGAAGTACAGTAGCCACAATCGCCACGCACCATGATCATCCGTTCAATGAAATAAACGAAATTGAATGGCCTTTCATGAACCTTTTTTTCTGTTCGAAGATCCTGAGCGGTCAGGCTGTTTTGCTTTTGTGATAAACGGCATAATAGGCCACCGGAATCAGCACCAGTGTGAACAGGGTGGATGCAGACAGGCCGAAAATAAGGGCCCAGGCAAGCCCTGAAAAAACGGGGTCCAGGGTAATGGGAAATGCACCGATGGCGGTTGTCAGTGCGGTGAGCAGGATGGGCCGCATCCGGATGGCCCCGCTCTGAAGGATTGCCTCTTTCAGGTCCATGCCCTGTTCCAGGGAATAATGGATAAATTCAATGAGCACCAGGGCGTTTCGTATGACAATGCCGCCCAGGGCGATCATGCCGATCATGCTGGTGGCGGTGAAAAAAATCGGATTGGAAAATCCGTCCACAGGAGAGGCAGCCACCAGGTTGAGAACAAGAAATCCGGGCATGATGCCCAGCAGGGTTAAGGGGATTGCCATCATGATCAGCACCGGCATGAAAAAAGATCCGGACTGGATGACCAGAAGAATGTAAATGCCTGTCAAGGCGGCAGCAAATGCGATACCCATGTCCCTGAAGACACGGATGGTGATTTTCCATTCTCCTTCTCCTGCCCAGTTCACCTGAATGCCTGTGGGCAGGGGATCTTTTTTGAGTTTTTTCTGCATGTCAAGGATGGCCTCTGCCGGCGCCCTGCCGGCAGTATCTGCCACAACATATACCACCCTGTCAAGGTTCTTGTGATAAATGGGCTGCTGGTTGGGCAGCGTCTGGACATTGACCAGTTCCGCCAGTGGGACCATGCTGCCGGTTTTGGACCGGAGGGGCACCGAGGTCAAAGCCACGATGCCGGAACGGTGTTTTCTGGGCATGATTACCCGGATGTATAAGGGATTTCTTTCCCTGGGCAGATGCAGATGTGCGGGTGTCATGCCCTGAATCATACCCTGAAGGGTGGTGGTGATCTGCCGGGTGGAAATACCGTGAAGGGCGGCTTTTTCTTTGTCGATGATAAAATCGATGCGCTCATGAAGCGTTTCTGCCATGTCATCGATGTCCACCACAAAGGCTTCTTTTTCCATGATTTTTTTCAGGTGGTCTGCGGCCTGAATCAGCTGGTCGTAGGGCACATCCGCATCCGCATACAGCTCGCCCACAATGGTTGACAGTACCGGCGGTCCCGGCGGGACTTCCACGAGCTTGACGTTGGCATCGTTTTTACGGGCAATGGCCTCCAGATCATTTCTCAGGCGTAAAACAATGGCGTGGCTCTGCTGGTCCCGGGCATCTTTACCTCTGAGATTGACCCGTATATCCGCCAGATTGCCTGCTTTGCGCAGATAATAGTGCCTGACCATGCCGTTGAAATCCATGGGAGAGGCATCACCGGTATAGGATACCATGTTGGTGATTTCCGGAACGGTTTTAAGATAGTTTTCAAAATCCTGGACCACTGCATGGGTCCGCTCAAGGGTGGTGCCTTCAGGCATGTCAATAACGATCTGGAATTCGTTTTTGTTGTCAAAGGGCAGAAGTTTCAGGGGTACCAGACGGAACAGGGCCAGAGAGCAGGAAATCAGCAAAAGCACAAAGACCAGCACAAACAACACCATGCGTTTTGTGCCCGAGTCCAGAAACGGCTGGACAATGCTGCGGTAGATGCGGAACAAACGGCTTTGTCTGGAGAGATGGTCTGATGAGTCTTCATCCGGATCGTTCTGATCGATCAGCTCGGGGGCAGTCGATCTGAGCAGCTTCAGGGTCAGCCAGGGCACGATGGTCAGGGCGCTCAGGGTGGAAAACGTCACCGTCAGGGGTACATTCACCGCCATGGGAGCCATGTAGGGCCCCATCATGCCGGTAATGAAAAACAAGGGGACAAAGCTGACAATAATAGCCAGGGTGGACATGATCACCGGGGGCAGCACCTCGTCAACCGCAGCCAGGGTGGCCTTGAACGGTTCGAGCAGGCCCATTTTGATGTGGCGCTGGATATTTTCCACATTGGTGATGGGATCATCCACCACCAGGCCCAAAGAAAGAATCAGGGCAAACAGGGTCACCCGGTTGATGGTGTAGCCGAACAGGTAATTGACAAACAGGGCCAGAGAAAAACTGATGGGTACGGCAACGGCGACGATCAGTGCCTCCCGCCATCCCAGTGCAAAAGCCAGAAGAATCACCACCGATGCGATGGCAAATCCCAGAGAGCTGACAAGGCCCCACACTTTCTGGGCAGCGGTTTCTCCGTAATTGCGGGTGATCTGATAATAAACACCGTCGGGAAGAATCTGCTCGCGAATCCGCTCAAATTCATCGATGATTTCTTTGGCAACGGCTACGGCATTGGAGCCTTTTTTCTTGGAAACGGCAAGGGTTACGGCAGGGTAGCGTTTGCCGGGCACAAACGTGTCCTGTTCTTTTGCATACGCGTTGGAAAAACTGATTGCCGTGTATGTCTCTGATTCTCTGGGTATGTCCTGAATGTGGGCAATATCCCTCAGATACACCGGAATATTGTCTTTTATCCCGATAACCAGGGATTTTACATCCCCGGCAGTGTACATGAAGGATGTGGTGGTCACGGGAAAACGGGTGTCGCTCCTGGAAAAATCTCCTGCATTGACAGAAAAATCCGCCTCCTTCAGTGCCTGCTGTACATTCATAAAGGAAATCCCATACCCGGTCATTTTTTCAGGATCCAGTTCAACCCGGATTTCTCTGGGTCTTCCCCCGTGCAGAACGGTTCTGGAGGTGTTTTCAACCCGGCTGAGCCTGGCCAGGGCTTCCTGGCCGGTTCTGTGGAGCTGGGCATCATCCAGCAGGTCGGAAAACAAACTGATGGTGACGATGGGCACATCATCGATTTCTATGGGTTTTATCACCCATTTTTCGACAATGGGGGTGACCTGGTCGATGTGCATGGATATTCTGTTTTGCAGTTTTATCAGGGAATCTTCACGGTCTTCTCCCACAAAAAAGCGGACCGTGACCACAGCCATGTCTTTTTGTGAGATGGAATAGACATACTCAACCCCGTCGATCTGCCATAAAAACCGTTCCAGGGGAATGGATACCAGCTGCTCAATTTCCCCTGGACTTGCGCCCGGGGCATTGACATAGATATCTGCCATGGGCACAACGATCTGGGGTTCTTCTTCTTTCGGGGTGACAAAAAGGGCGGCAGCACCCAGGCAAAGGGCAATGATGATAAGAATCAGGGAAAATTTTGAACCGAGAAATCCTTTGACTATCCCGGGAATAATTCCTTTGGGATCAGAAGGCTGCGGGCCTGTCATATCACCGGGCCTCCCCGATGCCTATGGTTTCATTGGCAGACAGTCCTGACAGAACTTCCACCCGGGTGTCGTCCAGGGGAATGGTTTTAATGTACCGGCGCTGCCAGGTGCCATTGGTTTTGACCATGACAAGTTCGAGCTGTCCGGCATGGATAACCGCCTCTTTGTCCAGGGTGATGATGGCTCTGCGGGCTTCGGGGATCATGAGTTTGGCATACATGCCTGAATAGATGCCTTCTTTGGCCGGGATGGCAGCTTTGACAAGAAAGGTGCGGGTCTGGGGATCAGCATAGGGAATTATTTCTTCAACCACGGCATCCAAATAAAGGCCTGGGGTGGGGATAACCGCCTGAAGATGCGAACCGGTTTTGATGGTGTTGATGAGACCTTCTCTCACATGGGCTTCCACCCGGTAGCCTCCTTTGGTCCGCACCGCTGCCAGGGGCTTGCCCGGCAGGGCCAGATCTCCGGGTTCCACCAGGATCCGGATGATTTCTCCGTCCACCGGGGCAATGATTTTTGAAAAACCAAGGTGTACCTTTGCGTCGGTAATGGTTTCTGTGGCCTGTTGGATGCCTGCCTCTGCCTCCACCAGGGATTCACGGGACATGGACAATGCGGCCCGGGCCTTCAGAAAACCGGCTTGTGCATTTTCAAATTCCTGCTCGGTGGCGGCACCGGATGCATAAAAGCTTTTGATACGCTCGAAATGCTGTTTTGCATTGGTATAAGAGGCTTCAGCAGAGTTGATGGCCTGGAGGGCTTTGTCCCGTGAGGCTTTGGCCCCGCGAAGCGCTTCTCTGGCACTTTCAAGTCTGGCTGCGGCCTGTCTGCTGTCCAGGGTGATTAACAGGGTGCCTGATGTGACGATCTGTCCTGCCTTGACATGCACATCGGTTATCTGGGCACTGATCTGGGCACTGATACTGGTTTCACTTTTGGGCCGGACAGTTCCCACGGCCGGATAGGTCTGGGCAACGGCCTGCTCTTTTGTTTTAACTGTTTTTTGCGGCTGATACCCTGCATCTGCATCAGCGGTTTTGCAGTGGTATGGGGCAAACACCAGCAGGGCTGACAATAATGTTTTTGCAATCAAGTCGCAAACAGTGTTATTAATATGTGAAGACATTTTTTTTACTTCTCCTGTGACCAGAGTGTGGAAAGGGTTCCAATGGCCCGGGCAATCTCGATTTTTGCCGTTTTGCCGTCATAAAATGCAGCCGCTTTGTTGATGCCGGCCCTGGTTCTGTCCAGTTCTGCTTCCAGGTACCGGGTTATCGATTCAGCACCCCCGTCATAGCGCTTTTTAACTATATTAAGGGATTCTTTTGCCATATCCACACTGGACCGGGCCACATTCAACCGCTGTTGTGCGTTTTCATGCGCCAGATAGGCCTGTTTCACGTCCTGGTAAATCTGCATTTGGATTTTCTGCCGGGCTTCCAGAGCCCTTTCCAGTTCATGCTGGGCTTCGGCAATCTGCGCCTGGGTGGCAAATCCGTCGAACAGGTTCCAGGCAAGATTCAGGCTGGCCGTGTAATTGTCCTGTGATGTATGGTACGAAAAATCATCACTGTCCATATACCACCGGGCCTGCAGGTCAACCCGGGGCCGGTAGCCGCTCGCTGCCAGGGATACGGCTGTTCGGGCCATATCGATCTGCTGTTTTGCCCGGTCCAGTTCCGGCCGGGTTTCAAGGGCAAGGGCATAGGCCTGGTCAATGGATTCGGGAAAGGTTACCACGCAGGTGCTGTCCGGGTTCGGGTCAAGAGAAAAAGAATGGCCGGGTGTATACCCGAGCAGTGTGGCCAGGGCAGTCAGGGTGGTGGAAAAGGTGTTTGTGCTTTCCACCAGATTTTTCTGGGCTTCAGCCAGTCGGACCTTCAAAGAGAGAATATCTGATTTTAAAACACTGCCGCCCCTGAAGCGCACCGTCATCATATCCAGCTGTTCTTCCACCGTCTGCACCGATGTCCGGGCGATGACGGTATATTCCCTGGCTTTGAGCGCGGTGAAAAACATCTGGATCACCGCAGCGACGCGGTCATTTTCTGTCTGAAGGGCCAGTGCGGTCTGGTCTACAAGTTTTGTTTCCGCCAGCTGCTTTTCCAGCCGGTTTTTTCCGCCGTTATACAGGTTTATCCCGGCCATGATGCCTATTTCCGTATTGGTGAACGACCCTGGATCGTTAAAATCAACATCACGGGGCAGTTCTCTCTGATCAATGGTTTTAAAAAGGTAGGCAGAAGGGGCATCCCCTGCGGATAATTCACTGAAAGCCGTCACCCGGGGCCAGAAGACCGCTTCTGTTTTTTTGACCGAGGCTTCGGCTTTTTTGATCAGGGTGCGGGCCATCCGGATATCCGGATTGTTTTTCAGTGCGGTTGTGATGGCCGTTTCCATGGTCAGCAGGGTGTCTTCTGCCCGGGATACCTCCGGCAGGGCACTGCAGGTGGCGATAATAAGAAAAACAAGAATCAAAATGTTTTTGAATGACAGATAAGCGGATTCCATCTGTTTCTCCCATATATGCTGGTCTCAAACCGCCATGCAGGCGGGCCCAAAGGGAAAAAATTACATTTTTGGCTCCCCAGTACAAAAGATTACCATGCTTTGGGCTGATTTAAAAGAAAATGATGTAAAGAGGGAAGTAAAAATGCAATATTGCCTTGCTGTCGTCATAACCACATCAAAAAAAGGGCTGGTGCTGTTTTCTCGCTATAACTCTGCCAAGCTTTTTCAATTGGTTTCCGGCAAGCGTTATTATCCTGTAAACAGTAAGGCTAATCAAGTTTTTTTACTTTAATTTCAAATAGATATATCCTTTTCAGCAGTGTTTAATTGAACCCCGAAAGAGTACCAGTTGAGTGAAAAAAATCATTCGGCCGTTTCCTGAATTTTTTCGCCGGCAGCTTCCACATCCTCACCCATGCCCTGCATGGTGTTACAACTGACCGTAAGGAAGCCCAGTGACATAAGCACGAGAATGGTAATCACATATTTTACAATTTTTTGCATATTCCCTCCAGATTTTTTCGGGTTTTAGGTTTAGTAATACCGGATATCCGTTAATAGATGTTCAGGCGGGACTCAAGAATTACCGCGGCAGATCCTTGCATCAACTGTTCGGAATCGTTGCCGACAGCCTGGTCCCCTTTCCAGGCTTGGACTGCACCTGAAACGTCCCTCCACAGAGCTCTATGCGGTCCCGCATGCCGCGCATTCCAAAGCCTTGATCATACGGGTCCGTTTCAAGCACATGAATATCGAATCCGCATCCGTTGTCTTTCACCTTGAGCAAAATCAGATTATGCATCGCGGTCAGCTTGATTTCGACGGTATCGGCCCCGCTGTGTTTGCCGGTGTTGTTCAACGCTTCCTGAACAACCCGATAGACCACGGTTTTGACTTTTTCAGAGATGGCTTCGACGGAAAGGTCAAACTCAAAATTCACCTCGATCCCTGGAAAAAACTGCCCCACTTTTTTTATTAATCTTGAAATTGCGTCCGTCAGTTCGAAATCCTCAAGCTCTCTCGGGTTCAATTGATGACAAATGGTTCGGGTTTCTTTGATAGTATCTGTCAAATAGCTGATAATTTGCTCAATGGACTTGCCGCTTTCACAAGACGACTCTTTACCGCTGTCCCTTCTGAATTCCATAAATAATTTAATTGCAGTCAAGTTGCTGCCGATGCTGTCATGTATCTCCCTCGCCACAGCCTGGCGGTCATTTTCCATTGCATTAATGGCATCTTGCGCCATTTTTTGGACAAATATTCTCAGGTTTTCATTTTCCTTGCGGTATTTTTTAAATTCAAGCCACAGACGACTTCCTTCGAATCCGTGTCCTGGCAGGCAGACATTGAGAACATCTTCTGCTACAGTGTGTTCGGTTGTGCAGAATTGAAATTTAGGCAAGCCATCCCCATTGGTTGGAATACCATTATCGAACAGGCCTGGTTTCATTTTTGTACCCAACATGGCATAATCTCCTCTCACCAATCTGTCTTGTTTTTTTGCCTGTCCCTTTCGATTTTCGTTTCATTTGTAACTCTAGACGGAATCTTCTCATACGTCAACGAAACAGAAAGATGAAAAATGCCCGATGGATCGCCTATTTAAAATAGGTGTTATTCCATGAGCAAAAGTTATTTTGCTGTCTCATGCTGGGTTTTTTGCCTGATAAAGCCTTTTTTAACACGGTCAATCCCTGCTTTGGATAGAATACCAAGTGATTCTCTTCAATGCCCCCATTTTCAATTTTCAATTAAGGAAACATATCCTGCCGCAGGGGACTATCATGTATATCATATCCGGGTCATCATTTTGATAAGGTCACCCCGGTCCGAAGTATTGATGACATCTGAAGATTCCAGCCAGCCCCGTCTTGCCTGGTCAATGCCCAGCCGCAGATATGACAGGTTGCCCGTGTTATGGGCATCACTTGAAACGGCAATTTTGACACCCATGTACCGGGCCAGCCTGCATGCTTCATCGTTCAAATCCAGGCGGTCCGGCTGGGCATTGAGTTCAAGAAAACAGCCGTTCTCTTTTGCAGCGGCCATCACTTTTTCCAGGCCGTGGGTATCCATTCCTTTGGCGATGCGGACCTGGACAGAATGATCTGTGATGGCAAGATATTTGTAGCCCATGTCCTGAGCGGTTTGCACCATTTCTTCGAGACTGGCCAGGTCCTGGCCGATACCCGGAAACTCTGTGAGATCTTCTTTTTGTCTGATCAGGTCAGCCACTGGCCGGGCCAGACTGTTTATTATCCGGGCGGCATTGCGGTAAGCCCTGACCCTGAAAGGATTGCCGCCTTCAATTTCCAGCAGATCCGACATGCGTTTGAGTTGTGCGGCGATGTCCGTGTTTTGTATCGGCACGGGTTGGTTGTCTCCTATATCAATAAAAAACAATCAGATGTGAAACGTACGGGTATTCCCGACTGTCAGGTCATACAGGTTTTCCTTGAATCCGAATTTAAAGTGGTTTTCCGGGCTGCACAACAGAGTGATTTTGCACATGTCCTGGGTGGTCTCAAAGTAAAGGGTGCTGCCCCGATACCGTATCTGCATTTCCAGTTTTTCAAGCACTTCCGGCAGTTCCGGGTTGACCCACAGGATATTACCCCGGGTTTTTATGCCCAGATAGGCTTCCTGGAGAATATTGACCGATCCGGCCATGGCACCCAGGTGTATGCCTTCCTGGGTGGTGCCTCCCTGAATGTCATCAATATCACTTTGAAGGGCTTTCAGGAAAAAATTCCAGGACCGTTTCCGATCCGACCGGGCCATAACCCAGGAATGGACGACCCAGCTCAAAGAGGAGCCATAGGTGGTACGCTGGACATAATAATCGATATTTTTTGGAATCGTTTCATATTCAAACGGATAACCCAATTGTTTGAACAGGGTTTTCAGTTCCGGAGCGGAAAACAGATAAAACAGCATGAGTACATCCGCCTGCTTTGTGATTTTATAATTGTTGGGGCTGTCTCCTTCAGCTTCCAGTATACGGTCCATGCGCTGGATATTTGGATATTTTTCCCGGTATGCATCCCAGTCCAGCTCTTTGAGACGGTCGTAATTTTCAAACTGGCTGATGATGTTATCGTCGTGAAAGATGATCCGCATTTTCCGGCTGATATCCCACCACAGATCTGTTTCGGATTTTGTGATGTGCAGGGTTTCATAAAGCTCTTCAATGCGCTCTTTGGGCAGGATTTCAAGAACCTGTAACGCCTGGGTCAATACCCAGGTTGCCATGACATTGGTATAGGCATTGTTGTCCAGCCCCGGCTCATCCGCATCCGGGTAGGCTTCATGGTATTCATCCGGCCCCATCACCTTAAAGATCTCATACCGGTCAAGATCTTTGTTATAGGTGGCAATGCTTTCCCAGAACCGGGCAATTTCCAGCAGCACTTCCGCACCATACTCGCACATGAACTGCATATCCCCGGTGGATTCATAATATTTCCAGATATTGAATGCAATCGCAGCATTTACATGTTTCTGCAACTGTGAATTATCCGGAATCCACCGTCCTGATTCGGGATTCAGGTGTACGGTCTGGGTTTCTTCTCTGCCACTGCTGGAGCTCTGCCAGGGAAACATGGCCCCCTTGAATCCGGCTTTTCTCGCAGCGGCCCGGGCCGTATCCAGACGGCGGTACCGGTACAGCAGAAGAGACCGGGTGATTTCAGGGTGCTGCAGGGTGATAAACGGGTAAATATAGAGCTCATCCCAGAAAATATGCCCCCGGTAGGCTTCTCCGTGCCAGCCCCTGGCAGGCACCCCCACATCCAGGTTGATGGTCTGTTTGGAGACGGTCTGCAGCAAATGAAAGATATGCAGTCTGACCACCATTTCCGGATGGTAATCCGGACGTTTTTTTCTCCGGTCGGTCATTTTGATGTCGGACCGCCGCCACAATTGTTTCCAGGCCAGCGTATGGTTTGTCAGTATATCGTCAAAGCCGGGAACGCGTCCGATCCTTGCCCTGGCCGCCACACCGCACTCGGTAATGGCAAAATCCCTGGAGGTGTGAACCAGAACCACTTTTTCCACCACAAGGGTTTCTTTCTGGTTGATGTCCACAGAATAGCGTTTGCCCACATATCCATTATCATCGATCAACTCCGGCGCCAGATCCAGATCCTTGCCTTTTCTGGTTATCCTTGTCCTTGCGGCTATGGCCACCCGCAGTTCAGACTGTACGGCCTGCACTTTCAAAAATATGGGTTTGTCTTTTTTTGATTCACTTTCCAGGATTTCCAGGTGCCGGCTGTTCAGGTCGCGGTACCGTTTTACCCCCTGGTTCCGGACCGTGCCGTCAATGGCTGATTCCACCTCAAGGGCACCGGTGTGGTTTTCACTGGTCAATGATACTTTCATGGCGGCCGTGTGGCGGTCTCCCATATGGATAAAGCGCTGCTCTTCCATCCTGATACGGCGCTCCTGTTCGTCTTCAAAAACAACGATATGGGTGAGGAGCCCCTTTTTCATGTCAAGGTCCTGGCAATAGGAACGGATGGTTGCGGTTTCGGGGGAGAACCATTGCCCATCCGTGAAACGAAATTTGAGACACAGCCAGTTGGGCATATTCACAAGGTCTTCATTTTCGACTTCTCTGCCGGCAATCTCCGTTTTGAGCCGGTTGTATCCCCCGGCCAGATAGGTGCCGGGATAATGGGTGTTATCGGCGGACACCTGAGCGCTTGCCCCCCGGGTGGCGAAATACCCGTTCCCCAGTGTGCAAAGGGCTTCACGGAGTCCCTGGTCCTTGGGTTTATAGGTCTCATAAGTTAAATTCCAGACAGTCATATTATCTTTCCTTTTCAACAAACAGGTTTTCTAAAAATGCGGCTGTTTCCAGTGTGTTCTCCAGGACAAAATCAGCGGACGTCGGGTGAAAACTGCCCTTGACAACAATACTGGTGCCGATGGTGTCCAGGCTTTCAAATGCATCCTCGTCTGTGATATCGTCGCCAATATACATGGGGTAATATGTGTCCAGATTCAAGCCCAGTTTTTCCATCAGCCATGTCAGTGCTTTTCCCTTATGCCATGCAATGTCCGGCTGCAGCTCAAACACTTTTTTTCCTTCAGTGATGCGCAGTTCAGGGTGATCAGCCTGAACTTGTCGAACTGCATGTTTTACGGATTGGGCGACTGTTTGTTTTACGTTCCGGTAATGGATGGCAATGGAAAATTGTTTGCGTTCAATGGCAGCGCCCGGTATGTTGGTGAGCTTTTCTTCCAGATGCCCCTGGGCTTTGTCCAGAACAGGCAGAAATTCCTTTCCTTTCTGCATTTCAAGGGTAAGATCTGCCGGACCTGAGATATCAAAGCCGTGGCTGCCGGCATAGTAGACATTGTCGAGTTTTACAAAATTTTGAATGGCTTTAAGATCCCTGCCGCTGATGACGGCAACCACCCATTTTCCGGCTACTTTTTTCAGTATCTGCCGGGTGTTCTCGTCCAGAAATGCCTTGTCCGGGTCATTGACAATCGGGGTCAGGGTGCCGTCATAATCCAGAAAAAGAGCGATCTTCCTGTCTTTTGCCTCTTGAAAAATCTGCGGAATGTGGTCCAGAGCCGGGGGCAGGGATGCCATCTCTTTTTTTCTGACAGGCCGTCTGTCATTGATGCGGATGTCACACAGGTCTGAAAACACGACATCAGCGCCTGCTTTTTTCAAAATGCCTTCATTGTCTGCCCTGTTAACACCGATCACGCGATGAAACCCCCCTTTTTTTGCAGCGCTTACCCCGGCGGTTGCATCTTCAAAAACAGCGGTGCGCTGCGCAGTGATTTCCATTCGGCGGGCCGCCTCGAAGAAAATATCCGGTTCGGGTTTTCCTTTTATTCCAAGCTTCTCCGAAAGAACGCCTTCCACTACAGTGTCGAACCAGTCGGAAATCCCGACCGCTTCAAGAATGGGAATGCAGTTTTTACTGGCGGAAATGACAGCCATTTTCCAGCCTTGTTTTTTTAGTTCATACATCAGGCTCAACGTGTCTTCGTATACTGTAGGTCCCTGTTTTTTTAGATAGTCATTGAAAATTTCGTTTTTTCTGCTGCCAAGACCATAAATGGTTTCCCTGCCTGGATCGTCTGACGGATTTCCCCGGGGCAGATCAATCCCTCTGGATTTAAGAAACGATTCTACCCCGTCATACCGGGGTTTTCCATCTACATAAGTCCGGTATTCCTTGTCCTCGTCAAAAGGAATATATTCCTTGTTTTCACGGGCCGCCCGTTTTTTTAAATAGGTGTCAAAAAGGGCTTTCCAGGCCTTTGCATGCACCTTTGCCGTCTGGGTGATCACGCCGTCAAGATCAAAAATAACACCGTCACATGTTTCTTTTGAGAGCGCAAAATCTGTTTGATTCATCTGTTTTTTCCTTTCGCCTCGCAGATACCGGCCTGAACTGTTTTTAGCCAGGTAATTGTGTGTTCTTGGATAATAAAATAAGGGTATGGGTTTTTTTGCCGGTTCTTCAATACACAATAACCCCCATTTTTGAGTAATTAACCTTGTATTTATCGAGTTGGGTCCCCGGGACTGCCGGTTAAAAAAATATGAAACAGATCCAACTGCATACTGTGATGATAAAATTTGGTGGTTTTTCACCATAGGATCCTTCAGCAGAGTCTGGTAGGGTCTGATAATGTTAAAAAAAGACGATTCACCGGTGGCGGCTGTTTTTTATTAACAAAGTTTATGAACGCCGCAAAACAAATATACAAACAACAAAAAAAGGAGAAAACAGCATGGATCGCTTGAAAAACAAAACCGCATTGATTACAGGCGGCGCCCGGGGAATCGGTCGGGCAGTGTGCAAACTTTTTGCCAGCGAAGGGGCATATGTGATTGTCACCGATATTATAGATGGTGAAGGAAAACAAGTGGTTGAAGAAATACAACAAAGCCGCGGCCAGGCGGAGTATCAGCACCTGGACACCGCGGATGAAAAAAATGTGGCCGATGTTATCACACCAGCCGACAGCCTTTCCATTCTGGTGAATAACGCCGGCATTGCGGGTCCCAACAAACCGACCCATGAAATTGATGCAAAGGAGTGGGATAACCTGATGAACGTGAATGTCAAGGGGGTGTTCCTGTGCACCAAATATGCCATTCCCCATATGAAAAAAAACAGGGGGGGCAGTATTATCAACCTTTCTTCTATCTACGGGATTGTCGGCGCACCGGATTTGCCGGCCTATCATGCATCAAAAGGTGCGGTCGGGTTGATGAGCAAGACAGATACCCTGATTTACGCCAAACAAGGTATTCGCGTAAATTCCATTCATCCCGGCTATATCTGGACCCCCCTTGTTGAAGAACTGGGCAAAGCCTCGGAAGAAGGGGTGGAAGCCTTCCGGAAAAATCTGGACAGCAAGCATCCTGTCGGCCACGTGGGAAAGCCGGATGACATCGCATATGGCGCGCTGTATCTTGCATCGGATGAATCCGAATTTGTTACCGGAAGTGAACTGGTCATTGACGGGGGCTATACCGCCCAGTAGCGGCATGTCCAACAGCGGTATTGCCTGTCGACGGATATCAACCTTTTTGTTTCACCGGGTTTTTTGAGCGGTCTGCCTTGCCAGCAGTTCATGTTCTCCTGTCAGAATGGTCTCAATGATTCTGTCCAGGGGCGGATCAGTCCGGACCGGCATGTGTACTTGCTCCGGCAGGTGGTCAAAAGGGTCCATGCGCTTTTTCAAGGCTGCAAAATGTTCCAGCCGGGCGTCAGATATCGTGGATTGATGTTCCCGGTTTTTGAGCCGGGCCTTAATTTTCTTGTCCGGGCACCGGCATTCAACAAAAATGATGTTGGCACCGGTATCTGCGGCCAGCTGGAGCATATCCTGCCGTTCTTTTTGCCTGCTGAAGGTGGCATCCAGGATCACAGAGCTGCCTTTTTCAAGCACTGCCTGGGCCTTGACCAGCATTTTCCCATATACCAGAGAGGTGGCTTCAGGGGCATACATTCCCTTTTCAAAATCGGTCTTCCCTGTTTTTTCAGGCAGATTCTCAAACAGGGCCTTGCGGATTTCATCACTGCGGAAGCAGGGTATGGAAAACAATGACGCCAGTTTTCCTGCCACCGTGCTTTTCCCTGTTGCAATCATGCCACAGGTCACCCAGATGACTGGAAAAGTCATTTTTAAGGCATACTGGTATGCCAGATCCAGATACGCCTCCATTTCATGGATGTGTTCCGCTTTTTTGGCATCATCCTGTGACGGCAGAGTCCCAATCTGCAGATGGCCCACCTTTACCTGCACCATGGCCCGAAAGCATTTGTAAAAATCAATCACCTGCATCAAATCTGTATCATTGGATATTTCGACATACCGGCTGAGCAGAAAAAGGGCGGCCGGCCGGTATCCCATAAACTCCATGTCCATGGCCAGAAAAGCCAGATCTGATGCAGTGTCCTGGTAACGGAACTTGGGGTTGAATTCAATACAGTCCAGTACCTGAACGCCTTGATAACTGTATACATGTTCTGTTTTTAAATCTCCATGGGTGTCGCAGATATGCTTGTTTTCAATTCGGCGGTCAAATAACTCTTTATGACGGTCCAGAAACATCCGTGTTGCGGCCTTTATCAGCTGAACTTTTCTTTTGTTTGTGCCACTGTCGGGAAAATCAGGCAGACGGTTGAAATTATCCCGGCACATCTGCCTGATGGCGTCAAAAGAACCAAATTGATCCATCTCCTTTTTTTTTAATGCAGATGCCTTGTAAAAATCAGACAGGGTATGGATCAGACGGTTGATGAAGGATTCAGTCACACGGTTTGATGCAAGCAGGTGTTTCAGGGTGTTTTCATCCGGCAGCCGTCTCATTTTGACGGTGTAATCCACGGTCTCACCGGATGTGTTCAATCCGTAAACGCCGTTATCCCGGGTGATGGTTTCAACACCCAGATAAATATCGGAGGTGAGCCGCTGATTCAAACGGACCTCTTCACAGCAGAACCGGTAGCGTTTTTCCAGGGAACTGAAATCAAGAAACCCCAGATTGACGGGTTTCTTGACTTTATAGACCAGATCTCCGGCAAGAAAGACATCAGAGATATGTGTCTGCTTGTGTATGATCTCGGACGGCTTGTGGGGATAAAAATCAGCAGATGCCATTGCCGCAATCAGTGTGTCACGGTCATTTGTTTTCACGTCTGTATGCATTTGTTGCCTCCTTAAGGGCAGCACTCAATTTTTTTTTCAATCATATAAATACCGATGGATAAAATATATGGGGAAATACACCCATTTGACATTTCGACACGTTTCAAGAGGGGCTTTTGGCCGGATCTCAACGGCTGTTTTCTCATCCAAAAAAAATTCAAGGTCATTTTGCATGAAACAGCCGATGCAAATACATGTTTTACCTCATTGAAGATCATTTCCGGAAAAAGCACAATTGAAATCTAATCAACCAAACGGAGCTATGTATAAATGAAAAACACTGACACCCTGAAAATCTGGCCCGGCCAACCGTATCCTTTAGGGGCGGTCTTTGATGGGGCCGGCACCAATTTTTCCCTGTTTTCAGAAATTGCTGAGCGCGTGGATCTCTGCCTCTTTGATGAAAATGACAATGAAACATGTATCGATCTTACGGAGGTGACAGGGTACTGCTGGCATGGGTATCTGCCTTTTGTGGAGCCGGGCCAGCGGTATGGATTTCGAATTCACGGCCCGTGGGATCCCTCCCAGGGTTTTTGCTGCAATCCTGCCAAGCTGCTGCTGGATCCCTATGCCAAAGCCATGGACGGGCAGGTCCAATGGGATGAGGCGGTATTCCCCTATCTCTTTAAAGAGGGTCCCGGCATCCGCAGCGATACAGACAGTGCCCCCTTCATCCCCAAGTGCGTGGTACACCAGCCCCATTTTGACTGGAGCGGAGATCGCCGACTGCGGATTCCCTGGCATGAGACCGTGATTTATGAAACCCATGTAAAAGGGTTCACCTTTCGCCATCCGGATGTTCCCCCTGAAATGGCCGGCACCTATGCAGGGCTTGCACATCCTGCGGTTGTTGAATACCTTAAAAACCTTGGGGTCACAGCGGTTGAACTGATGCCGGTGCATTTTTTCATCCAGGACAAGCACCTGGTGGATCAGGGGTTGAGAAACTACTGGGGGTACAACTCCATCGGGTATTTTTCCCCCCAGAACGAATATGGTGCAGACATTCGTCCCGGGGGTGTGGTGGCTGAATTCAAGCAGATGGTGAAAACCCTTCACCAGGCCGGCCTGGAAGTGATTCTGGACGTGGTCTACAACCATACGGCCGAGGGAAATCACCTGGGACCCATGCTCAGTTTCAAGGGGATTGACAACACGTATTATTACCGGCTTACCGATGATCCACAATATTACATGGATTATACCGGCACCGGCAACACCCTGAACATGCGCCATCCCCATGTTCTGCAGCTCGTCATGGATTCTTTGCGATACTGGGTCCTGGAAATGCATGTAGACGGCTTCCGCTTCGATCTGGCATCTGCCCTGGCCAGGGAACTGCATGATGTGGACCGGCTGTCCGCCTTTTTTGACATCATTCAGCAGGACCCGGTCATCAGCCAGGTCAAGCTGATTGCTGAACCCTGGGACGTGGGTGAGGGCGGCTATCAGGTGGGGAATTTTCCACCGGTGTGGACCGAATGGAACGGTAAATACCGGGACTGCGTCCGGGATTTCTGGCGTGGGGAAGACCAGACCATGGGCGAGTTTGCCGCCCGTTTTACGGGAAGTTCCGACTTGTACGAAAATACCTCCCGCCTGCCCTATGCCAGCATCAATTTCATCACGGCCCATGACGGGTTTTCCCTGCATGATCTGGTTTCCTATAATGAAAAGCATAACATGGCCAACGGCGAGGAAAACCGTGATGGAGAGGATCACAACCGTTCCTGGAACTGCGGTGAGGAGGGAGAAACCGACGACCCTGAGATACACCGGCTGAGAACCCGCCAAAAGCGGAATTTTCTGGCAACCCTGCTCCTTTCCCAGGGGGTTCCCATGCTTCTGGGCGGAGATGAACTGGGCCGGACCCAGCAGGGAAACAATAATGCCTACTGCCAGGACAATGAAATTTCCTGGTACGACTGGGAAAATGTGGATGAAACACTCCTGGAGTTTTGTCAGAAACTGATTCAGTACCGCAAAGACCACCCGGTTTTCCGCCGCCGGGGATGGTTTCATGGCAGATCCATTCATGGCAGCGAGATTGATGATATCCGCTGGTTTACCATGGAGGGTGAGCAGATGGCTGAAGAGGACTGGGGGCTGGGATTTACAAAATCTCTGGGCGTGTTTTTGAATGGTGCCACGATTCCCAATCCCAATCCCCGGGGCGAACCCGTCATTGATGACAATTTTTACCTGATTTTCAACGCGTTTCATGAACCACTGCAATTTGTTCTTCCCTGCCCGGATTACGGAGCGAACTGGGTAAAGGACCTGGATACCGGGACCGGGTGGCTGGAAGAACCAAAATCAATGAAAGCAGGGGATACAATCATGGTTGAGGCCCGTTCCCTGGTGGTGCTGCGCCATGAAGTCTGAACCTGTTGCTACCTACCGGCTCCAGATGCATCCCGGGTTCGGCTTTGATCAGGCTACAGAGATTGTGCCCTATCTGCATGATCTGGGCGTCAGCCATCTGTATACCTCTCCATATCTCCAGGCAGCGGCCGGCAGTACCCATGGCTATGATATTGTGGATCACACCAGAGTGAATGGGGAACTCGGTGGAACCCATGCCCATGCCCGGATGTGTGAAACAATTCGTGCCGCAGGTCTTGGGCACATGATAGATGTGGTGCCCAACCATATGGCCATTGCCGGCCGAAAGAATTCCTGGTGGTGGGATATGCTTGAGAATGGACCGTCCAGCCGCTTTGCCTCCTGTTTTGACGTGGACTGGCACAATGATGCAAACCGCTGGCCCGGAAAGATTCTTCTGCCGGTTTTAGGCGATCACTACGGCCGTATCCTGGAGCGCAAAGAACTGCGGTTGTCATATGAAAACGGGGAGTTTACCCTTCGTTATCACGACCATGTGTTTCCTGTGACACCCCAGAGTGTGGCAAAATTACTGTTCAAAGCCGGGGAGAAGGGCGGATCAAAGGATGCGGACATCGAAACAAAAGTAACACGGCTGAACCATGACCCGGATGCCCTGGATGCATTCATTGACCAGCAGCATTACCGGCTTGCTTTCTGGCGGATGGCAAACACCGACCTTGGATACCGCAGATTTTTTGACATCAGTGACCTGGCAGGCATAAGGATTGAGGATAAAAAAGTTTTCCAGGCTGTCCATGCCCTGCCCATGGCCTGGGTGCAAAAAGGATGGGTTCAGGGCCTGCGCATAGACCATCCAGATGGCCTGTGGGACCCGGCACAATATTTTTACAGGCTGCAAAACGTCTGCCCAGATGCCTGGATCGTGGTGGAAAAAATTCTTGAACCCGGAGAACATCTTTCATCAGACTGGCCTGTTGCCGGCACCACAGGGTATGATTATATGAATCTTGCCGGCGGGCTGATGATCAATGCGGAAAATGAGGGTGCGCTGACACAATGTTATGCCGATTTTGCCGGTATTCAGACCCATTTTGCCACCCAGGTCCATGAATGCAAGCGCCGGGTGCTCACCACGCTGTTTGTCAGTGAGATCGATCGTCTCACAGGCCTGTTTGAAGATGTCTGTGAAAGACATCGACGGCACCGGGACTATTCACGGCATCAGTTGCAAAAGGCGCTGTGTGAAACAGCGGTGCATTTTCCGGTCTACCGGTCCTATGTGTCTGCAGCCATGAACAAGGTTTCACAAAAGGATGAACAGTATGTTGAAGCAGCCATTGAAGCGGCTGCAATGGTGCTGACAGACCTGGACCCGGAATTGTTTTTGTTTCTTAAAGACCTGCTTCTGCTGCAGACCAGCGGGGCGCTGGAGGCAGAACTGGCCATGCGGTTCCAGCAATTGACCGGTCCGGCCATGGCCAAGGGGGTTGAAGACACCGCTTTTTACCGCTACCACCGCCTGATCTGCCTCAATGAGGTTGGAGGAGATCCCGGCCGGTTCGGCGTGTCTCTCCGGCAATTTCATGACGCCTGCGCCCGTGCACAGGAAGAATATCCACAGGGTATGCTGGCCTCCACCACCCATGATACCAAGCGCAGCGAAGATGTCAGGGCCCGGATAGCCCTGCTTTCCGAAATTCCCGGGGACTGGACCGAAGCGGTCTGCAGATGGGCGGAAAACAATGCCCGCCACCGGACAGGCCAGTTGCCTGACCCAAATACCGAATACCTGTTATACCAGACCCTGGTGGGGGCCTGGCCCATTGATCTTAAAAGGATCTGTGCCTATATGGAAAAAGCGGTTAAAGAGGCCAAATTGAACACCTCCTGGACAGCCCCGAACCCGGTTTATGAGCGCGGCCTGACTGATTTTATCTCAGCCGTACTGGCAGACAGAACATTCTGCACAGACCTGGAAAACTTTGTCGCAAACCTGATCGGGCCCGGCAGGATCAACAGCCTTGCCCAGACCCTGATCAAACTCACCGCCCCGGGAGTCCCGGACATCTACCAGGGCACCGAACTGTGGGATTTGAGTCTGGTGGACCCGGATAACCGCAGGCCGGTGGATTTTGACCTGCGCCGCCGCCTGCTCAGCCAATTGCCGCAACTGTGCCCTGAAGAGATTCTGGCCGGGATGGACAAAGGCCTGCCCAAACTCTGGGTCATCCGGCAGGCCCTGCATCTGCGCGGTACGCACCCGAAACTTTTTGGTCCCCGGGCCGATTATTGCCCATTGTACGCAGCAGGCAGAAAAGCAGACCATCTGGTGGCGTTTTCCCGGGAACAGACAGTGATCACGCTGGTCCCAAGGCTTGTTATGGGTCTGAATAATGACTGGGACGATACCATTGTGGAACTGCCTCAGGGAAAATGGCACAATGTCCTGACAGGAGATACTTCAGACGGCGGCCCTGTCCGTCTCCAGGAAATGCTGCGCCGTTTTCCCGTCGGCCTGCTGATGAAAAGGAAATAAACGGTATGGCAGAGATGCGTGTCTGGGCTCCGAATGCCCATGAAGTCACATTACACAGCAGCGACCAGGTACTTGCCATGACAAGAGATGCAGGCGGCTGGTGGCATGTGGACGCACCCTTTATGAAACACGGTGTTGATTATGCCTACGGGGTGGACGGCAACGGACCGTTTCCGGATCCGCGCTCCCCCTGGCAGCCCTATGGCATACATGGTTTTTCCAGATGGGTGGACCATTCTCTTTTTGAGTGGACCGATGACGGCTGGCAGCAGCCGCCCCTGGGTTCAGCCGTCATCTACGAGCTGCACCTGGGAACCTTCACACCCGAAGGCACATGCGAGGCAGTGATCGGCCGCCTGGATCATATCGCAAAACTGGGTATCACCCATGTGGAACTGATGCCGGTGGCCCAGTTTTCCGGTGACCGCGGATGGGGCTACGACGGCGTCGACCTGTATGCCCCACACCAGGCCTACGGAGGCCCCGAAGGGTTGAAGCGGCTGGTGGATGCCTGTCACCGTCGCGGTCTGGCCGTTCTGCTTGACGTGGTTTACAACCATCTGGGGCCTGCGGGAAATTATCTTGCCCGGTTTGCGCCGTATTTTACAGACCGGTATACCACCCCCTGGGGAGAGGCAATTAATTTTGATGGCCGGGAAAGCAATGAGGTGCGGCAATATTTTATAGACAACGCCTTGATGTGGCTTCAGGACTATCACTTTGACGGACTGCGGATTGATGCGGTCCATGCCATTGTCGATATGTCCGCTGTCCATTTCCTGGAACAGCTTGCCAATGAGGTGAAAATGCTGGAATTTGCCCTGGGCCGGCATTTTGTTCTCATTGCAGAAAGCGATCTGAATGATTCCCGGGTGGTGCGCCCGGCAGCGGTGGGGGGGTACGGTATGGATGCCCAGTGGAACGAGGATTTCCACCATGCCCTGCATGCGGTGCTGACCGGGGAAAGCCAGGGCTATTATCAGGATTTCGGGACCCTGGCCCAGCTCACCAGAGTCCTGACTCGGGGGTTTGTTTATGACGGTTGTTATTCCGGTTACCGCCGCCGGTATCACGGACGGCCGGCCAATGGGCTGTGCGGCAGCCAGTTTGTGGCCTGCCTTCAAAATCATGACCAGGTCGGAAATCGTGCACTGGGAGAACGCACAGGCCGGCTGCTTCCCCCGGGTCTTTTGAAAATCGGTGCTGCCCTGGTAATGACGTCTGCTTTCGTGCCCATGCTGTTTCAAGGGGAAGAATGGGGGGCCACGACACCGTTTTTATATTTTACCGATCACCAGGAATCCGGGCTGGGGGAGGCGGTGAAAAAAGGCCGGAGAAAAGAATTTGCCGCATTTGGATGGGAAAGTCAAAACATTCCCGATCCCCAGGCAGAAGAAACCTTTCTGCAATCCAGGCTCAACTGGGATGAACTGCAGCAGGATGCAGGCAAAGGGATGCTGGCGTGGCACCAATCGCTCATTGCGCTGCGGCGCGGCCCGGCATCCTTAACGGATGGACGAATGGATCGGGTCTCTGTTGTTTTCAACGAAACAGAGCGCTGGCTGACCATGGTAAGGGGACCTGTGCTGGTAGCGTGCAATTTTGCAGATGCACCCAGGATCATTTCCTGTGCCGCAGCAAAAGATAAAACAATGGTTCTGTCATCAGAAGACGGCTTCGGTGTTGAAAATACCACACTCATGCTTCCAGGGCAGTCGGTTGCAATACTGGTCGGATGAAAAAGACAACCACATTTACGAGGAGAAAAAGAATGGCCAAGAAAAAAAAGAAGCGCGTTGTTTTCAGGGTTTTTGCCCCGGAAGCTCAAAAGGTGATGCTTTCCGGAACTTTTAATCAGTGGTCCCAGGATGTGGATCCCATGAAAAAAGATGAAACAGGGACATGGGAAAAAATAAAAATTCTGCCAAAAGGCACCTATGAATATAAATTCATTGTGGATGGAGAATGGACCTGCGACCCTAATTGCAGCGACGTTGTTTGTGATGATCAGGGTGCGGAAAACAACAGGATTGTCGTGTGAGCGATTTGAAGAGGTTATACATGTTAAATGAAATCACACCATAAAAGGAGAGAAAACAATGAGCAGAAAAGAAGCGTACGCGAAAAAATTAGAGGCACAGCTGAAAGAATGGAAAACCGACATCGATAAGATGAAGGCCAAAGCTGACAAGGCAGATGCCACGGCCAAACTTGAATATTACAAGCAGATCGAAGAGTTGCGCACCAAACAGGAAGCGGCCCAGAAAAAACTGACAGAACTCAAATCCGCTGGTGGAGATGCATGGGAAGATCTTAAATCCGGTATTGAACTTGCGTGGAAGTCACTGGGGGAGGCGGTAAAATCAGCCAGATCCAGATTCAAATAGCTGTTTATCAGAGTGACTTGCAGAGATTGCTGCCGGCAAAAAAATGAATTCAGGGCTGAAAAAAAGAAAGGATTTACAGGAGATATAGTATGAATACCGCAAAGCAGGACAAATATGTAATATGGTTTGAAGATCTGAATTCAAAAGATGTCGGCCAGGTTGGGGGCAAGAATGCGTCGCTGTGTGAGATGGTACGGGCCCTTAAAAAGAAGGACATCTTTGTTCCGGACGGATTTGCGACGACCACAAAAGCCTTTTGGGCATTCATCGAAAAAAATCAGATGAAGGACAGAATTACAAAACTGCTCAAAGCCTATCAACAAAAAGAGACATCACTGCAAAAAACGGGGCAGGCCATCCGGGATCTGTTCAAACAGGGAGAAATGCCTGAGGATGTCGTCCAGGCAATCTCCTCTGCCTATAAAGCGCTTTCCGAACGGTACGATGCAAAAGATGTGGACGTGGCGGCCCGGTCCAGCGCTACGGCGGAGGATATGCCGGATGCCAGTTTTGCCGGGCAGCAGGAATCTTTTTTGAATGTAACCGGAACAAAAGCCCTGCTTGCGGCCTGTAAAAAATGCATGGCATCCCTGTTCACGGACCGGGCCATTGCCTACCGGGAAGAAAAAGGATTTGAACACATGAAGGTGGCACTCTCTGTGGGAGTCCAGAAAATGGTCAGGTCCGATCTGTCCGGTTCCGGGGTATTGTTTACCCTGGATACGGATTCCGGGTTTCCGGATGTGGTCCTGATCAACGCGGCCTGGGGCCTTGGAGAAAACGTGGTCCAGGGTACGGTCAACCCGGATCAGTACACGGTTTTCAAACCATTTCTGGGAAAGAACGGCATCGATCCGATTATTGAAAAAACCCGCGGTTCCAAGGAAAAGAAAATGGTGTATGCCAAAACCAAGCCCACAAAAAATCTGAATACCTCCAAAAAGGAGCGTGAATCCTTTGTGTTGACGAACCGTGAGATCATGCAGCTTGCCCGGTGGGGCGTGGAGATCGAAAAACACTATGACACGCCCATGGACATCGAATGGGCCAAGGACGGTGAACAGGGAAATGTGTTCATCGTGCAGGCCAGGCCGGAAACTGTTCAGTCCCGGAAAATCGTTGGGAACATGAAGACATATACGCTCACACAAGCGCCGGGAGAGCGCCTGGTTACCGGACTGGGTATCGGCCATGCCATTGCTTCAGGAAAGGTCAGCGCTATCAAGAGTGCACAGCAGATCGATCATTTCAAGGACGGTGCGGTACTGGTCACCACCATGACCGATCCGGACTGGGTTCCGATCATGAAGCGTGCCGCAGCCATTGTCACGGATCAGGGAGGACGCACCTCTCATGCCGCCATTGTCAGCCGCGAGCTGGGAATCCCCGCCATTGTGGGGGCTGAGAATGCGACACAGATCCTCAAGCAGGACCAGGCAGTGACCGTTTCCTGTGCCGAAGGAGACAAGGGCTATGTGTATGACGGAAAACTGGCGTTCGAAACAAAGGATCTGAACCTGGAGGATATTCCGGAAACAAAGACCCGGATCATGCTGAACATCGGGACCCCCCAGGCGGCCATGCGCTGGTGGAAACTGCCTTGTAAAGGGGTGGGCCTGGCCCGCATGGAATACCTGATCAACAACGTGATCAAAATTCATCCGCTCGCCCTGACCCGCTTTGATACGGTTGAAGACAAGAAGGCCAGAGACAAAATAGAGAAATTGACATGGGAATATGAGGACAAGACCGGGTATTTTGTGGAACTTCTGGCCCGTGGCATTGCCACCATCGCGGCCTCCAGGTATCCCCACCCGGTGATTGTGCGCATGAGCGACTTCAAGACCAACGAATATGCTGATTTGATCGGCGGCCGCCAGTTCGAGCCGGCAGAGGAAAATCCCATGCTCGGGTGGCGCGGTGCTTCCCGTTACTACAGTGACGCCTACCAGGACGGTTTTGCCCTGGAATGCCGGGCCATCCGCCGGGTAAGGGAAAGCATGGGTTTTAAGAATGTGACCATCATGATTCCATTTTGCCGTACTCCGGCCGAGGCGGACAAGGTGATTGAAGTCTTGGCCCAAAATGGTCTGAAACAGGGTGAAAATGATCTTAAAGTATACATTATGGCGGAAATACCTGCCAATATTCTGGAAGCTGCAGCATTTGCCGAGCGGTTCGACGGGTTTTCCATCGGCTCCAATGATCTCACCCAGCTGACGCTGGGCATCGGACGTGATTCAGAAAAGCTGGCCCCTTTGTTTGATGAAAGCGAAGCCTCTGTCAAGATATTGATCCGCATGCTCATTGAAGCCGCGCACAAGGCCGGCCGCAAGGTGGGGATCTGCGGGGAAGCCCCCAGCAATGATACTGAGTTTGCCGCCTTTCTGGTTGATGCGGGTATCGATTCCATCTCGCTGCAGCCCGACAGTGTCCTCCAGGTCATAAGGCGCGTGGCCGAAATGGAACAAAATTGAATCCAAAAGGAGCCCATCATTGAAAACAATTGTAACCATCACAATGAATCCGGCCATCGACAAGAGTTCAAGCGTCCAAAATGTGGTGGCTGAAAAAAAGCTTTACTGCAAGCCCCCTCGTTTTGAACCGGGCGGGGGTGGGGTCAATATATCCCGGGCCATCAAAAAACTGGGCGGAGAATCGATGCTTCTTTATCCTGCAGGGGGGCTGACAGGAGAGAAACTGACAGAACTCCTGAATGAAGAAGGCCTGGTGCATCGCTCTTTTCCCATTGAAGGAATCATCAGGGAAAGCCTTGTTGTTTTGGAGGAATCTACTGATCAGCAGTATCGTTTCGGCATGCCGGGGCCGGAGTTGCAACCAAAAGAATGGGAACAGTTTCTTGTGCATTTGTCGGTCACAAAGCCCGGGCCGGATTATCTGGTGGCCAGTGGAAGCCTTCCTCCAGGTGTGCCTGCTGATTTTTATGCACAACTGGCAAGGGCAGGAAAAGACCGGGGAGCAAAAGTGATCGTGGACACTTCAGGAGAGGCCCTGGAAAAAGCATGCAGGGAAGGGGTGTATATGATCAAGCCCAATATCGGTGAATTCAGGAAACTGGCAGGCAAAGATATCACAGAAGAATCCCAGATCAAGGCTGAAGCCGGAAACATGGTCGACAAAGGTCTCTTCCAGGTGCTGGTCATTTCGTTGGGTGCGGCAGGCGCCTTGATGGTTACAAAGGACAGCTCCCTCCATATCCGGCCGCCTGCGGTACCCATTATCAGCAAGGTGGGGGCCGGAGACAGCATGGTGGCTGGTATCGTGTTACATCTTGCCCGGGGTAAGCCGCTCAAAGAATCCGTCATCTTCGGTGTGGCATCCGGTACAGCAGCCGTCATGACGTCCGGAACACAACTGTGCCGAAAAGAAGACACTGAAAGATTGTTTGAAACCATGATTTCAGAAAACTGATACTGCACAGACAATGCATTAAAGAATGACTTTATGGCCTTTTTTTTAAAAAAACCAAAAAGGAAAGAATTATGACAACCCGCGTAGCAATCAATGGCCTTGGCAGAATAGGAAGAGCAGTCCTTAAAATAATACTGGAAACCCCGGAGCTTGAACTATTGGCATTGAACGATCTGCTGCCTGTGGATAATCTTGCCTATTTGTTGAGATATGATTCCGTATGCGGCCGGTATGAAAAAGAGGTAGAGGCCGATAAAGACGAACTGCAGATAAATGGAAAGCAATACCGTATGTTCAATAAAAAGGATCCGGCCGAACTTCCATGGGGCGAGCTTGATATTGACATTGTTTTTGAATGCACCGGTGTTTTTCGAAAGAAACAAGACCTGGAAAAGCATCTGAAAGCCGGTGCAAAACGGGTTTTTCTGTCAGCGCCCGAGAAAACGGGGGAAGTGGAAATGGTGGTGCACGGGGTGAACCAGTTGGAGGGATCTCCCCGGATGGTCTCCTGTGCAAGCTGTACTACCAACTGCATCAGCCCGGTGGTCGAAATTCTGGGAAGAAGAGTTGGAATTCAAAAGGCCATCATGACCACGATTCACGCGTATACATCAAGCCAGTCCCTCATGGACGCGCCCAGAAACAAATGGCGGCGGGGAAGGGCGGCAGCCGTCAATTTTGTACCGACATCCACCGGTGCGGCCCAGGCCACCACAAACGTGCTTCCGCAATACAGGGGGAAATTTGACGGTGTCGCGGTTCGCGGTCCGGTGCCGGCGGGTTCCATTGCCGACCTGGTCTTTGTGACGGAGCGGGATGTGACAGTAGAAGAGGTCAATGAGATTTTTCATGAAGAATCTCAAACTGAACGGTACCGGGGAATTCTGGGTGTGGCCCGGGATCCCATTGTTTCTTCGGACATCATTAAAGACCCCCGGGCTTCCATTGTTGATCCGAGCATGACCCAGGTGGTGGACGGTAATCTGCTCAAGGTGATGAGCTGGTATGACAACGAATGGGGGTATGCATGCCAGATGGTCAGAGAAGCCGTGAAAACAATGCATTGAAACTGATTAAGAAACGGGCCGAAAAACAAAGAAGCATTCATTAGAGGGGGAATCATGAAAAACGAATTTTTCACATTTTTTATATCGGTGATTCCGGTGATGTTGATACCGTTTTTTTTTGGATGCACCCATAAGCCGGTGGACCGGTCTATGGGTGGATGGGGCCATATGATGGGATATGGCGGCTATGGAGGAATTTTTATGTGGATTCTGTTAATAATTATTGTAGCAGTTATTTTCTACTTTGTTATTAACCGCGGTAAAACAACCGGATCTTTGACAGGTACGGAAAAAGAAAGCCCGTCGGAAACCTTAAAGAAACGGTACGCCAAAGGTGAGATAACAAAAGAAGAATTTGACAAGCTAAAAAAAGATATTGAAAGCTGAGTTCGGTTCCAGGTGCCGGCAGGAGTTTGGAGATCGCGCCTGGGCCTGCCCGGGCGGTGGCCGACCAGGCTCTTAAGGTGAAATACACAGGAAATAATCGGTTAGGATGGCGTTAAAAACAAAACGACAAGATAAGGAGATGGTAAAGGATGCGTGCAAAAATAATGAGCGCAATATGTGTGTGGAGTTTAATGGTCATGTTTGTAACAATGCCGGCGGGTTTTGCTAAATCCCACGAGGACAACACCACAATCGATGCGGTTCAACAGGAAGCACAGGATCTGATCGAAGCCCTCAAAGGCTATACGGCTGATCAGCGTGATGCGGCGATTCAGCGGTCCAAAAAAGCAATGGATATCCTGGACAGGCGCATTGATGAACTGGAGACAGACATCGCAGACAACTGGGATCAAATGAGCAGTGCGGCCCGTGAAAAAACCCGGGAAAGCCTCAAAACACTGCGCAAAAAACGTAATGATGTGGCTGAGAAATACGGCAGTTTAAAAGCCAGTTCCACCAGTGCATGGGAAGAAATGAAACAAGGGTTTTCGGAAGCCTATGAAGATCTCAGCGATGCATGGGCAAAGTCTGTAAATGAATTTGATAAAAACAATACAGACAAATAAAACCAATATATGAATAATAATAAAGATACAGC
>JAVVEQ010000028.1:37829-46679 GCA_032250905.1 Desulfotignum sp. | reverse complement strand
GAAAAATGTGGTATGGTAGTGCCAAAGAATTTTTGTAGGGGTTTATGTTCTTGAAATTAAAGGATATTAAAAAATCAACTGTCAAACTTCATTCGGACAATTTCAGAACAGATTCTTCAACCTTTTCAGCACCCGGTTTTCGAGGTTGGAAACTCGCCGGTTTTTTGGTGCCAGAGGGGCTCCAGTCCACTGATCTTTTTTAATTCTATTGTAATTATTTGATTTTAAAATATACTCAGAATTGATATGGAAAAATTTCGAACAAAATAAATGGGCAGTTGACGCTGTCCTGCTATTATTCAATTGAACTCCGCAAGGAATGATGAACCCTTTTTCAAAAGATTCAAAGACATCGAAACAGATTCGGCAGGAACTCACGGCGATGCTGGGGCCTGACCAGTGCCTGTTCGATTTGGAAGACCGGTGGACCTATGCCTTTGACGCCGGGGCGGACCAGGCCGTGCCCCTGGCCGTGGCGTTCGCCCACACCCCGGAAGATGTCTGCAAGGTGATGCATTATGCCGCGATCCAAAGGATTCCGCTGGTGCCCAGGGGCGCCGGGTCCGGACTGACCGGCGGGGCCGTGCCGGCTTCCGGCGGCATTGTCCTGGTACTGGAACGGATGAACCGGATCCTGGAAATTGATACCGACAACCTGTGCGCCACCGTGGAAACCGGAGTGATCACAGGCACCCTCCAGAAAGCCGTGGAAACAAAAGGGCTGTTTTATCCGCCGGATCCGGCCAGTGCCGGATTTTCCACCATCGGGGGCAATATCGCGGAGAATGCAGGGGGTATGCGGGCGGCCAAGTACGGGGTCACCAAGCAGTATGTCCTGGGCCTGGAGGTGGTGCTTCCGGACGGCCGTCTGGTCACGCTGGGATCCAAATGCATCAAGGATGTGGTGGGCTATTCCATGAACGAACTGTTTGTGGGATCGGAAGGCACGTTAGGGGTGATCACCAAAGCCATTGTCCGGCTGGTGCCCCTGCCCGAAACCCTCCAGACTCTGGCCGTGAGTTTTCCGGACATCCAGCCCGCCGGCCGGGTGGTGCCCATGCTGCTCAAAACCGGGGTGACGCCCTGCACCCTGGAATTCATCGACCGGTTCTGCCTGGAGGCGGTCAAAAAAACCGGCCTGACAGATCCTGTGGCATCGTTGATATCCCCGGACACCGGAGCCATGCTGCTCATCGAACTGGACGGGGACGTTGATGCCGTAGCCAAGGAGACGGCAACGGTCCGGCAGATATGCGGTCAGTGCGGTGCCACCGGTGTCCATTCCGCCCGGAATCCAACAGAGCGGGAACAGCTCTGGGAAGTCCGCCGCAGCATCCACGGTGCCCTGGCCGGCCTCTGCCCGCACTGGCTGGAACAAGACATTGCCGTGCCGCCGGCATCCATCCCTGAGATGCTGGAAAAACTGGCGTCCCTGGCACAGGAACACCACCTGCGGATCCCCTCTTTCGGTCATTTTGCCGACGGCAACATCCACCTCGGTGTAGCCGAAACAGCTGCCCCTTTATCTCCTGAAAGAGCTGACGATATCACCCGCCGGATATTTTCCCTGACAAAAGCCATGGGCGGACGGATTGCCGCTGAACACGGCATCGGCCTGGCCAAAAAAGAATACCTGGGCGTCAACCTGGATGATGCCACCCAGGATCTGGCGCTGCAGATCAAAAAAATGCTGGATCCTCACGGCATCCTGAATCCCGGAAAAATTTTTCCCCAGGAAGTCTGGGACAAAAGACAAAGCTGAATCTCTAAAAAGATTGACAATCTTCTTGTCAATTTTCTGCTTGTCAATTATTTCAAAACTCCGTATATAGAAGCTTTTAAAAATAATGATTAAACCATTAATTTTTTATTGATTAATATATTATGCCAAAACTTAAAAAAGCAAAAAACATCAGCCTGGTGGAAAATGTGACCAGTCAAATAGAAAACGCCATCCTTGATGGTGAATACAAGCCCGGGGACAAACTCCCTTCCACCCGGGAGTTGCAGGATATCCTGGGCGCCAGTCTCGGAACGGTCCGAGAAAGCCTGGCCATTCTGGAGCAGAAAGGGCTGCTGGAAGTTCGCAAAGGGGCAAGGGGAGGCTTTTTCATTCGCAAAGTCTCCACAAAGCACATGATCAACAGCATTGAAATGCTCATGCGCCATATGGTTATATCCCACAGAGAACTTTACGAATTCAGGGCCACAGTGGAGGCCGGACTGTTCCGGCTGGTCACCCAACGGGCATCAGACGATGATATCAAGGACCTTTGGGACTATCTGGAACGTTTGAAAGCGTGTATCGGCAAGGGAAAACCCGGCTGGTTCAAACTGATTCAGATTGAAAATGAACTTCGCAAAAAATGTTTGATTATCATTGACAACCGCACCTATGAAGTAGTGTTAACGCCTATCATCAATAATCTCCAGAACTATGCCCAGTACCATCGGTTCGGTGGTGAACAGGAAACCAGAGAAGCCATCGCTTTCTGGGAAAAAATCATTCCAGCCATTGATCAGCGGGATGAAGAAACCGTCGCCAAATTTGTCAAAGAGCTTCTTTACCGGTTCATGAAACTGTTGGAAAACAAACCGGAATGATTGCCAGCGGATAACCTGGTTCAACCCTCTCATTTAAAAATTTGAAATTCCCGAAAAAAATCGCTTGACATCGATTTTTTTTTAATTTAATGATTTAATCATTAAAGCATAGAATGTTTTTTAACCTTAACCATTCGATGGAGGACCCGATATGATCCAGACCAACATCACCTGGAAAGCCAGTCCCCGGTTTCAGATGCTGACCGAAGACCAGATTGAACGAATCAAAAGGGCGGCTTTCGAAATCATGGCAAGCATTGGTTTCAAGGTTCTGCACCCGGATGTCCGGGATATGCTTAAATCTGCCGGGGCCGTCGTAACCGGGGAACGTGTCAAGGTTCCCTCGTTCATTGTCCAGGGCTGTCTGGATTCAGCACCCAAAGGATGGTATCTGTTTGACCGGCAGGGCAGGCGGACCATGGATGTGTCCGGGCGGAACAGTTATTACGGCACCGCCACTGCCAGCCCCAATACCAAAGATGCCCTGACCGGTGAATATCATCAAACCCGGGTGGAAGATCTGGCCCGGGCGGCCACCATTGCGGATACACTGGAAAATATCGACTGGCTCATGCCCATGGGATCGGCCCAGGATGTCCCGGCCGTGGCCGCAGATCTGCATGAGTTCCACGCTACAGTCACCCACACCAGCAAACCCATAGTGTTCCTGGCCTATTCACCCCGGGGGACCGAACTGATTTACGACATGGCCGCTGAGGTGGCCGGAGGGGAACAAAACCTGCGGGAAAAACCGTTTCTGGTCCTTTATCCGGAACCGATCTCTCCCTTGATCATGCCCCGGGAACCGGCTGACAGAATTCTTATCGCTGCGGACCGGGGCATGCCCCAGATGATGGGACCGGCCATCCAGCCGGGAGCTACCGGGCCGGTGACGATGGCCGGGGCTGTGGCCCAGGGCATGGCGGAATCGCTGTTTTGTGTGGTGATCGCCCAGCTGCGCCGGCCGGGATGCCCGGTGGGTCTTGGATGTAATTTCGGAATCCTGGACATGGCCCAGGCCCTGATGAGTGTCGGGTCTCCCGAGATGAGCCTTTGCCTGGCCGCACAGAGCGAGGTGGCCCAGTCCATGGGACTTCCCACCTGGGGACTGGCGGGAGCCACCGATGCCAAATGTCTGGACGGACAGGCAGGGGCTGAAGCGGCATATCACATCATGGCCCAGGGCATGGCCGGCCTGAATCTGATCCATGATGTGGGGTACATGGACATGTCCATGGCCTGCGCCGTGGAACAGCTGGTGATGAGCAATGATATCATCGGCATGACCAAACGGTTTTTAAGCGGGTTTGAGGTAAGCGAAGAACACCTGGCCCTGGATGTCATCGCCAATGTCGGCCCCGGCGGTCATTTTCTTCAGCAGAAACACACCATGACCCATTTTAAAAGTCAGCTGTGGCGGTCAAAAATTTTCACCCGCCAGCCGTATGAAACCTGGAAGCAGGCAGGATCGAAAACCGTTGAGCACCGGGTCCGGGAAGAGATCAGAAAAATTCTTGACACCCATCAGCCGCAATCACTCCCGGGAAAAGTGCTTTCCGAATTGGACCGGATAAAAGAACAAGGTCAAAAAGAACTGATCCAGCTGTCCGGCAAATAACCGCTGAGCACAGAATCAACCAATCAAATCATTAGAAAGGGTTTTTATACATGTCAGAACACTATGATGTCATTGTCGTCGGGGCCGGGATCATCGGCGCCTGCGTGGGATTCGAGCTGGCAAAACAGGGCAGAAAGGTCCTGAATATCGACAAACTGTCCGGCGCTGGTTTCGGGTCTACATCCGGTTCCTGCGCCATCATCCGGCTGCACTATTCCACACCGGACGGGGTGGCCATGGCCCGGGAAGGCTATTACTACTGGCTGGACTGGGCCCGGTATCTGGGCACCCAGGACCCCACCGGAATGGTGAAATATATCAACACCGGGTGCCTGGTCATGAAAACTGAAAAAAACCATTTTCTGAAAAATGTCATGGCTGCCCTGGATGAACTGCACGTCTGCTATGAAGAACTGACGCCTGAAGAGATCCGGCAGCGGTTTCCCATGATGGACACCCGGCAGTACGGCCCCCCCACCCTGCCTTCGGACGAACGGTTCGGGCACCCCACAGGAGATCAGGTGGCCGGTGCCCTTTACATCCCTGAATCCGGGCTCATCAGTGATCCCAAGCAGTCGGTTCACAATGTCCAGGTGGCAGCCGAACATCTGGGCGTCACCTACCGGTTCAATGCCGAAGTGAGTGATATCCTGAAAAAAGACGGGCGGTGTGCGGGGGTGACACTCAAAGACGGCACGCAGATCCTGGCGCCGGTGGTGATCAACGTGGCCGGTCCCCATTCGTATCAAATCAATGAGATGGCCGGGGTGCTGGACGGGATGAACATCAAAACCCGGCCGTTGAAACAGGAGGTCTGTCATGTGCCGGCCCCGGACGGGGTGGATTACAGCACCATGGGCACCATTATTTCTGATTCGGATATCGGGTGTTATTCCCGGCCGGAAATCGGCAACCACGTGCTCATCGGATCTGAAGACCCGGAATGCGACACCCTGGAATATGTCGAGGATCCGGACGGTTACAACCAGAACTTCACGGACCAGTGGACCACCCAGGTCATGCGGGAGGCTCAGCGCCTCAAGGACATGCCCATCCCCGGTCCTGGCAGGAGCCAGGGCCTGGTGGATCTGTACGATGCCTCGGACGACTGGATTCCCATTTACGACAAATCAGATCTGCCCGGCTTTTACATGGCCGTAGGTACGTCAGGGAACCAGTACAAGAACGCCCCGGTGGTGGGCGTACTCATGGCTGAACTGATCAAGGCCTGCGAAAACGGCCGTGACCACGACCGCGATCCGGTAAAATTTACCATGCACTACACCCGGCGGGAATGCAATATCGGATTTTACAGCCGCCTGCGGGAAATCAATCCGGATTCCAGCTTTTCGGTGATCGGATAATCCGACACCTGAAAATATCATAACCCCACACCATCGGTGTGAAAAAGACAGGAGGGAATTATGTCTGCAAAAAAAATGAAACCATTGGGTATCATCCTTTTCTGTGTCATGGTGTCTTTATCCATCGGCATGTTACAGGCATCTGCCGCCCAGGTCACCCTTAAACTGGCCACCGCCGACGGCAGCAAAGGCACACCGGCCGGCAATGCCATGGAATACTGGGCCGATCTGATCCAGAAACAGTCCAACGGCGATATCAAGGTCAATGTCTATTTCCAGGGGGAACTGGGGGGCCAGCAGGAAGTGTTTGATCAGTTTGTCATGGGAGATATCGACTTGATGCTGTCCTGGCCCATGACCTCTTACGACAAACGCATCAGCGTTCTTTACACCCCCTATATGGTCCTGAGCTGGGAAGATGCCATGGCTGCATACGCCCCGGGCGGATGGCTCAACAAGATTGTTGACAGCCTGTTTGAAGAACTCGGACTCAAATTTTTTGGGCCCTGGCCGGAGGGATTCAACGGCATCGCCACACGGGGCCGGTATGCCACCACCATTGAGGGAGCCAAAGGGATCAAGGTCAGAACACCGCCGGCATTTCCCTTTGCCCATGTCGTGCAGACGTTAGGCTACCAGACAGCGGACATTGCCTGGAATGAATTGTACACCGCCATTCAGACCGGTGTGGTGGATGGGGATGCCGCCAACATTATTTTCTGGGATTATGAATATTTCCGGGATGTCATCGAATACTATGTCCATGCCAAACAGCAGTTCATGACCGCCAATCTGGTGGCCAACCTGGATCGGTTCAACGCCCTGAGCAAAGACCATCAGGCCATCGTGGCGGATGCCGCGAAAAAGGTGATGGAAAAACAGTTCAAAGAAGGCCGGGAAACGGATCTTCTCTACCGGCAGAAAGCCATTGATCACGGCATCAAATACATTCCTTTGTCTGAAACGGAACATGCCGCCGCCATTGAGGCCGTCAGAAAAGCGGTATGGCCGGAGATGGAAAAAATCGTGGGGAAAGACCTCATGGATCAGATCCGTCAGAACGCAAGCAAACTGTAACAGAATCGCAGACAGGTTGAGGCGCGTTATTTTAAAACCGCTTCAACCTGCCCCACCCTGTCAACCTTATTAAAACCGGACCGGGAGGCAACATGCCAATCATCGATACTCTGATGAAAAAAATACTGAACACGGCGTGCGTGGTGCTGAGCATCAGCGTCACCCTGCTCATGATTGCCGAAATTTCAGCCCGGCATCTTTTTGAGCATGCATTCCGGGGACTTCCTGAGATTTACCTGCTGCTGGTGATGTGGCTTTACATGCTGGGAGCCAGCCTTGCCAGCGCCAACCGGTCCCACCTGCGCATCAGCATACTGGATATGCTGATCACCCGTCCCCGCACCAGAAAGGTGTATGACCTGTTGATCACGGCCCTCACGCTGATCATTCTGCTCTTTTTTGTCCGGTGGGCATGGGGACTGGTGGCATGGGGTATCAAGCGGCCTCAGACCACGCCGATTCTGTATCTGCCCTGGCTGTCTTCCATGCTCAGTATTTTTGTGGCCAGCCTGCTGACAACCGCGTATGGCATCCGTGACCTGGTTCAGGCCGTCAGAGCGATGCTGAACCATAAGCATCTCAAACAGCAGGGGTGAAAAGGAGATATCATGGAAGCATATATCGGCATTGGTGTACTGGTCATTCTGATGCTGCTGGGAATTCCGGTGGCGTTTTCCTTTGCCGGCATGACCCTGGCGCTGGGCCTGTTGTATGATGTCAATTTTGACTCATTGATGCTGACCGGATTCCGGTCCATGAATTCGGTGGTCCTCATGGCCCTGCCCCTGTTTATCCTCACCGGGTATCTGATGCAGAGCGGAGGCCTGGCTGAGCGCCTGATCGATTTTATCGAATCCCTGGTGGGAAGGATCCGGGGAGGGTTGGGCATGTCCATGATCCTGGCAGCGGCCCTGTTCGGGGCCATTTCCGGAACCGCCAGCGCAGCGGTCGCCTCCATCGGTTCCATCATGATCAAACCCATGGCGGAGCGGGGCTATTCCAGGGCCTACACCAGCGCACTGCTGGGCATCTCCTCGCTGCTGGGCATACTGATCCCCCCCAGCATCACCATGATTCTGTTTGCCGCCGTCACCCGCCAGTCCGTGGCCGCCTGTTTTGCCGCCACAATCGGTCCGGCCATTCTCCTGATCATCGGACTGTGTATCGCCAATTATTTCATGTTTCAAAAACACGGGGCCATGCCGGTTCCGGAAGGCCACTCCATTGCGCAACCCCCACAGAAACAGCTGCCGGTGGGCCGTTCCACCCGCCGGGCCCTGCCGGCCATGTCTCTGCCTGTCATTATTCTGGGAGGTATATACGGCGGTATTTTCACCCCCACGGAGGCTGCGGCCGTATCAGCGGTTGCCGCGTTTATCATCGGCTTTTTCATCTATCGGGGCATGACGCCCCGGACAATGGTCACCAGTGTCATTGACGCAGCTGAAACCACCGGTGTCATCCTGATCATCCTGCTGTTTTCCCTGGTGGTGGGGCGGATCTTCAGCATGGAACGGGTGCCCCAACAGATCACCGAATTCATGCTGGCCACATTCAAGGATCCGTTCTGGATTCTGCTGGTCGTCAATCTGTTTCTAATCGCCGCCGGCATGATTGTGGATGATCTGAGCGTGACCGTTATCATCTCCCCGCTGCTGCTGCCGGTCATGGAAGCCAACGGGGTACACCCGGTGCATTTTGCCGCCATTGTGGGCACCAGTGTGGTTATCGGTGCCAACAGCCCGCCAACGGCCCCCATTCTCTATATGGCCTGCCGCATCGGAGAATGCGAAATCCATGAAACCATCGGGACCGCTGTGAAACTGATGTCTCTGGTGGCCCTGCCGGTGGCCCTGCTCACCACCTACTTCCCCCAGATATCCTTGTTTATTCCCCGAATTCTGGGATTAATCAAATAACCACAAAACAATGAGGACCTGATCATGACACACCTAACGGATCTCCTGGCCATATCCCCCGAAGATGTGGCCACCATCAATCAATTGCTGACCAGTCCGGACATCGAAATGACACAGGCCCTGTGTGATCTATTCGACACATTCGGAGGGGTCGACGCCATTAATGAAAAAGCCAGGGAAGCCGGACGTCCGGACAATCTGATGCACCGGCTCAAACAGATCGAATCACCATATCTTTCAGATCTGGAATGGCTGATGGAACAAAGAG
>JAVVEQ010000028.1:0-37819 GCA_032250905.1 Desulfotignum sp. | reverse complement strand
GGACAATCTGATGCACCGGCTCAAACAGATCGAATCACCTTATCTTTCAGATCTGGAATGGCTGATGGAACAAAGAGACAGACATGCTTTTGTTCCCATGAATGACTACTGCATATCTCATACCGGATCAGATGCCTCATCCATTGATTTCTCCAGGGCCGTCACGCTTGAAATCAGCGCCCTCCAGTTTTTTCCCTGGCTCATTTCCCAGGCCAGGCATTGCATTGCGAATAAAGAACTCATGCCGGGACGGTTTATCCGGGTCAGGTGCATGAAGGAACAGGCACAAGACAACGGGGATCTGATGGCTACGGCCGCGGCCATGCAGATCATCGGGGCCTCCTGGGTCGAATCCCTGGACACCCGGGGCACCGACGGAGGCAATGTCCATCTGGGCGGACCGGACACCATTACCGGTTATTTTGCCGGTATCGGCCAGCCCAATGACTATCCCCTCAAATGGGCCAGAGAATATCTTTATTACTATACCGAATTCGGCATCAAACAGGTGCTGAACGTGAATCCGGGCACGATTCTCATGGGGTATATGATGCACCGGATGGGCATTGACATTGAATTCAAGATTTCGGTGTTTGTGGGCAATGACAATCCCTGGTTCATTCTCTGGACCCTGATGACCGCCAGGATGTTTGCCAGAAAAGACGGCACCACCCCCCTGGCCGGGTTCAACCTGTCCAACTCCGTCAACAATGACACCATCGTCCAGGCCGACATGATCCGAAAAAAACTGGGTCTTGAAAAGGCCGTCCGATTTGAACACCACATCACGGAAACGTTTTAATCCATTGTGATTCAGCCCTATAATCGACGAGATGAACTGGTGGAACTGGCCAAGACGGTTGGCAATATCTCAGCCAAGCATGAAGGCGGGGAACCGGACATTGACTCCCAACGAGAACACCCGTCTGACATCCTGGATTACTTTTTAACCAGAGATCAGATTGAACAGGCCGGCCTGATGCCCGCTCTGGAGATGAACTATCTGGACAAACACCAGGCCATGAACCTGACCGCTCAGGCACTGCTCAAGGCCGGGATTGGCGTGGTAGCAGCCCGGAACCTCCACCAGAATCTGGAAACGAGGAAGCATCCAACCCTTCCATGACGGCAGACCGCATGGGCCGATGGCGCATAATTGTGGAAGCAGGGCTGCGGTATCAGGTGAAAATCCTGGTGGGCGGGGCACCGGTCACCCAGTCGTTTGCCGATGAAATCGGTGCGGACGGATTCGCCCCGGATGCCGGGTCTGCCGCGAAACTGGCCAAATCACTTATCTGAACTCAGGACATCGGCCCGCAGAAAAAACCCCTGTGCCCGGCGGAGGTCGTGCCGGGCACAGGGGGCTGCATCAGGGAGGTTCAACCGGTCAGACAGATCCGACCGGCCCGCTTTTAACCGGACAGTCTGGACCGGTCGTCCTCCTTGCCTTTGAGCTCGAACCGCTTGACCTTGCCGGTGGCGGTTTTGGGCAGTTCTTCAACAAAGTTGATCCACCGGGGAAACTTGTAGTGGGCCAGCTCTTTTTTCACATAGGATTTGATCTCCTTTTCAAGTTCCGGTGACGCCTCAAATCCCTTGTTCAAAACGATGTAGGCGCTGGGTTTCACCAGGTTTTCATCGTCTCTGCCAGGCACCACGGCGCATTCCAGAACGGCCGGGTGACCGATGAGGCAGGCTTCCACTTCGATGGGGGACACCCAGATGCCACCCACTTTGAGCATGTCATTGGACCGCCCCACATAGTAGAAAAATCCGCCCTCATCAACAAAAAACTTGTCATCCGTATTGAACCATTCGCCGAGCATGGCTTCCTTGGTTTTTTCATGCTTGTTCCAGTAATAAGCGGCTGTGCTGTCGCCTTTGATCAACACGGTGCCGATCTCGCCTTTCGGCACTTCGTTGAGCTGGTCATCCACGATTTTTGCCTCATATCCGGGCACCAGCTGGCCGGTGGAGCCGGGCCTGATGTCTTCCACCCGGTTGGAAATATAGATATGGCTGACTTCCGTGGATCCGATGCCATCCAGGATATCCACGTTGAACCGTTCTTTCCACCGTTTGAACAGATGGGCAGGCAACGCTTCTCCCGCAGAGGTGCAAAGCCGGACCCCGGCCATGCTGCCCTTATCCTGGGCCAGCATGGCGCCATAAAGGGTGGGGACCCCGAAATACAGGGTGGGTTTGTACCGGGCAATGGTATCGAACACGGTTTGCGGGGTCGGACGGTCCGGCATCAGTACGGTGGTGGCCCCTACACTGAACGGAAAATACAGGCTGTTACCCAGGCCATAGGCGAAAAACATCTTGGCCGCGGAAAAACAGACATCGTCTTCCCGGATTTTAAGCACCTGTTTGCCATAGGTTTCCACGGAAAACAGCATGTCATGCTGCAGGTGCACCGTGCCCTTGGGCTTGCCCGTGGAGCCGGAGCTGTACAGCCAGAAACAGGCATCATCGGGGCCGGTGGGGGCCGGTTCCAGCGTATCGGGCTGTCCGTCGACAAATTGGTCATAGGACACGGTCCCCGGTTTTTCACCCTGTCTGTTCACCACCACGATCTTTTCCAGAAACATAAGATCGGATTTGACTTCCTCAATGTTGAAATACAGGGACTCATCCACCACCAGGACCCGGGCCCGGCTGTCATTTAAAAAATACAGATAATCCTTGGGCCGCATCAGAGTATTCAGACAGATGGGGACGGCCCCGGTTTTGATCGCTCCCAGAAACGCGGCCGGATACAGTTCCATGTCCAGCATCAGCAGCGCCACCCGGTTTTCCATACGGACACCGGACGATGCCAGTGCATTGCCGAACCGGTTGGCTTCTTTTGTCAGCTCTCCATAAGTCAGCTTCCGGTCTTCACACAGCACAGCCACCATGTCTTCCCGGCCTTCCCGGATATTGCGATCCAGAAAATAATCCGCTGCGTTAAATCTTTCCAGTCCAAGATATTCGAGTTCCATAAATGACTCCCTCCTAAACAATTATTTTTCCAACACAGGATGGAAAAAGAGTTTTAAACTTTTCTCTTCAATTTTACCGGGTGTGGTCAGCCACGAGGCGACAAAGAAAACAATACCGGCAACAATGAATGATGCCAGAAATCCGTTCAGCTGGAACATGAACTCCTGGGGAAAGAGAACCATGTTCTTACCCCCCAAAACAAAGAATAAAACATTCATAAAAACGCCGACCAGGGTCGACAGGATCGCACCGGTGGCTGTTGCACGTTTCCAGTAGTAGGCTCCCCACAAGGAAAAAAAAGTAACCGCAACGGTACCGAAGGCGATCACGGACAGCTCAGCCACCGGTGTGGTGGGATTCCATGCGATCCACACGCAGACGGCCATGATGATCGCCACAAATACCCTGGCCATGGTGATAAATTCAGAGGGCCGGGTCTGGGGGCGTATTGCCTTGACCACATCCAGCGACAAGTTGACTGCATTGCCGAAAACCAGCCCGTTCACCGTGGACATGGCTGCAGTGAACCCCCCGGCTACGGCCAGGGCCGCCAGCCAGTCCGGCATGGTGGCTGCAGCTACCAGCCCGTAAATTTTATCCGCCTCCACCCCTTTGAGTCCCGGCACAATGACATTTGCGGCCACTCCGATGAGAGTGGGCATGGTGATCACAAACAGGCATATCCCGCCAAAGGACAGGAACATGGCTTTCAGGCCCCGGACGGACCGGCTGGAATAGGCGTGCATATAGGGCTGGGGAAAACATACACATCCCAAAGCCATGGCCGATGCCATTCCGAAAATCATGGGATAGCTCCACACCTTGCCTCCGGCCCAGCCGATCTGGAACAGGTTGGGATGTTTGGCCATGACCAGTTCCATGGTGGGCACGAACCCCCCGTTTTTCATCATCACGAAAAAAAACAGCACAAACACCATGATCGAAAAGAACACCCCCTGGATGGCATTGACCCAGGCAGCCCCTTTCATGCCCCCCATCATGAGATAGATGGCGATGAAAAACGGTACGAAAAACAGGCCCAACCGAAAGGAGATGAGCCCGTCGCTCATGGCTTCGAGCATCACACCGATTCCCTGGATCTGGGCCACCAGATAGGGGATGGATGCCACCAGCACCACCAGCACCAGAATGATTTTCATGGGGGTGCCGTACCGTTCACCAAACGGAGCCCCCATGGTCATCCATTTTCTGGCCCGGCCCAACAGAAAGGTCTTTTTGTGCATGAAGTACCACAAAAACCCCAGGGGAACCAGGTTGGCAGTGAGCACGTACAGGGAGCCATACCCCAGGCGGTACCCGAAACTGGACATCCCGAACATGGAGAACGCACTTAAAAAAGAGGCCAGAAGACTGAAAATCAGCACAAAATACCCCAGGCTGGAGCCGGCCACAAAATAATCATCCGCACTTTTGGTGAATCCCTTGCGAAACGCCACATAACTGATGAACACGGATATAAAACACAGACTGGTGATAATAACGACAGCGATCATGAGCGGGTCTCCTCCATGTCAATTTTTTTCAGAACGTCCACGATCTCTGCCACATCCTTCTCATACAGTGCCAGATCAGTCTTGAACAGATAGACCCACTCAAGAATGAACAGCAGTGCCCCGATCAGAAGCAGAACAAATGCCCAGGAAGGCATCCCCATGATCAAATCCACCTCGCCGTACCTGCCATACCCGATGGGGCACCAGCACAGAACAGTGAGGACAACAAACACAATTAAGAAACCCAGGTTTTTTCGTTTGTTCGCTCTTGCGGACATGTACGTTTCTCCTTTTTGCGAAAAAAATTAATGAAATATAATACTGCCTGCTTTACAACCCGGAATTATCTGAATGAAATCCCGGATATGCTTCTTAATGTGTGTTGTGCGCTGTCCTGGAACAGTAGAGCAATTGATGTGCCATGATCACAATATGGCTGTATTATAATTGAAACACCCGGTGATTAACGGCGATGTCTTTCCGGCGACGGCCGACGAAACAGACCGCGTTGATGAAAAAAATCAGAAAGAAACGTTGCGTACTAGAAAGTTTCTTTCATCAGGAATTCGGTGACAACTGATATTTATGTATCTTTTTTCGCAGGGTGGGCAGGGATATTTTCAGAATCCGGGAGGCCCGGGTCTTGTTCCACTGAACTGAGTCCAGCACCGCCTCGATATGGCGTTTCTCCACCTGGACCAGGGACTGGGAGGCCGGATACCGGTTGACCTTTGGCGCGGTGCCGGACAGCAGCGCATCCAGTGTTTCTCTCAGAATCACATTGCCCCGGGACCGGATTGCCGCGGAAATGATCACGTTTTCAAGCTCCCGGACATTGCCGGTCCAGGCATGGGATTCAAGCCTTTGGATGCATCCGTCCTGGAGCTGCATGGATTTCACCCCCAGGTCATAGGCGCATTTTCGTATGAAATGATCCACCAGCAAAGGGATGTCCGACAACCGGTCCCGCAGCGGCGGCAGGGTGATGGTGACCACCTTGAGACGGTAGTACAGATCGGCCCGAAACGTTTTTTCCTTGACCATTTGTGTCAAGTCCTGGTTGGTGGCCGCGATGATCCGGCACCGGGAGCTCAGATTGCGGCATCCGCCCACCCGGATGTATTCTTTTCTTTCCAGAAATCCCAGCAGCTTGGCCTGCAGGGTCAAGGGCAGTTCCCCCACCTCATCCAGGAACAGGGTGCCGTCCTCTGCCAGCTCGATTTTCCCGGGCCGCTGGGTCACAGCCCCTGTGAACGCCCCTTTTTCATGGCCGAACAATTCACTTTCCAGAAGCGTGCTGACCACGGAGGTACAGTCAAAGGTGATAAAGGGTTTGTCTTTGTCCGGACTGCTCAGGTGAATCCTGCGGCTCACCAGCTCCTTGCCCGTGCCGGTCTCGCCGGTGATCAGGGCTGTGGCCCGGTTCTGGCACAGCATGCCGATCATCTTGAACACATCTTTCATGGCCCGGCTGCTGCCCACGATCACCCCCCGGTCGAATCCGGCCGGTCCGTCGGAAAACTCCGCATGTTTCCGGTCCTGTTCCAGGCTCTCAATGGCCTGCTCCACGGTGTTGTCCAGTTCCACGGCATCCAGGGGCTTGTGGATATAATCGTATGCCCCCAGCTTCATGGCTTCGATGGTGGTTTCCATATCCTGGAATGCCGTGATCATGATGATCTTGGCCAGGGGATTGACCCCCTTCATCTGCCTGAGCGCGTCCAGGCCGGACCCGTCCGTGAGCCGGATATCCAGGATAACTACCTGGGGATTTTTCTTTTCAAACAGGTCCAGGGCCTGTTTGACCGTGGCCGCCGTATGAACCACATGGCCTTTTTCCATCATGAACATGGAAATGGATTCCAGAATGGTGGATTCATCATCCACAACGAGCAGATCAGCCACGCGGGCCTCCTTTACAGGGCAGATACACGTTAAAGACGGTGCCGCGGGGATTTCCATTCTCAACGCTGACATAGCCGTTGTGCGCCTGAACAATCTGTTTGACGTTGGCCAGACCCAGTCCGGTGCCTTTGATTTTGGTGGTATAAAAGGGTTCAAAAATATGGGGGATCAGTTCTGAAGGGATCCCGTCACCGTCGTCCGACACCTGGATGGTGACAAACTCGGTTTGCTTCTGCCGTGAACTCCCGGACCGGACACAGACTTCCCCGCCGGGCTGGATCGAATCCAGGGCATTGAGCAGCAGATTGATCACCACCTGCTCGATTTTGGCCCTGTCCGCCGTAATCACCGGAAGGGACGGATCCAGATCGACCCGGCATGACGCCTGAATCTTGCGAAATTTCACCTCCAGCAGCCCGGCACAGAAATGGACCACGTCATTGACATCCACCTCACCCGTGGTCACGGAGATGGGTTTGGCAAAAACGAGCAGCTGCTGGAGAATGGTCTCCAGTCGCTGAATCTCGGTCTGAGTTATCTGAAGCCGTTTTTCGTCATTCCCGGTGAACCGGTTGTTCTGTCCCAGGATCTGCAGGTTCATTTTAATGGAAGACAAAGGATTACGGATTTCATGGGACAGCGATGCCGTAATCTGTCCGATATAGGCCATACGTTCCATCTGCCGGCTTTTTTTCTCCAGTTTTACTCGCCGGGTGATATCCCTGACAATACACAGGGTATAGTCACGGCCTTCAAACCGGGAGGGCCGGCATCCCATTTCTGTGGGCAGGGACCGGCTGTCTCTGCGCAGGCGCAGGTATTCAAAGGCCGCCGTTGCGGAAGTGTCGAATTCGTTGTTACGGGTGATGAGCTGCCGGACCCTGTGCCGATCTTTCTTGTGGACAAAGGTCAAAAACGGTGTCATCAATATCTGGTTTGAATCGTCAATCCCATGCATCTGGCAGAAAGCCGGGTTCACAAACGCAATGGTTTCTCCTTCCAGCACCAGGTATCCGTCACTGATCTCTTCCACCAGGGTTTTGTACTTGTGCTCGGATTCCTTCAACTGGGCGGTCCGGGTTTCCACTTCCTCTTCCAGCCGGTCTGCATATTCCTTGAGACAGGTTTCATGCATTTTCTGGAAATGATTGGAAAACCGGTGGATGGTATAGGCCAGGCAGGTGTTCACCTGTTCGATGTGGCGGCGCAGGCAGGATCTGGGAGATTCATCCACCAGCACCGGAACGATGAGTGTTCGAAACAGTTCAAACGCTTTTTGAACATCATCCAGGGGAAATCCCGATTCCAGCCGAACAGTGGTGATCTCGTTGATAAACCGGTGGATGGCAGTATAGTCATTTTCAGCCAGTACATGACAAAACGCATCATAGGCCCGGGCCGTGGTCCGGGCCAGTTCATCCTGATCTCTGGCCGCATAATTGTCGGACACCTCTGTGTACAGCCGGTCACACCACTCACGAACGATACGTTCCCGGTGACGGGTCAGCAGCACATCCAGCCTGAACCCGGCCGAATCGTCTTCACAGCCTGCCGACACCGGCCCGTTCTTTTCCATGGCATCCCCAATTTCTGAGTTAAAAAAAGAAGCTGCCCCTTCATAACAGGTCACATGCGGTTCGTCAAATCTTCAAACAGGCCGGCCGATTTTCAGTACCTCCCTGGCATACCGGATGCTTTTCCTGCAGGCTGCCATCTCCTTTTCCCGGGCTACTTCCAGAGAATCCCCCCCCATGTCCCACTCGATTTCAAAAGTGATGCGATCCGTGGGAGACTGATCACAGATGATCTGTAATGTTTTGAAACAGTCGATATCACCGTCGCCCAACGCCACACCGTGGAAACGGATACCGAACTGATCCCGGGTCAGCCTGTGATCGCAGAAATGGTTGCAGAACGCAAAAGGGGCCAGTTTTTTCACGGCGTATTCCGGGTTTTCCAGCACCCCCATGGAGTTGACCGTGTCCACACACGCCCCCACCAGGGGATGGTTCACCTGATGGATCACCCAGAGAATCTCATCGGCAAAGGTTTCCGTATGGTTTTCCACGGCCAGCCGAATCCCGGTTTTTTCCAGCAGCGGCAGGATGGCCGTGATCTCCTCATGGACATTGCACAGCTGACGCATGACTTTGGGATGAAAACAGGAGCCGTACAGGGGCCGGGGCCGCCGGATATCCAGGCTCAGCTTGGCCAGGTCCGCCCCGATCTTATGGGCGATATCAATCCCTTTGTCAAGGGTGTCGGTGAGCCGGGGATCAAACTCCTCGTCCCGGGAAAAATTGTATTCCAGGTAAAGACCGTGGGCTTGCGCCGCTTCTCTCACCGCTGCGAGCCGGTTGTCATCCTTGGTTTCCAGGTCGCACCCGGTGATGTGCAGCCCGTCCAGACCCCATTCCACAGCCAGGTCCATGAGCTGAAACAAATCGATCTCCTTGGGCCGGGGATCGGCCTGGATGCCCCAATTCTGACCCAGCCCCCACAGATGAAGGGTATAGGTATGAAGTCCGAGTTTCATTTTTTTTTCCATGACATCCCTCCTGCCGGGTTCTGTTACGTCAATGTAAAGTCACTTTACAATAAAACTATCCATTTTAGCAACGATCGTGCCGGCACTTTATCTGTTCTGACACGGAAACCGGATGGTGTTTTATTTCAAACGATTGCATCCAGAGGGCCATGCCGGGTTTCCCCCAGGGAAGATCAAATAATTTTTATCCCTTAAAAAAACGGAATCAAAATTATTTAATTTTCCCCTCTTGCCAACGTCCTTTAAAAACGATACGGTTTTGTGACAGGCTCAGGTGATCTTCAACGGAGGCACCATGACCGGCGGCAGGAAAGGCGTTGCCGACCACCTCATAAACCCGGCTAAACCCTTTGACACCGAACTTGAAACCCGGAGGGATTGTATGCGATATGTGCTGATGATCTGTCTGATTCTCTTTCCATTCTCTGCATCCGGATTCAGCTGGACCGAAGCACCCAAAGAAAAAAAAGTGCTGTTCGCCAACGCCTCGGGTCTGGCCGCCATTACTTTGTGGGGAGTTGCCAACTGGGATTATTTTTCCACGGCACCCTGTGCAAAAAAAGAGGGGTGGTTTGGCGGCGGCACCAAAGAAGGCGGTGCGGATAAACTGGGGCATTTCTATACCAGCTATGCCCTGTCCCATTTCCTGGGGCACACCTATGAAAACTGGGGGTATTCCCAGGATCAGGGTCTCAAGCTGGGGACTTTGTCCGCTTTTGCCCTGATGAACGGGATGGAACTGGGGGACTCTTTTTCTGATTACGGGTTCTCCTATGAGGATTTTACCATGAATGCCCTGGGATGTGCGGCCGCTTATTTTATCGGCTCCCGGCCTGAACTGGATAAAAAAATCGACTTCCGGGTGGAATACCGTCCTCAGTTCGACACCATGGACGTGTTTACCGATTATGATAACCTGAAATTTCTGGCCGCCATAAAACTGGGTGGATTTGACCGGGTCACCCACCCGCTGCTTAAATACCTGGAGCTGCATCTGGGATACTATGCCCGGGGGTTTTCACCCGGATCCATCTCCGAACGTACGCTTTACGCAGGTATCGGAATCAACCTTTCCAGGATACTGAACGATTTTTCTCTTAAAAAACTGTCCACCCTGACCCGGTTCATCCAGGTGCCCTATTCATATATTGAGTTGGACAAATCACTCTAAAAAATATTTCTTTGCTGCCCAAAAAAAAAACAGTATACTCAGGCATCAACAGAAATACATCTTGAAAAGGAGATTTCAATGCACAAAAAAACGGTCCCTGTATTGATGATTGCTTTATTGATCACCATCGGGTCATGCTTTACCCATGCAACAATGGTTCAGGCAGAAGAATTTTCAGCGGATATGGTCACGGATATGCACACCGGCAGTGTCAAAGGAAAAATGTATTTCAAAAGCCCACAGATGAACCGGACCGAAATGATGGGAATGATCCACATCATAAAGTATCCTAACGTGTATCAGCTTTTCACCGGCACAAAAAAATACCATGTATCGGATGTGGCAGATCGTGGAACAGAAGATCCCTTGGCAGGGGTATCTGATTTTTCGGCCTGGGCAAAAGAGAATGATCTCAAAAAAACCGGAAGCGACTCCATTGAAGGGTTTGTCTGTGACATCTATGAAGGCACCATTGAGATGGATGAAGCGACCGGTGAAACCGCACCCATGAAAATCTGGTTTTCCAGAAAACTTCAGGCCCCCTTGAAAACAGAAACCCTGATGCCGCCGCCGGTGGGCAAGGTGCTTAGCCTGGTCAAAAATATTACACCCGGAAAACAGCCAGCCCATCTGTTTGAAATTCCTGAGGGGTATGCAGAGGCCGCGACCATGGAACAGGCAATGGGAATGCCGGACATGAGTCAATTTTCGGATGGACAGATACCTTCGGCAGAAAAGATGGACGAAATGATGAAACAGATACAGGAAATGATGAAAAGCATGCAAAAGGAATAACAACAAGGAGGCTGTCATGAGAATCATACCGCATAAAATCATGTGTGCCGTTGATTTCAGTGAATTCACCAACCTGACCCTGTCCTACGGGCAGGCATTGGCAAAAGAATTTGAGGCCCATCTCACCCTGTGCCATGTGGTGTCCAACATGGTGCTGATGTCCTCTGCCGGGCAGGCCTATATCGCCTCTGAAAAAATAGAGGCGGAGCGAAGGCAGGATGCGGCATCCCGCCTGGCAGACATTGCCAAAACTCTGGAATTGGAATGTGACACGCTGGTATCCACCGGGCATCCGGCGGACGAACTGGCCCGAATTGCTGAAGAGACCGGCGTGGATATGGTGGTGGCAGCCACCCATGGCGGATCGGGGGTCAAACGGTTCCTGGTGGGCTCGGTCACGGACCGGCTGGTGAAGACCTTGTCCTGTCCGGTGATGGTACTCCACGGGGATTCGGAACCGGACGTCCTGCCAGGGGATCGGAAAAAGCTGTTGAACCGGATCCTGGTGGGATGTGATTTTTCACCGGATTCCAGCCTGGCATTTCAGTATGGCCTGAGCCTGGCCCAGGAGTTTGAAACAGACCTTTTTCTGGCCCATGTGGTCCGCCCTACGGAACATGTGGAATTCTCCAGTGCCGACTATATCAAAGTTCAGGAAGGGGATTATCTGGGCTGGAACCGGTCGGATTACCTGGGACTCACCCGGCAGGCGAATGACCCGGACAAGCAGCGAAACGAGGCGCTGCGGAAAAGATTGGAACGGCAGCTGGCCCGGATGGTGCCCGAGGAAAGCCGGCACTGGTGCACGCCTGTCACCGCTGTTCTGGAAGGGGAGCCTTACCAGGAACTTCTGACATTTGCCCGGAAAAACCAGGTGGACCTGGTTGTGCTGGGGGTCAGGGGCCACAGCCTGCTGGAAAAATTTCTGGTAGGGTCGACCACCGAACGGGTAATCAGCCGGTCGGAATGCCCGGTCCTGGCGGTTCGGCAGACCGCTGCCGTCACGGAATAAAAAAAGCATGTCATTTTGGGGCAAGGCATGATATAAATATCTAACAACATAACAACAAATGAACATATATTTATATCAAAGGAGTTAGATTATGTCTGGATTCACCCCTGACGCGCGTCCCCTTCTCATCGGCAGCCTGCCCCTGGATAATCATGCCCAGGCCCTTGACCTTGTATTTGAGCACACCCCGGAAATCCCTTTGTGGGTGCAGCTGCCCAAGTTCAAGGAAGAAGGGATGATCCGTCAGTTCATGTACGGTCTTCCGGGCGTGGCTGAAAAAGATGACACCTGGTTTATCGACACGCAGGACCCGCAGTTCGACGAAGCGTTTATCCAGTTTTTTGAAGACTATCTCATCTTGTCAGAACCGGACGCCGATTTTCAGGCATCCCGGTTTGCCTTCACCCCCCTGACCGGCAAGGGGTTTTTCCATTTTCTGGAACGGGTGGACCGGAATCCCGGCGGGTTTATCGCGCTCAAAGGCCAGGTCACCGGGCCGATCACCTTCTGCACGGCGGTCAAGGATGAAGCGGAGCGGGATATTTTCTACAATGACCAGTTGCGGGAGGCGGCAGTGAAGCGCCTGGCCATGAACGCCAGATGGCAGTCAAAGGAGTTTGCCAAAAGGGGCGCCATCCCCATTGTTTTTCTGGATGAACCGGCCCTGGCCGGGTTCGGCACCTCCGCTTACATCACCATCACCCGGGCCGATGTCCAGGCCTGCATCGATGAAATCGTCCAGGAGATCCACGCGGAAAAAGGCCTGGCCGGGGTTCATGTGTGTGCCAACACCGAATGGGACCTGCTGCTGGAAACATCCATCGACATCATCTCATTTGACGCATTTTCCTATTTTGACAAATTTATTCTTTATCCCAAAGCGATCAAAGCATTTTTAGGACGCGGCGGCATCCTGGCCTGGGGCATTGTGCCTACAGGGGATGCGGATCTGATTTCTCAACAGAGCAGTGACGGGCTGACCGAAAAACTGGCCGACCAGATCCGGCAGGTAACGGAACTGGGGATTCCTGAAGAAACCGTCATGGCCCAGTCCTTTGTGACACCCAGCTGCGGCACCGGCTCACTGGATCCGATATCTGCCACCCGGGTCCTGGAACTCACCAAAACCGTGTCTGAAAAAATCCGTGCCCGGCAAACCGCCTAAATCTCATCCCCGGGTATCAGGTATCTCCCCATACCTGATACCCGACATCGAACCCCCAACGCCTACCCTTCATTTTCTCGGGCTGCCTCTGCCCTGAAATCCCCGGTCTTTCTCCCGTATGTTTCAAAATATCGGGGATACGCCTGTTTCATGGCCGCCAGGGCGCGCTCCCAGGGCAGGTCATCAAAACTGCCGTGTTCGGTTACATACTCCATGTGCCGGTTGCCCAGGTTGTCAAAGGGGTGAAAAATCGAATCACTGGTTCCATCAAATTCCAGGGGCTTGACATTGAATGCCTCACACAGGCTCAGATTGAATGCCGGGGTGGCCTTGACCCATTTTTCGTCAAGAAAAATCTCTGTAAACCCGTGCCATACGAACAGGTCGGTTTCCATCAGCGCCTTGAGCCGCTCGGTGTTCAAATGGTTTTTTACATCGGCAAATCCCAGACGGGCGCAAATCCCCTGACTTCGAAGGCAGGCGGCCAGCAGCACGGCCTTGGCCACGCAATATCCTTCTCCTCTGGCCAGGACGGCACTGGCCTTGATGCTGCTTTTCGCAGGCTCGATGCTGTAGGGGTTGTACCGGATCAGGTCCCTTACCGCGTAATAAAGACTGACAGCCTTCTCCCTGTCCGTGGTTCCGGACCCGGCATGTTTTCTGGAAAATGCGACAATGTCCGGATGATCCTTGTCGATAAAATACGTGGCTGAAAGATAGGGGGACATAACACTCCTTTTTTTTCACTGTCACCATTCTGTGTGCTCGGCTGTATTGAAGTTCTTTTTCCGACCCGTCAAAAACCGGAAACAATCGCTTCGTATCAATATTTCAAATATCTGTAAAGCCGTTTGAAAAATTCTGTACCCGTTATTTTGCAGACACAGGGTTTTTCCGGTAAAAATGAGAATTTGTTTCAAGGATGCTGGTATTAGGGTTGAATCTGAAAAGAATCAATGATAGGTGCAACTATTGACAACTTTTTAAAACTGTCAAAATTCCGATCACTCAATGCCGGATTTTCGGGTTATGTGGTAAGATAACCTCAAACATACCGAATAAACGGCAGAACATATTAACGCGTTAAATTCAAAAAGGTGCATACTGATAATGAATGAAACAAGTCAAAAAATTGCATTATTTATAGATGCAGATAATGCACCGGCCAGCAAATTCGAAGAAGTACTCAGTGAAGTTGCAAAATATGGGGTAGTCACCATCAGGAAGGCGTATGGCAATTGGAAAAGTCCCTCACTAAAACCCTGGGAGGATCTATTAAATGAATACGCTATCCAACCCGTACAACAGTATGATCTGACCAAAGGTAAAAATGCTTCAGACATTGCTTTAGTGATTGATGCAATGGATGTCATGTATACGAAAGATATTGATGTGATGTGCTTTGTGTCATCAGACTGTGATTTTACACCAATGGTGACTCGTGCGCTTGCAGAGGGAAAAGTAGTCCTGGGGTTTGGAGAGAGAAAAACCCCTTCACCCTTTGTCAACGCATGTTCAAAGTTCCTGTATCTTGATCAGGAGCCTAAGCAAAATGGTTCAACCCCCGAAAAATCAAAAAATATCAAATCTGATACAAAACTGATTAACCTGTTGAGACAGGCGATAGAAGCAACAGAGGAAGATAATGGCTGGGCTGCCTTAGGTCCGGTAGGATCGCATATTTCCAATAAAACTTCATTTGATACAAGGAATTACGGATATAAGAATTTAAGCAGTCTCATTAAGGCTATTGATTTGTTCGAGTTAAAAAGAGGGCCTGGCAATTCATACCTGGTAAAAGATAAAAGAAAGAAAAAAACCACTTGAGTGGCACTCTAAAAATAAAAGGAGCGTATATCATGAAAAAATCCATCGGCGCAAAAACCATCCTGTATCCCACGCCGGTACTGATCGTGGGAACCTATGACAAGGACGGCAAGCCCAATGCCATGACTGCGGCCTGGGGCGGGATCTGCTGTTCGAGCCCGCCGTGTGTGACCGTGTCTTTGAGAAAAGCGACCTACAGCTACCAGTGTCTGGTTGACAGCGGCGCCTACACCCTGAGCATCCCTTCAGAAGCATATGTGGAAGTCGCCGATTATCTGGGCATGGCATCCGGAAAAACCGAAGACAAGTTCAAAGCCGCCGGCCTGACCCCGGTCAAAAGCGATCAGGTCAATGCCCCTTATGTCAAAGAATTCCCCCTGGTTCTGGAATGCAGATTGATACACACCCTGGAGATCGGGCTGCACACCCAGTTTGTCGGTGAAATTCTGGACATCAAAGCGGATGAATCTGTCCTGGCGAAAAATGGGCTGCCGGACATTGAAAAAGTGAGGCCGATCCTTTATGCAACGGCTGAAAAGGCGTATTTCAGCATCGGCAAAAAAATCGGGGACGCCTTCTCCGTTGGCAAACGGCTCAAATAAGCGCGGAAGCAGTTTCAGTTCATTCGGCACATCCGGACGTGCACACAGCAGAAGTGCACGGTCTGGAGTTTTTCCAGATATTATATCCCATCAGGGCGGCCAGCAAGGCTGCGGCAGGTATCTGGATCCAGGCCGGCACGATTTCCGCTGCCTGCCCCACCACCGCGCTGGCGCGGATGCCCATCAAATCATACAACGCATCCACACAGACTCCCATGGCCAGGGAGGTGGCGGCGATCATGGACAGGTAGATCACCAGGGTCCGGGTATTGAAAATGGTTCTCACCAGATTGATGGTGGCGGCATTGGTGGCAGGACCGGCCAGCAGAAAGACCAGGGCGGCCCCGGGATTGAGCCCTTTGAGAATCAGGGCGGCCGCAATGGGGGTGGAGGCGGTGGCGCACACATACATGGGAATACCGGCAGCCAGCATGATCAGCATGGAGACAAACCGGTGATCATTGGCCCAGACAGTCAGATCTTCCGGAAAAAAAAAGGTGATGACACCGGCAATGAGGATACCGACAACAAAGGGTTTTGCAATATCGTTCACCAGTTCGCCAAAGGCATATCTCATGCCGGTGACAAACCGGGAAAAAAAAGACGGCTGTTGTGCCGGTGCACCTGCACGGGTGCCATCGGAACACCCTCACCCGCCGGATGGTTTAATTTCAACCTTGTCAGCCGGGGGGGTGTCTTTTCCAAAAAAATTCTGGACGATCCCTGTGGAGACCGCCGTGATAAAAGCAGCCACCGGCCGGATCACCGTCATGATCGGATCCAGCATGGCCCAGGACACGGCAATGGAATCCATGCCGGTTTCAGGTGTGGATATCATGAATGACAGTGCGGCCCCGCTGTTGGCTCCCTGTTTTTTCAAGCCGGTGGCCACCGGCACCACACCGCAGGAACACAGCGGCAGGGGGACACCGAAAAATGCAGCTAGAACCACCGGCTTGATCCTGCCTTTTCCCAGATATGTTTTTATCTTTTCCGCTTTGAAAAACACATGCAGCAGTCCGGCAACAAAAAACCCGAACAGCATGTAAACGGCCACATCCAGATACAGATGCCATGATTCCGTTAATATATCATACACAATGGTCATTTCGTCATATCCTTATCCGCAGTGTGCCACATGATCAAGGCTCATCTGAATCAATGACACCACATGACCATCATTGATCGAATAATACATGATTTTGCCCTGCCTGCGATTTTTTACGATTTTCATGGTCCGCAAAATCCGCAGCTGGTGAGACACAGCGGAATCCGACTGGTTGCACAACACTGCGATGTCACAGACACAGTGTTCACGGTTCAGCAGTGCCAGGACGATTTTCAGGCGGGTCGGATCGCTCAAGGCCTTGAAAATGTCCACCATCCGGATAATGTTTTCATCGGATGGCAGCGACTGCTGTGTCTTTCTCACCTTTTCTTCATCAATGCATCTGACATCACAGATATCCATTTAACACCTCTACATATGAACAATTGTTCATAAAATAAATCGGATTGTTTCAACTGTCAACTCTGTTTCCGTAAAATAACACCACCGGGTCTGTGTCATTCTCCTCCCCATACCCGGGATGGTTCCCAGCCCAGATGCGGATTGACAGAGTGGTGCGAAACCTGTATTTAAGCGGTTCAAACTTAAAAAAAGATAAGGAAACCCTCGTATGAAACAACCCGCCGTCAATACTTCCGAACCTTCGGATTTCCGGTTTGAGCTGGCCAGGTGGTCCATATTCACCATTCTCATCCTCACCTATATTCTGGTGTATTTTCACCGCATGGCACCGGGGGTGGTGTCGGAATTTCTCATGGCGGACTTCGGCATCAGCGGGGCCCGGCTGGGATCCCTGGCCGCCATCTATTTTGCCGTGTATGCGGTCATGCAGATTCCATCCGGCGTGATCGCCGATACCCTGGGAACCCGGACATCCATCATCTTCGGGAACCTGGTAGCCGGTACCGGCTCGATCCTGTTCGGCCTGGCGCCCGGTTTTGAAATCGCCCTGGCCGGCCGGTTTCTGGTAGGGCTTGGGGTGTCGGTGGTCTTTATTGCCATTATGAAAAACAATGCGGTCTGGTTCCATGAAAAGGTGTTTGGCATCATGAGCGGTCTGACCCTGTTTTTCGGCAATCTCGGAGGGGTGCTGGCGGCCGGCCCCCTGGCACAGGTGCTGACGGTGTTCCAGTGGCGGACGGTGTTCACAGGGATCGGCTCCCTTTCTTTGATACTGGCCCTGGCCGGATTTCTGCTGGTCAGAAACAAACCCCAGGACATGGGGTTTGATCCGCCCAACACCTATGGCGGGCAATTGGACATCCACTCCCGCCACTGGGTGACCAATCTGAAAAGCGTGGCCATGAACCTGAGGATCTGGCCCGGATTCTGGGTCCAGCTGGGAATGATCGGCAGCAGCTATTCTTTTATGGGTCTGTGGGGCATCCGGTATCTGCAGGATGTTCACCAGCTGAGCCGGGCCGGTGCCGCCAACCTGATGACGGCCCAGTTGCTCAGCTTTGCCCTGGGGGCGTTGTTCTGGGGATGGATCTCAGACAGAATCGGCCGAAGAAAACCATTCCTGATTTCAGCCGCCGCCGCGTTTCTGCTGTCCTGGCCCATGCTGATGTACCTGCCGTGGACACCCGGGATCAGCGGCTATCTTCTGTTTGCCGTTATGGGGTTTGCCGCATCCGGGTTTGTCATCAGCTTTGCCTCGGCCAAGGAGATCGTCCATCCGAACCTGTCCGGCATGGGGGTCAGCGTGGTCAACACCGGCTGTTTCGTCGGCACGGCCCTGGCCCAGCCCCTGGTGGGCTACATTGCAGACCTGACCTGGGACGGCACCATGGCGGCCGGGGTCCGGGTTTACAGCGCCGCCGACTACCAGAACGGGTTCATCGCCATGGTCCTGCTCTGCGTTCTGGCCCTGATCGCCGCATTCCGGGTCAGGGAAACCTATTGCCGGAACAGTTTCAAAGAATAAAACGGTCAAGAAAACATGGTAACCTGGTCAAGCCCGGCCCTTCACCAGTGGATTTGTAATCAATGGCAGATCAATATCCACTGTGTCCGGACCGATATCGAGATTCAGGGCAGCCCGGAACGGTCGCTGTCCCGGGTGGTCATTGAAGACAGCCAGGGCCGTCTGTTTCTGGTGGAGCAGTTTGATCAAAAAAAATGGGCCCTCCGTGACCGGGTGGCCCGGGGGGTGGATTTTTTATTTAGCCGGGGCCTGACCCAGGTCCTGCCATACCGTAAATCTGTCCGGGGAGAGTTTCTGCCGTTTTTCAAAGGCGATTGTTTTCAAGTGTCTGCATTCCTTGACGGGACCCCCTTGAAACGCCCGGATTATCTGTCTTCCTCTGCCATGGGAAAAAACACGGCCCGATTCCTGGGCCGAATGGCACAATCCGCCGCCGGCATGGAACCGCACATCTCCTTTCCCCGGTTTTCCATCAAAAACTATATCCACGACCTGTTCCGAACCATGAAGATTCATGACCGACCGGTTCATGACCGGTTTCTGCCGGTGCTGGATTTTCTGGAGTCTGAATTCATGCCGGCCCATGATCGTCTCCCGCTCTCTTTCTGCCACGGGGATCTGCACCCGCTGAACATCCTCTGGGACAAGGATGAGATCCAAGCGGTGATTGACTGGGAATTTGCCGGAGTCAAACCCGATCTCTACGATGCCGCCAATTTTGTGGGGTGTGCCGGCATCGAAAACCCCAATGGCCTGGTCATGGACATGGTCATGACCTTTTTGTCAGAACTTCACCAAACGGACGTGATCAGCGACACGGGGTGGCGGGTTTTTCCGGAATATGTGCTGGCCCTGAGGTTTGCCTGGCTGTCGGAATGGCTCAGAAAGAAGGATCAGGAGATGATCGACCTGGAACAGGCGTTCATGAACATTCTGGTCGACCACATGGCAGAAATCAAAGAAGCGTTTGACCGCGTGGCATGACCCGTCACACCGGCTTTACCGGAACCGGTTCATGCCTGGACCCCAGACTGTTCAGAACAATGGCCCCGGAGACAATGCAGCCGCCCGCCACGGTCAGCAGACTGGGGACTTCATGGATGCCAAATATGGGCAGGTAGACCCAGATAACCCCGCCCACCACCTCGAACAGAGACAGCAGGTGCGGTGATCACGGCACACAGGATACCGGCGGTCAGTACGACAAACAAGGCTTTGGAATGGGTCATTGCTGCCACTATTTTTTCCGGACCGCTGCCGCAGCCTCCTGCATGGCTTCGCTGAATGTGGGATGGCTGTGGACCATGCCGGCGATATCTTTTGCAGTCATCCCTGCTTCCATGGCCGCCACCCCTTCCGCAATCATTTCCGAAGCCCTGGGGCCGATAATGTGCACGCCCAGGATGCGGTCGGATGTTTCATGGACAATGAGTTTGACAAATCCGTCTGTCTCTCCCAGACACCTTGCCCTTCCTGTGCCTGAAAACGGATACGTGCCGGTGAGAAACGGGATGTCTCTTTTTTTGGCATCTTCCTGGGTCATGCCCGCGCCTGCGGCCTGGGGAGAGGTATAAATCACGGAAGGGATCGTGTCGTAATTCACGTCTCCGGGCAGACCGGCCATGCATTCTGCTGCGGCAGCACCTTCAGCCGACGCCTTGTGGGCCAGCATGGGGCCGGCGATAATATCACCGATGGCATAGATGGACGGAACACGGGTGCGGTAGGCCGCATCCACGACAATCCGGCCGGTGTCCGGGTCTTTTTTCACCCCCAGGTCATCAAGTCCCAGGCCGTCCAGCCTCGGGCGCCGGCCCACCGACACCAGCAGGCGGTCAAAGGAAAGGGTGTCTGACGTGTCTTTGGCTTTGATCGACACATCAATCTGATTGTCTTTTACCGCCGCCTTTGTGACGGTGGTCTTCAACCGGATATCCATGCCCTGGTTTTTGAGCAGCCGCATCAGAGTCCTTGCCACCTGGCCGTCCGCGCTGCCGGCTGCCTGGGGCAGCATCTCGATCACCGTTACTTCAGACCCGAGCCGCTGCCACACCGATCCCAGCTCAAGGCCCACATACCCGGCCCCCACAATGCCCAGCCGCTTTGGCACGGTATCCAGTGCCAAAGCTTCGGTTGAGGTGATGATGTGTTTGCCGTCAAAATCAAGATCCGGCAGGCGGTTGGGCTCGCTGCCCGTGGCCAACAGAATATACCGGGCCGGCAGGATCAGTTCTCTGTCCCCGTTCCCGTTTTCTTCATCCCGGGTGACATGGACCCGGTCCGGTGCTTCCACCCGGGCCGTGCCGTGGATGATGTCAATCCCGCTGCGTTCCAGAAGCTGCTGAAGGTTTTGGGTCAGTTCCGCCACCACCTTGTTCTTACGTGACATCATCGCTTCCAGCTCCAGCCGAACCTCCTTGATCTCAATGCCGTGTTCCGCCATTTTGTGCCGGGCATGGTGATACAGTTCGCTTGAATCCAGCAGGGCTTTGCTCGGAATACATCCCGCATTCAGGCAGACCCCGCCCAGGGTCTTTTCCTTTTCAACCAGAGCCGTGTCAAACCCCAGTTGTGCGGCACGCAGGGCTGCAGAATACCCCCCCGGCCCTGAACCGATGACCACTAAATCATAGGTATTTTTTTGATTCATGGTTACACCTCCAAGAGCATCCGTTCCGGGTTTTCAACACAGGCCTTTATCTGTTTGAGACAGGTGACGGCCTCCCTGCCGTCCACGATGCGGTGGTCATAGCTCAACGCCACGTACATCATGGGCCGGATCACCACTTCATCCTCAACCACCACGGGCCGTTTTTCAATTTTGTGCATGCCCAGGATGCCGCTCTGGGGCGAATTGAGAATCGGGGTGCTTAAAAGGGAGCCGTAAATGCCGCCGTTGCTGATGGTAAAGGTGCCCCCTTCCAGATCTGCCAGTTCAAGCCGGTTGTTCTGTATTTTGTCTACAAAATCGACAATGGCCTTTTCAATCCCGGCAAAATCCAGCCGGTCTGCATGACGGATGACCGGCACGACCAGGCCTTTGCCTGACCCGATGGCCACCCCCACATGATAGTAATGATGATAGACAATATCGTTGCCGTCCACAAAGGCATTGACCTGCGGGCATTGTTTTAATGCTTCAATACAGGCTTTGATAAAAAACGACATGTAGCCCAGCGACACCTGGTGCTTTTCCTTGAACGGCTCCTTGTATGCCTGGCGCAGGGCCATGACCCGGCTCATGTCGATTTCATTGATCGTGGTCAGCATGGCCGTGTTCTGCCGGGCTTTGAGCAGGTGCGCCGCTATCTTTCGGCGGATCGGGGTCATGGGTTCCCGGGTCACGGGTTCATCCGTGTCGGTTTTGGCCGGGGCCGGTTTGTCTGGTTCGGCTTTGGCCGGTGCAGGCGTATCCTGTTCATCTGCCCGATCCCCGGAAGACTCCAGAAAGAGCAGGACGTCGCCCTTTGTGATTCTGCCGCCCGGTCCGCTGGGCGTGACATCGGCCAGGTCGACCTGTTTTTCTTCTGCCAGGCGCCGGGCCGACGGGGATATGTTGTCTTCCGGCGTTGCGGCATCTTGCGATTTCTCCTCTGCTTGAGCCTCTTTTTCTTTTTCCGGAGCTTCCTTCTTTTCAGGCCCGGATTTTTTCACCTGATCCGATGTTTCTTCTTTTTCAGACGACGGGGAGTCCTTCCGGGTGTGTTCATCGGGTTCCGGTTCCCGGGCCGTGTCGGATGTTTTTTTCCCGGCCTTCCCGCTGGTTTCAATCACCGCCACAACCGCACCGATGGACACCGTCTCCCCTTCCCTGACCTTGATTTTGAGTTCACCGTCGGTGTCTGCCGTCACCTCCAGGGTGATTTTATCGGTTTCAATGACAAACAGGGGCTCATCCTCTTTAACGGTGTCACCGTCATTTTTCAACCATTGGACCAGAAGGGCCTCTGTGACAGATTCGCCAACGCTTGGAACTTTTACGTCATATGACATGATCACTCCTTAGAACTGCTGTAAAAAACGCTGCCCTGCTTTGTAACGGCCGGATCACAGCGTCAATGCCTTTTTTATAATCGCTGCCTGTTCCTGTTTGTAAATCCCTGAAAAACCTGTGGCAGGCGATGCCTGTGCCGGCCGGGTCACACAGTGTACCCCATCTCCCACCAGTTTTTCCAGCCGTGGCCGGACAAACTCAGCGCCTCCCATGTTGGCGGGCTCTTCCTGTACCCAGTACCACTGCCGGGTATCCTTGTACCTGGAAATGACTTTTTCCAGCGATTGCTCCGGAAACGGATAAAACTGCTCCAGCCGGATGATGGCAATCTTGTCCCTGGCCGATTCAGACCGCTTCTGGACCAGTTCATAAAAAATTTTTCCGCTGCACAACACCACGCGGTCCGGATTTTTGACCTTTTCAGGATCTTCCAGGACTTCGCTGAAACCGCCCGATGTCAGGTCTTTAATTTGTGACACCGCCATGGGATGCCGCAGCAGGCTTTTGGGGGTCAGGATGACCAGCGGTTTTCGGAATGACCGGACCATCTGGCGCCGCAGCAGGTGAAAATACTGGGCCGGGGTGGTGGGGTTGCAGACCTGGAGGTTGTCATTGGCGCACAACTGGAGAAAGCGTTCCGGCCGGGCGCTGGAATGCTCCGGCCCCAGGCCCTCGTATCCATGGGGCAACAGCAGAACCAAACCGCACTGACGCCGCCATTTGGCTTCACCGGCGGCTATATACAGATCAATCACTGCCTGGGCATTGTTTGCAAAATCCCCGAACTGGGCCTCCCACAGGGTCAGCACACCGGGGCTTGCCACGGCATATCCGTATTCAAATCCCAGGACACCCGCTTCAGACAGGAAACTGTCATAGACCCTGTATTCCGACTGGTCCGGTTCAATATGGTTCAACGGTATCCACCGCTCACCGTTTTTTATGTCCCGGATCACGCTGTGCCGCTGGGAAAAAGTTCCCCGGCCGCTGTCCTGGCCGCTCAACCGGATGGGAATGTTCCGGGAAAGCAGGGATGCGAATGCCAACCCTTCTGCCGTGCCCCAGTCAATGTCTTTGCCCTTTACTGCCGTATCCAGCCGTTTCTCCAGCACCCGGGCCAGTTTGTCGTATATGGCAAACCCATCCGGCACGGCATAGAGTTTTTGGGCATAGGCCGTCAATTTTGATTTTTCCACGGTGGTATCCGCCTTTTCATGGGAATAGCTGTCTGAAATGCCGTCCCATTCCGGATAAAACCGGGGCTCTGGAAACGTGCACGTGTCGCCCCGTACATTGTCAAAAGCGGCATCCATTTCCTTTTTTGCCGCCGTTGAAATCTCCTCCGGTTTTTTGGAAGAAATGATTTCCTCCTCGATCAGCCTGTCTGCATATGCCCGGTCCAGCGGTGTCCGGGAGCGGATACGCTCATACATCTGGGGCTGGGTAAAATAGGGCTCATCCCCTTCATTATGGCCGAACCGGCGGTAACAGACCACATCGATCACCACATCCTTGTGAAACTGCTTCCGGTAGGCCGCGGCCAGGTGCACCACGTGAAGGGCGGCTTCCGGGTCTTCGCCGTGAACGTGAAAAACAGGAACCATGAGCATCTTGGCCACATCTGTGGAATACCGGCTGGAGCGGGCGTTTTCAGAAGTAGTGGTGTACCCGATCTGGTTGTTGATGATCATATGAAGGGTCCCGCCGGTGTGAAACCCCGAAAGCTGTGACATGTTCAGGGTTTCCGCAACAATACCCTGGCCGGCAAAGGCGGCATCGCCGTGGAGCAGCAGGGGCAGGACCTGGTTGATGCCCCCGGAACCGGCCATTTCCTGCCTGGCCCTGGCAAATCCCTGGACCACCGGATCCACGGATTCCAGGTGGCTGGGATTGTCCAGAAGGCACACCCGCAGTTTTTCCCCCCCGGCGGTCTCGATATCCGCCAGATACCCGTTGTGATATTTCACATCCCCGGCACCGATGAGGTCCGCAGGATCATAACAGCTCTCAAACGCTTTGAAAATATCCTCATAAGGTCTTTCAAGCACCTGGGTCTGAACGCTCAACCGGCCCCGGTGGGCCATGCCCATGATGACTTCGCTGCACCCGTCCTCCGACACCCGGTTGAAAAGCGCGTGGAGCATGGGAACGATCACCTCGGCGCCTTCCACTGAAAAACGGGTCTGGCCCGGATATTTGCTGTTCAGGAACCGTTCGAACACACCGGTGCAGATCAGTTTTTCCAGTACCATGTTTTTCTCTTTGTCTGTAAGGTCAGGGCGATTTTTGACCGGTTCCATTCTTTCCTGGAGCCACCGTTTTTCCCCAGGATCCTGCAGGTGCATGTATTCCACGCCGATGGAACGGCAATAGGTTTCCTTGAGCTGGCTGAGAATGTCCTTGAGCCGGGCCCGGCCCGATTCGGAGAATCTGCGGGTGTAAAAAAAAGTATCCAACTGGTCCGGTGACAGGCCGAATGCCTCGAGGTTCAGCAAAGGATGATCCGTGGGGCAGGAAGAGAGCGGGTCCATGCACGCCATCAGGTGGCCCAAGTCACGGTACCGGTATATCAGCGATTCCACCCGGGACTGCTGCAGGGCTGCGTCCGGTGTGCCGGCGGCGTCATCCCCTGCCGCCCCTTTGTTTCCGATGTCGAACCCTTTAAAGAAAAACTGCCAGTCCCGGGGAACGGCGTCTGGATCATCTTTCCATTTTTTATACTGGGTCTCAATATATTGAGCATTCCACATGTCCGTTGTTGCCATATTTGTCTTTCCTTTCAGGAAAACATCGGTCCCGCACCCTTCAAATAATTTGTTTCACTCTTATACGAAAAACCGCTGTTGAAATAAAGACAATTTTTTTTGAGCCGGGCATGACAGCCCTTTTTTCATGCGGATTCGATGATGGATTTCAGTTTTTCAATCTCAGTAATGGGTTCCCGGCAGGCAAACTGTTGACACCAGAATGTTGCAGGCCGGTCCTCGGATACGGCGGAAGCCATTTCACCCGCATAAGAAGCGATGTCATCGAGTTCTTCACAGGCGTCTTGTTTTCCGCGGAACAGCAATACTTTATTCGGAAGATACGCATGTTTTACGGCACGAAGCATTTCTCTGGTCACCGGGTCGCCGGGGTCACCGACCACCACAATTTCCTGGGTCGGGCCGATAATAAAATCGCAGGCTGCAAGAAACTGCGTAAATCCCATGGGGTGGGACATAATTTGAGCGGAGAACTTTTTCATGGCCTTTTCTGCCTGCTGCTCAAAGGCTGTATTACCGGTCATCCGTGCCAGGCGCATCAGGTTCATCACCGCAACCGAATTCCCTGATGGTGTGGCGCCATCATAAATATCTTTTGACCGGGCGATCATCTGTTCGCTGTCTTTTCCCACAAAAAAGAATCCGCCGCCGGCATCATCCCAGAAAAGTGAGTGCATGACGTCATTCAAATCCAATGCTTCTTTCAGGTAGCGCACCTCAAACGAAGACTCATACAGTTCAATCAGTCCCCACACCATAAACGCATAATCTTCCAGAAATCCCGGAAAAGCGCTCTCTCCAAGTCGATAGCGGCGAAAAAGCCGGCCGTCCCGGTTGCGCATCGCGTTCAATACAAAATCAGCGCTGCGTTTTGCCGCATCCCGATAGGCCGGTTCCCCCAATGCCTGTGATGCCCGGGCAAGGGCGGCAATCATCAGACCGTTCCAGGCGGAAAGAATTTTGTCATCTTTGAGCGGATGAATGCGTTTTTCCCTTATGTGAAAGAGTGTTTCGCGGCAGGCATCCAGCCGTTGCACAAGTGCTTGGGTTGTGATTTTTTCCTGCGCGGCAAACGCATCCACCGATTCAGTCATATGCGGTATACTGAGATTGTGTTCAAAATTACCTTTTTCAGTAATATTATAAAACCGGCAGAACAGGTCCCCATCCTCCGGCCCCAGATGCGCAACGATTTCCTGCGGCTTCCATACATAAAACAAGCCTTCTTCCCCTTCGCTGTCTGCATCTTCGGCAGAATAAAACCCGCCTTCCGGACTGGTCATGTCACGCAAAACATAGGTGGCTATTTCCCTGACCACCTGACTGTAACGCTTTTTTCCGGTCACTTGATACAGGTCTGTATAAGCAAGGGACAGCATGGCCTGATCGTACAGCATTTTTTCAAAATGGGGCACCAGCCAGCGCTCATCGACGGAATACCGGTGAAAACCCAGCCCGATATGGTCAAATATGCCGCCCTGACGCATGGACTGCAAAGATTTTTCCACCATTTCCAGAGCGGTTTTGTTTTTGGTGCGGGCATACCACCGCAGCAGAAATGAGTAATTGTGGGGGGAGGGAAATTTGGGTGCCGAGCCGAAACCGCCCCATTGCGGGTCAAAGGTTTTTTGAAAATGCTGAAAACACAGGTCCAGGGTATCCATATCCACGGTCAGTCCGGGGTCTTCCCGTTCCGCGGGCTGGATGGCGGCCGTGATTTTTTCACTGGATTCCATCAACTGGCTGCGCTCTTTTTTCCAGACATCGGCGATCTTTGCGCAAATATCCATAAACCCCGGCATGCCCGTGCGCGAGTGCTTTGGAAAATACGTGCCCGCAAAAAAGGGTTTTTTGTCCGGGGTCATAAAAACGGACAGGGGCCATCCTCCCCGGCCCGTGAGGGCCTGACATACGCTCATATAGACCTGGTCCACATCAGGCCGTTCTTCCCGGTCGACTTTCACCGACACAAAATGCCTGTTCAGCAAATCAGCGACTTCCGTATCTTCAAAGGATTCATGCGCCATAACATGACACCAGTGGCAGGTGGCATATCCGATGGAAAGAAAAACGGGTTTGTCTTCTTCCATTGCTTTCTCAAAGGCTTTTTCCCCCCAGGGATACCAGGCCACGGGATTATCAGCATGCTGCAGTAAATACGGACTTTTGCTTTCAGCCAGTCGATTGAATGTTTGATGCGGTGGTGTGGTCTCAGGCATGGCAATGGTCTCCTTTGGTTTATTCCATCATTCCAATTCAAAGCGGATCATTCAAATTCTTTCTTCTGTGCCAGCACCAACAACCCATCCACAGCAATGGGTTCCCCTTTGTGTATGATCAAGGGATTGATATCGATTTCCTGAATGTCCGGATATGCGCATCCCAAATTCCCCAGGGTGACAAGGATACGGCCCATGGCATTTTTGTCCACGAGATCACATCCACGATACCCGTCCAGCATGGCCCGGCATTTGAGCCGGTCGATCATGCCCAGGGCATCTGCCAGGGTCAGCGGCGCCACCCCGAACACCGTGTCATTGAGTGCTTCGGCAAATATCCCGCCCAGCCCGCACATGACACAGGGCCCCAGCCGGGGATCCCGGACAAACCCGGCCACCAGCTCTATTTTCCCCGGAACCTGTTTCTGGATCAGGATGCGGCCAGGGCCCTGCATGGCCTGTTGAAGCGTTTTCACTGCGGTATCAAGATCCCGGTCAGATGCGATGCCCAGGTGAACCAGATCGGATTCGGTCTTGTGTGATACACCTGGCATCATGCCCTTGACCGCCAGGGGGTACCCGAAAGCAGCGGCAGCCTGCCGCGCCTCTTCAAGAGAGGTCACCGGTTTTTCCTCCACCACCGGAATGCCACAGGCTTCCAGCACCTGTTTGGATACAACTTCGTCCAGAGCGCCTCTTTCCGATAACAGCTCCCCCAGGCGGGTGTCTCGTTTTAACCGATGGATCTGTTCCTCAGCCGAAGCCCCCGGATCTGTTTCAATCACCCGGGAAGAGCGGTTCAGCAGCATGCCCATGCATTCCACGGCCCGCATCACTTCCCTGAACACCGGCACCCCCAGCTGTTGGGCTGACTTCTGGAACGCATACACCCGGTCCCGTTCCCCGGATATCCAGCAGAACAGCGGTTTCTCCGCCTTTCTGGCTGTGTCAGCCATTTTTTCCAGATCGACATCCAGGCTGAATCCACCGGCAAAACAATGGACAAACACCGCATCCACTGACGGATCGGCACACACTGCCGCCATGGCGGTATCATAGGTTTTTTCAGACCCGTTCAATATGATCCCGGGCCACATGTCCACGGGGTTGGCCGGGGGCATCCACTCGGGGAAAACCGTCTGCAACGCTTTCAGTGTGGCATCACTGAATTGAGACAATGCCAGGCCGTGCCGGTCCATGATATCAGCAGACACAATTCCTGCGGCACCCGTGTAGGTGAGCACAGCCACCCGGTTCCCGGTTCGGGGCGGCAGATGGGGATACATGCCCAGGGTCCGGGAAAAATCAGTCAGCTGATAGAACCCGTCCGCCGTCACAACCCCGGCCTGGACCATGGCACCGGCCACCAGGGCCCCGCCGGCCGACAGACTGGCGGTATGGCTCTGGGCTGCGGCCGCGCCGCCCGCGGTTTTTCCCCCGTTCAGGATCACCACGGGTTTGGGGGTACTTCTGCACAAGGCCATGAACCGCCGACAGTCGGTCAGCGATTCCAGGTACAGGCCGATGGCGGCCGTGTCCGGATCATGGATCAGCCATTCCAGCAGGTCATTTTCATCCACATCCATTTTGTTGCCGATGGAACAGACTTTGGCGATCCCCATGGTGCCGTGGGACATGAGATCGATGAGAAACGCCCCGGCCAGCATCCCGCTCTGGGCGATCAAAGATACATTGCCGGACGGCAGTCCGGTATCCCAGATGGTCGGGGTGACCGTGGAAAAGATAAACCGTTTGTGTGTATCCACGAGCCCCATGCAGTTGGGTCCCCACAGCCGGATGCCGGTTTTTTCGGCGATCGCCCGGGTCTGTTCCTGCAATTCCCTTCCTGCGGCACCGGTTTCCGCAAATCCGGCGGACTGGATCATGACGCCGGAAATATGCCTTTCAGCACACGCCTCGATCACCCGGGGCACCATGTGAGCCGCCACAAACACGATGGCCAGATCCACGGGATCCGGTACTTCTTCCACCGACGGGTAGCAGGCAAATCCCTCGATCTCTTCATACCGGGGATTGACCGGGTACACCCGGCCTGAATAACCGGCTTTCAAGTTCAACACAATGAGGTTCCCCCCCTTTTGTCTGCTGGGGGTGGCCCCGATGACCGCAATGCCTTTCGGCCTGAAAAAAAACTCCATGGATGGTGCTCCTGTCATAGCCTGATCAGATCAGTTCAATTTCCATATGTATCTAAAACGTCAGTATCGCCTTTTTCCCCAAAAGTTTCAAACCTGTTTACCGGATTTTTTTCATTCCATCTGCCATAAAACAGGCTTTTAAGGCAGAATGACACCGGCGATCCCCTCAAAACCTTTCAGGACCATCTTGACAGACCGGGGATAATAGATAGAATATGACCTGTTTAATCCCTGATCCGGAGAGGTGGCCGAGCGGCTGAAGGCCCTGCTCTCGAAAAGCAGTATCCCGGCAAAACCGGGATCGTGGGTTCGAATCCCACCCTCTCCGCCATAAATCGATAAAAAACATCTCAAAAACCTATTCATTATTTAAATCAAAAAAATTCTTATGAGTTGCAATAGTCTTAATAACAATATATTCTGGCCATTATTGCGATTATATTTTCTATTCATAGATTTACCCATTTGTTACATCGGGGGCAGATGATGGAATCGATTAAAAATTTTTTAGAACGAGGCCCCTCAACCTCTAAAGAGATCCAGGCGGCCATTGGGTTGAGCCAAAGCACTGTTTCCCGGATACTCAAAAAAATGGGCGATGGTATTGTTCAGATATCTGATGGTCGATCAGTGCGGTATGCGGCCACATGCAATGCATTCGGCGGCAACGACAAACTACCGATAGGCATGATTGATGAATCCGGAAAAATCCGGTTGGTTGCATACCTGCGCCCATTGAACTGTGGCGGTTTTTTTCTGCAGCCAGCCGTCAAAAACTATTCTCCTTTACTCCTGGGGGCGGATAAAACAGGGCTGTATGAGGATTTGCCCTATTTCCTTCTGGATCTGAGACCTCAAGGTTTTTTAGGCCGGCTGACAGCCAAAGGCATTGCCAGGGAATCTGAAGATTTTCCTGAAAATCCCAAAGCGTGGAATACCTATCTCATTGGCCGGTATTTAATTTCTAACGGGGATGATTTGCCAGGCAATTTCATATTTGGAGAACAACAATTTTTGCGTATCCGGCGCAAACCCGTTGCTGTTTCTCGAAACGATTATCCGCGACTCGCCACCAATGCTGTCAAAGGGGAGCCCCCCGGATCCTCTGCAGGAGGGGAACAACCCAAATTCACCGCTTTTAACACCAAACAGACCTCCCATGTAATCGTTAAATTTTCTCCTTTGGGGAATAATGAGGTTGCCCAAAGATGGAAAGATATCCTGATCACTGAATATCATGCCGGCAGGGTTCTGGGTGGCCACGGCTTTCCTGTGGCAGCGACAGATCTTTTTGAAATGGACGGCCGATTGTTTCTGGAAACCCAACGGTTTGACAGAATCAGTGAATTCGGCCGGTTATCAATGATTTCCCTTGATATGGTTGACAGAGAGTTTATTGGATCAGGAAGCAGCAATTGGTCCCGGGTCATGGAAGGGCTGTATAACCAGGGGATGGTGAATCATTTGGATTTACACAGAACCCGGGAATTACGGTATTTTGGTCAACTCATTAACAATACGGATATGCATTTGGGAAATTTGAGCCTTTCAATTGAAGGGGATAAGTTTCGGCTGCTCCCGGTATATGATATGTGTTCTATAGGATTTGCGCCAAAAACAGGAGAAGTCCTGCCCTTTGATTTTCAACCGGATCTCCGGGAAGCGGACATTGCCATGGAAGCAGGTGAAAGGATACGAGAAATGGTCCATGAATTTTGGTGCCACGTTTTAAGCGATGATAGGATTTCTGATCCATTCAAGGATTATTTGACACCTCTGGCAATAAAAAACCAATAGCCTTTGGTTTTGATATTAAACCCTTAAACGCTTCACTCGAGAAAAGACAAATATTATTGACACCATTCAAGGTTTTGAGTAATCATTTCCCTATGACTCCTTCTGAAACACCCGACATAAAGTTTTGAGGCAATGACCACCAAATATGTCAGTTTCCAGGATTTGTGGGGATTCCAGAAAAAAAAGCCGACTGCGGCAAACGATCTGGACCTGATCCTGCCGTCGGTCATTTCTCTGCCGCTGGCATGGTGGCGGAAAAACTTTTTCTTCAAGGGAATGATAGACGACAGGCTGGCTGAAGAAACCCATGGTGATTTTCCGGCGATCCCAAAAAAACAGGGAACCCATCCGGTGTTCGCTCTGAAGCCCGTATTGAACCATATCGGATTTGTTGTTTGTCCATGCAGCTCCCAGCCGCAATATTCAAAAGTTCCCTGGATCGAAAAAGGCACCCGGCTGCTGCACACCCTTAAGGAAATGGACCGGCGATCCTATCTCATCACCCGGATCCAGTTCAACATGCCCGCTTCCGTGGCTTCACAGCTTTGTTTCCAGGGGGAGGTGGCCCAAAGCGACATCATCTCCCCCTCCCGGAAGAATAAAGGATAATCCCTTATGCTTTCTGAAATGAAGTTCTCACAATGGCTGAACCAGCCGCAACATTTTGGCCGGGTAAAAAAAATGGCTGCTGCAATTCAAAAACGGCTGGCTATTGCAAACCTGCGCCTGCCGGGGACCGATGCCGGATCTGACCCGCCGACCACCCTTGAAGAGATCACCCAGGAGCTGGCCGCATTCCTTATAGAGACCCCGGCACTTCAGCTGATGCTGGTCCGCAATCCAGATGCCGCGACCACGACCGTTATCCGGTATTTTCTTAATCATGCCAGAGACCTGATCCGCAGCAGTGCCCATTCTCAGGATGTCTACAAAGACAACTGGCGGGCTTTCCGGCGGCATGTACTGGCAGTTCTCGGGGATGCGGATGAATTCGTGAAGTTTCCCGCCCCCCGGGACATGGCATTCGGTCTGTCGGACACGGCCCGGCCCGTGCTCATCCCCCCGGAAAAAACTGCTCAAATTCCGTTTCCCTCAGATGTGCCGGCCCATTTTGAGCGAATGAATCAGAAAAAACATCTTTTGAAGCTGGCAGTTCATTTCTGGGGCCACTGTGCAGACATTGCCGGCACCCACCATGTCCGAATGAATCTCAACGACTTTATTTCATGGATCGCCATGTATGTCCCTTTGCAGGTGACCCCGGACATCCCGGATGAAACCGACGATTCTTTTTCCCGGATGAGTGCGCCCGGACCCGACCCTGAAAAGAAATCCTGTCTGGAAGCCTGGGCAAACAACTTTTTCAACCGTCTGGATTCCCAGCAGAAAAAAATTTTCTATTTATATGAATGCCTGGGGTATACCGGAAAACAGGTGGCGGAACTCATGGGCAGAAAATCCCACCTGACCTATCAACGGGACCTGATCCGTGAAAATCTCAAACAATTTCTGTGTCCGCTGGAGTGGGTTTCCCCGTCCCCGGAAAAAGGACACGCACCGGTTGATCCGGATGCATTCCGGTTTTTCATGGACACCTTGTGCGACACTTTGGGCCAAAACCTTGAGAAAACATTTTAACAGGCAAGCACCCATGTCCGTATGTATAAACAACAAAGATCGTATTGAGGAATATTGATGTATACCCGAAAAACAGCCCTGGCACTGGCCATTCAGGCTCGGACATGCCCGCCGCAGCATATTCTGGAGGACCCGGCCCATGCCCGGGACAACATCCGGCACCAGGCGGTCTGTCCGTTCTGCAGCACCCGGCGGTCCGAAGAACTGGATGCCGGAAGGAATCTGGGCCGATTTCTGGAAAAGCAGATACCCCCTGTGCCCAGACCCTTGCGCATCCAGCCCGGACAAATCTGGCAGATAGATCCTTCCCTGGCAGGATGGCGGGACCGGTATTATTATTCATCTCCTGCCGTGATGGTGGTCAAACCACCGGAACCGGACTTCCCCGGCCTGCTGGCAGCCCAGATCTGGCATGACCTTTACCTGGCCGGCCCCGGGGACCTGGTGGTGACACCAGAGGATTCCCCCCTGGACGAACCCGTGTTCATCGAAACCTGGAATCTTTACACCCTTGACCCCGCTCACCTGACCCGTTACCTGTACAGAACTCCCACCGGCACCACCGCCGATATCCTGAAAATGAACGAAAATCCCGATTATCTGCCGGACCATGCCATGATCCTGCTGCCTTTACAAGAAAACGATCCCCGGCACTATTTCAGGAAAATGGAGATTGAAACCGGTTACACCTTTGCCAGAGCCGCTGCCGAAAACCTGATACAGACACTCGCCGGCAGGCTGGTGACAGATCTGAAAAAACAGATCCAGAGGATGATTTCAGGGGCCACCTTTTCCTGGCCCCCCCGAACAGCGGAAGAATGTTTCGCCCTCCTGGAATTCCCCCCGGAATCCCTGGCTCTGGCCGCTGCGGACGATGATCATGAAAAAATCGTGGCCACCCATTTTCACCTCACCCCGGACCCGGAACAGAACCTGGTCACCCGCATCACTCCGTTTTACTGCGTGATTTTCAATGCGGCCGCTACAGAGGACGGCTTTGACGTGTTCGGTACCCTGGCGGATATGCAGTTTGACCTGAAAAAAACCGCTTTTTCCTGTTACCTGGCCGACCGGACCGCCCAGACCCTTGAAAAAGGAACAATCCAGGTGGAACCGGAAACCCATGTTTTTGTGGCACAGTTTGCCCGGCCTAAAAAACCGTCCGAATCCCTGTGTATTCTGGCCGAAGAAACACAGGAGCCGGATCACCCGAAATAATGAATCCCGGTCCTTTCACCCAGATCCTGGGCTTAACCCGCTTAATGGCAACCCATTCAAAGGATTGCGGGGAAACTGCGCTGAGGCAGACCCTCATCACCCTGCCGTCGAAAGACCTTCTCTTTGCAGTGGATTACCCCTCTTTTGTCGAACAGTTTCATGAGATCTCCTTCCTTCTAAAAGACCGACACGATCTGCTGACCCTGTTTCATCTGCACCTGATCACAGCCCTGCTCCAAACCCCTGAACCTGAATTCCAGAACGCCCGCCGTTTCCTGACAGACCAACTGGATTTCGCCCTTCTGCCGGGATTTATCCCACCCCTGGAAAACAGGGAGATCTGGTACAGTGTGCCCGTGATCTTGACCAGTTCCGATCGGGCCTATATTCGTTACATGATTTTGGGGAAGATGGCATCTTCAGATTTTCCGGACCTGATGCCGGCCTGGGCCTTGCCCTTATTTGATCCGGCCGCGCTGGAGGCGGTCCGGACAGCGGCCAGCGCAGCCCGGGATCTATGCGGCACTGTCGAATCCTTCCGCCTGATCTGCTTTCCATTGACCCAGCCGTTGCCTACGGGCCTGCAGGAAAGTCCTCCCCGGTTTCAGGGCACCTCCCTGGGCCTGCCCCTGGCCCTGGGGTTTGCCGCACTGCTGAATCAGCATCCCCCGCCCCGGACCCTGGTCGCCACCGGTCGGATCACTCAAACAGGAGACATCTTTTCCGTGGGCCGGCTGGACTTGAAAAAATCCGGTCTGGAAAACACCCGGTTCAAGGCATTGATACATCCATCAGATGGATCCGGCTTTTCCCCGTCCAGCCCCATCACCTGCCTGCCGGTATCCTCCCTGTCCCAGGCCTATGCCCTGTTTTCCCTGTATTCCCCGGAATCCACCCGGAACCTGATGCTGTTGTCCGCCTGCCTGGAGGACCCGAAAGTGCTGGCCAAAAATATCGGGACACTGCCCTGTGCCTGGTTGGAATGGATCATCCGGCACGGCCTGGCGAGGCCCGCCATCGATTCGCTGACAGCTGATCCGCATCTGTTTGCCGCTTGTACCGATATTTTTTTACAGAAAGCCGGGGCATTCGATACCGGCCATGCCAGGGCTGTCCAGGCATTGGTGCCGGAACAGACCATCCAGGAACACACGCACTCCGCACCTTTGTCCGTGTTCAAATGGTGCACTGCGTCCCTGGCCTTGGCCAACCATTGCGGAGACATTGAAAACGCCGGACTTTGGGAAGAAACTGGACAGTCCCTGGCCGGCACCATTTTAAGAATGGATCTGGACCTGGTGACGGATTTTTTCAACCACGCCCTGGTGGCCCGCCACAACCGGTATCAGTTTTCCGCGCAACTGCCCCAAACCCTGACCGGTCTGCTGGCCCTGCTGGAAACCCTGTACGCCGAAAAATGCGAATTCGGATGCCCCACCGATCCGGTTCTGGGAAGACTTTACGGCACCCTGATGCAGCATTTTGCTTTCTGCGGCCCTGAATACCTGGACCAGACCCGCACTTTTTTTTACAAAGCAGTCCAGGCCCTGGGACAGGATCAGGTGATCGAATACCGCCAGGAATGGCTCCGCCAGTACAACTACCTCACCTATGCCCTGCTGGATGCCGGGGACCGGACCGGCGCTTCCCAGAGTCTGATGACCTATTTCGGCTGCAACCGGATGGATGACATGGTGGAGCAGATCTGTACTCCGGACATCTCTTTCACCCCCTGGCAGACCGCCTTGGCGGCCCGGTATTTCGTCGAAAACACCTTCCACCCTGATCAAGACCGGATTTTCAACCATCTGTACCGTCGGTTTCAATCCGACTCCGGTTCGGCCCACCCCCGGCAGCTGACCGCCTTCAATCTGGGCCGCATGGCCCTGGCCCTTGAAGAAGCCTGCACCGGCACGGCATTGCTGTATCAAAGCATGGATCTGTGTTCATCCCCTGATGCCGGCCCCACCATCCAGGTCATGGCCCTGCTGCCGATATCGTTTCTACCGGACTCCGTCCTGCCGTCCCCGCAAACGATCCACAACTGCGAACAGACCATTTGTTCGGCCGCGGCCCGGCTCGATGATTCCCATTTTTCACAGATCCTTGACACCCCGCTGATAGACATTCGCTCGCGCATCAGGCAGACCCCGGCTGCCTGGTTCCCCTTCAATTACCGCTGATTCTTTTATCCATTTATTTCACTCTTTTTTTAATTTTTCTGCCGCTACTGCCGTATGCCTGTTCAGACAAAAACAGAAATTTGAAACAAATGCTTTACTTTTCACTTGGATAACGATATCAAAAACATGGTTCACATGATGTCACAGCCTGTCAAAGGCATCGATTTCAATCTTTTTTCCAGGTCATGCATCATGAAAACAGGCAATTATTCTTTTCACATCACCCTTGAAGATTCGGCCTTTCTGCCTTTCTACAAAGGCTCCACGTTCCGGGGGGTTCTGGGCCACGCGCTCAAGCGAATCATTTGTGCCCTCAAACACACGACCTGCAAAGACTGCATGCTTAGAACCCATTGCGCCTATGCCCTGGTGTTTGAAACCCGGCACGCCCGGTCTGCACCCGAAGGGGAACGGGTATCGGATGCGCCCCACCCCCTGGTGATAGAACCACCCCTGACCCCACGACAGACATTTGCCAGAGGCGATTCACTGCAATGCAACCTGTTGCTGTTCGGAGAAATCAACCAGCATCTGCCCTATTTTGTCTATGCCTTTGAACAGATGGGAAAACTGGGCATCGGCAAACAGATCAACGGCCGCCGTCCCGGGTTCTCCCTCGCCGCCGTCACCTTGGGAGAGACATGTGTTTACCGAAAAGGTGCCGATACCATCACGGTCCCGGACTCCCTGCCGGAAATCACCCTATACCTGAACCGGCAGACACCACCGGTTAATAAGCTTCGCCTCAGACTGATCACTCCACTGCGGATCACCGGCCGGGAAAAAGGACCGGCAGATCTGCCGTTCGATGTATTGATCCGGTCCCTGATCCGACGCTGCACAGCCCTACTCAACACCTGGGGTCAGGGCGAGCCAAACCTGAATTACACGGAACTGGCCAGAAAAGCCGCAGATGTCACCATCACCGACAACCACCTGTCCTGGTTCGACTGGAAACGCTACTCGGCCCGGCAGGACCGGAAAATGTTCATGGGTGGCCTGACCGGCGAGATCACCTACACCGGGGACCTGACCCCGTTCATGCCTTTGCTGGCCATGGGGCAGACCGTGCATGCGGGTAAAAACACGGCGTTTGGTTTAGGGAAATACACCATTGAAGCGTGAACAACTTTTTTGTTTTAAAGGAGAAACCTATGGCCAAAGCGTTTATTTCTTTTTTGGGCACCAATGATTACCTTGATTGCCGGTATTCATTAAACAATCAACCCGGCAATGTCGTCAAATATTTTCAGGAGGACCTGGTAGAACGTTTTTGCCGTTCATGGGACACAAAGGATCAGATCCGCATTTTCACCACCGCAG
>JAVVEQ010000027.1:0-49762 GCA_032250905.1 Desulfotignum sp. | reverse complement strand
CTTCAGACGGGGTGATGTTTACTTGCCGCGGGGAAAAACAGACCCTGTCCGGGTTCGACACCGTCGTGATCACGGAAAAGTACGAGTCGGTGCGGGAGGCCAAATCCCTGGAAAAGAGTTCCCAGGCCCGGTTTCATCTCATCGGCGATGCCAAATCCCCCCGGCACCTGATGTACTGCATAGCAGAGGCCCGGGAGCTGGTACAATCCCTTTCGGAATGACGTACAACTCCCTTGAAGGCCCAAGGGGTCATGCCCCGGCTGTGTTTTGTCAAAGCCCTGGAGCCGGGACATGTGGTCAGTTTAAGACAGGATCCGGCTATTCAATCTCAAAGGCCCGTTCCCCGTGCAGGGCGCTGTCCAGGCCGGTCCGCTCATCCTGACCGTCCACCCGGAGCCCGCCGCAGATCAGTTTTGTGACATATACCACAATCAGCGTAGCCACAGCGGAAAATGCAATGGTGGCAACAATGGACACCAGTTGGATCCAGACCTGGCCGGGATTTCCGTAAAACAGTCCCATGGCTCCTTCAGTGACGGACGGGGAGGCGAACATACCGGTGGCCAGAGCCCCCCACATGCCGCACAGGCCGTGGATGCCGAACGCGTCCAGAGAATCGTCATACCCCAGTTTTTTCTTCAGAATCACCACACCGTAAAATCCTACGGCCCCGGACACCAGGCCGATGATCAACGATCCGGACAGTGTAACGAACCCGGCGGCCGGTGTGATGGCCACCAGTCCGGCAATGACACCCGAAGCCATTCCCAGCAGGGTGGGTTTCCCGCTGATTTTCCATTCCATGAACAGCCAGGTCAAACCGGCCAATGCTGCCGCGGTGTTGGTGACCAGAAATGCCGAGGCAGCCACGCCGTCGGCTGCGAGTTCACTGCCGGCATTGAACCCGAACCATCCGAACCAGAGCAGAGCGGCCCCCAGGGCGGTAAACGCCACGGATGAGGGAATCATAGGCTCTTTCCCGTATCCGTTGCGTTTGCCCAGCACGAGGGCCAGAACCAGTCCGGACACCCCGGCATTGATGTGCACCACGTTGCCGCCGGCAAAATCCAGTGCCCCCATATGGTGCATCCACCCCCCGCCCCAGACCCAGTTGCACACCGGTGCGTAAACAAAAGTGATCCAGAGAAGGGCAAACACGATCCAGGCGGAAAATTTCATCCGGTCCACAGCCGATCCCAGGATAATGGCCACGGAAATACAGGCGAACGTCATTTGAAACATCACAAATATCAGGGTGGGGATGGTGCCGGAAACCGACGAGGCATCAATACCGGCCAGCAGGATGTGGCTCAGGCTGCCGATCAAAGGGCTGGCGCTGTCCCCGAAAGCCAGTGAATATCCCCATCCCACCCAGACCAGGCTGGCCAGACAGTAAGCAGCCACGGTCATGGCAATGGTGTTGAGCAGGTTCTTGTACCGGGACATGCCGCCATAGAAAAGGGCCAGCCCGGCCGGAGTCATCATCATGACCAGGGCTGTGGACATGGTGACCCAGGCGGTGTCTCCGGTATCGATGGCGCCGTCGGACGCAAAAACAGAGGCAGTGGTTGTCAGTAACAGGGTGATACTCATCAGGCAGAATTTCAATCCCATGGTGACTCCTTTCTTTTTGGTTTTGACAATTTTCTGGTTGACTGTTTCTATAGTTCCAGCAAACCAAATGCCAAAATACAGAACGGAATGAATATATTTTTTAACAGTCTGAATTTATGAGAAAAAAAATCCCAAAATATCTGCGGCGAGTCAACTTTTCAAGAACCAATAGTAATAATAAATCTACATTAGTTACAAAAATGGATTATTTTTGGCTATTTATAATTTCAATATTGTAATTTTTATATTCAATTTCTGAAAAAAACATTTTTGAAGGCGGAAGGATTCTCGTCTTTCCCTGCATATTTGAGAATCCATGTTTGATAACTCAAGGATACACCCATCTGGCACCCAAGTCTCTGAGACCCCTGCAAACAGGGGATTATGAGATCAAATTCCCGACGGCATATTGTTTGCTAGATCGTTATTGCAGTAGCAATGGTGTATTATTAACCCCAAAAAAGAGAGGATGATTATGGCAAATGAAAATGACATAGTTGCGGACCATGGCAAGTGGGAATGGTCTGAAATGTGGAAAAAAGAAGATTGGTGGGCCATCTGGCTGGGTGTCTTCATTTTGCTCATGGGCGCTGTCATCTATTTTCCACAAGCGGGCACACTCAAACAGGAACTCACCGCAATCGAGGCGAAGTATGCTCCGGAAGCCCAGAAAACCGACAAATTCCGTACAGTGGGCTGGTATCAACTCAATGATGCGAAGAACTCAGTCAAGGCCAAAGACAATGCTATCGGTAAATGGCTGGCCAATTATTCTAAAAAACCGCATTCCTGGAAAACCAATCCGCTGGATGCCTTTTTCATGAGTGAGTCTGCCGCCTCGGCAAAGAAAGAAAAAGCCGTCGCCAAATATGAACCACTCAAAGCGGCCGAAAAAACTGCCCTGGCGGCTGCCAAAGAAGCTGAGGCAAAAGCCGGTGCTGCCGGTTTTGCCAATGCCGAACTTAACCAGAAAGCCAAAGCTGCCATTGCCGATTGGCGGGAAGCCAAGCTGAAAGCTGGCAACGCAAAGAAAAAAACCAAGGCAAAACCCTACAATCAGATTGGCTGGCTGATTTTGCTTGGTGTCAGTTTTGCCGTATTTTTCGGTATTGGTATGAAAGCCATGGGTAACTCTTTCACAAAATTCATCATCGGGTTCAGTTTTGTCTGGCTGATCTCAGTTCTGGCCTATTTTGCCAGTGCCCAGGCGACTGTGAAGGCATATGGCATCGGCTATGCTTTTTGGGCAATTTTCTTCGGCATGCTCATATCGAATACCGTCGGCACACCAAAATGGGCAACACCCGCGGTACAGACTGAATATTATATTAAAACCGGCCTCGTTCTCCTGGGAGCAAGCATTCTTTTTGAAAAGATAATCACCATTGGGACGGCTGGCATATTTGTGGCCTGGGTTGTCACGCCTACGGTTTGGCTGCTTACCTATTACGTCGGCCAGAAATACATAAAAATTCCATCCAAACGGCTCAATGCCACAATATGCTCTGACATGAGTGTCTGCGGGGTCAGTGCGGCCATTGCCACCGCCGCCGCGTGTAAGGCCAAAAAGGAGGAACTCACGCTTGCCGTCGGTCTCTCTCTTGTTTTTACCTCTATCATGATGATTGTCATGCCGGCCATCATCAAAGCAACGTTTCCGGTGGATAAACAGATGATCCTTGGTGGCGCCTGGATGGGCGGTACCATCGATGCAACGGGCGCAGTTGCGGCAGCAGGAGCCTTTCTCGGGGAAAAAGCGTTGTACGTTGCCGCAACCATCAAGATGATTCAAAATGTTCTCATCGGGGTGATCGCTTTCTGTGTCGCCATCTATTTCACCACCCGGGTAGAGGCGGAGGAAACCGGCAAAAAAGTCGGGGCAATGGAAATATGGTACCGATTCCCGAAATTTGTCATTGGGTTTATTGTCGCCTCCATCGTTTTTTCACTGATTTATACACATTTTAACGATCAGGTGGCCGGTCTTGGTCCGGCGATGGTCGACCAGGGTGTGGTCAAGGGTATGGGAGACCTTTTTCGGGGATGGTTCTTCACGCTCTCTTTTGTCAGTATTGGACTGGCAACGAATTTCCGCGAGTTGAAGGAGCATCTCGTAGGCGGAAAGCCCTTTATCCTTTATGTTTTTGGTCAATCGTTCAATCTGTGCCTGACGTTGATAGTTGCATACATTATGTTCTATATTGTATTTCCGGAACTGACCGCAAGCATTTAACCCTCTGTGCCGTTCTTTCGGGACTGACTCCGAGAGAACGGCATTTCCCAAGGACACAGCTATGCAGACCGACGACAAAACCACCATGAGCAGAAAAAAGGGGTGGACAGTCCTGCTTTCCTGCCTGTTTCTGGTCTATCTTTTCGGGGTATCCATAGGTCCATGGCTCCAGCAGTATATCCCGGGTATGGACGAAATTGTCACCGTTATGGAAAAAAACGATATTGACGGTGGTGCCTATTATTACACTGAAATAGAAGGGGCTGCCGATGGTTATGCCTATCTGAGTCAGTCGCTGCGGTTCTTTGCGTCGGAACACTACAGCCTGAATCTGCCGTTTTTGTCGGGCATTGTCATCTGCCTGCTCCTTCTTTTTTTCGGCTTTCGTTTGTTACCGCGCTAAGAGGGAGACATGAGCGTGACATCAGGGTTTCGTGATAAATATTGTACGGTTTTAGAAAACGAAAAAGCGCTTACCTCCCATGTTGCGGGAAAAGTGATAGATAAACCACAGCTATCTTTGTGGATGGTTTTGGTCCCGATATTTTTTGTTTTCTATTTTTTTCAGTTCAAGCGGTATAAAAATGGACTTCAAACCTTTAAGTTTGATTTCATCAAGACTCGGAAGCGAGTGCTGGAGGCCGTTCATCAATCCCAGGTAGAAAATAAACGGGTTGACGTCGAAGCGCTTGTCGCCGCAGGCAATGTGCCGGACCACGCACGTGCTGCGTATGGCGTATGGGTGCAAAAGCTCGTTGTTTTTTTCACCTCACTTCTGGAAGCAGAGGGCCACGATTATTCGGCACTTGTGAAAGCCTGCTACAAAAAAAAATCCAGCTATCTCATTGTTCTTCACGGGCTCAACACAGCGGAGCGGGATCTGAACAGGGCGTTGTTTCCGAATCTGGACAATATGGATGAGCGGACGACCATGGCAATCGAGGCTATTGAGAAGTGTACCGCAGATTTTCGTAGAAACCAGGCAAAGGAAATTTTTTAGCGGCAAATTTCCTTTGCCCGCTTGAATATCCTATAGATAATGACCGATTCTGTACCCGTCCGGAGACTCCGGCATCGCTGTTGTTCCGCATGATAAATGACAGAAGGATCAAAACCAGGATAAAAATTTACCTGTGACCAAAAAGATGATAAATGATATCAAGTTGCGGGAAAATATCATATGGTTTCGTTCGTGTTTCAGCAGAACCTATGCAATGGAACGGCTATTTGCCGTTGAGAAGAGCGATTATGAAATGTGGAAAGAGGGCGCCTTGAATGCCGAGCATTAACCTCAGGTTAAAGTTCATCACAGGCCTGGTGGTGTTTATCCTGGCTCTGGGTGTCTGCATCAGCCTGATCATGTATTTCCATATCAATTCCATCATGGAATCGGAAATTTCTCAGCGGTCTCATATGATTCTGGCCCAGTCTGACGCGGTTCAGCATTATGTCAAAACTCAGTTGCGGCCTGAAATGTTCGCCATCCTTCCGGAGGGAAGGTTTGTTCTCAGAGCGATGTCCTCCTCTTATATTTCCAGAGAAGTGATGGCCCGGCTCAACCTCCGGGATGCCTCCCATTACCACTATCGCCGGGTGGCGGAGAACGCCCGGAATCCGGATTTCGAACCTGATTTCTTTGAATCCGGGCTGATCCGTTTTTTCAAAGAAAATCCAAATGTCCGTTTCTGGGAAGACACCACCATGGTGAATGAAAAGCAATATCGTCTGGTGGGCCGTCCGGTGACCTTTGGAGAGTCCTGCATGAACTGCCATGGATTACCTGAAAATGCACCCGGAGAACTGATTGATATTTATGGAGACAAAAACGGCTTTTACCGCTCTGTCAACGAAGTCGGGGGCGTGGTCGTGGCCGGTTTTCCAGTGGCCATGATTAAAAGCCCGGCCAAAGAGCTGACACTGCAATATCTGACGTTATATTTGCTGGGTATTTTTCTTTTTTTCGGCCTGGTCAGCCTGTTTTTCGACCGGCTGGTCATGAAAAACCTTCAGAACCTGACACAGATTTTCAAAACCCGGTTTTCCGGGGAGACCGAACAGAGGATTATCCGGAAACTGGCGCAGAAAGATGAGATCGAGGGCCTGATCGAGGGGGTGGATGAACTGGCCGTGTGCCTGTCCGATGCCCGCAGAAAACTGGAAGACCATACCCGGAATCTGGAAAAAACCGTGGAGGACCGGACCCGGGAACTGGACAGAAAGGCCAGAAAACACCTGGGAGATGTCCGGCTGTTTGTGGATCTGCTCACCGGGTTCGGCGGGGCACAGACGGTCCGGCAGCTGTTGTCCGCCCTGCTGGAAAGCGTTGGAATCCGTTATCAGGCCGAAGATGTGGTGTATTATTGTTTGGTGGCATCGGAAAATTATTATGCCTGGAAGTCCGGATCCCATGAACCGGATCTCTCTCCGGAAGTCCGGAACCTGGTGTGGAAAAACGAGGTCCTGTTCCGGAGCCGCAGGCTGTTCATCCCGGTGAAATCCCAGGAAAGCCACTGGGGGGTTCTGTGCCTGATCTGGGAAACCGCCCCGGACCCGGGGGATCTGGATGCGGATGTGCTGCTGGCGTTGGGGCAGCAGGTGGCAGTGCTCATCGAAAATATCCATGTGTTTTCCGGTATCCGGTCCCAGCATGACATGCTTCAATCCTTGTTTGAAGGTATCAGCGACCCTTTGCTGCTCATCGATGAAGAGTGTCATATTATCATTACCAACCGGGCCGGCCATGAAATTCTGGGGCCCGGAGGTAAGAAAGAGCAGCAGGAGGCTTTACGGACATTGTTGTGCACCGATGCATCAAACAGCCATGAATGCAGCCTGCTGAACCAGGTGTCTTGCACCGGCCGGCCCGTGAAAGAGGAGATTCAGACCCAGGATGACCGGCACTTTGATATTGATCTGTACCCGCTGCCCCGCCGGGACCAGGCGCGGATGCAGATCGTGGTCTATGCCAGAAACATCACCCAGGAAAAACAGATGGCGGAACGGATGCGCCAGGCCGAACATCTGGGGGCCATCGGCAAACTGGCCGCCGGCGTGGCCCACGAGATCAACAATCCTTTGGGCGTGATCCAGTGTTACACCGACCTGGTCAGGGATGCGGTAACCGACCAGGAGGTCGTTTCAGATATCGATATCATCGCCAAACACACCAAAGCGGCCCAGAAAGTGGTCCGGGATCTGCTGGCCCTGTCCCGGCCCCAAAAAAACATTTCCGGTACCAGTGATCTGAATCAGGTGGTGACCCGGGCCGTGGATGTGTTCAAGGCCCAGGCCGTGTCCAGAAACATTCATATCGTCACCCGTCTGTCGGACAACCTGCCCAGAGTGACATGTGACGGCGCGGTTCTGGAGCAGATTCTGACCAATCTCTGGCTCAATGCCGTGGATGCCCTTCAGGAAAGCGGGGATACCATTTTCATTGAAACCCATGCCGCAAAAACCCATGAGGTGCTGCTGCGGGTGGCTGACAATGGGCCGGGGATTCCGGATATCATCCGGCACCGGATTTTCGATCCGTTCTACACCACCAAAGAGGTGGGTAAGGGAACCGGTCTGGGGCTTTCCATTGTGTACGGATTTGTTTCCGAGCTCAAGGGCCGCATCACGGTCGATACCGGGGACCTGACCCGGTTTGACGTTTATCTGCCCGCTGTACCGGAAAATCCGGTCATATCTGCATCCTCTGACAGGAGACATGTATGAACGCGTTCAGTATCCTGGTGGTGGATGATGACGTCGATTTTCTCAAAGGCATTATCCGGCATTTGAAAAAACAGTTCCCCGACTTTGACATTCAGGGATTTTCCTCCGGTGAAACCGCCCTGGCCGCATTTCAAAACCGGGAGATCGGGGTGCTGCTGTCAGACCTGCGCATGCCGGGCATGTCCGGGCATGACCTGCTGACAAAGGTTCTGGAACTGAACCCCTATGTATGCGTGATCATGATCACCGGATTCGCCACAGTAGAAAATGCGGTTCAGTCCCTGAAGACCGGTGCCTGGGATTTCATCACCAAGCCGGTGGACCGGCAGGCCCTGTTCCATACTGTGGAGCGGGCGGTGCAGCATTATACCCTGGCCCGGGAAAACCAGCACCTCAAGTTCCTGGTTTCCGGGCTGACCCCGGAGGAACGGCAGTGGGAAAGCCGGGCCATGAACCAGGTCCAGGAAAAGATCAGGGCCATGGCCGTCACCGACTATACCGTGCTCATCACGGGCGAGTCCGGCAGCGGCAAAGAGTTCGTGGCCAGGGAGATTCATCGCCTGTCCAAGCGCAGCACCTTCCCCTGCCACGCCCTCAACTGCCCGGCCATACCGGAGTCCTTGCTGGAAAGTGAGCTGTTCGGCCATGTCAAGGGCGCGTTCACCGGTGCGGAACGAAACCGGGACGGATTTTTCATGACTGCGGACAAAGGCACCCTGATCCTGGACGAAATCGGAGATATCAGCCTGCCCATCCAGGCCAAGCTGCTCAAGTTTCTCCAGGACAAGGAGGTCAAGCCGGTGGGGTCCAGCCGGTCCAGAACGGCGGATGTGCGGATCATCGCCCTGACCAACCTGGACCTGGGCGCCAAAATCCTGGACAAGACGTTCAGGCAAGACCTGTTTTATCGCCTGAATGTGCTGTCGGTCCATGTCCCCCCCCTTCGGGAGCGGCGGGAGGACATCCCTCTGCTGACCCGGCGGTTTATGATCCGGACCTGTAAGGAGATGAACATAGCTCCCATGGAGATCGACCCGGCCGCCATGGCCTGGCTGGCGCGGCAGCCCTGGCCCGGCAATGTCCGGGAGCTGCTGAACATGGTCCGGCGCCTGGTGGTGTTTTCCAATGGCGGGACCATTGACACGGCATTGATCCGCCTGGTGGATGCTTCGGCGGACAGGGCGGGAGAGGTTTCTGCTCCGGGTGAACCGGTCCTTTATAAGAGCGCCAAAAAGCAGGCCCTGGACATTTTTTCCCGCACCTATCTGACCCGGCTCTTTGAACACACCCATGGAAATATTTCTGAAACCGCCCGTATCAGCGGTCTGGAAAGGGCATCCATCCAGAAGATCATCAAACGCCTGAACATCGATATCTCCCGGTTCAGAGCATGAGCCTGAAAATCCTTGACCCGGAATCAAAATTGCTCTATATTCCCGAACTTTTGTTTTGAAGACACCCGTTGCATGATCGGAGATTTTTGTCATGTATGCCAATATAAGACCCTTTGTTGCATTGTATTCCGCAGTGACCCTGCTGATGATGGGACAGGGGCTGCTGAACACGTTTCTGGGATTCCGGCTGTCGCTGGAAGGCGTATCCACCCAGATCACCGGACTGGTGCTGAGCGCCTATTTTGTGGGACTGGTGGCCGGTTCCACCGTCGGCAGGAAAATCATCCGGAGTGTGGGCCATATCCGGGCCTTTGCCGCGTTTACCGCAGTCACCACCGCCGTGATAATGATCCATGGATTCGGTACGTCCCCGCTGCTGTGGGCCGGGCTGCGGTTTGCCGCCGGTATCGCCAACATGGGATTGTTCATGGTCATCGAGAGCTGGCTCAATGAATGTGCCGAACCCCGGTTCAGGGGACGGATTTTTTCCATTTACATGATCGTGAGTTATATGGGCAGCACTGTGGGACAGCAGCTGCTGAATGTGGGAGATGTTCACGGCCAGACCCTGTTTATGGTGGCGGGCGTGTTTGTGGTGCTGAGCACCGTCCCGGTGGCCATGACCCATTCCATGCATCCAAAACTCCCGAAGATCGAGCAGGTGGCCATGAAAACCATTTTGAAGAAAGCCCCCATCGGTATGCTGGGGTGTTTTGGTGCCGGACTGCTGCACAGCGCCTTTTACACCATGGGTCCGGTGTTTGCCCACCAGATCCATTTGAGCGTGCCCCAGATCTCCTGGTTCATGAGTCTGACAGTACTGGGGGGCCTGTTGCTCCAGTGGCCCGTGGGCATGATGTCGGACAGACTGGACCGGTCCCTGGTGCTGCCGGGCCTGGGAATCATACTGGCAAGCATCTCCCTGGTGATCCTGTTCTTCTCCAGGTATTCCCTGGGCATGCTCCTGGGCGGCACCGCGGTGTTCGGCGGGATCTTTTTTTCAATCTATCCGGTGGCCGTGGCCAGGGCCCATGACATTTTTGACGCACAGGACGTGGTCAAGGTCAGTTCGGTGCTGCTGCTGTGCTATGGCATCGGCGCCATGTTCGGTCCCACCCTGGCCGCTTCGGTCATGACTCTGTCCGGCACCCCCTATGGATTGTACTTTTTCATGATTGCAGTCAGCAGCCTGTATGCAGTGGTCACGCTGCTGCTGCGGCGCATGGAATCGGTACGCATTGTGCCGGTTGAGGAACAGGTGGAATTCGTCATGATGGAAACTACGTCAGATGTGGCCATGCACCTGGATCCGCGGATGGAGATTTTTCCGGAAGATCCGGAAAATGCAGGTCGGAATGCCGGGGGGAAAACTGAGAATGGGTATCATTGACATGGAGCAGGATAAAGGAGACCGGTTTCGACGGTCCCGCTGATCCGGCCCAGCCGTCGGTACCGCCCGGAATCAGCAGCAGGAGAATGGAGAAAAAATATAGCAGGCGCATTATGGTCTCATGCGATTGGATCATTCAGAAGGCCGGTCACTGCACCACCCAGACAGTGCAGCCGCTGCCGGCGTGAATGATCCGGTTGGACACGCTGCCGAACATGAATTCCTCGGCCTTGGAAATGCCCCGGCGGCCGATTACAACGGTCTTGAACCTTTCGGTCTTTGCCACATGCAGAATGTCCAGGGCAACGCTGGTTCCCCGGCTGCAGTAGTCCGGGGCTTCCGCCAGGGGGGAATGACAGCTTTCCACATAGTCGGTAAGCACCTGTTTTTCAGAAATGCCGCTTTTAATGAGAAGGTCACGGCCATCTGCCAGAAAACCGAGCAGCTTTTCCCGGGACTTGACACAGGCCTCTTTCCAGGCCGTATCATCGACAAAAAAATCCCGGTCCGGCAGATGTTCGATGGACAGCAGCTTAATCTGAAATCCAACGGCACCCTGGATGATATCCGCCACATACTGAATGGCGCGTTCGGCATTTTTGGACCCGTCAACCGCGATCAGGATTTTAAGAATATCCATGGGTGTCTGTTCCTTTTGCAAATATTTGGCTGTTTGAGTTCACCTCACTTCTTCCAGACAGGATATCAGATCGTTGATGAACTCGTCCAGGGTTTCGTAATAGACCCGGGTGCCGGATGAAAAATGCATGAGCACCTGGTTCAATGCATCGGAAATATAGGGGAAAATTTTCTGCAGGTTGGCCAGCCGGTTTTTGAATATCAGCAGAAAGTCATCCGGCCCGACATCCGGGACGTGTTTACTGCTGCCGGACATGCGGTCAATGTCTTCATGGGAATAGAACCCTTTACCGACGATATACAGCAGCAGTCCGCCCAGTCCGAAAATATCCAGGCCGAACGGGTTTTCATGAAAATTGAAAGTATAGTCAAAATCGATCCACACATAATCCCCGGTGTCGTGGGTTCTCCAGAGATGATCCCGCCGGATATCCCCGTGTTTTTCTCCCATACCGTGCAGATCGTTGATGGCCTGGCAGGAGACAATGAATTTTTCCAGAATGTCGGGCAGGTGAGTCTGGAAATAGGCGGAGTGATCCATGTCAAGATCATCGATCCAGTTGTCCAGGCGTTTGCCCTGAACCACATACAGCACCCGGACATTGTTGCCGGCCGTATCCTGGGTTGAAAATCCCTGCATGAAGCGGGGATCGTTCCGCACCTTGTCCAGAATCCGGGCTTCCTTGCGCGGACTCCGGAAGCAGGGAATCTCAATCTCCCCCATCTGGAGAGAGAATTTTTCATAAAACACCAGCTTGAGGATCCGACGCTCGCTGGATTCCAGATGGCGGCACCGCTTGACCCAGTATTTGGGATCTTCGACCCCGAAGCTTCGTTCCATTTCATCCCGCAGCACCAGATAATGCTGGTCCTCCAGGACAATCACATCCCCGCCCGTGATGTGCATGAAATCACTGGTATCGGTACAAACCCGGCCGTACCGGCCCATATATCCATTGGGATAGAGCCGGTCCAGAATCTGTTTGACGGTTTCAGGCATGTCGGACCTGCTTATTTTTGGTATACGTCGTCATCATGTCGTACCAGTTCCCTGAGTTTGTATTTTTGAATTTTGCCGCTGGCCGTGGTGGGGAATTCCTCTACAAAATAGATCTGGCGCGGGATTTTGTGAAAAGAGATCCGGTCTTTGCAGAATTCACGGATTTCTTTTTCGGAAAGCCTTTTTCCATTTCTGATCTGAATGAATGCGGCTACTTCCTCTCCGTATTTTTCGTCGGGAATGCCGACCACCTGTACATCCTGAACCGCCGGGTGGGTATAGAGAAATTCTTCGATCTCCCGGGGATAGATATTTTCTCCGCCCCGGATGATCATGTCTTTGAGGCGCCCCTGGATGGTACAGTTTCCGTTCTTGTCCATGCTGGCCAGATCCCCGGTATGCAGCCATCCGTCGGTGTCAATGGTTTCTTTTGTCTTGTCCGGCATTTTATAATAGCCTTTCATGATGTGATATCCCCGGCTGCATAGTTCCCCGGTTTTTCCTGGGGGCAGGGTTTCGCCCGTGAGGGTGTCCATGATTTTTACCTCCACGTTGGGAAGGGCACGGCCCACGGTTTCGGTTCGAATCTGCATGGAATCGTTACGCCGGGTCTGGGTGATACCGGGGGAACTTTCGGTCTGGCCATAGACGATGGTCAGTTCCTGGGCCCCCATTTTATCCATGACCCCTTTCATGACTTCCACCGGGCAGGTGGAACCGGCCATGACCCCGGTACGCAGGCGGGATGTTTCATATTGCCTGCCGTTCATGGCTTCGAGCTCGGCGATGAACATGGTGGGCACCCCGTGCAGGGCCGTGCATTTCAACGCATCCACCGTGTCCAGGACCACTTCGGGTTTGAACGAGGTCACCGGCGCCATGGCGGTGCCGGACACTGTGCAGCACATGGTGCCGATCACGCACCCGAAGCAGTGGAAAAACGGCACCGGGATGCACAGGGTGTCGTCCGGGGAAAGCGCCATGATTTCCGCCATGCTCCGGGCATTGCCGATCAGGTTGCGGTGGGTGAGCATCACCCCTTTGGGATATCCGGTGGTGCCGGATGTATACTGGATCATGGTGACATCATCGGCGTCAATGCCGGCAGCCCTTTCATCCAGTTCAGCATCAGAAATGCGGTCGCCCATTTCCATCAGCCGGCCCCAGGTGAAGGCACCGTTTATCGAATCATCCCCCAGGAGCACGACATTTTTGAGATATGGCAGTTTTTCCGTTTTCAATTCCCCGGGATCACAATGGTCTATTTGCGGGCAGACCTGTTTCAGGATGCGGATATATTCATTGGGTTCGCGCACGCCATGGGTCATGATCAGGGTGGTGGTGTCGGACTGCTCCAGAAGATATTCCAGTTCAAAGGCCCGAAAATTGGTGTTCACCGTCACCAGGACCGCTCCGGCCATGGCACTGCCGAACTGGGTATACACCCATTCGGGCAGATTGTTGGCCCAGAGGGCGATATGGTCGCCCCGTCTGATTCCCAGAGCCATCAAACCCCTGGCCACCTGGCGGCAGATGCGTCGGAATTCGGCAAAGGTGTTTTGAAATCCGAATTCGTGGTATGCCAGAGCGGTTTCGTTTTTCAGTTTTTCAGCATTTGCATCAACCAGGTCTCCGATCCGGTTCAGGCGGGCATCAAATTCCATAGACGACATGTTTTTATTTTCCTCCTGTTGCTTGAATTGATCGTTGATTTTTTGAGAAAGAAAGAAAGAGAAATTTAGAATTAATTAGGACAGTCGATTGGTGTTTGTCAAGCAAAGGTTGAAAATTTTTTCAGGGGCATGGTCCTGCCTTGGGGACCCTGCCCCCCGGAAAATACCACGATGATTCCGGCCAGGGCCCCGGACACGATGGTGGCCGCCGTGACGGCAAAGACCACCTGGAACATCCAGAACGCCAGGACCCAGGGGTCGCCGCCCATCTGGAAATCACTTAAAGAGACCCCGGTGGTCAGTCTTAAAAAGCACTTTGATTTTTTTTGAAATTGATGAAAAGATGCGAATGCATAATTAAAGTGGATTCAGAAAGAAAGGAAGAGCCATGGCCCGGTTTTTAAAAAAAAGGGAACAGGTAAAAGGGCAGAGTCCCGGGGCGCTCATTTTTGTTGGTACCCAGAAAGTGGATGCGGTGAACATTCGGATCATCGATTATGATGTCCATCATCTTACCGAAGAAAGGATCGCAGATATCCAGGATGCGGCCGGTCATAAAACCACCGGATCTGCGACCTGGATCAACATTGACGGATTGCACGATGTGGAAACCATCGGCCGGATCGGAACGTTGTTTGATCTGCATCCCCTGGTGCTCGAAGACATCCTCAACACCGGCCAGCGGCCAAAAATCGATGATTATGGGTCCTATCTGTTCATTGTCCTGAAAATGATCCGGTTTGACAGTCCGACCGGGATGGTGGTAAACGAGCAGTTGAGCATGGTGGTGGCGGATCGGTTTGTTCTTACGTTTCAGGAGCGGCAGGGAGATGTGTTCGAGCCGGTCCGGGAAAGAATCCGTCGTCTGAAATCCCGGATCCGGAGCGCGGGTACCGACTATCTGGCCTGTGCGCTCATGGACACCGTGGCGGAAAATTACATTTCTGTTGTCGAGCGTATCGGGGAACAGATTGAAGACCTGGAAGAGGAGGTCTTTTCAGGCCGGGACTCCGGTGTCATGGAAAAAATAAACCGTTTCAAGCGGGAAACCAGTTACCTGAAAAAATCGATCCGTCCGGCCAGGGAAGCGGTTTTTCAGCTGCTGCGGCTGGAAAGTGATCTGATTGACGAAAAGACACGCCCTTTTTTCAAGGATCTGGAAGACCTGATCATTCATGCCACCGAGTCCATCGATACCTACCGGGACCTTCTCACCGATCAGCTCAATATCTACAATTCCGTGACGGCCAACCGGATGAACGACATCATGAAAGTGCTGACCATCTTTGCCGCGATCTTCATTCCCCTGACCTTTATCGCCGGCATCTACGGTACCAACTTTGAGTACCTGCCCGAACTTCGGTATAAATACAGTTATTTCATTTTCTGGGGGGTTCTTGTCGTCATTGCCGGGGGGTTGCTCAGGTATTTCAAGAAAAAAAAATGGTTTTGAGCCGTCTCCCCCAATGACCTGTCAGCACCATCCAAAAGATGCTTTAACCGCTTTCTGCCAGCTGTCATACAACCGGGTCCGCTGACGCTCTTCCATGTCCGGATGCCAGGTGGTGTGGGCCTGCCATTTTTCCTTCAGGGAGTCAGTATCCGGCCAGAACCCCACGGCCAGACCTGCGGCATAGGCCGCCCCCAGGGCAGTGGTTTCCGTGACCCCGGGCCGGATCACCTCCCTGTTGAGAATATCGGCCTGGAACTGCATCAAAGTCCGGTTTTCCACCATGCCGCCGTCCACCTTCAACGATGTGAGATCCAGGTTTCTGCCCAGGTCCTTTGAAATGGCCTCCACGATGTCCCGGGTCTGGTATGCACAGGCTTCCAGCACGGCCCGTGCGATATGGCCTTTATTGGCAAACTGGGTGAGCCCGGCAATCACCCCTCTGGCATCGGACCGCCAGTAGGGGGCGAACAGCCCCGAAAATGCAGGCACGCAGTACACATCTCCGTTATCCTGCACGGTATTGGCCAGGGTTTCGATTTCCGGGGCAGAAGCGATCAGCCCCAGGTTGTCCCGGACCCACTGCACCAGGGCCCCGGCATAGGCAATGGACCCTTCCAGTGCATATACCGGTTTTTGACCCTGTATCTGGTATCCCAGGGTGGTGAGCAGGCCGTGGTTAGAAAAGGTGATGGCATTTCCGGTGTTGAACAGCAGAAAACACCCGGTGCCATAAGTGTTTTTGGCTTCCCCCGGGTCAAAACAGGTGTGGCCGAACAGCGCGGCCTGCTGGTCCCCCAGGGCACCTCCCACCGTCACCCCGTCTCCCAGGGGGCCGGCGGCATCGGTTCTGCCCAGCGCGACCGGATCGGAAGAGGGCACGATGGCCGGCAGGCAGTTCCGGGGAATTGCCAACGTATCCAGGATATCCGGATCCCAGTCCAGAGTTTTCAGATTCATGAGCAGGGTCCGGGATGCATTGGTCACATCAGTGACATGCCTTCCTTTTCCCGGTCCGCCGGTGAGGTTCCAGATCACCCAGGTATCCATGGTGCCGAAAAGGGCGGACCCATTATCAACCGCCTGTCGGACAGCCGGTACATGGTCCATCATCCATTTGATCTTGGGACCTGAAAAATAGGTGGCCGTGGGAAGCCCGGTCTGTTGCCGGAAACAGTCCCTGCCGTAAACGGCATCCAGATTCCGGCAGATCTCATCGCTTCTGGCGCATTGCCAGACAACGGCATGATACAGCGGTTTTCCCGTGTGTCTGTCCCAGGCGGCCACGGTCTCCCGCTGGTTGGTAATCCCGATCGCAGCGAGGTCTTTACCGGTAAGGCCCGCTTTTTCCAGGGCCTTGGCAATGACCGTGAAGGTGTTGTCCCGGATCCGGGCCGGGTCATGGGCCACCCACCCGGGTTTTTCGCAGATCTGGTCATGTTCCATCCGGCTGACGGACACAATGCCGCCGTCCTTGTCAAAAATGATGAACCGGGTGCTGGTGGTGCCCTGGTCCACGGCCCCGAGATAGGATGTCATGGCATGCCTCCTTGTGAGATAATGGTGGAATGATAAAAGTATATCCCTGATCCCAAAAAAAATAAACCAATACCGGGTGCGGCAGGTTATGGGAATGCTTTTCCGTCCGGCGGGTCACTGTCCGGCAGGGTCATATCAGACGCCATATGGGACACCGCCCGGAACGCCGATGCAATGGCGATGCCGGACCCGGATTTTTCCCGTTTCCAGTCCTGGTGGGCCAGGATGCTGCCGGCTGCATATAGCCGGGGATCATACAGCGATCCATCGGCATCCAGGGGCCTGAAGAATTCATCGGTTTCAATGCCCGCCCGGTTCACCGGGTGGCCTGCGGGATCAAAAAAGTCCCGGCACAACCATCCCGACCGGTCGTGCGGCTGGGTCACGGGCAGGTTGAAAAGCATCTCTGTTATCCGTTCCGCCTTCACCCCCAGCCCCTGGCCCAGAAACCGTCCCGTGGCCAGAATCAGGTACTGTGCTCTGACCTCGACCGTTTCCTGCCCTACGGTGACAAAAAATCCGAACCCGTCCCGGTCCCGGATGATCCTGGATACGGCCACGGGAAAATGGTGGTGTCCGCTGCCGCCCGGTTTCTCCAGAAACGCCTCTTTCATGCGCATGCCGGTCACGGATGGAGACAGGGTGGGGATCTCGAAGACAGGCCGGTCCAGGGCCTGTTCCAGGGTCTGGCGCTGGGCCTCGAACCGGTACAGGCTCAGCACAGACGGCAGTCCCAACACCTCCACCGGGGCGGCATGGGGTCGCAGTCGCTGGATGAACCGGTCCATCACCGCCTGGGATTCCAGGTCCCAGGCAAGGCGTTCACACATCAGGTTGCCGGCGGTTTCCCGGCCCGGAAATGCAATGGTGGCAGCGGTGATCCCGGGCAGTTTTGCTTTCAGGGTCTGGGCCATCTGCCTGGCACCAAACCCCTTGAGTCCCTGGATGTCCACCAGCCCGATCCGTTGATTTGCGGCAACAGCCCTGGTCCCGGCGATCATGGCACCTGGTACCTGCCAGGTAGGTTTGAGGGTCCCGGCCGGCGTGATGATCTTCTGGTTGGTCCCCGGGGCCGGACCGTGAAAACAGATGCCGGCAGAGGCCATGAACCGGGTGAACTCACCAAACCCCTGGCGGATTTGATCTTCGGTGACATGCGTATAGGGATGTTCAGGCCGGATGCGTACCAGGGCGGCAATGCCCTCAAAGGGATCTGCAAATATCCTGGGCGGGTGTCCCGGCACGGTGCTGAACAGATCCAGGCATCCGCTGGCGAAACTGATTTCCGAAGCCCGGCCCACCTGGACCGTGGCCATCCCCCGGTTCCGGGCAAAAATGGCGGCAGCCATACCGGCCATACCGGATCCGATGACGGCCAGGTGCGTATGAATGAGGGTGTCTGCCATGGGTTTCTGTTTCATACGCCGGCGTCCATGTTGAACAGTCCGCATAAAAAAGATTCCTGAAGTTCCATGCGCACAAGTTCCCGGTCCCGCACCAGGGGCATCAGCCCTTTCCAGCGCTCATTGACAAATTCTCTGATCTGGAACAGGCCCTGGTCTCCGGACAGATCCCCGGTGCGGTACAGGTAGCCGGCCAGCCGGAAGGAACAGAAGGTCCCCTGGCAGGGGCCTTTACCGATGCGGCTGCGGTGCCCTATCTCCTCTAAGGCCGGGGGTCGGCCCTCCGCCTTCAAAGAAGTCACGATGTGGTCCACCATGGATTCAGACACCATTTCGCACTCACAGATCAGGGTTTCACCGGACGGAAGTCGGGTGGGCTGAGAACCGGCGGTCCGGGACCGGAGGGATTTGCCGGGTCCGGTCCAGGCCCCTTTGCCGCTGGACGGCAGGGACAGGTCTGCGGTCCGGCATGGGCGGTGGTTGTTCAGCCGGCGGGCCACGATATCCGCGGTTTTTTCCGCCATCAGGCGATAGGTGGTCAGCTTGCCGCCAGTGATGGTGACAAAATTTTTAAGACCATCAGATTCATGGTTTTTGAGGGTATAATTGCGGCTGACGGCCCGGCCCTCGTCCCGGTCGTTTTTTACCAGCGGCCGGACCCCGGCATAGGCCCTTATATAACGGGTGTCAGCCAGTTCCGGCACCATGACCGACCCCTCCCGGATAATGGCTGAAACTTCGGCCATGGTGGGCCGGATATCCTCCAGGCTGTCTATCTCCACAGAAGTGGTGCCGATGATGGATACCGTGCCGCCGGGCACAAGGATATCGGCATCTGATGCCGGTCGGAGCCGGTTGATCACCTGATGGTTGATCCGGCTCTGGGTGACAAGCAAAGATCCCTTGGAATAAAGCATGGAAATGTAAACCCCGGCCATGGCCGCCACCTTATCGGCCCAGGCCCCGGTGGCATTGACATATTGGCAGGCCTCGATGCGCCAGGTTTTTCCGTTCCGGGTATCCCGGACCCGGGCTGCCTGGATGTTTCCCTGCCGGCAGATGAACCCGGTCACTTCGGTATTGCGGAAAATGGAGATGCCGCGTTGCTGGGCATCGGCGGCATTGTCCAGGGACAGCCGGAACGGATCCACTACGGCATCCGGTACCTCGAACACCGCCTTGAGATCCGGGGTCAGGCAGGGTTCAAGGGCCAAGGCCCGGGCCGGATCTACCGGCATGCAGGCGATTTCGTGGTCCCGGCACAGGCCGGGGAATCTGGCGATGTAATCATCGTCATCCTTTGACGTGGCCACAAAAAGGCCGCCGGTATCTTCGATACACTGGGGAGCCAGCCGTTTGAGCAGCTCACTCTCCTGGCGGCATTCCTTCGCGGTTTCGCTGTCCTTCAAAATGTACCGGGCACCGCTGTGCAGCAGACCGTGATTGGCACCGGACGCGCCGGCATTTATATCTCTGCGGTCGATGAGGATACAGGAAATACCCCGCAGGGCCAGGTCCCTGGCAATGCCGGTTCCGGTGGTGCCGCCGCCTATGATCAATACCTGGGTTTCCAAACTGACCCCGCTTTCTCCTTCCCGATCATGCCGGATTCAGGCAACTGGATGGATGTTTGCAATCCAAATGTTCTTTTTTTATTCTTTTTCTACTTTAATTTCAACTTTTTTTATTCTTTTTTTATTCTTTTTATCTTTTTTCTTGACTTCACCACCAAAGTCTAATAACAAAACAATGAAAATCGGCGATCCGATCAGATCCAACCCATAATCTTCAGGAGGCATCGGCATCCGCATGGGGCTTACCCTTGAACAGGTAAACAAGCAGGTGGAAGGAAATATGCACCTGGCTGACATCTCCCTGGATCTGGCATCCGGGTCCAGATATGTGATCCTGGGCCGGACTCTGGCAGGCAAAACCTCGCTTCTGCGTATCATGGCCGGGCTGGACCGGCCGACATCCGGCTGCGTTTTGATGAACGGCCAGGATGTCACCGGTGTTTCGGTGCGCAAACGGAACGTGGCCATGGTTTACCAGCAGTTCATCAATTACCCCTCCTTTACCGTGTTTCAGAACATCGCCTCCCCGCTGCAGACCCGTGGTGCGGATAAAACCCTTGTCCGGGAAAAAGTCATGGAAAATGCCCGGCTTTTACACCTGGAGCCGATGCTGGACCGGCTGCCGGCTGAGTTGTCCGGGGGGCAGCAGCAGCGGGTGGCCATTGCCCGGGCACTGATGAAAGACAGTGACCTGTTGCTGCTGGATGAGCCCCTGGTGAACCTGGACTACAAACTCAGAGAGGAGCTGCTGGAAGAACTGACCGCCATCTTCAGAAAACGGGACTGTGTGGTGGTGTACACCACGACCGAGCCGGCTGAAGCCCTGAAACTCGGGGGCAATATCGTGGTGATGGACCAGGGACGGATCCTTCAGACCGGCCCCACCTCCCGGGTTTACCGGAACCCGGCCGGCATTGAAACGGCCCGGCTGCTGTCCGACCCGCCCATCAACCTTTTACAGGCCATTCTTGACAACAGTGTCCTGACTTTTGAAGACGGCCTGGCGATCACGGTCAAAGAGCCGTTCGCTGGTTTTGCAGCAGGTACCTATCGGATCGGTATCCGGCCCAGCCATATTTTTCTGAACCGCCAGCATCCCGAAGATATCGAAATTCAATCCAAAGTGGAGATTTCGGAGATCAACGGATCAGAAACCTTTATTCATTTTCGATACAGCGGCAACCGCATGGTCCTGCATGAAGTAGGGATCGATTCCCGGAAAATCGGCTCCGACATCACTGTGTTCATGAACCCGGACCAATTTTTTATTTTTTCTGAACAGGGGGAGTTGCTGATATCCCCGGCAGGCGGTTTACCCCATACCCAAGGAGATCTGAATGGCCCAAATCTGGCTGGATGACATCGCCCACAGCTATCTGCCGTCTCCCCGGTCCGATGCGGACTGGGCCCTCAAACGCATTCACAACGCCTGGGATGACGGAGGGGCCTATGCCCTGTTGGGACCATCCGGATGCGGCAAGACCACGCTGCTCAACATCATTTCCGGTCTGCTCACCCCCAGCCGGGGACGGGTCCGGTTTGGTGACACCGATGTCACCTCACTGCCCCCTGAAAAACGCAACATTGCCCAGGTGTTCCAGTTTCCGGTCCTGTACGACACCATGTCGGTGTTTGACAACCTGGCGTTTCCTCTGAAAAACCGGGGCTTTGACAAAAACTACATCCAGTCCAGGGTCCGGGCGGTGGCACAGATACTGGAGCTGGAAACGGTGCTGCACAAAAAAGCCGAAGGACTGGGGGCGGATGCCAAACAGAAGATTTCCCTGGGCCGGGGCCTGGTGCGGGAGGATGTGGCTGCCATCCTGTTTGACGAACCCCTCACCGTCATCGATCCCCAGCTCAAATGGCAGCTGCGGTGTAAACTCAAGGAGATCCATGAGCAGCTGAAACTGACCCTGATATATGTCACCCATGACCAGGTGGAGGCGTTGACCTTTGCCGACCAGGTCGTTGTGATGTATGAAGGCGAAATTGTTCAGATCGGCACCCCCCAGGAACTGTTTGAATTTCCGAATCATAAATTCGTGGGTTATTTCATCGGCAGCCCGGGCATGAATTTTCTGCCCGGGACCCTGGAGAACGGCCGGTTCCGGGTGGAAGACCTTCGCATTCCTCTGGCGGAAGAGGCCGCAGCCTTGGGCAGGCAGGCCAAAGGCCGCCTGGAGCTGGGCATCCGTCCTTTGTACCTGGGGGTGTCAGAAACAAAAACAGAACACAGTTTCCAGGTGCCGGTGCGCGCTGTGCAGGACCAGGGCAGTTACCGGGTGGTGTCCATGGGGTTTGGGGATCATACCATCCGGGCCCGGATCGCTGAAAATGACCCCGTTCCGAATTCCACGGCCTGGGTGTCGTTTCCACCCCGCTGGATCCGGCTGTTTGAGGATGACCGGCTTTTGAAATGACCCGGATCGAAAACCTTTGCAATCCAAACATCATTCCAGGGAGGCCCGCATCAGATGAAAAAATGGCAGGACAACAAGGGATGGCTTTTTATATTACCCGTGTTTCTGATCGTGGCTTTCAGTGCCATCATCCCTTTGATGACAGTGGTCAACTACTCCATCCAGGATATTTTCGGTCCGGGCCAGCGGTATTTTGTGGGCACGGAATGGTTTAAAGAAGTGCTCACCGACAAGCGGCTCCATGATGCCTTGTGGCGGCAGCTGCTGTTTTCCGGACTGGTGCTGCTCATCGAGATGCCTCTGGGCATCGCCATCGCCCTGACCATGCCTACCAGAAAAGGGCTGGGCGCATCCATCTGCCTGGTGCTGGTGGCCCTGCCCCTGCTGATTCCCTGGAATGTCATCGGCACCATCTGGATCATTTTCACCCGGCCGGACATCGGACTTATGGGTGCGTTGATCAACAGCACCGGGTTCCCTTTCGACCACACCGCCTCCGGTCTCCATGCCTGGATCACCCTCATGCTCATGGAGGTCTGGCACTGGACCCCCCTTGTGATCCTGCTGGCCTATGCCGGACTCCGGTCCATCCCGGAAGCCTATTACCAGGCCGCCCGCATCGACGGTGCGTCTGCCTGGGCCATTTTCCGGTATATCCAGCTGCCCAAGATGCGGGGGGTCCTGACTATCGCACTTTTGCTCCGGTTCATGGACAGTTTTCTCATCTATGCTGAACCCTTTGTGCTCACCGGCGGGGGACCGGGCAACGCCACCACCTTTCTGTCCATTTATCTGGTGAAAATTGCGGTGGGCCAGTTTGACCTGGGGCCTGCCGGGGCATTTTCCCTGATCTATTTTCTCATTGTCCTGCTGTTCTGCTATCTGTTTTACCAGGCCCTGCTCAATGTGGGCAAAGGAGGAGAATCCTCATGAGAAAGCGCTACCTGATACTGATCGGTTATCTTGTGCTGTCCATGCTGCCCATCTACTGGATGCTCAACATGTCACTGCGCACCAATGCCGATATCATGGCCCAGCTGGTGTTTTTTCCCACGGACATCACGTTTGACAACTACATCAAGATCTTCACCGACCCGGCCTGGTACTCGGGTTATATCAACTCCATTATCTATGTGCTCATGAACACGGTCATCTGTCTGGTCACGGCCCTGCCGGCGGCATATGCCTTTTCCAGGTACGCCTTTATCGGAGACAAGCATGTGTTCTTCTGGCTGCTCACCAACCGCATGGCCCCTGCCGCCGTGTTTCTGCTGCCCTTTTTCCAGCTCTATTCCACCTTCAATCTTATCGACACCCACATTGCCGTGGCCCTGGCCCACTGCCTGTTCAACCTGCCCCTGACCGTTTGGATCCTGGAGGGGTTCATCTCCGGGGTGCCCCGGGAAATCGATGAGACCGCTTTTATTGACGGATATTCGTTTCCCCGGTTCTTCTTCGTTGTCTTCATTCCCCTGATCCGGTCCGGCATCGGGGTGGCCGCGTTTTTCTGTTTCATGTTCTCCTGGGTGGAGCTTCTGTTTGCCAGGACCCTGACCACCACTGCCGCCAAACCCATCGCCGCCACCATGACCCGGACCGTGAGCGCGTCGGGCCTGGACTGGGGCCTCCTGGCCGCTGCCGGGGTACTCACCATCGTGCCCGGGGCTTTGGTCATCTGGTTTGTCCGGAACTATCTGGCCAAAGGGTTCGCCCTGGGGCGGGTATAGACAAGGAGAAAACATGAATCTCGAATGGATGGCCTGGACGATTCCCACTGCCGGTTTTTTCAGTTTTATTGCCCTGATGCTGGTGGGCATGACCATCTGGGAACTCAAGTCCCCCACCATCAAGCGCAAAGGGTTTCTGCCCATTGCCACCACCCGGGGAGACCGGCTTTTTATCGGTCTGCTGGTTTCCGCTTACATCCATCTGGCATGGATCGGCCTCACCGATCTGACCCTCTGGCTGGCCCTGGGTCTGTCCATTGTCTGGATGGGGATGGTGATGCGATGGGGATAGCAGTAAACGGACAACGGGCGGGAACAGGACTTTTACCATAGGCCTTCAGTCCTGTAACGGCCCGGGATCTACTCATCAATGAAGGCCTGGGAGGAATCGCACATGAAAGAGTTTTTTGCTGGAAAACACCCGGGCAGGATTGCCCTGGCATGCCTGCTGGGCATGTTTTTTCTGCTGGTCTCCCTGCCTGTTCATGCAGGCATGGAAGCTGCTGAAAAATGGATTGACAACGAATTTCAACCCTCAACCCTGTCAAAACAGGAACAGCTGGCGGAGATGGAATGGTTTATGAAAGCGGCCGAGCCCTTCAAGGGCATGCATGTCAAGGTGGTCTCCGAAACCATTCCCACCCATGAATATGAATCCAAGGTCCTGACCCAGGCGTTCGAGGAGATCACCGGCATCAAGGTGACCCATGACCTGATCCAGGAAGGAGATGTCATTGAAAAACTCCAGACCCAGTGGCAGTCGGGCCAGAACATCTATGATGCCTGGATCAACGATGCCGACCTCATCGGGACCCACTGGCGGTACGGCAATACTGTGAACCTCACCGACTGGATGGCAGGCGAGGGAAAAGATGTCACCCTGCCCACCCTGGATGTTAAGGACTTTTTCGGCCTGGAGTTTGCCACCGGTCCGGATGGCAAGCTCTACCAGCTGCCGGATCAGCAGTTCGCCAACCTGTACTGGTTCCGGTATGACTGGTTCAGCCGGGAGGATTTCAAAAAACAGTTCAAGGAAATCTACGGCTATGATCTGGGTGTGCCGGTGAACTGGTCCGCGTACGAAGATATCGCCGAATTTTTCACCGAGTATGTCAAGGAGATCGATGGACAGCCGGTATACGGCCACAATGACTACGGCAAGAAATCCCCGGACCTGGGCTGGCGGTTCACTGATGCCTGGCTGTCCATGGCCGGGGCCGGTGACAAGGGGCTGCCCAATGGGCTGCCCGTTGATGAATGGGGTATCCGGGTGAATGAGAACAACCAGCCGGTGGGAGCCAGTGTCAGCCGCGGCGGGGCCGCCAACAGCCCGGCTGCCAAGTATGCACTGCGCAAATACATGGAATGGCTGCGCAAGTACGCCCCGCCCGGTGCCCTGGGCATGGATTTTTATCAGTATCTGCCGTTCCTGGCCAAAGGAAATGTGGCCCAGCAGATCTTCTGGTATACCGCGTTCATCCCCGACATGGTGGCTCCCGGCCCCACGGTGAACGAAGACGGCACCCCCAAATGGCGAATGGCCCCATCTCCCCACGGCCCTTACTGGGAAGATGGCATGAAGGTGGGATACCAGGACTGCGGGTCCTGGACCCTGCTCACCAGCACTCCGGTGGACCGGCGAAAGGCCGCCTGGCTTTACGCACAGTTCACCGTGGCCAAAACCACCTCCCTGAAAAAAGCCCATGTGGGGTTGACCCCCATCCGGGATTCAGACATCCGGCATGAGTCGTTTACCGAACGCGCTCCCAAACTGGGGGGCCTGGTGGAGTTCTACCGGAGCCCGGCCCGCCATGTCTGGACCGATACCGGCACCAATGTACCGGACTATCCCAAGCTGGCCCAACTGTGGTGGCAGAACATCGGGGAGGCCGTGGGCGGCGAAGTCACTGTGGATAAAGCCATGGACAACCTGGCCCGGGAAATGGACAAGGTTCTTCAGCGGATCGAGCGGTCCGGGGTTCAGGGAGACAAGGGTCCCAAGCTGAATCCTGAAAAAGATGAAGCCTTTTGGCTGAAACAGCCGGGTTCCCCCAAGGCCAAGCTGGCCAATGAAAAACCCCAAGGCCAGACCGTGGATTATGATGAGCTGATCAAGGGCTGGAAATAATAACCTCATCTGCAGCCCGGGCGATTGGATGACACAAACAACTAAGGGAGTGTCCTGCCCGGGCGGCATCCCGCCCAGTCAGGGAGTGTTTGTGCCGGCCTGAAATCCACAGGCTCTGACAGGCCTGCACAAACTTTCCCTCTGGAGCCACCCGCTCAAAAAAAAGCGGAACCCCGGGGCGGGTGTGATTCCAAAAAACAGAAAAAAAGCGATTTCAGGAACCCCATGAAACAGAACTACATTCCGGCGGACCGTCAGACCAGGATTCAGAATCTGATCCAGGAAAAAGGGGTTGTCAAGGTGATCGATCTGAGCCGGATGTTACATGTCACGGAACTGACCATCCGGCGGGACCTGGATCTACTGGAAAAAAAAGGGGTCCTGGACCGGACCCATGGCGGGGCTATTCTGCGTCACCGCATGAAAATCGAACCCCTGTACACGGAAAAAGACCGGATTCTTCGGCTGGAAAAACAAGCCATCGGTCGGAAGGTCAATGATCTGGTGGAACCCGGAGACACCCTGCTCGTCAATACCGGCTCCACCACTTCCCAGGTGCTCAGGCATCTGTCTGTCAAACCGTTGCGGGTGATTACCAGCAATGCCAACGCCCTGCTGGAGGTCACGGACCCGGATATTGAACTGATCCTCACCGGCGGTGTTTTCCGGCGGGAGTCCAACTCACTGATCGGGTCCCTTGCCCACTCGGTTCTGGGAAAGGTGTGCGGGAGCAAAGCGGTCATCGGCGTGGACGGACTGAGCATCAAGTTCGGGCTGACCACCCCCATTCAACAGGAAGCAGAAGTGACCCGGATGATGATGGAGCGAACCCAGGGACCGGTGGTGGTAGCGGCAGACCACAGCAAGATGGGCGTGGTTTCCAACTTTGTCACCGCCCCCATCAAAAAGATCAACATTCTGGTCACCGATGCCGGCATTAAGCCGGATTTTACAAAAATGCTCCAGGAACTGGGCATCCAGGTCGTCATTGCCACCGGGTGACGGATTCAGTCGATGGAAATCAGTCCCCGTCTGCATCACAGCCGGATGATCTCGGGTGACTGGCCGCAGTGCTCCAGAAACTTCACCAGGTCCCGGGACCGGATGGTGGTGGTGGCGGTATTTTCCAGAGGGTGAAAATTGAGCAGGTCATGGGCCATCAGTTCTTCATCCAGGACGATCTTGACTTCATGGCCCTTGATATTGACCGCTGCAAACGGGGTGACCGCTCCGGGGATCATGCCTAAAACCTCCATGAGCAGGTCGGGTTTGGCAAAAGACATATTGTTGCCGCCGATTTTTTTTGCCATTTCCTTGATTTTGATGGGCTTGTCCGCCAGGGTTACCACTAAAAAGAGGTGTTTCTTCTTGTCTTTGAAAAACAGATTTTTGCTGTGGGCACCCTCGATGCCGCCCTGGTGCTGAGCCGCCTCTTCCACGGTAAACACGGCCGGATGTTCATGGTTGGTATATTCTATACCGATATCGGACAACAGGGAGAGCAGTTCTTGCTGGGTCTGTATCATTTTCCTTCCTTTTTATACGTTTTGGGGCAGCAGGTCGTTGCTACCCATAATTGACATAAATGAGCCGGACAATGGTCAAAAACACCACGGTCAGAAAAAACGGCCGGATAAACACGGCCCCTTTCCGGATGGCCAGGCTGGAACCGGCCCGTGCCCCGATGACCTGGCCGGCTGCCATGACCAGTCCGGCGGACCACATAACGTTGCCGCCGATGATGAACACGGACAGTGCCACAATATTGGACACAAAATTCATCACCCGGGTGGTCCCCACGGCCCCGGTCATGTCCAGGCCCAGAAAAATGAGCAGCGCCCCGGTCCAGAATGAGCCGGTACCGGGGCCGAAAAATCCGTCATAAAATCCCAGGCCGGTACCGAACAGCAGAAAAAAAAGGTTTCGACCCATTTTGGGCGTTGCCGGCTGCAGTCCCAGGGTTTTAGAAAACAGGGTATAAAAAAATACCACCAGAAGCAAGGCGGGAATCAGGTGCCTGATAAAACCGGAGTCCATGCGCTGGATAATCACGGCCCCGAGGACTGCGCCGCAAAGGGTGAATGCCATGCCGGTCCAGCATTGACGGATATCCACCAGGCCCTTGGAGATGAAATTGGCGGCAGCGGACAGGGTTCCGAAACTGCCCTGAAGCTTGTTGGTGCCCAGGGCCACGGCAGGAGGCAGGCCCACCGCCAGCAGGGCCGGCAGAGCAATGAGTCCGCCACCGCCGGCAATGGCATCCACAAACCCGGCACACAGTCCGGCGACAAACAAAACACCCAGACTGATAACTGGCAAGCCGTCCATCACAAAACTCCTCTCGTTTGCCATGGTGAGTTATTGCACCACGAAGCACACGAAGAGCACGAAGAGGTCAACAAACAAACTGTCTGATCACATCTTTAGTTTTCTTTCACTGTAATTCATTGACTTGAATTGATCGTTCATCAAATTCCATTCTTCGTGCACTTCGTGTGCTTCGTGGTATCATTCCGGTTTTCCCGGCACGACCGTTACTTGGGATCGATGTTAAAGAGCAGGTCATTTTCCAGATACACCTGTTCCAGTTGTTCCTGATACGCCCGCAGGGCGGGGCCTTTGCGGTGGGCCAGTTCCTGGACCATGTACTGAATCACCGCCAGCATGCCGGACACGTTGCCGATAAAGGGAATGGACTTTGACGGCACCACTAAAGACAGATGGGCAAAAGGGATCACGGGGGAGATGCTGGAATCCGTAAGCACCAGAAGCGTGTGCCCGCATCGCCGGATCATTTTGCTCAGCTTGATCAGTTCGTTGGGATACCGGGTGGTGGCGGTGAGGATCACCAGGCTCTGGGCCGGGGCATTGGCCAGCATGTCCATGGCTGTGGAGTCGCTGCCTTTCAGGATCTGCACCCCTTTGCGCACCTTGGTCAAAGACCAGCCCAGGTAATAGGCAAAGGTATAAGACAGCCGGGAACCGGTGACATAGATGAACGGGCTGTTGTCCATGTGGGTTATGAACTGGTTCATACGTTCCACATCGATGTGTTCGTACAGGTATTTCAGGTTGTTAAGTTCTTCTAAAATCCCCCGGTGAAGCCGATCCAGCCCGGGTTCGTCTATACCCTTCAGATTGACCCGGTCCGGCAGGGTCAATCCGGTGTTGATGAAATCCTTGAGCGCGTCCTGAAAGTCCGAGTATCCTTTATATCCCAGGGTGGCCACGAACCGGACCACCGTGGCTTCACTAATCTCACAGGCTTCGGCCAGCTCCTTGGTGGTCATGAAAACCACCTTGGCAGGATTGAGCATGATAAAGTTGCCCAGGGCCTGGGCTTTGGGAGTCAGGGTATCCAGCTTGCTGGAAATATCATCGATCACTGGGTGTGATGCCAAATCATTCATTGTAACAGCCTTATTTAAAAAGAGTTTTGTCATGAACGGCTTATTTTGTAGTTTATTGATTTTATTGATGTTTAATCCAGATGAGATTTTTTGTCAAGGAAAATGAAAGAAAAACAATCATTTTTTAATAAAGTTCTTGACATGTTTTCTTTCATAGCGTATTGACGAACTGGGTATGGCAGAAAAATAATAACAATCCTAAATTGAAGAGAAGGCCAATGTTTTTTAAAAGCAAACCCATGTGGGGCAAAAAAACCAAGCTAAAATCAAGTTATGATGTGGTTCTCATCGGCGGCGGACTTCACAGTCTGGCCACCGCTTACTACCTGGCCAAAGAGCATGGCATCACCGATGTGGCGATTATAGAGAAGAATTATATCGGATACGGCGGTGCCGGCCGGAACACAGCCATTGTCCGGGCCAACCAGCGGACCCAGTACAACGTGCCGCTTTACAAGGAAGCCCTGGACCTGTGGCCGGTTCTCACCAAAGAACTGGATTACAACCTGATGTTCAACAACTGTGGTAACCTGAACCTCATGCATTCCGAGGCGGCCATGAATGCGGCCCGCATGAACATTGCCACGGCCCAGTTCCACGGGGTGGAATCCCATCTGATCGATGCCAAGGAAGCCAAGGAACTGGTACCGGCATTGAACATTTCCGACGACATCACCTTTCCCATTCACGGGGCCATGTACCACCCGCCCGGCGGTGTGGTGCGTCATGATGCCGTGGTCTGGGGTCTGGCCAAAGGGGCCTCGAAAATGGGGGTGGAAATCCATCAGCAGACTGAAGCCACGGGCATCAGTACCAAAAACGGCAAGGTCACGGCCGTGATCACCGACAGGGGCGTTATCAACACCAAACAGGTCCTGATCTCTGCCGGGGGGTATTCCGCAGCCCTGATCCATGGATTTTTAGGCATCAAGCTGCCCATTTCCGTGCTGACCATTCAGGCCATGGTGACCCAGCCCCTGAAACCGATTCTGGACCACGTGGTTTCTTCCGGTGCGTACCACTGCTACGCCAACCAGACCCTGAAAGGGGAAATCGCCACCGGGGCTCACATGGATCAATGGCCCAATTACACCACATTGACGACTGCCTATTACATCAAGCATCAGGCCCAGGCCCTGTCCGAATTTCTGCCGGCCCTGCGCGGGGTCAGGTTCATGAGAATCTGGGGCGGACTGGCGGATATGACGCCGGACATGGCGCCCATCATGGACGGAAACGAACAGGTGGAAGGCTTTTTCATGGACTGCGGCTGGGGGTATTTCGGATTCAAATCCTGTTCCGCCGTGGGGCGTCACATGGCCGAGTTCATTGCCACAAACACCTGCCCGGACATACTCAAGCCCTTTGCCCTTAAACGGTATCAGGAGCATAAACTCATGGGTGAGACCGCTGCACTGGTCAGTTACACCCCGGACAATTAAATCAGCGAATAATTTTTACGAGATTCAAGGAGACCATAGCATGGCATTAACTATTACATGTCCGATCTGCGGCAAAAGAAACGGATATGAATTCCGTTACGGCGGAGAGGAAAAAGGTCCCAGACCTGATGAAAAAGATCTGACCCCCGAAAGCTGGTGCGATTATGTCCACATGAACAAATGCGTGGCCGGCGTGCAGCAGGAATGGTGGTTTCACCGGGATGGATGCGGTTCTTGGTTTACCATCTTCCGGGATACGACGACAAACCTTGAAAAGGAAACACCGGAGGCAAAAGAATGATGAACAGATTCAATCATCTGCCCACATTAAAAATTGATACCAGCGAGAAAATTCCCTTTACCTACAAGGGAAAGCAGTATTACGGCACCAAAGGGGACACCGTTGCCACGGCCCTGTATGCCAATGGGGTCAGAATTTATGCCAGAAGTTTGAAATACCACCGGCCCAGAGGACTTTACAGCATGGACGGGGAATGCTCCAACACCATGATGGAGATCAACGGGGTTCCCAATGTCCGCACCGAGACCACCCTGCTCAAACCCGGCATGGTGATCAAGGAACAGAATGTCAAAGGGTCTGCGGAAAACGACCTGCTGGGTTTCATCGACAAGATGGACTGGGCCATGCCCGCGGGTTTTTACTATGATACCATGCACAAGCCGGCCAAAATCTGGCCAGTGGCCATGAAGCAGATCCGCAAGGCCGCCGGTATCGGCAAACTGTCCCCGGATCATCACATGCCCGGCAAATATGATGAAATATATCCCAGCTGTGATGTGTGCGTCATCGGCGGCGGGCCCGCCGGCATGAAAGCGGCCTTGGCTGCTGCTGAAAAAGGGTTGCGGGTGATTCTCATGGAAGCCCGGCCCTGGCTGGGGGGGCATTTTGATTACCGGACCGCTGAATATGCCAACCGCCAGACCTGTCATGACCGGGCCGTACAGTTGGCAAAAGAAGTGGAAAAAACAGAAAACATCCGGGTGTTCACCCATACCGCCAATGTGGGGGCCTACAACAACAATCTGATCACCGGATTCCAGGTCGGCTCGGAAAAGGACGCGTTTACCGAAAGGTACATCGAGATCCGGGCCAACAGCGTGGTGGTGGCCACCGGTTGCATCGAACGGCCGCTGCTGTTTGAAAACAATGAGCGTCCCGGGGTGATGCAGGCCGGTTGCGCACTGCGTCTGGCCAATACCTACGGGATTTTACCCGGAAAGACCGGTGTGTTTTCCATCGGCCATGACCTGGGACTGGAAGCAGCTGTGGCACTCCATGATCTGGGCATGACCATTCCGATGATCGCCGATATCCGGGAGGACGGCCAGGACCCGGCACTGCTCAAGGCGGTGTCGGACCGGAAAATTCCGGTGCTCAAAGGATGGGTGGCCACTGAAGCCCATGGTGGAAAACAGGTGAAAAATGTCACCATCAAAAGCATGGACAGCACTGTGGAGAAAACATATGATTGTGACGTGCTGGTGGCATCCGCCGGATTCACTCCGCTGACAGGACCCCTGGTGATGAATCAGGCCAAACTCAAGTATGATGCCCACACCAATTTCTTTTTGCCCACAGACCTGCCGAAAAAGATGCATGCAGCAGGTCGCCTGCTGGGATTTGAAAATGCTGAATCCATCGAAGCATCCGGGCACCTGGCCGGGCTCAAGGCGGCGTATGACTGTGAAAACTGTTCCATTGCCGATCTTGGAGAAGCCAAAAAGGCCATGGAATCCATGCCGGGTCCTGCCCGGGGTACCAAACTGGTCATGGCACCGGTGAAAGGCAGGAAAACCTTTATCTGTTTCGATGAAGACACCAGCATCAAAAATGTCAAACAGGCCATTGAAAAAGGGTTTGACGTGCCTGAGCTGATCAAGCGGTTTTCCGGTGCCGGTCTTGGACCCGGACAGGGCGGTATTCCCGGTCACAACCTGCCGCTTTTCACCGCCAAATATCAGGCCCTGCCGGATATAAAGATCAAACCCACCACGGTGCGTGCCCCCCTGGTGCCTATGTTTATCGCCACTTATGCCGGTACCAACCATACCATGCTGAAAAGAACCCCCATCGATGACCTGCAGCGAAAAGACGGCGGTATTTTCAGGAACATCGGCGTATGGCAGCGGGCACGGTATTTTTCAAAGGATTTTTCCTGCAAAAAAGAGATCGAAAACGTTCGGTCCAATGTGGGCATGCTGGACGGCTCCACTCTGGGAAAATTCCGGATCCATGGACCTGATGCATTGAACGCTTTGCAGCGGGTGTATGTGTCGGATCTGTCCAAAATCAAGGAAGGCCGGGTCAAGTACACGGCCATGTGCAATGAAGACGGATGCGTCATCGATGACGGCGTGGTGATCAAGCTGGGAGAAAACGATTACTATTTCTCTACCTCCACCGGCCGGGCCGGCCAGACCGTGGAATGGATCCGGTATCACACCCGGTATGACAAATGGGATTTTTCTATGGTGAACCTCACCGATGCCATGGGTGTCATCAACCTGTCCGGACCCAACGCGAGAAAGGTGCTGGAAAAAGTGGTGGACATCGATGTGTCCAACGAGGCATTCGGGTTCAGTGAATACAAGGAATTCAAGGTCGCGGAAACCATTCCGGTCAAGGCGATGCGCCTGGGTTTTGTGGGTGAGCTGTCCTATGAACTGCACGTCCCCTCTTCCTATATGAAAGCCCTGTGGCAGATTCTCAAGGAAGCGGGCCGGGAATTCAAAATTCAGAATTTCGGCGTGGAAGCCCAGAACGTGCTGCGCATGGAAAAATGCCATGTCATTTTAGGCCAGGAATCAGAACAGCGCACCAACCTCCTGGATATCGGCCTGGGCTTTTTGTGGTCCCGCAAGAAAACCGGTTACAAGACCGTAGGTGTGGCAGCGCTGGCCCAGGCGGAAAAAGACAACACCCGCCTGAAACTCGTGGGATTCAAGATGGAAGACAACGGCCGGGCGCCCGGGGACGGTTCTCTGATCGTAGACGACCGGGTCCGTGGCCATGTCTGCACCGCCAGAAACAGTTTTTCACTCAATGAAGCCGTGGGCATGGCCCTGGTAGAAGGTGAATTGAGCCAGGTCGGCACCCGGCTGGCATTTTACGAAGATGAATGCAACGGCGAGCTGATTTACGGCACGGTGGTGGAAACCCCGTTCTACGATCCTGACGGACAACGCATGAAAATGTAAGGAAACCATACACATGAAAGACATCAAAAGATATTCACCGGTTGAGTTCAAGGTCACACCGCTGAAAACCGAAAACCGGGACCACTGGGATGTGGTCCTGGAATACCACAACGAAGGGGACGGTCCCTGGCTGGTGGATCTGTGTCACCGGACCCGGCTGGATCTGCAGACCGGAAGCCTGGATGCCAAAAAACCGTTCGGCATCACCATACCCGCCACCCCCGGACAGTCGGTGCTGGAAAAAGGCATGCTCATCAACCGCATGAACCGGATCCAGACATCCATTTACCATCTGGGCGGCGATCCCATTGAGGTGCCCGGGGAATCCGAATACACGGATGTAACGGAATCCACGGTATTCCTGGCCATCATCGGTCAGCCCGTGTTTGCCATCTGTGAAAAACTCTCATCCCTGGATTTTATGGACAAAAACCGGGAAACCCCGTTTCTGTATCAGGGACCGTTTTCCCATGTGCCCTGCCAGATTGTGACGTTGAGCCGGGATGCGGAAAAATCGGGTGTGGTCCTCACCTGTTCCAGGGGATATGCCAAAGACATGGTGGATGCCATTCTTCACGCTGGCGAGGAATTCGGCCTCAAACCAGCAGGTGAGAAACGGGTCACCGAGTGGATCAACAGTTTGTAACAAACGGGCCCGGGCGTTTCCCGGGCCTTGAAAAAAAAATTAAAAGATGGTCTGACAAGACCGGTTTATTCCAAGGAGAAAAGACATGACCAAAAAATATGATGCCATTATCATCGGTGCCGGCGTGATCGGAACCCCCATTGCCTATGAGCTGACCAAAATGGGATACAAAACCCTGAACGTGGACAAGCTGCCGGATGCGGGTGAAGGTTCCACCGCCGGTTCCTGCGCCATTGTCCGCGCCCATTACTCCACCGAGGACGGGGTGGCCCTGGCCTATGAAGGATTCAAATACTGGCTGGACTGGGAAAATTACCTGGACAATGTCAAGGATGAAAAGGGGCTGGCCAAATACATGAACACCGGGTCCATCCTGATCAAATCAGACGGCCATGACTGGCGCAAGGTTCAGAAACACTATGATGCCGTGGGCGTGAAATACGAGGAATGGGATGTGGACACCGTCAAAAAACACGTGCCCCCCATTGATATGCACAAGTTCTGGCCGGTGCGGCGTCCCGAAGATCCCACGTTCTATGACGAGCCTGCCGAAATGCTGGAAGGCGCTATTTTCTGCCCTGAAGGCGGGTATGTGAACGATCCGGCCCTGTCCGCCCACAACATCATGCGGGCCGCCGAAGCCAAAGGCGCCGAGTTCATGTTCAACGCGGAAGTGGTGGATATCAGGAGCGAAAACGGCAAGGTCAAGGGCATCACCCTGAAAGACGGCACCCAGATCGATGCGGATATCGTGGTGAACGTGGGCGGCCCCCATTCCTTCAAGGTCAACCAGATGGCCGAAGGCGTATGGGAAGGCTGCAACATCAAGACCAAAGCCCTGCGCCATGAAGTGATGTACTGTCCGTCCCCGGAAGGATATGACTATCTCAATGACGGATACCACATGTCTGACGGGGATATCGGCTGCTATGAAAGACCCGAGGTGGGCAACATGTTCCTCATCGGTTCCGAAGACCCGGAATGTGACCCCCAGGAATGGGTGGATCCGGATGAATTCTATGCCGGCAAAGGCGGCCCCGGACGGGACAACGTGCTCACCGATGCCCAGTGGAAAGCCCAGTGCTATCGCCTTGGCAAACGGATCCCCTCCCTCAAGGTGCCCAATCAGCCCAAAGGCGTGGTGGACCTGTATGACGTGTCTGATGACTGGATCCCCATCTATGACAAATCCGACCTGCCCGGTTTCTATATGGCTATCGGCACCTCAGGCAACCAGTACAAGAACGCCCCGGTGGTGGGCCGCATGATGGCGGAACTCATCGATGCCTGTGAAAAAGGCCGGGACCATGACAAGGAACCGTTCCATTATGAGTTCAAATACACAAAACGGACCCTGAATGTGGGATTTTTCTCCAGAAAACGGGAAATCAACTATGATTCCAGTTTCTCTGTAAACGGTTAACAACAGTACTAGCAGCTATTCGGCTGTAGAGCTGCATGGCGCGCTTTTCATCCAGGGGCAGGGCCGGGGATTACCCTGGCACTGCCCTTTTCATTGAGGTGTTAGACCAATGCAAATTTATGTATGCGTGAAACACGTCCCGGATTCAGCTGCCAATATTCATGTTCTGGACAACCGTAAAATCGATGAAACCGTGCCGTTTTTACTGAACCCTTATGATGAACATGCCGTGACAGAAGCAGTGACCCTGAAAAAACAGGTGCCGGACAGTGAGGTCATTGCCGTCTGCCTGGGAAAAAAGGACGCGGAAAGCACCCTGCGGTCCGCCCTGGCCATGGGAGCGGACAGAGGCGTGCTGGTGGAAACCGATGAATCCTGTGACAGCATGACCACGGCAAGGGCCCTGCATGCCGCCATCGACAGAGACGGGCTTGCGGATATTATTTTCACGGGAAAGGAATCCATTGACAGTGAAGGCATGCAGACCCAGTTCCGGATCGGCGCCCTGTTCGGTTTTCCCGTGGTGACCAATGCCGCCTCACTTGAGGTGACACACGACAAGGCAACCGTGACCTGTGAACTGGCCGGGGGGCGTACCCGGACATTTGAACTGTCCCTGCCTTGCGTGATAGGGGCGGGCCGGGGACTGAACGCCCCGATTTATCCGACGTTTCCGGACGTGGTAAAATCCCGCAAAAAACCGATCCAGACCCTTTCTCTTTCGCAACTGAATATGCCTGCAGCGCCGGGATCGGCTAAAATCGTTTCAATGACGCCTCTGGTGCAGAAACGGAATCCTCAGAAAATCACTGGGACCCCGGCGGAACAGGCCGCTGAAATCATACGGATTTTAAGACAGGAAGCAAAGGTGTTGGGATGAAACAGGCAGGTATTGTCATTGAAATGGAACATGGGCGGGTCAAGGAAACCAGCCTCGGCATGATTACCCTGGCGGCGAAAACCGTTGATTCCCTGACCGCGCTGGTTATGGACGGCATGACCGAAAATATCGCTGATCAGCTGGCAGAATATGGGAGTCACACCATCGTGGACCTGGCCCTGCCCGATGCACCGGAAATCCGGCTGAATCCCGCGGTCCGGGCAACGGCGGTCGTTCATGCGGTCCGGGAGCTGAAACTTGACCGTATCCTGGGATTGTCATCCCCGGAAGGAAAAGATCTTCTCCCCCGGGTGGCGGCACTGCTGGATGCCCCCCTGGTGATGGATTGTGTGGATGTGGACCTGAGCACGGGTATTGCCGTGACTTCCCAGTATTCCGGTAAGGTGATGGCCCAGATTCAACTGGCCGGGGATACACTTGTGTTTGGAATTCAGCCCAATGCGGTTCCGCCTGAACCGGCACCGGTTCAGCCCAGAATCGTTGCCATGGCCGGTAATGCGGCTGTGCCGGAAAATTTCGCCCTGCTTTCATGGGATGACGGAGACAGCGCCGGCCGGCAGAGTCTGGCTGAAGCGGATATCATCGTTGCCGGGGGCCGGGGATTGAAAAACAAGGACAATTTCTCGTTGATTTTCGAGTGTGCCGGAAAATTGAATGCCGTGCCGGGCGCATCCCGGGTGGCCGTGGATGAAGGGTGGGTGCCTTATGCATTCCAGGTGGGCCAGACCGGCGAAAAAGTCAGTCCCCAGGTGTATATCGCCTGCGGCATTTCCGGATCCATCCAGCATTTTGCCGGCATGAAAACCGCCAGAATGATCATTGCCGTGAACAGGGATGAAAATGCCGCCATCATGGCCAATTGCGATTATCAGGTCCAGGGGGATCTGTTTGAGATACTTCCGGAGATAATGAGACAATTATAACATGAACCGGTATACCCATCAAAATGCCCGGCAGTTCCTGTTCGGTCTGGACAATGCCAATTTTCTGGCCATATTCGATGAACACTGCGACGGGGTGCTCATCACCAACGCGGACGGTATTATTGTCTACTACAACAAAGCCATGTCCCGCATCGATGAACTGGAACCTGAAGATGTCATTTTGAACCAGGTGACCGATGTGTATGATCTGGACAATGATACCAGCCTGATCATGCAGTGCCTCATCACCCGTCAGGCCATCATTGATCAGCCTATCTACTACCGGACCCGCATGGGCAAATTCGCCAACACCATCCACAATGTGCACCCCATATTCAACGGGAATCAGCTGGTGGGGTCCATCTGTTTTGTCAGGGACTTTCATGTGCTCACCGAAACCCTGTCCATCATGCGTCTGCCTGAAACGCAACACCGGATGCATCAGTATGAGATTACCTTTGATTCCATCATCGGCCAGGACCCGGCTTTTAAAGATGCGCTGAATGCGGCCCGCATGGCAGCCAATACCCCTTCGCCGGTCATGCTGTACGGCGAGACGGGCACGGGAAAAGAACTGTTTGCCCGGGCGATCCACAACCACAGCCCCAGACATGAAAAAAAATACACCCCGGTCAACTGTGCGGCCATTCCTGAGAACCTGCTGGAAGGGATTTTGTTCGGCACCTCCAAAGGGGCATTTACCGGGGCTATCAACAAGGCCGGGTTATTTGAGCGTACCAGCCAGGGGACTATTTTCCTGGACGAAATAAACTCCATGCCCGTGGGGCTTCAGAGCAAAATTTTGCGCATTGTCCAGGAGGGAAAGGTTCGGCGGGTGGGGGCCCTCAAAGAGATCAAGTTTGATCTGAAAATCATCTCTTCAGTGAATCAGGACCCACACGTGTCCATTTCCGACGGAAGCCTCAGGTCAGACCTGTTCTACCGGCTGGGGGTGGTGTTCATCCATATTGTGCCGTTGCGGGAGAGAATGACCGATCTGCCGCTGCTGGTGGATCATTTCATTGACAAGCACAACAAGGCCCTGGGCCGTCAGGTGCGGGGGGTGGAAGATGGCGTCATGGAACTGTTCTACCAGTATCACTGGCCCGGCAATGTCCGGGAGCTGGAACATGTCATTGAAGGGGCCATGAATATCATGGGGCCGGATAACCGGATCCGGATCAAATATCTTCAGCCCCATTTTGCCCATGCCCACAGTAATCACCGAACGACCGGGCAGCGCGCATCCCGATGGATTCCTGTTTCACCCGGCGACCGGGATGTCGGTGAAACAGGTTCCTCAGATCTGCTTTTCAATAAAAATGAGCATGAGAAAAAAATGGTGTGGCAGGCATTGATGCAGTTTCGGGGCAATATCACCAAATCTGCCAGAAAACTGGGAATTTCCAGGCAGCTGCTGTACTACAAAATGAAAAAATACCACCTGACCCGGGACCAGTTCAGATAAGGTCGATAATTCTTCTGTTTACAGGGCGTCCGTTCGCAGATGTTCCGGAATTTCACATACCGGGATGGGGTCCATCTTGTGGCGGTTGGCAGCATGCAGTTTTTGAAAAAGAGCCAGTACCTGTCTCTGCCGGTCACCCAGAATCTGCATTTTTTTTTCTTTTTCACTCAAAGCAGTGTATGCCATGGCCCATTCCAACTCGTCATACCCGGCCCCGATCTGACTTTCGTCAGTGCGGTTATCCTCCCACAGCCCATCTGTGGGTTGGGCGTTGAGGATATCGGGGGCGATTTTTAATTCCCGGCCCAGGGCATACACATCTGATTTCATCAGATCCGCGATGGGAGAAATATCCACGCCGCCATCCCCGTATTTGGTGTAAAATCCCACACCGAAATCCTCCACCTTGTTGCCGGTGCCGGCCACCAGGAGCCGGTGGTGCCCTGCGAATGCATACAGCGTCAGCATGCGGAGCCGGGACCGGGTATTGGCCAGGGTCAGCCCGTCCTGAATTTCCAGAGGGAAATGGGTCTGGATACTTGAAAACACCGGGGTCAGGTCCAGGTCTTTCGACGTGACGTTGGGATAGGTGCTTTCCAGCCAGACATTGTGTGCCGAGGCCCGGGACAGCTGGTCTGGCGCCTGGCAGATGGGCATGTTCAGGGTCATGACCGGATGCCCGGTTTCAGCGCACAGCGTGGCGGTGACCGCCGAGTCAATACCGCCGGAAACCCCGATGCAAAAGCCGGCAAGGCCTGAATTTTCCAGATAGCTGTCCAGCCAGTTTACGATGTGGGCAATCACTTTTCGGGTCTGCATGGCGGTCCTCCGGCAAGGTAAGGGTCATTTTTGCTTTTTATACCGGGAACCGGCATCTTTTGTCAATAAATCAGACGGGTACACCCAAGGCCCGCAGGTCGGAAAGCAGCGTCAGTTCGTTATAAAACCGGCCTTCCCGCCACTTGCCGTTGTATTCGAGGGTGGGCACCACCCAGTCATCCCCGCCGTTGACCTGGATGATTTTGTCAATGACGTCTTCGGGCTGGTCTTCGATCTCGATATAGGTGAATGCAATGCCGTGTTTTTTCAAAAATTCGACGGTCATTGTGCAGTGCGGACACCAGGCAGCCGCATAAACAGTTAACATGTAAACCTCTTTTTATTATTTTTTGCGGGGAATCATACCTTTTTTTCCTGCCGGTTTCAATACCGGTCAGAACAACCTCAGATGCCGGATATGTTTGGGCGCGTGGGCAAAAAACGCGGCCAGGACAAAGGCGGCCAGTATGGTTGGGACAGCCGGGAGCCAGCCGTGAATTGCCATTCCCATCAGCGCCAGCTTCACCAGGGTGGTCAGGCCGGCCGGTTCCCGCAGCAGCTGCCGGTGGCGCAGCATTTCCGTGGTCATGAGCAGTACGCCGGTGACAGCGGCCAGCACCAGGTACATCCGGGGCAGGTCGGGCTGTCCGGGCAGCAGAAACACGGCCAGAAACACGGCCGCCCCCACCTGGTGGAGGGCCCGGATGAAAATGGATGTCATCCAGATCCAGTAAGGGCGGTCAGCGGTTCGTCCCAGCCGGGTGTCCGAAGGGCGGCGGGTCAGTTCTTTATCATTCATGCCGGTCTCTCTGTTTGTTGCGTTGATGGTCATGGTTTGCCCGGGCCTGGCCCGTTCCATTGGCACGGCGCATTTTTAAGAGAAAATAACCCAGGAGCCCGGCGGTGGCAACCGCAAAAATGCCATGGATCACGGAAATCAGGAACAGGGCGCTGCTGTTGAAGGGGGTGCGTATCCATAAAAGGATGCCCGTGATCACCGTGCCGGCGCCGGAAAGGTGGAATCCGAAAGAGATCCACAGGTCCCGGACCCGGGTGTGAACCAGATAAAAATACCCGGCCGCCGCAACGAGTGCCGACACCGGTCCCAGCCACGGCGCCATGGCCGCAAGGGTCTGTGTCACTGACCGTAAAAATCCGGTGTCCATGATCAGCAGGGTATGGGCAAAGATAAAACAGATGAACACAAAAATACCCGCGGCGCTCAATTTTGACATGCCTGTGTCATGGGGTCTGGACGGGCTGAAAAAAACCAGCCGGATTCCGGCGATCAGGATCAGCAGCATCGCTGCGCCCAGCGCCCAGGGTCCGGCTTTCAGGAACAGGCCGAACAGAGGGTTGACGGTTTCAACCGATTCCGGCAGCCCCATGAACCGGGCCATGGATACGGTCACCGGGCGGCCGTCATCCCTGAAATAATCGGTTACCACCGGCCCGCTGAACAGGTGGGCATCTCCGGCATGGCAGTCCGTGCATCCGCCGTTGCCCAGGGCCTGGTCTGCCGGGGCCACATTGTGGCTGATGGAATAAAAGGGGAGCCGGCTGACCCATGTGGTGTCCTCCCGGATCAACAGCCGGTTGTTTTGTGATTTCTGGCCGGAATCGGATGATAAGCCGGATGTCGTACCAGAATCCGGTGCGGTCCCGTCAGCAGGGCTGTCTGCCAGAAAATAGAGGTTGCCGCCGGTGTGAAACACCGGGTTCACCGAGGAAAACCGCTGGTTTCCGGCCAGGGTTTTTGCCAGGGTTTCCAGCATGGTCACGATATCATCTTTGCGGTGAAAATCATACGGGATTTCCCGGTCGCTCATCTGATCTTGGCATTGGTTATACGCGGTTTCCACCTCGGACAGAAACAGCGGGTAATAGATGCCGTCCTCATCCAGGTTGGTGAACAGGGTGTTGAGCATGGGGTTCACCGGGGTGATCCTCGGGATGCCGTCCCTGTCTTTGGCCCGGATGATGTAGGCGGGTTTCCAGGTTTTGTGGGTGCCGAACCGGCGGGTATCCCCCTGGCCGTATTTGCCGAACATCCCGGTGTTCAGGAACATGGCGCCGCCGGCAGTGCGGTGCAGTACCGGGATGTGACAGGCTTCGCAGGACAGCTTGTCCAGGTGGTCTTTGCGGATGGTGTCATGCCGCATTCGGGTGGCGCCCCTGTATCCTTCGGTGTGGCAGTCGAGGCAGGAGCGCATGGTGTTGTCCAGTTCCGGGGCCACCTGGTTGTCCATGGCATTGCCCTTGGCGAAATTGTGGCGGATGTCCCCGGTGTGGCAGTCGATACAGGTGAGTCCGGCCAGGTGATGGACATCCGGGTTCAGGGGGTCGGCCCAGGAGTTGCCCCGTTTGCCCAGCTCGATGGATTCATGGCAGATCAGGCAGTTTTTTGCTTCCGGCCGGAACACCATGTCCGGCAGGTAAAAGGTGCCGTCTTCATTGAACAGCCGCTTGTTGTATACCACGGCGGGCACCTCTCCCTCACTGACCCGGCCGTGCACCTGGCCGATGCCGGCGGCGGCCACCCCGGCCCATTTGAAGTTCAAATGCTTGATCTGGGTGATCCGCTTCTGGATATGGTACCGGCTGCCGTGGCAGAAAAAGCAGTCCGGCTCGATCACCCCGGTTTTGTCCCAAAGGCTCTGGTAATAATCCCCGTCCAGGGTGTCTGCCAGTTCCGGATGTTCGGCCAGGTGTCGGTCATAGCGCTGCCCGTCCCGGTCAAACTCCAGCAGGCCCCCGCCGGCATGACACCCGGCGCACCCGGGTTTCTGGTATCCGCCCTTGGACTCCGGGACCCGTGCCACAAAATCGAATGCACTCAGATCGATCTGGTCCGGATGGGTGTTCTGTTTTTTGGCCAGCTGGAAAAATCCGTAGGTTATGAGATTCCCGGTCAGGCCCGTGGACACCAGCCAGGGGGTGTCTGTGCCGGCAAACCGGGTGTCGCCGGCCTTGTCCCAGTCCATCATGAAATGGTAGCCTTTGGAGATGGTGTCCACATCATGGCAGGCCCCGCAGGTCCGGCGGGTGGAAAAGGGCTGGTCCGCGTTTTCCCCGGTCATGGGATTGATGATCTCGCCGGTATCGGTCCGCAGGTAAAACGGCGGGCAGGTATCGGTGACCGCCCATGCCGGGGGGAGTAGCAGAAGGCAGAAAACAAGGGCCAAAAGGCATCTGAGTGTCGGGCGGGAAAGTGTATCAGATATTGGTTTCATATGATTATGTCTTATTACCAGGGAGTTGTTTTATTTTATCCGGTTTCTGGCAAAGTCGCGGTGGGAAAAATGGAACAGTTCCAAAGCGATCTGCCGGAGTTCCGGGGAGCAGTCCGCCTGCCGGAACTCCCGGTCTGCAGCAAATTCCCGCCAGAAGGGCGGCAGCTGATCCAGGCGGGTGACCATGCCCCCCTGCCTGTCTTCCACCACGTACAGCACGGTTTTAATGCCGGAATTGATGATGCGGGTCAGGCACATGGGGCAGGGCTCCACCGAGGAGATCAGTACCAGGTGGGGACAGTTACGGGGATTGCCGTCTTTTCCGTTTGAACGGGGCTTTTTCATCCGGTCTTCATACCGGTTGAGCAGGTCCATTTCCGCGTGCAGGTCGCTCCTGAAATAGGTGGTGAACTGGCGGTTGCGACCGGTTTCCACCACCTGGCCCGTGCGGGTGTCCACCAGGCAGGCCCCGATGCCGCCGGATTCTCCCTTGATGGCTTCAAGGGCGGCTTTCACCACGATCAGGCCGTAGGGGTCATCCGGAAAACCGGCCTGGACGGCATATCCGGTGATCCGGTTTTCCAGTTCCGCCAGTTTTTGGGCCTTCAGGTCACGGCCTGCGGCAGTGCCTGACATTAGCAGGCCGGCCAGGAAAAGAACGGCCGGCAACAGCAGCCATTTTTTGGCAGATCGGTTTTTCATGTGGGCTTTTCTCATCTTTAGTTTGTTTTCCCGGCTCTATTTGTCTTCCCGGTGCACCACGGCCATGCATCCCTGGTTGAACAGGTTTCTGGCAAAACATTCGATGCTGATGTCCACGCCGAACGCCATGTGCATGAACATGCTCCGGTTTCCCACGGCAATGCTTTTTCCCGGAAAATTTAAGGCCAGGGTGTGGCCGGGAACTGCATCCATATAGCCGGAGAACGGGAACTTGATGGCGTCGGCATCCTTGTCGAACGACCGGAACCCGGCCGGATAGGCAAAGGGCTGGTGCCGGCCCGTGGACAGTGTCAGGTAGAAGGCATCCCCGGGCTCGTAGCAGAACCAGTCCACCCCGTTTTGAACCAGGCGGCGGGATTTTGGGAAAAATGATTCCCCCACCCCTTCCACCAGGATCAAAGCGATTTTATGGATAGCAAGGTTGGCGCGGATCAGGGGGTTTATCTCCCGCAGGTCATTGACCGGACCCAAGGGGGAAATCACGGGCACCTGAAAATTGTTGGCCGGGATATGGACCGGTTTGCGCAGGGTGGTGCCCATGGTCTTGAAGGCGTGCCCCTCTCTGGCCACGGCCAGAAAATCGGGCATCAGCCGGATGTCCTGGAGAATTTCCAGATCAGGCTGGGCCTTTTTGAACAGATCGATCCATTCCTGTTTTTCCACGATCCGCTCGAGGGTGTCCAGACCATTGAGAAACGCCATGTCCTGCCGGCTGGGACCGTGGATCCCGCAGTACCGGGCCGACCAGTTGGAGGACACGGCCAGACCGTCCAGGCCGGACAGGTCCACGTCCCCGGCCAGGGGGATCATGTCCCCGGTACCCACGATCACCGGTGTAAATCCACTCTGGTCAATAAATCTGCGTACCTCTGCCATGGCGGCGGCAAACAGGCGTTTTCGTTCCGTTTCAGGATGGTTGAAATGCCGGTCTGAAAAAAACTGCTGCACATAGCTCAGGCACACCAGGTCCGGTTCGTAGTGCGCAATTAAATCCAGGGCCGTTTCAGTCACCCACTGGTTGGCCTGTTCATCCACATCCCCGGGATAGGGGTGCCGGGAGAGCACCCCGGCCGCCGTCTCCACCACGGGAGAATCACTTTTCCGGGGCTGTCCGGTTTCCAGGTCAAACCGGTTCTGCCATTCCCTTGCATTGATCACTGCCAGGCTCATGATACGGCTTCCACGAATACGGATTGTTTTTCATTCCAGGCCACCCGGGTCCCCAGGATGGGGATGGCGGTCCCGCATTCCGGGCAGGTATTGTCCGGGGCCAGAAATTCATCGAGCCGGTCCCCGGAACAGCCCAGGCTGAACCGCTTGATCACCGTGCTGCCGCAGTCCGGGCAAAGGGTGTTCACCCACCTGGACCCCACGAAATTGTGAAAATAGATATAGGGCAGCATTTTACGGGAGGTTTCCAGGGCCTGGTCCATGCGGTCGATGTTGGGGTACAGGGATTCCTTCATATTGTGTTCGGGCAGGAGCCGGAACACGTGCCAGGGAATGTCCGGCCGGATGTCATGGATGAATTGGGCGATGTCGAACAGCTCATGGTCATTGACATCCTCGATCACCGGAGAGGCGATCTCCACATGACAGGTTTGGGCAAACATGCGGATATTGCGCAAAATAGGCTCCATGTCCGGAATCCCCACAAACTCCCGGTAAAACGTGTTGGAAAACCCTTTGAGCCCGATGTGCACAAACGAGAAGATCTCCATCATCATCCTTGTGGCGGCTTCCGTGGTATACCCGTTGGTCAGGCATCCCATGGGGATGTCTTCCTTCCGGGCATAATGCTTCACCCGCTCCAGGCTGGGCAGAGACACGGCCGGTTCGTTCACGTTGAACACGATGTTGTGGTACCCCATCTTTTTTGCCATGGCCACCAGCCGGTCGGCAGGAAGGGTATACATCACCTCCTGCAGGTCTGCCGGATTCCTGCACGCGATGAATCCGTTGGAACAGTACCGGCACCGGAAATTGCACCCGGCCGTGCCGATGATCATGGACCGGGATCCGGGATAGGCATGGTAAAACGGCACCGACTCGATCCGGGAAGGATTGTAGGTGCACCACCGGTCCGGATAGCGCTCCTTCACCTCCCCGTTTTCTTCGAGGTACATGCCGCAGAAGCTGCGGCCGGTGGTCAGATCACATGTTCGTTCACAAAAATGGCATTTCATACGACCCTCTTTTTTTCATCGGTTGTCAAAGGTTTTTACAAAGACGGTTTTGTCGTGTCCCTGTTCAGATCAAAGGTTCGGGGAACCGCCACCCGGACCCCGCTTGTGGTGACATCCAGGCGGATATTGTCCCCCAGCACCTGTGTCAGCACCTCGCTGGTCAGGGTATCCACCGTTTTTCCCGCCGCAGCCACCCGGCCCTGGTGGATCAGCACCACATCATCGCAGTAATGGTAGGTGAGATTGGGATCATGCAGTGTGATGATCACGGTCATGTTCCGTTTTCCGGCCAGTTTGCGCATCAGGGCCATGATCCGGTGCCTCGCCAGGCAGGAGATGTCCTGTCCCATGATCCGGATCTCCCCTTTCAAAGGCGGCAGAACATGGTTGATGCATCTGAGCAGCGTGGTCTTGCCTGAGCCGTTCCGGCCCATAACCGCACAGATTCTGCCGGCTGCAGCGGTCATGTGGATGTCGGTGATGACCGGTGTTCTGCCGTATCCAGCCGAAACGCTGCGAATGTCAAGTGTCATGGGACAACCGTGCCTTTCCCGCGTGAATCACCAGGTACCCCAGAAACGGGGCCCCGAAAATGGAGGTGACAATGCTGATGGGGATCTCCGACAGCATGACGCTTCTTGCCACGCTGTCCATGATCATGAGAAACAATCCGCCCAGAAACGCGCTCATGGGAATCAGCCGGGTATGTTCGGGACCCACCAGGTACCGGGCGATGTGCGGGACGATCAGCCCGATCCAGGCCACGGTGCCGGCGGCTGCCACGGCTGCGGCCACCATCAGGGTGCTGACCAGCACATAGAAGATCCGCCAGCGCATCACCGGAATCCCTAATGACAGGGCATCCTCCTCTCCCTGGGTCATAATGTTCAGACGCCAGGAAAACAGGATCAGCAGCGTGATCCCCGGCAACAGAAACATGATGGCCAGGGCGGCACCGAACCCGGCCCCGGCCGTGACCCCCAGTATGTCGGGGGCGGCCAGGGGATTTCTGAAAAGGGCCTGGAACACGGCCCCGGCCGCTGAAATCCCGGCCCCGGCCAGCATGGCCAGGAGCACCCGGGGCATCCGGATGTTCCAGAAAATCATCATGGGATCGGCCAGGTCCCCGGAGGCGGCGTTGTCCAGGCCCAGTCCGGCCAGCAGCAGCCGGATCACCTGTACCGGGTGAATGGGATACCGCCCGATACACAGGCAGGCAAACAGGCCTGTGACAAAAGCGGTTCCCAGGATGGCCCACCGGAGTTTCACGGCAGCCGGCCTCCCAGTTCTTCAAAGGAATAAGCCACGAACCGCTGATAGAAATCGTTGGCCGTTTGCGTCAGGTCCAGGTCTTCAAACAATTGCGGATAAAGGGTTTTGGCCGTCCAGACAACCCCGAGCACGCAATGGGGGGCTGGATAGTCCCACCACCCGATGTTGGAGGGAAACGTATATACCCGGCGGTTTCTGATGGCGCTCACGGTCTGGAACTGGGGAAGGGTGAAAATCTTGTCCTTGCCGTATACATCCAGGTAAGATCCCAGGAAAATCACATGCGGATCCCATTGGGCGATCTGTTCCGGTGACACATCTGCCCAGAACCCCTGCAGGTCTTGTGCCACATTCCGTGCGCCGGCCCGGGCCAGGATTTCGGTCTGCAGCATGTTGCCTGTGGCCACGGAATATACGCTTCGAGGACCTGCAAACAGGACCGGTACCGGGGTGTCCACGTTGTTTTCCAGGCGGGCCGCCACTTCGTCCAGGAGGGCCTGGCACGCGGAGATATAGGTTTGGCCGGCATCCGGGCACCCCAGTACATCCGCAATCAGCAGCACCGCCTCAAAGCTTTCCTCAAAGGGTTCTCCCCTGACCGCCACCACAGGGATGCCCGCATTTTCAAACTGTGCCAGTTCGGCCCGGTCCATGGACGCATAGGAAAAGATCAACTGGGGGCCTAAGCTCACCAGGCCTTCGATATTGTAGCCATGGCCCTGGATCAGCCCGGGCAGGGCGGCGAATTCCGGGTCTGTGGCTGCCAGGGCCTTTGCCTCCATACCGTAAATGCTTTTTTCCACCAGCAGGTGCTGCCGGTTCAGTGCATATACGATTTTACCGCCGAAATGGTGCAGGGCTGCAATCCGTTCCGGGTTTACCGGAAGGATCACTTCTCTGCCCAGCTGGTCGGTGATGGTGCGCATGGGAAGGTCTGGTTCCGCCGGGCCGCAGCTGCTCATGCCGGCAGCCAGAAAAAGACCGGTCCCCAGGCACAGGCCGGGAACCATGGCCGTAAGAAACCGGAATAAAAAGGATCGCTGCCTCATCAGACGTCCCAGTATAACAGGGCGGACCGGTTGCCGGCGGGCCAGACATAACTGCCGTCCGACTGTTGGGTCAGGTGTTTTGCCAGAAGTTCCCCTAAAAAGACATCGTGGTCGGCAGTGCCGTCCAGGCCCAGCCGAAGTTTGATATCTTCCATGGCGGCGTCAAAGGAATCACTGGTCCAGGCCGGCCAGGTGCCGTCCGCTTCCATGATCACATCCGGGTAGATATCCATGCCCAGAAGGATGTTGTAGGCGATCTGGAAATTGGGGCTGTCATAGGGCTGGCCCCAGACATGCAGGGCTGCCTTTGCCATGACCGAGTCGGCAAACGGGGCCCGCATCACCAGGATGCACCCCTTGCGGGCGGTGTCGCACATTCGGGTCACAAACAATGGAAAATCGGCAATCCCGTACATGGAATGGGAGGCCAGGATAAAATCATGGGGCCCCGGGTCATCTTCGGGCCATGCACCGGTGAAAACGTCGATATTGGAGATCTTCATCTCATCGATCTTTTCCTTGAGCACGGCCTGCATGGCTTTGGAAGGATCCAGTGCGGTGATTCTGGCGGCATAAGGGGCGGCCAGGACCGACCATTTGCCCGTGCCGGCCCCGATATCCAGGAGAGACGATCCCGGTTTGGCCGTGAGCTTGTCTAACAGGAACTGCCGGGAAGAATCCGGTCTGGCCCACCGCTGGTCCACTTTTTTGTCGTAATCCCTGGCTTTATCCCGCCAGCTGTCTTCCTTGTCGGGCTGTTTTTTTGAAAACGCCCGGGATTGAATCTCAGACAGCTCTTTCCATAATGTTGTCCAGTCGGTCAGTTTTTCCATGTGTCACCTGTGAATCGGATCCTGTTTCAGATCCGGGGTTTCTTTGGTTGGTTCATTTTTATATTCTTATGAAGCATTTTAAGGCATGTAGGATCACATTCTGAAACTTTCTACAAAAAAAAGGTTTCATTCCTTTATATAGGTAAAAGCCCCTTCCGGTTTTAGAAGGTGAAATATATACCTTTCCGGAAAGTTAGAGTTTAAAGTTTGGAATTAGATAAAGATGTGAGGATATTTTCTACCCTCACATCTTACATGTTCTTTTAGCTCCTTAATTCTTTTTCCAACGCTATAGCCTTGGGAAATAG
>JAVVEQ010000026.1:0-49834 GCA_032250905.1 Desulfotignum sp. | reverse complement strand
ATGGAAAAGCAGGCCGTCCTTACACTGTCCTCCCCCTGGACCCTGGACCAGGTGGTGGAAAAACTGCTGGAATTTTCAAATAATTTCATCGCCAACCAGGTGATGCTGGCCCTGGGTGCCCATCGATACGGCCCGCCGGCCACCCTGGAAAAAGGGCTCCGGGCCCTGGCTGAAACTGCAAAAAAGCTGCCGGGGTGGGAAACGGCACAGATTGCGGAAGGATCGGGGATTTCAAGGGAGAACCGGGTCACGCCGGACCAGATGGGACAGCTGCTGCTGGCCTTCATGCCCCACCACCGGCTTTTGCCCCGCACCGGCACCCAGTACTACAAAACCGGCACACTCACCGGTATCCGCACCCGGGCCGGCTACTTCATCGGTTCTGACCAGCGGCTCTACCCCTTTGTCATCCTGGGATCGGATGTCAATTTTTTTCGATAAAGGCGTAGGCGCTGTGGTTATGAATGGATTCGAAGTTTTCAGCACTCACGGAAAACCAGGTGATGTTGGGATCCGCCAACAGGGTCTTGGCCACGTCCCTTGCCAGGTCTTCCACAAACTTGGGGTTGTTGTAGGCTTTTTCCGTGACATATTTTTCATCTTCCCGCTTGAGCACGGAAAAAATGTCGCAGGAAGCGGCCCGTTCCACGATCTCCACAACATCCTCGATCCAGATCAGCTTTTTGAACCGGGCGCTGACCAGGACCTCGCCCCGCTGGTTGTGGGCCCCGCAGTCACTGATCTCCTTGGAGCAGGGGCAGACCGATGTCACCGGCACCGCCACCTTTAAAATGATGTCCGTGGTGTTGTCCGGATTGGATGATCCGATAATGGAACAGGTATAGTCCATCAATCCCCTGACCCCGGCACTGGGGGACAGTTTTGAGATGAAATAGGGAAACGTGATTTCTATGTGTGAGGACTGCGCGCCCAGAATCGTCTTCATGTCCGCCAGAATCGTGGTCAGGGATTCCAGGGAGATGCGGGTCCGGGACTGGTGCAGAATCTCCACAAACCGGCTCATGTGAGTCCCCTTGCACTGGTGCGGCAGATCCACATACATGCTGATATCCGCAACGGTGGACTGGGTTCCCCGGCTTTTATCCAGCACCTTGACCGGGTACTTCAGGCCCTTGATGCCCACCTTGTCTATGGGAATCCGACGAAAATCCGGCTGATTCTGTGTATCGATCATGGCAGTGTGACCGAAAATTTCAGGAATTCGGATGATCCGGGTTTACCGCGACCTTGATCCGCCCGGCCGCAATTTCCCGCAGCACGGTGACCACATCTCCGTTTTTACTGGGTCCGACCAGAAGATCAGACCCTTCCCTGACCTGGCGGACCCGTTTGGCAGCCAGGTGAACCAGTTCGAACCGGTTGTTCACATTTTTCAGACAATCTTCAATGGTGACTCGTGCCATAGCACTTCTCCTGATATAAAAAGACTATAAAATATCAATGATTTCATACATGCGTCTGCCGCCGGGGGCCTGGACCACGGCTTCATCACCGGGCTGCTTGCCGATCAGGGCACTGCCCAGCGGAGAAGATGAAGAAATTTTCCCCTGTTTGATATCCGCTTCATCCGGGCCCACGATCAAATACTCAATCTGCTCTTCCGAATCCAGATTCTCCACCAGGACCCGGGAGGCGAACCGCACCACGTCCTTTGAGACAGATTCCGGGTCGATCACCTTGGCAACGCCCAGCTTGTAACTGATCTCACCAATCCGCCCTTCCAGAAACGACTGCCGTTCCTTGGCGGCGTGATATTCCGCGTTTTCAGACAAATCTCCATGGGCCCTGGCCGTTTCAATGGCCTTGATGTTTGCGGGACGTTCCACGCTTTTAAGTCTTGCCAGTTCCTGTTTCAGGGATTCATAGCCCTGTCTGGTCATCGGTATCTGCTCCAAACTGAAAATCACTCCACGTCATGACGGTCTCCGGTCATGATGGTTAAAGGTTACTATTCTGTTTCTGCCGAGATTGACGGCATCTCCCCGATGACCGTCATGCCGGCCCGGGTTTTGTCCCCTTTTTTTACCCGGACCCGGCAGGTCATGGGCAGGTACAGATCCAGGCGGGAACCAAACTGGATCATGCCGTACCGCTCTCCCCGGTGCACCTTTGTACCGGCGGCCGCGCAGTTGACAATCCGCCGGGCCACCAGGCCCGCAATCTGCACCACCACGAACCGCAGCTGTTCCGGGGTCCGTATGGTCAGGGCACTGCGTTCATTGTAAACCGATGCCTTGTCAAAGGATGCATTGATGAACCGCCCCGGTGTATAGACCTCTTTTTCCACCACCCCGTCCAGAGGGATCCGGTTGACATGCACATTGAACACGTTCATGAAAATGCTCACCTTCTGACAGGGCCCGGTCAGGTACATGGTGTGAACCCCTTGGTCCACCCGGATCACCCGGCCGTCTGCCGGGGATACCATCAGGTGGTCACCGTCGGGCACCTGCCGGTCCGGATCGCGGAAAAACCAGGTGACAAACAGGGTCACGGCCCCTGCAACAACCGCAGCCACCGTCCACCCCAGATAAAAAAGCACCCCCGTCACACAGGCGGCGCCCACTATATATTTAATGCCCGGAACCGCCACCGGAAGTAAGGCCCGGCCCGGCCATTTTGTTCGATCCATTTTACGTGTCCCAATATTTTAAACCGATAAAGAGTAACAGACAACCGCTCTGTGTGTCAAGCAAAACCCCGGGGCTGATCCGCACCGTCCGACCGGAGGTAGGCAGGAACCAGCGCATTGCAAGGATTTTTGAAAAAATCCGGGGTGGTCCGGGCGGACAGGGCCAGGGCGGCGGCACTGACCGGATCCAGACATGGCGGGGCCCACCTTGCACGCCCTTGAAACGTTCCACGGATCACTTTCTCATAGGCCCGGGCCCCGGAACCGGCAAACACGGCATCCGATCCCGGCACCATGGAAACGGCCTGATCCGGCGGACACACCCGGTCATCGGTTCTGTCCTTGAGCTGTCCACGCTCAAATTGGTATACCGCACAGTACACCTGGCCCCGGCGGGCATCCATCATGGCGCAGACCGGCACATCCACCAGGGAAAACCGGAAGGCGATGCCGTCCAGAGAAGACACCCCCACTGCCGGCCGGGACAATGCCATAGACAATCCCAGGGCTGCACTGATGCCGATACGCAGACCGGTGAAGCTGCCCGGTCCCCTGGCAGCCACCACAGCATCCACCTCGGAGATCTCAAACCCGGCCTGATCCGGAAACAGATCACCGGCCATGGAAAGCAGGCGCCGGGAGTGGGTCAGGCGGCTGTGCCAGAAGCTTTCGCACACCAGCTGGTCAGTATCCATCACCGCCAGGCTGCACCCGGGTTCCGCGGTACTCAAGGCCAGAATTTTCACGCCGGTCCTGACGGATCTGTTTCAGGTCCCGGCACCGGGGCCTTGTCCGTCTCCTTGAGAGCCGCCGCATCCTCATCTTCAGGCGGTTCCAGGGCAATCTCCAGCACCTGGCTCACATCCGTGACACAGGTGAATTTAAGCCTGGATTTGACGTTTCTGGGGATGTCATACAGATCTTTTTTGTTCTTTTCCGGAATGATCACCTGTTTGATACCTGCCCTCAGCGCCCCCAGGGCTTTTTCCTTGAGCCCGCCGATGGGCAGGACCCTGCCCCGCAGGGACACCTCGCCGGTCATGGCCACCTGGTTGTTCACCGCACGGCCGGTAAAGGCCGAAACCAGGGCTGTGACCATGGCAATACCCGCAGACGGCCCGTCTTTGGGAATGGCGCCGGCCGGCACATGAATGTGAAGATCCTGGTTGTCGAACGCATCCTTGTCAATCCCGAGCTGCTCCTGATTGGCCTTGGTCCAGGTCAGGGCGGCCCGGGCCGATTCCTGCATCACCTCTCCGATCTGTCCGGTCACCTGGAGTTCACCCTTGCCCGGAAACAAAGAAATCTCTATATACAGGATCTCTCCGCCCACTTCGGTCCATGCCAGCCCCGTGGCCAGGCCCACCTGGCTTTCCTCCTGGTCCAGCTCCGGAAAATACTGGGGCGGTCCCAGGTACCGGGTCAGGTTCCGGCGGGTGATGGTGAATCTGCCTTTCTGGCCCTCGGCAATCTTCCGGGCGATCTTCCGGCAGATGGTGTCCAGTTTACGTTCCAGTTCCCTGAGACCGGCCTCCAGGGTATGTTCGGTCACAATGGCGGCCATGGCGTTGGGGTGGATGGAGATGGATCGCCGGATCAGACCGTTGTCCCGCAACTTTCTGGGCAGCAGATGGGTCCTGGCAATCTCGATTTTTTCCTGGTGGGTATACCCTGGAATCCGGATCACTTCCATTCGATCCAGCAGGGCCGATGGAATGGTATCTGCAATATTGGCTGTCAGGATAAACATCACGTTGGACAGATCAAACGGCATATTCAGATAATGGTCGGAAAAAGCACTGTTCTGTTCCGGATCCAGCGCCTCCAGCAGGGCTGAAGACGGGTCGCCCCGGAAATCATTGCCCAGCTTGTCAATCTCGTCAAGCATGAACACCGGGTTGTTGGTACCGCACTGACGCAGCCCCTGAAGAATCCGGCCGGGCATGGATCCGATATAGGTCCGGCGATGCCCCCGAATCTCTGCCTCATCCCGGATGCCTCCCAGGGACAACCGCTGAAACTTGCGTTTCATGGCCTTGGCAATAGCCTGGCCCAGCGAGGTTTTTCCTACGCCCGGAGGCCCCACAAAACAGATGATCTGACCCTTTTTTTTGGGGTTGAGCTTTCGAACGCTCAGATATTCCAGAATGCGCTCCTTGACCTTTTCCAGGCCAAAGTGGTTTTTGTCCAGCACCTCCCTGGCCCGGACAATATCCAGCACGTCTTTGGAGGCTTTGTTCCAGGGCAGCTCCACAATGGTGTCCAGATAGGTTCTGACCACAGAGGCTTCCGAGGAATCCGAATGCATCTGCTCTAAGCGCCGAAGCTGTTTTATGGCCTCTTCCTCGCCTTCTTTCGGCAGCCTGCAGCGCTTTATCTTGGTTTTGAACTCATTGATCTCCGCCAGTTTTTCATCACTTTCCCCCAGTTCCCGATGAATGGCCTTGACCTGTTCACGCAGGTAATAATCCCGCTGGTTCTTGGATATCTCATCTTTCACATCGGTCTGGATCTTGGCCTGAACCGTTGTCAAAGCCAGTTCCCGGGCCAGAAGATCATTGACTCTCTTGAGCCGCTCCGGGGTGTCGGAAAGTTCCAGCAGTCCCTGGGCATCCTCGGTGCGCAGATTGAGGTTGGCCGCCACCAGATCCGCCAGTTTGCCCGGCGACTCAATATGGGACAGCAGATCTCCGATATCCCCGGAAAGCTCCCCTTTCAGGGCCAGCAGTTTTTCGGAGTTTTCCTTGACATTGCGCATCAGGGCCTCAAGCTGGATATCCATCTCTTCAGGATCGTGCTCCTCCAGAAACGCCACCTCCACCTTGAAATAGCCCCGTTTTTTGAGCCACGTCACGGCCCGGGCCTTGACGATTCCCTGAACCAGGGCTTTGATCCGCCCGTCCGGCAGTTTGATCATTTTCTGGACCCGGCCCACGGTACCGATCTCGTACACATCTTCGATGCCCGGGGTTTCCACATCCGCATCCTTCTGGGCCGTCAGAAAAATATACCGGTCATATCCCACGCATTCTTCTATGGCTTTGATGGATTTGTCCCGTCCCACGAACAGGGGCAGCAGCATGTCGGTGAACACCACGATGTCCCGGACCGGCATCATGGGAATGACTTTGGGAATGTTGTCAATATCCCCCTCTTTTTCTATTACTTCAATCAGATCATCCATGTCCGCTTCTGCCATCTGGTCTCCTTAATTATTATAGTCACCCCTTCTTGCCGATCAGGTATGTTTTGACCGCACAGGCAGGGGGTTAAAATTTTTCAAAAATGGTATTTACTTTTGACGGTACAATAACGCATAATTTCAATTTTACAATATCCAGGACAAAAAAATTACCATGGCATTACCCATTCCGGCCGCACTGGCCGGCTCCTTTATTTTCGGCGCCTGCATCGGCAGTTTTTTGACCGTGTGCATCCACCGGATTCCCAGAAATCAGTCCATTGTGTTTCCCGGTTCCGCCTGCCCGGCCTGCGGGCACCGCCTGCCGTTTTACGTCAATATTCCGGTTTTCAGTTATCTGGCTCTCAGGGGCCGGTGCCGGTTCTGCAACCACCCGATTTCACTCCAGTATCTGGTTGTGGAATCCCTGACAGGCATTCTGGCTGTACTGACATATCTGACCTTTGGGCCGACCCTGGAAGCCCTGGTCTGGTTCGCATTTGCCGCCACCCTGGTGGTGGTGTCAGGCATCGATCTGGCGTTCCGGATCATCCCAGACCGCATCAGTATTCCAGGCATCGCCGTATACGGGTTTCTGGCCTGGGCTGTGCTGGACCGGCCCCCGGCTGCCATTGGTCTGGGCATCCTTGCCGGCGGTGGCATCCTTTACGGGGTGGCCCTGGTGTATTACCTGCTTCGAAAATCCGAAGGCATGGGCGGGGGGGATATCAAACTGCTGGCCATGATCGGTGCGGTCACCGGGGTGCCCGGTGTTCTGTTCACCCTGTTTGCCGGATCGGTTCTGGGCACAGCGGGCGGTCTCGCCGGAATGATCCGCAACAGACAGCCGGACCGGCTGATGCAGATCCCGTTTGGCCCTTACCTGTCGGCAGGATCACTGATTTATGTTTTTTTCGGCGATGCGATCATTGACTGGTATTTTTCTTTGACCCTTGTTTGATTTTTTGCTCCAACGCCCTTTCAAACAAGGGTTTTTTTAAAAAAAAAGCAATAAACACTTGACACGCCGTGCGCAACGACGTAACGTACCGCTGAAGCTGATTCAAATGTGTGTAACCCTTAGGCAACGCGGTTTTGGACATTTAACAGTTTATTTGTCCTTTCAACCCAAAAAAAAAGGAGTGATTAAGATGAACAAAGGCGATTTAATCAACAAGGTTTCTGAAGTGCTGGAAAGTAAAAAAGATGCCCAGAAGGCTGTAGACTGTATGGTGCAGGCAGTCACAGATGCGCTTGCCAACAACGATTCTGTCACCCTGGTGGGTTTCGGTACCTTCAAGACAGCGGAAAGAAAGGCCAGAAAGGGCAGAAATCCCCAGACCGGGAAAGAGATCAATATCCCGGCAAGAAATGTCCCCAAATTCGTCCCTGGAAAGGCTTTGAAAGAGGCGGTAAAGTAACCTGCCTTTCGCTGCCCAGCTTCAACTCCTCCAGGCAGTGTCCGGGCCCGGCCTGTCATTTCACAGCCGGATGCTTTCTGGAGGGGTTTGTTAAAAATCCTGTAATGCCGCCCACTCGCGAAGATATTTGACAATAGCAGTCAGTGCGTGCTGCTGGCGAATGTTTAGAAGTGCCTGATTCTCTGTTATTTTGTTCAAAGATGCGACTGCCTGGGGAAGGGTGAATTTTTCTTCGCTGCGATATCCGGTGATGTTTCCGCCGGCTGCCAGCTTTTCCAGGTGATTCCGGAATTCCCGTGTGGCCGGCAGGCCCCAGTTTCGCGTCAGAATCCGTGCGCCCAGGACCTGGATCCGCGGGCTCCGCAAAGTGGCCAACACGTCTGACAGGGTGGTTTTGTCTGCACTGTCAAACGGACCGGCATCATGAAACCGGGCGATATCTTTTTTTTCCGCAACAGTAAAAAAACCGTCCTGATACAGGGCCGCATCCGGATCCAGATTCGGGATAACCGGGTATGTGTAGGCCCGGTGTGACTGGACGGTTTCCAGAAATACCGAAACATTTTCCTGAAAACGGGTTATGATATCCGTCGCCGTCTGCCGGGCCACATTGCTCATCTTGCTGGTGAACCGTTCCAGAGGGGGCAGCAAAAACCATTGATCGGCCGGTTTTTTTCTTATGGGGAACCAGTCGAACCGCCGGGTTTCAGGATCGATCCGGCCGCTTTCCGGCCGGTCCAGGCGGATCCAGAGCTGCTGATTGGCATAGGGGATGGCGCTGCCGATATGCAGGACCGGCGCGAGATACCCGGCATCCGGCCCGAATGAGGCAGACACCATGAGGGCGTTGCGAAAAAACTGATCCTGGATCCGGCAGGTGTCTGCCATTGCCTCCACCCGTTTCAGGTCGGTCTGCTTGTCAAAAAACCCCAGTGCATAGTTCCATATGTCGATTTTTTGAGCAAACTGTCTGCACAGGGCCACCAGAGACTCCACATCAGCCATGGCATCATGGGACGGCCCGGACATGACGAACCGGTTTTCTCTGGCGATGTGTTCCAGTTTAAGAGTGGGCCGACCGTTTTCCAGACGGGGCCACCGGATCACTGAAGGGTCGCAGAACCGTTTGAACAAAGCGGTAACGGGCAGGATATCGACCCGGGAACAGCCGTCGGCATACTGGTGGGTATACGGAGGCAGCAGATTCCGGTAGAACAGAAACCGCAGAAATTCGTCGTCAAATCCCAGAGAATTATACCCCAGACTGATGGTGCCCGGGGTATTGAACAGGGCATGCAACTGCTTTGCGGCCTGATATTCACACTGCCCGGCAGATAGTTCCTCAGGAGTGAGACAATGGGTGATAACGGCTTCGGGTGAAGGAATGATATCTTTGCGAAGCCGGATGGTCAGAGAGGTTCGGTCAATTTCCCGAAGCCGGGAATCCGTTCGAATCCCGGCAAAGGTCAACACCTGGTCAAACGCCGGATCAAGACCCGAGGTCTCCAGGTCATAAAACAGATACGTCCTATCGTTTCGAAAACTGGAAACTGGCCCTGGCCCCTTTTTTGCCGTATTTTTTACGCTCTTTCTGCCGGGAATCCCGGGTCAGAAATCCCGCATTCTTGAGAACGCCTCTCAATTCCGGGTCCACCTGCACCAGGGCTTTGGACAGTCCCTGGCGAACAGCACCCGCCTGACCGGTCTGACCGCCGCCCATGACATCGATGCGCACATCGAATGCATCATCCAACTGTGTCAGGGCAAGGGGGGCTGCCAGGGCATCCCGATTGACCCGAATGTCAAAGTAATCGTCCAGATCCCGGTTGTTCACAACCATTTTTCCGCTGCCCGGTACCAGCCAGATTTTGGCAACGGATTTTTTCCGCTTTCCTGTCGCGTAAAACATGTTTCCACTTTCCATTGATCTTATCGCGTCCTTTATCGTTTAATTTCAACGGGTTCAGGTTTCTGAGCCGCGTGGGGGTGCTGGTCTCCGGCATACACGAACAATTTTTTGTTCAATTTTCTGCCCAAACGGTTCTTGGGCAACATGCCCTGTACCGCTTTCCGGATGACCTCTTCCGGTTTCTTTTCCAGCAGTTCCCTGGCTGTCCGGGATTTCAGGCTCCCCACATACCCGGAGTGACGGTAGTAATTCTTCTGATCCAGCTTGTTGCCGGTCAACTGGATTTTATCCGCGTTAATCACCACCACCCAGTCGCCGGTATCCACATGGGGGGTGAACAACGGGTTATGCTTCCCCCGAATCCGGTAGGCCACCTGGGATGCCAGCCGGCCCAGCACCTGGTCCGTTGCATCGATTACACACCAGTTTTCCTGATTGTCCGCTCTTTTGGCACTGTACGTATATTTTTTCACTTTTCTCACTTGCTCCTCATTCATGAACACAATCCTGACATTATTATAAGGAAATCTCCTTTTTGTCAAGCAAAATTTATCTTGCTTCCAGCAGATATTCAGACCCGGCAGCCAGAATTCCAAGGGCCGACCAGGGTTGAGCCGAATCCTGGAATTCATCGCCGGCGATCCGGAATGTTTCGGCTGTTTCCATATTATTCCGTATCTGAACAAACAGCCTGCGCCGGCCCAGCAGAAGGTGTTTTGCCCCCTGACTCAATTCAACATCCATGGTCACCACAAACATATCCTCATGCCGGTAGATGCCCATCCCTGATGTCTGTATCTGAAACGGAGTTCCGGAATCCACAGCCTTTTGCCGATGCACTTCCCATGCCTTCCATTCCCGGCTTTTCGGTGGAAATTCCGGCAGATAAAACGCCTGGTAATCCTCTGTGGTTCCGGTGAGATGGGCCTGGATCCATTGGTTCACAAAACCGGTCAGGTCCGCTTTCCATTTTGCCAGGTCCCGCGGATCGGCATACTGGATGGTCTGCTGAATGATCACCGGGGTGACAAGGCGGGTGACATATCCGGATAACCGGCGCACATCTTTGTTTTCCAGAGCGACGCACCCGTTGGTATCCATAGCTTTCAACGGCTTGTCAGTGCCGTGGATCCAGATGGCGTAACCGGTTTTTCCCTGCTGCCTGTCCAGCAGGTGGGGATAGTCCGTGGGAAACGCCCGGGGTCCGTATATGGGGGTCAGATCCTTTTCCAGATGCTCGTCAATGACAAAATAGATCCCTTCAGGCGTTTTTTTGTCTCCCTCCACCTGTTTCGGGCCGGGTGCCTCGCCCGTGGAGCAGGCCGCCTCAAACACCGGCGTCATCCAGGGAACCCCATCCTCCTGCCCATAGACATAAAACCGCTGGGTCTGTTTTTCCACCAAAAGCGCATATTCTCCCCGGGGAAGGGTGATCACTGCGGCCGGCACAGGAATGGGCGGTTCTGATTCAGTATCGGCCAGAGCCGGCATCCCTCCTGCCACACACCACAGAAAAATCCAGATAATCATTTTCATGCTCGTAAAAAGCCCCTTTACTGGACCGGAGGCGCTTTTTCAAGATGTCGATATGCGCTGTCAGATGCTTTCCGGCCGCTGGACGTGCGCAAGGCCAGACCGATTTTCAACAGAAAAGGTTCCACCACATCCACCAGGGTGTCGGTTTCCTCCTGAAGGGTAGCGGCAATGGCTTCGATCCCCACCGGGCCCCCGTGATAAAAATTGATGATGGTTTCCAGGTAGCTGCGGTCCAGGCGGGTAAGTCCCAGATGGTCGATCCCTTCCAGTGCCAGGGCGGCCTGAACAACCTCCCGGGTCACCCGGCCGTCTGACCGGACCTGGGCAAAATCCCTCACCCGTTTGAGCAGGCGGTTGGCAATCCGCGGGGTGCCCCTGGACCGTTTTGCCAGAGACAGTGCCCCGTCATCTGAAATATGCGTATTCAGAAGTCGTGCGGAACGCTGAACAACGACCACCAGTTCCTCGGGCGAATAAAAATCCAGGGTGCGGAACAGGCCGAACCGGTCCCGCAACGGTGAAGAAAGCAGGCCTACCCGGGTAGTGGCCCCCACCAGAACGAACCGCTTCAGGCGATACCGGTGACTTCGGGCATGAATGCCTTTGTCAAAAACAAAATCCACGGCAAAATCTTCCATGGCCGGGTAAAGAAACTCTTCCACCACCTTGGGAATGCGGTGAATTTCATCAATGAATAAAAACTCTCCATCCGACAGATGGGTTAAAATCCCCATGAGGTCCCCCCCTTTTTCAAGGGTGGGCCCGGACGTGACTGTGACATCTTTTCCCATTTCATTGGCAATGATATGGCAGATGGTGGTTTTACCCAATCCAGGGGGACCGTGCAGCAGAATGTGGTCCAGGGGTTCGTTTCTCAGTTTGGCTGCTTGAATGGCGATTTTCAGCGTTTCCACGGTGGCTGCCTGACCCACGTAATCTTCAAACCGATCCGGCCGCAAGGATACCATATCCGGTATCTGATCCTCCGGGGTCTTTTGGGCTGTGACCACGCCTTTGGGATCCGACCGGAAGGACAGAATTTCATCTGCCATGTTCAGGTTCCTTCCTGATAAATGGCATCCAGAAGGGCTTCCGGGGTCTGGATACCTGGATTTTTTTCAAGTGCCGCCCGGATCATGCGCTGGGCTGAGGTCGGGGAATGTCCCAGCTGGTCCACCAGAACCCCGGCCACCATCCCCACCATTTCCAGGTTGCCCGGCAAAGCTATTTCCGGAGAGCCCGGGCGGGGTGTGACCGTTCTTTCCGCAAATTCCCGGGTTTTGCCATGCAGCGTGGCAATAATTTTCTCTGCTGTCCGGGGTCCGATACCGGGCAGTTTCGACAGCAGCGACACCTGTTTGTCCTCTATGGCCGCAGCGATCTCTCCCACCGGGCGTATCATGGCCTTGACCGCCTTCATGGGCCCGATGGCGGACACAGACAGAAACAATTGAAAAAACGCCTTGTCCCCCTGCTCCAGGAATCCGATCAAAACCGGCCTGGGCTGGCGTTCCGTCACATGGTAGTAGATATAAAGCCGGACTGTGCTGTCGGGGGATCCTGCCATCACCTGTGCACGGGTGAACGGGCTGACCTGCACTTCATAGCCCACCTGTCCTGCCAGCAGCAGAATCGCGTCCGAGTTGCAATCCAAAAGTTGTCCTTCAATATATCCGATCATTCAGTTTTTCCTGTATCGAAAATAGCCGGTGATGGCCAGCCCCAGGGCGTCGGATGCATGAAACGGCCGAATCGGCTCCGGGTGGTCCAGAAAATGGCGGACCGCCCGCTCCATCTGAAATTTGTCTGCATTGCCGTTGCCGCAGATAATTTTTTTGGCTTCCCGTACGGGGATTTCCTCAACGCGTGCACCCGCCCTGAACGCCCCCACCAGCAGGACACCGGACACCTTGCCCAGCTGAATGCCTGAGGCTGGATATTTTTCAAGGGAATAGATATCCTCGATCACCACCAGATCCGGGGCCTGGTCCGTCAGAAACGCCTGGATCCGGGTATAGATAGTGTCCAGGCGGAACGCAAGTGCATCTGTCGAATCCGTGGCCACACACCCGAAGGAATACCGGATCACAGACCGCTCATCCCCTTCCACCAACCCGATTCCGGTACCGGCCAGGCCGGGATCGATCCCCACCACCTTGATCATGTTGCCTGTCACTGGAGCTGTTTGAGCTTCTCCTTTGCAAACATTGCTTCCCGGCTGTCCGGATACCGGGTAATCAGCTCGTTTAAAATCAGCCGGGCATTGGCCTTTTCTCCCAGTTCGGCAAAGGCATACCCTTGTTTGAGCCGGGCCGCCGCCACTTTATTTGAGTTCGGGTATTTTTCCAGCACCTTCTGATATTCCAGAATGGCTTTCTCATACCACTTTTCCACGTAATAGCTGTCTGCAATCCAGAACCGGGCGTTGCCCGAAAGCGGTGATTCCGGAAACGTGTTGATGAAGTTTTCAAATTGTATCCGGGCGGCTTCCATGTCCCCGTCATCAAAGGTCTTTTTGGCCTGTTCATACGCGGCTTTGTCAGACACGGGCATCTTTTTCTGTCCGGTGTCTTCCCCGGGCACCGCTGAATCGGGCGATTCCCCCTCTCCGGTTCCCGGCACAGTGGGTTCAAATCCCATATAGGTTTCCAGGCGGGTGATCCGCACATGATTGCGGGAAACGGTACGGTCCATCCGTTCTAATACCTGTGTCAGATCTGTCCGGGAATCCGGATCGGTTTGACCGAACCGATAGGCAGTCTCTTCCATCATTCCCTGCAGCTCACCGTGTTTTTTATGCACCTGTTGCAGTTCCTGATTGATCTCTGCAATGTTTTCCCTGGAGAATTGATCGATGGCCTGAACGGTTTTTTCCAGATCTTTTATGGCCGTTTCCAGGTCGGCCGCCTGTTCATCAAAGCGGGCCTGCAGCGCCCTGCTCCGGGAATTTTCCATTTCCAGGGCATTGACACGATTCTCCAGCACCTGATATTGGTCCGGTGTCACACATCCTGACAGCATCATCAGCAACGGCACCAGACAGATTCGCAAAAAGGTTCTCATGGTTCCCCCTACCCTGAATACACAAGCCAGGGTCCGCCCGGGCACGATCAATGCCTGAAAAGACCCTGGTAAATCCACGCTGTGGCCGTTATTTCAGTACAAACTGGGCCCGGCGGTTTTTGCTGTATGCCGCTTCGTTCTGTCCCGGATCCAGGGGCCGCTCTTCGCCGTAGCTGACCGTGGTCATCCGGAATGCGCCGATGCCCAGGTCCTGCAGGTACTGCTTGGCCGCGCTGGCACGGCGTTCACCCAGGGCAAGGTTGTATTCGGTGGTCCCTCTTTCATCACAATGCCCTTCAATGATGATGCTCTGACCCGGATTTTCCTTGAGCCAGTCCGCTTTTTCCCGGAGAAGCCCTTTGGCCGTGTCGGTCAACTGGGCACTGTCAAATTCAAAATGAATGTTCTGATGCAGAAACCGGGTCTTGGCAGCCGCTTCCCGGGCCTGTTCCAACGACTGTTTTCTGGCCATTTCCTCCTGAAGCTCCTGCTGCCGGATCCGTTCTTCTTCCGCTTTTTTAGCGGCCGCCGCCGCCTCAGCTGCCTCGGCCGCCGTCTGAGTCTGGTCCTCGATGGAAGTGGCATCAGATACCACGGTTTTTTTTGCACAGGATGCCGTCAAAAAAAGACCGGCCACCATAATCGCCATCAATACATGAAATCCCAGTTTTCTGTTCATCTCAACCTCCTTGATTGATAAATTTGCGTGCTGAATACCTATTCTTTGTCTGTCACGGGTCCGGACCAGCTGGGCTGGGTCTGGCCACCCGGCATTGTCATCAGGCGCCGCTGGTCGGTTCCTGCCGCCGTCATCACGAACAGGGCGGGCCCCCGCCCATCACGGGTAGACGTAAAAACGAGCAGATTTCCGTCCGGAGACCAGCACGGGTCCTCATTGTCCCCCTGATCCCGTGTCAGCTGCACCGGCATGCCCGGCCCCCGGTCCAGCAGAATCAGGTAAATGTCGATCCGGTTTTTTTCAATCCCCACATAGGCGATCTTTTTTCCATCCGGGGACCAAGCCGGAGAAGTATTGTAATTTCCCTGAAACGTCAACCGCTTGACATCGCCGGATGCCAGGTCTTTGATATAGATCTGAGGCGATCCGGACCGGTTGGAAACAAACGCCAGTCTGCCGCCGTCCGGTGAAAATTTGGGTGATACATTGATTCCCCAGCTGCTGGTTACCTTTTTAATCATTTCTCCCTGCCGGGTCAACAGATATATTTCCTGGTTCCCGGAAAAACTCAGGGCCGCAGCCAGGGTCTCCTGTCCCGGCATCCAGGCCGGGGTGATATTCATTCCGTCCCGGTTGATCACCACCCCCCGGTCCTGTTTCATTTGCCGGATATAAATATCGGGCTTGCCTGCGGCATAGGACACGTAGGCCAGCCACTGGCCGTCCGATGACCAGGCCGGGGACAGGGATATGCTTTTATGCCGTGTGAAGCGCACCGGGTTGTGCCCGTCAAAATCACTCACAAAGATTTCCTTGTTTCCGTCCACTTTGGAAACAAACGCCAGCCTGCTGGCAAATACGCCCCAGTTTCCGCTCAGGGCATGGGACACTTCCGCACAGAACAGATGGATCATGCGACGGATCTGAGAGGGGGGGCCGGTATAGATCTTCCCTTTCAACAGCTGGGTGTTGAATGTATCAAACAGGCGCATCTCCAATTTCACCCGGCCGTCCTTTTCCTCGACCCCGCCGGTAATCAGCAGTTCCGCACCGATCCCAGTCCAGTCCTGAAAATTAATCTGTGACATCTGAATGCCGGTTTCCGCAGGGTTGGCCAGAAATGCCGTTGAATCGATCTGTTTCAGATACCCGGTGAACATGAGCCCCTGTTCAAGGATTTGAAGCGCTTGTTCACCCAGTTCAGTTTCTGCCGGACGGCCGGTCAGTGCCTTGAAGGCCGGCAAAGCCACCGGGGTCTTGTTCAAAAACGGATTGCTGACCTGAATGGTATCATAAGGGGCCGCAGTCAACCGGGCCGGAACAAGAAACGAACAGATCAGCAGCAGTGTCATGGCTGACAGTATGAACCGCATGATTATCTCAATCCTTTCGGGGTAAAAATCACCACCACATCGTAGGAAGCCATGCCCTTGGGCAGAGACGGCAGGGGATTGGCCCTCTGGATCGCCCGTCTGGCACTCTGGTCCAGGTATGGATTCCCGGACCGGGTTTCATAAATGATATCTCTTATTTCTCCGTTTTTCAAAATTTTTATCAGAATCCGGACCTCCAGGTTCTGATCCAGCCCGGCCAGCATCTCATTGAACACCCAGTTCTGCTGAATGGCCGACTGCAGGATCATCTTGTAAAGATCCAGTGGCGTGCCTCCCTTCCGGCCGGATCCGGCGCCGGAACCCGATCCGGAAACCGGACCGGAACCCGTACTTAGAGCAGAGCCTGTCGAGTCCTGTTCTTCCACTGTTCTGGCAAGGCGTTCCATGGCCCGGGCCAGTTGCTGTTGTGAATCCGGTTCCTTTTTTTCAGGTGCGGTTTCCGGTTTTTTTTCAGGTGCCGGTTTTGCAGGCTCTGGTTTGGGTTTGGGCGCGGGTGTAGGCTTGGGTTTGGGTTTTGGTTCAGTCGTTTGTGCCATCAGCTCTTCCAGGTTTTTAGGCTTTGACTTGAGGCTGACGTCCGGCTTGAGCACACGCACCGGGTCCGGCTCTCTGGGCACCGGTGTCTCAACCGGTTTAACGGTTGGCGATACCGATGCCTCCAAAGGGGGCTCCGGCGGTTGCGGAGACGGGGATACCGGCTTGTTCTCAGGTTCCGGCACGGACGGTCCACCGGGCTCGCCCGGAGCAAACGACACCAGGTCCACCTGTACCACTTCCGGGGCCCGGTAGGGAACCTTGAACTGAACCAGCCAGATACCGGCCCAGAAAAACAGGGTATGCGCAAACACAGAAACCCCTAAGTACGCGGTCAGGCGACGGAAACTGATACCGCGGTCTCCCTGGAGCGGCCGTGAATTTCTGATTGATCCTGTCTGTGCCATCATGCCCGCATATCAGGATGCATTGTCATCATCCGGAAGGGTGATCATGCCCAGACTTTTCACCCCTGCTTTCTTGATCTGTGCCATCACATGGACCACCACCCCGTAAGGCACCTGTTTGTCCGCCTTGAGATACACGGTATCCGAATTCAAATTCTCAAGAATCGCCCCGAGCTTTTCTGCCAGAAACGCCACAGACACCTCCTGGTTGTTCAGGTAGACGGTGCGGTCCTTGTCCACGGAAATGATCAGTTGGTCTTCATCTGCGGACAAGGGGGCCGCCGTGGCAGTCGGCAGTGCCACATCCACCCCCTGGACCATCATGGGTGCGGTCACCATGAAAATGATCAGCAGCACCAGCATCACATCCACGAACGGGGTCACGTTGATTTCAGACATCAGTGCATCATTTCCGGATTCAAACCGCATCATGCCTCCATTTGACTTTGAATATCACGTTCAAAAATATTCATCAGATCGGAAGAAAACATTTCCAGTTCCGAGTTCAACACCCGGATTTTATCGGTAAAATGATTGTACGCCATCACAGCGGGAATGGCGGCGGCCAGGCCTGCGGCCGTAGCGATCAGGGCTTCGGAGATTCCCGGGGCCACCACGGCCAGGCTGGCCGAACCACTCAACCCGATACCCTGGAAGGTGTGCATGATTCCCCAGACCGTGCCGAAAAGCCCGATAAACGGCGCGGTATTTCCCACGGTTGCCAGAAACGGCACCAGCTGGCGGTATCGATGAATTTCAACCGCAATGGACCGCCGCAGGATCCGCTGGATACTGCCCATGGCCTGCAGGGTGAGAGACGCGTCTTTTCCCCGGGACCGGGTCATCTCCATGTATGCCGGAATAAAAATCCTGGCTGCAGGGCTTGTCCGCAACGCCTTGGCCTTGGCAAACGCATCTGCCAGAGTCCTGCACTGCCAGAAGATGTCGGTGAAATCCGCTGCTTCTTGAAACGCTTTCCTGAAATACCGGAATTTAATGAAAATGATGGCCCAGGTAACAATGGAAAAAAACAGGAGCACGAGCATGACAAATTTTACCACAGGTCCGGCATCCGCCAGCATGTAAAGCAGTCCGATTGTCTCAGTCGTCATAGTCCCTCGCTTGAATTGAATCCTTGAGTGTCCCTGATTAACTATATGAGGTAGGCGGTTCTGTCAAGGGGGGGGCTGGGATAGCCCCCAAACCTGCGCGCCATGCCTGGCGCGCAAACGCAACGAGCCCCTTCAACCAGGTTAAAGGGGCTCGTTTTATCACGCGCTAAGGAAGCGGACCGGCTACATCATGCCGCCCATGCCGCCCATGCCGCCCATGCCGCCGCCGGGCATGGCCGGGGCTGGGTTATCTTCTTTCTTTTCAGCAATCATGGCTTCAGTGGTGAGCATCACAGATGCCACTGATGCGGCGTTCTGAAGTGCAAACCGCACCACTTTCTTGGGATCGATGACACCGGCCTCGATCAGATCTTCATAGACATTGGTTCTGGCGTTGTAACCGAAAGCACCTTTGCCTTCCTTGACCTTGTTGATGACAACAGAGCCTTCCACACCGGCGTTGTCGGCAATCTTGCGCAGGGGCTCTTCAATGGCTCTGGCAACAACGGCCACGCCCAGTTTTTCCTCGCCAGTCACATCCAGGTCCTTGAGTGCGTCAATGCACCGGACCAGGGCCACGCCGCCGCCGGGGACAATGCCTTCTTCCACGGCTGCACGGGTTGCATTCAGGGCGTCTTCCACACGGGCTTTCTTTTCCTTCATTTCGGTTTCAGTGGCAGCGCCCACGTTTATGACGGCCACACCGCCCACCAGTTTGGCCAGACGTTCCTGAAGTTTTTCTCTGTCATAATCAGAAGAGGTTTCATCGATCTGGGCACGGATCATTTTCACCCGGCCTTCCAGGGCTTCTCTGGAACCCCCACCATCCACGATCGTGGTGTTGTCTTTGTCAATGGTGATGGATTTGGCCTGGCCCAGGTCCTGCAGGGTCACATTTTCCAGTTTGATGCCGATATCTTCGGACACCACCTGGCCGCCGGTGAGAATGGCAATATCTTCGAGCATGGCTTTTCTTCTGTCACCGAAACCCGGAGCTTTCACAGCAGCTACGTTCAGGGTGCCGCGCAGCTTGTTCACCACCAGGGTGGCCAGGGCTTCACCCTCGATATCTTCAGAGATAATCACCAGAGGCTTGCCTGTTTTGGCAATACTCTCCAGAATCGGCAGCATGTCTTTCATGGAAGAAATCTTTTTGTCGCAGATCAGGACATAGGGATTTTCCATAGCCGCCACCATTTTTTCGGTATCCGTGGCAAAATAGGGAGACAGATATCCTCTGTCAAACTGCATGCCTTCCACCACTTCCAGGGTGGTTTCCATGGACTTGGCTTCTTCCACGGTGATAACCCCTTCCTTGCCCACTTTGTCCATGGCTTCGGCAATGATATTACCGATGGTTTCGTCACTGTTGGCGGAAATGGTACCGACCTGGGCAATTTCATTCTGGTTTTTGGTGGGTTTGGCCAGGGTTTCCAGGGTTTCGGTTATTTTGGCGACTGCCTTGTCAATACCGCGTTTGATCCCCATGGGATTGTTGCCGGCCACCACCAGTTTCTGACCTTCTTCATAGATAGCCCGGGCCAGCACAGTGGCGGTCGTAGTTCCGTCACCAGCCATGTCAGAGGTTTTGGAAGACACTTCCTTGACCATCTGAGCACCCATGTTTTCGAATTTGTCTTCCAGATCGATCTCTTTGGCAACCGTCACGCCGTCCTTTGTGACGGTAGGGGATCCCCAGGATTTTTCAATCACCACGTTTCTTCCCTTGGGTCCCAGAGTAACGACAACTGCGTCAGCCAGGGCTTTCACACCTTTGAGCATTGCTTCACGTGCTTTGGCATCATATTTGATTTCTTTGGCCATTTTAATTCATCTCCATATATAATTTGGTTTTGGATTTTGGGTATCAGATACTGGGTATCGGTTTTGGGTCCGGTTATTCGATGACGCCCAGTACGTCATCCTGGCGCAGGATCAGGTAATCCTCGCCATCGATCTTTACATCCGTGCCGCCGTATTTGCTGAACAATACCCGGTCTCCCACTTTGACATCCATGGGCAGCAATTTGCCGTCTTCACCCATCCGCCCGTTACCTGTGGCCACCACTTTACCCTCGGCCGGTTTTTCCTTGGCTGTATCCGGAATGATAATGCCGCCTTTGGTTTTTTCATCTTCTGCGGTACGCTGAACCAGAATTCTGTCACTCAATGGTCTCAAACTCATGATGCAATTCTCCTCTTCAAGTTTTAATGTTGGTTAGATCTGTTTGATTAAATTGTTAAGTATCAACGTCTGCTCTTCGGCTCTGTTCTTCGGGTCTGCTCATTGGATCTGCTATTTGGCGTCCGTGTTTTTGGCAGTTTCAGATGCCGCGGCACACGTTGTTTTTGTGGATGATTCCGGGGATTTTTCCTGGCTGCTGTCCGTACGGGATTTGGTTCCGCCGTAATCGGTGACATACCAGCCGGATCCTTTCAAATGAAAGGAACTGTGAGAAATGAGTTTACTCAGCTTTCCCTGACATCTGGGGCAGGCCGTCAGGGGGGCGTCAGAAATTTTCTGAAAGGCCTCTTCAATGTGTTTACATGATGAACACTGATATTCATAAACCGGCATTTTTTCCTTTCTCCCTTTTTAAGCGTAAATCACTGCTTGAAAAATCATTGATATAATAATAAGCATTTTTCCCCTGTCAAGGCAGGATTTTTTAAAAATTTTCTGGATATCACTGGCCATGGTCGTTCCGCCATTGTTCAAAAAAATCAAACACTTGCTCAAGACCATCCAATGTGACCGGCCGAAGAATCCCATAGGTCAGACAATGCACCTTTCTTTCTTCGGCCAGGGTCATGGACGCTTCCGATGCATGTTCATATCGATGATAAAACTTCAGAAACCGCACCACATGTACCAGTTCATGTACCAGCACATAGACCAGAAACGGCATCAGCTGAATGGACGCATGCATCGCGACGGTGCTGACAATGGCCGGATCCTGGAGGCAGACCGTATACAGGCTGAACCGGTTAGACCCCAGCGGCACTTCGGTTTTCTGTCCTTCATATTTCACCACCTGGGCAAACGGTCCATCCACCCGCTCATGGGGCGCCAGATTCCGGGCGGTGCGGATGTCATACCTGTTTTTGAGCCATTGACTGGACGAGAGTTTATAATGGCTGTTCACAAGGTCTTCACAGATCACTGCGGCCCGGGCCACTGTTTCCAGTTCAGATGTATTGAAAAACCGTCCGGTTTTTGGTTCCATGGTCTCCAGACAAAAAAAATTGGACATTCACCCGAATTTTATGTTAAAGTCAAAATTTACCAGATAATAAATCATTTAAAAAAAATTTAAAGGAGGTGATTTTTTTGAGCAGTGTTATCAAAAAGAGGCGTAAAAAAATGCGCAAGCACAAACACAGAAAACTGCTGGCCAAAACCCGCCATCAGAGAAAAAAGAAATAGGCAGCAAATTTCAGGGGCGGCCCGGTGTGACACTCTTCACCCGGACCGCCCCTTTTTTTTGTACTGCACCCGATATATTGTCTAGCGGTCAACCCCTTTCATATACTTCATCAAATCCGAATCCGTAGACAGAATCAGGGAGCTGTCCTTTTCCAGGGCCTTGGAATACAGATCCATGGTCTTGAGGAATGCGTAAAACTCAGGTCCCCTGCCATAGGCTTCGGCATAGATCCGGGAGGCTTCCGCGTCCGCCTTACCTTTTACTTCCTGGGCCGTCTTATAGGCTTCCGATTTGATCACCTGAAGGTCTTTTTCCTTTTCACCCCGGATATTGCTGGCCTCTCCCCGGCCCTCTGCCCGGAACTTTTCCGCGATCTGATTCCGTTCCGCGATCATTCGATCATACACCGACCGCCGGACACTGTCTATATAATTGATGCGCTTGATCTTCACATCCACCAGCTCGATACCGAACTCTTCGAGTTTTTCACTGGCCTGGGCCACAATGCGGCGGGTGATCTCTTCCCGACCCAGGTTCACGGTATACCGGACCCGTCTGGGCCGTTCCTCTTCCAGCTGTTTTTCGGTATCGATACCAAACCCCTCGAACGTATCCATGGGCCGGTCCGTGTTACGAACGATCTCCGCCAGCGGATACGAGCTGATCAGGTTCCGGGTGGCCGGATCGATCAAATCATCCAGCCGCTTGAGGGCTGAAAATTCATCCTTCACTGTCTGGAAATAGGTCAACGGGTCTGTGATCCGCCATCTGGCAAAGGTATCCACCCAGATATAGGTCTTGTCCCGGGTGGGAACCTGGCCGGGAGAACCGTCCCATTCCAGGAGGTGCTTGGGAAAATAATTTGTTTTCTGGATAAAGGGCACCTTGAAGTTCAGCCCCGGATCCGTCACCGGGTCTCCAGTGATCCGGCCGAACTGGGTGATGACTACCTGCTCGGTTTCATCCACGATAAATGCGGCATCATAAACGATCACGGCCAGGATGACCAAAACCGCTGTGCCCAATACTTTGATCTGCTGCGAATTCATATATTATTCACCTTTTTGAAGAAATCTGTCCTGAAGAGTGCCCTCCCCCAAATTTAACAGAGGCAGCACATTTTTCTGGTCTGAATCAATGATATATTTGGCCCCGAGTTTAGGCAGCACTTCCAGCATGGTCTCAAGATACATGCGTTTCCGGGTCACATCCCTGGCCTGGTCATAGGCCTCGTATACTGCCACAAACTTGGCCGCATCCCCCTGGGCCCGGTTCACCCGGTCGATGGCATACCCTTCCGCATCCTTGATCACCCGCTGGGCCTCACCCCGGGCCAGGGGCACGGCCTTGTTGTATTCCTCTTTGGCCCTGTAGATAGTCTGTTCTTTTTCCTGGATCGCCTGGTTCACCTCGTTGAAGGATGCCTGCACCGGCTCAGGCACATTGGTCCGCTTCATCTCGATGTTCACGATGGCAATCCCTGCCTGGGCATTGTCCAGCTCGACCTGGAGCATCTCCCGTGCCGCCATGGCAATGGCGGCACGCTCGGTGATGACCTCGTTGATGCTGCGGTCCCCCACCACGGTGCGCATGGTGGCCTCGGACATATTACGCAGCAGCGAGGTCACATCCTTGACATTGAACAGATAGGCCCGTGGATCCGCCCGGCGGTACTGAACGATCCAGGGCACCACGCCCACGTTCAGGTCACCGGTGAGCATCAGAGAGGATTCAGAAGCATTTCCATAAGCCCCGGCACTTTCCGCTGCCCGCACCCCGAACTCTTCGGTTTCAGGGGTCCGGACATTGACCTTGGTGACTTTCTCGATACCCGAAGGCAGCTTGAAATTCAATCCCGGCTGCGCCAGTCGGTTATACTTGCCAAAGCGCTGCACAACCCCCACCTCACTCCGGTCCACTGTGAAAAACGTGGAAGAAGCCAGATAAAGCCCAAGCAGTACAACAATCACGAGAAAAAATCCGGGGAACTTGAATCCTTTGAATTTATTGAAAATTTCATCCATCTGCGGCGGCCTGGGTATGCCCGGTCCTCCGCTGCCACCCCGTTTCTGTTCATATTTCTGCTGATTTTCCCTCAGCTTTTCCCAATCCCAATTCATAAAATATGTTCCTGTTTGTGGTTTACGAAAAACATGTGATGAACCTTAAATCTTAATAGAACTATATAGTATTATCAACCATAAAAGGCAATCTTTTTCGAACCCCGGCATCGGGTGCCGCGGGATTCTGATAAAAAATCATACCCCCTCCCACGGGTTTCATGGTATAGAACCATTAAACAGCAAGACAACCTTTAAAACAGGACCTGCCCGTGACCCGAAAAGAAAATGACCGCAAACTGATTCATATCCGTGACATTCTCACCACGGCGCTGCAGAAATACCGGCCGGTCAAAGACACGGACATGACCCGGATCTGGGACATCTGGGAACCGGCCGTAGGACAGGTGATCGCCCTGAACGCCAAACCGCATGCTTTCAAAGACGGAGTGCTGATTGTTCATGTGTCCAGTTCCTCATGGATACATCAGCTTAAATTCCTGGAAAAAAAGATGACCGCCAACATCAACACGCAGCTGGCCCAGCCGCTGGTTCAACAGATCCGGTTCCAGATTGGCAGCATACACAGTTGACAGCCTGTTCGATCCACCTTTGACCCTGTTTCAGCCTGAAACCGGTTACCGTTTTTCCCTGGACCCCCTCATTCTGGCCGCCCATATTCACCCGGCACCCAAAGACCGGATTCTGGACATCGGGTGCGGATGCGGCATCCTTTCTTTGATTCTGGCCGGCCGGCACCCGGAAGTTCAGATCACGGGCATTGAGATCCAGGACACCCTGGCCGGGCTGGCCCGGAAAAATGCCGGCCTGAACAACCTTCAGGGCCGGGTCCGCATTCTTCACCAGGATGTCCGGGCCCTGACTGCCGAAGCGATCCCGGCCCCGGTCGATTGGGTGGTGTCCAATCCCCCTTATCAGAAGACCGCAACCGGCCGGGTGAACCCGGATCCGGGAAAGGCCCTGGCCCGACATGAAATATCCCTGGACATCGATACCCTGGTGAACCGGGCCCGCCTTTTCTTACGGCCGGAAGGACGGCTGTGCCTGATTTTTCCGGCATCCCGCACCCCGGACCTGGCCGCGGCCCTGGACCGCGCCGGGTTTCATACCGACTGGCTGCGGCCGGTCTGTTTTCGTTTCAACGCCCCCCCACAGCGGATACTGGTTGGTGCCGTCAAATCCGGCAGCGGACCCGCCAGGCGACTTTCACCCCTGTACCTGTACCAGCCTGACGGCACCCCCTCCCAAGCCCACCTGGCGCTGTTTCAGTGGTGATTTTCAGCACCGGGTTGTTTAATCCTTGACACCGCACCAAAAAGATACTATTTTTCCGTGATTAATTGACTGCGGAGAGGTGGCCGAGCGGCTGAAGGTGCACGCCTGGAAAGCGTGTGTATCCTAACCGGGTACCGAGGGTTCGAATCCCTCCCTCTCCGCCACACCACTTCGGACATCATGTCTTATCAAGTTTTAGCACTTAAATACCGGCCCCAGACATTTGACGATGTGGTGGGCCAGTCACATGTCACCACCACTCTTGTGAACGCCATTCAGCAGGACCGCATGGCACATGCCATTCTGTTCACCGGCCCCAGGGGTACCGGTAAAACCACGATTGCCCGGATTCTGGCCAAGGCCATGAACTGTGTCACCGGTCCCACACCGACCCCCTGCAACCACTGCGAATCCTGTACTGAAATCATTGCCGGCCATTGCGCGGACGTATTTGAGATCGACGGGGCGTCCAACAACAGCGTGGACCAGATTCGGGATCTGAGGGAAAATGTCACCTACATGCCGGCCGCAGCCCCTTACAAGATCTACATCATTGACGAAGTGCACATGCTGTCCACCGCCGCGTTCAACGCGCTGCTCAAAACCCTGGAAGAACCCCCGGATCATGTGCTGTTCATCTTTGCCACCACGGAAGTTCACAAGATCCCGGCCACGATCCTGTCCCGGTGCCAGCGTCATGACCTGGGCCGGATCCCGCTGGAATCCATCTCCGGACTGCTGAAGAAGATCTGCAGCAAAGAAGGGTTTTCCGTGGAGGACCAAGGCCTGGATCTGATTGCCCTGGAGGCCGACGGGTCGGTTCGTGATGCTTTGAGCCTGCTGGACCGGATTCTGTCCGCCGCCCCTGAGAAAGAGATCTCCTGCCCCACGGTGGTGGACCGGCTCGGGGTCCTGGACCGGCGCATCATGCACGAATTGTGTCAGGCCCTGTTTGAAAAAGATGTCTTGTCCCTGATATCTCTGGTGGACCGGGTCAACGACACCGGTGTGGATCTGAAAAAATTTTATGGGGACCTGATCGTGCATGTCCGGCACCTGAACATTGTCAAACGCTGCGGCCCGGACCATCCGGCGGTCAACCTGACGGCCGGCGAAAGACAGCAGATTCACAATCAGGTGCAGCCTCTGCCGGACGAGTACCTGGGGCACCTTCTTCAGGTACTGCTGACCCATGAAGACATGGTCAAACGCTCGGCCCACACACGAATTGCCATAGAAACCGTTTTGTTCAACCTGGTTCAGATCCGCGACGGAGCATCCATCGACCGGATCATTCAGCAGCTGGATCTTCTGGCACAGCAGATGGCGTCAGATGGAAAGATACCGGACAGTTCCCCGGACACCCCTTCCCGCCAGACAGCCCGTGACCCGCAAGCCCCCCCGGCCCCTGTACAGGCATACCCGCCGGCAGCCACAGCGCCGGACCTCCCTTTGGACGGTATCCGGGAAGCAGCAGATCCGCCCCCCCCTCAGGTCTCTGGATTTCCCAGGACCTGGGACGGTTTTTTAACCCGCATCGAAACACAGATGCCGTCGATACATGTGCTGCTGACCCGGGGGAAGATCACGTCTGAAACCGAGACCACACTGGACCTTCAGGTGCCGGACTGCACCGGCTTTGATCAAAAACGGCTTGCTGGCAAACGGAAAGAGCTGGAACAGCACTGCCTGAAATTTCTGGGCAAGACATTGACGATCCATGTCACGCCCGAAGCCCGGCAACCGGCCCGGACTCCGTCCGGATCCGGGGATATCAGGGCCAGGCAGGCCGCGGTCCAGCATCCGCTGGTGCAACGCGCCCAGGATCTTTTCAATGGTGAAATTATCAACATGTAACAACGACTCAGGAGCAGAACAATGAAAAATATGAACAACATGATGAAACAGGCCCAGAAACTGCAGAAGAAAATGCTTCAGGCCCAGGAAGAGCTGGCAGCAAAAACCGTGGAGGCATCCGCCGGCGGCGGCATGGTCAAGGTAGTGGCCAATGGCAGCCAGAAAATCGAATCCATTGTTCTGGAAAAAGAGGTGGTGGATCCAGAGGATGTGGAAATGCTTCAGGACCTGGTGATGGCTGCGGTGAACGACGCCTTGAAAAAGTCCCAGGAAATGATGTCCGCAGAAATGAGCAAGCTCACCGGCGGATTGAATATTCCGGGATTATAACACAGCGTGAACCACTACCCGGAGGCCATTCTCAAACTGATCGCCAGTTTTTCCACGCTGCCGGGAATCGGCCGGAAAACTGCGGAGCGCCTGGCCCTTCATCTGCTGCATGCACCGGATCAGGAAGCATCCGCCCTGTCAGCGGATATCATTGAACTCAAGCGGTCCGTGCGGATCTGTGCCACCTGCTTTTCCCTCAGTGACAGGGAAATCTGCCGGATCTGTGCAGACCGGTCCCGGGACCACGGCGTGATCTGTGTGGTGGAAAATCCGGCCGATCTGGCAGCCATTGAAAAATCCAGATCCTTTTCAGGCGTTTACCATGTTCTGGGCGGTGCATTGTCCCCCATTGACGGGATCGGGCCGGATGATATCCGGTTGTCCGAACTGTTTCTGCGGGCCGATCCCCGGACGGTCCGGGAGATCATCATTGCCACCCGCACCAATGTGGAAGGGGAGTCCACGGCCGCCTACATTCAGGAACGGCTTAAATCCCGGGGATTGACCCTCACCCGGATCGCATCCGGGGTGCCCATGGGGGGAGATCTTCAATATGTGGATCCCCTGACCCTGCAGAAAGCGATGGAAAAAAGATATGATGTCTGAATTCCAGACACTGGATGATATTTTTCACTGCCGGATGTGCGGCCAGTGCTGCCTGGGGTTTGGCGGCACCTATGTCACGGCAAAGGATATCGAGCGTATCAGCCGGCATATCCAGGTGGATCCGGATACGTTTGTCGCCCGTTACTGCGACATAACCGGTGCCGGACCGGTTTTGACCCAGGGGGGGGACGAGCGGTGCATTTTTTTTGATGAGCAGAAGCAGTGCACCATCCATCCGGTCAAACCCCGGATGTGCCGGGCCTGGCCGTTTCTGAAGACCGTTGTGAATCACCCTGAAAACTGGGATGCCATGGCTTCCGCCTGCCCCGGCATGGTGCCCTCGGTTCCCCATGCGGATCTGGTGCGGATGGTCGCGGCCCACATCAAAGAGCGGGGATTCTGACCCTCAGGCATGACATCCGGAGGCCGGCCCGGCAGACCCGGATCCTTGGATGTCCGCTCCGCCGGGAAAAATGACCCCGGCTATTCCTTATATCCGTTCAACCACCAGTTGTCCCACCTTGATTCCAGAATATCGGCGGCCATCTGCTGCCCCATGTCGGTTTTCAGGCGTTCGACAATCACCTCCAGCCAGCGGTCCGGAAACGACGCCCCCGTATCCTTGAGTTTTTTCAATTCCAGGATAAAAGACAGCTGATCCGCATCTTTCGCCAGCCGGGCCTCCATTGTTTCCCCGGCATTGAATTCCGCCACGAGATCACAGATGTCCGGGCCTAAAGGCAGGTCCCCGACAAAATGAGACAGGGCGGTTTCCTCATCCACCTGCGAATATTTTTTCTGCACATAATTAAAATCCCCGGTTCTGGCTTCAGCCAAATCATGGACCAGGGCCATGGCTGTCAGCCGTTCGCCATTGATGCCGGGCACCATCCGCCCCATGACCCAGCAGATGAACGCCATTGTGAAACAGTGTTCTGCAATACTTTCCCTCCCGCTTCCCAGAAAGGCATAACCGGACCGGTTCAGGTCCTTGAGCATCCGGGCTTCAAACAATAGATCCGCTATCTGCTTCATGGCGTCTTCATCCTTGATTTCAGAGTACAGGCTTGACTTTTGACAAAGAGTCTGTACAACTACACCTTTTGATGTCACTTGCAACCCAGTAAAGGATAATCCGGTGACCTTTGTCAAACTGTTTTTAACCGCTTTCTTCTGGGGGGGGACCTTTGTTGCCGGCAAACAGCTGGCCGGCCAGGTATCCCCCTCCTGTGCCGCATTTCTTCGGTTTTTCATTGCCTCATTTTTTCTGCTGCTGCTCACCCGGAAGATGGAAGGCTGTCTGCCCCGGATTCAGAACTCTCAGATCGTCTGGATTGTTCTGTCCGGCCTGACCGGAATTTTTGCCTACAACCTGTTTTTCTTCACCGGACTGAATTATATCAACGCCAACCGGGCCTCGCTGATCATTGCCACCAATCCGATTTTCATCAGCGTGTTTTCAGCACTCCTGTTCAAGGAAATACTGACCCCCGGCAAGGTCATCGGGCTTGTTCTGTCGGTGAGCGGGGCCATGACCATCATTTCCAACGGACATCCGTGGATCCTTTTTGAAACCGGAATCGGTATCGGTGAACTGGCCATTCTGGGATGTGTTGTGTCCTGGGTATCCTACTCCCTTCTGGCAAAGCCCGTGATGCGGTCTCTGTCCCCGGTGGCGGCGGTGTGTTATTCGTCGGTGGCCGGAACCATGATGCTGTTTTTTCCGGCCGTGTTCAGCGGTCTGTTCCAGGCCCTGCCGGGATACACCCTACCGCACTGGGCCGGTTTGTTTTACCTGGGTTTTTTCGGTACGGTTCTGGGGTTTTTCTGGTATTATCAAGGCATTCAGACAATCGGCCCCACCCGGGCCGGTGTGTTTATCAATTTTGTTCCTGTCAGCGCGGTGGTGCTGTCATTTTTCATACTGGGCGAACCCGTGACACCTGCCCTGGCAATCGGTGCAATCCTGGTTCTGTCCGGTGTCTATCTGACCACCCGGCCCGCTCAGACCTCAAGATGAAAGGAGATTCAGCCATGTTCACTTCCGCCGTGGTCAAAACACCCTGCAGAAACCTGATCAACGGCATCCGCCACGCCGATCTGGGCACACCGGATTTTGCACGGGCCTGCCGACAGCACGACAGATATATTGATGCGCTTGAAACCTGCGGCCTGTCTGTGACGGTTCTGGAGCCGGATGAGGCGTTTCCGGATTCCACATTTATCGAAGACACCTGCCTGGTTACGGAGCACTGCATCGTGATCACCCGCCCCGGGCATCCGTCCCGGCAGGGTGAAACCCGGGCCGTGGCCGATGCCATGCAGCGGTTCGACCGCCCTGTCCTGGAAATCACGGCACCAGGCACCCTGGATGCCGGGGATGTGATGCAGGTCACCCATCATTTTTATGTGGGGCTGTCCAGCCGGACCAACTCTGCCGGAATCCGGCAGCTGGAACAGATTCTGGCACCTTATGGATACACGGTGTCCGCCATTGCGCTGGCATCGGTGCTCCATTTGAAAACCGGGGTGTCCTATCTGGAAAACAACTGCCTGCTGGCATGGGGGGAATTTATCACTCATCCGGAATTTGCAGGGTTCACTATAGTGAGAGTGGATGACTCAGAAGCGTATGCCGCCAACAGCGTCTGGATCAATGACCGGGTCCTGGTCCCAAAAGGATTTGAAAAAACCCGGTCCCGGATTGCGGCCCGGGGATACGACACCATTTCCGTGGATGTGTCTGAATTCCAGAAACTGGACGGCGGGCTCAGCTGCCTGTCTCTGCGGTTCTGACGGCATCTTTATTTTATGAAAAAAAAAGATGCCGGATGTGCCCCGAAAACCTGCAGGGGCACATCCGGCATCCATGCAACCACAAATCAACAGAGGGTTGACCGAATCTGTCGCCTAATCTTCCTCTACAACGATGGCGTCTTCTTCACAGACTTCCACACAGCTTTCACAGCCCATGCATTCTTCTGCATTGACCGGTACGGATTTTTCATTCTGCATTTCAAACACTTCCACCGGGCAGACATCGACACACTCTTCACAACCAACGCATTTGGATTCGTCAACAATCGGGGTAAATGCCATTTTTACAGCCTCCTAAAAAAAAAATAAATTAAAGATCATTGCTTTTGCAATTGTTACGCCAGTTTTTAACGTCAATTTTTCCTGTAACTGATTAAAAACCGCTTTTATAACATGTCCTTTCCGAAAATCAAGCTTTTTATGGTTTTAATGACACAAGGCATACATGAAACCGCTGACCCGGCAGATTCAGCTGCGTTTCCAGGTCCGGGCCTTCAACCGTCCGGAACTGAATCTGACCGGTCCGGGTGCACGAATCATCCATGACGTTCAGTGTTATTTGAGCCCGGGCTTCATCCACAGGGCCGGCTGCCAGATTGTCAAGCAGGGTCAGCAGCTGTTTTTGCCACGCAAGCTGATTGTCACAACCATCTTCATGCACCTTTATGGCTTCAATGTCAAGGGCATTTATGACCTGTGACGCATTTGCCGCAACCTCGTCAAACACAGCGCCACTGGTGGTCACCAGCATCAGGGGCGCCTGTTTTGAAAACAGGTTTTCTTCCCGGGCACAGGCGGCCCAGGAGCGGATCCGCTCCCGGGTCATGACCGCTCCCGGATCCCGGTGGGATGGCCGGGTGCCGCCTGAATCGACCGGTTTCACATCCCCGCGCAGTTGAGAAAACAGGGTGGTCTGTTTTTTGTCCAGTTCTGCCATGGCCAGATCAATGACTTCGTTTTCCGCATCTGTGAGTCTGGCAATGATTGAGAACAGCAGCGGATCCGCCTGTTTCTGATTTTCTCTGGAATCGTGGAAGGTTCCGGCCATTCTTGATCGAAGTTCCGACTGGATGGGCGCCTGCCCCAGATGCTCGGTCAAATACGGATGGTCCCGAAGCTGGGCTTTTAAATTGTTTTCATTGCCCTGGTGCAGTGCGGCCCAGTTCATCCAGGCAGTGACACGGGAAGCCACCGCATCGAGGCGGGGGCCGGATGTGAAAACAGGAACGGCTGTTTCATTTTCCACCAGCGGCACCATATTGGGGCTCTGTGTCAGGTCGGCAGACAGAGGCAGAAAAATGAACTGTGGAAAAAATGCGGTCAGCGTGGCCCGCTGGGTCTCATCCACATGGGAAAAAGGAAAAAATACCACTTTCATCAGTCTATCTCCACTTTCTGGTCATGAACGGAAATTCCCATGGCAACCAACTGGTCCCTGAGTCTGTCCGCCGTGGCCCAGTCTTTTTTTTCACGTGCGGCTCGCCGTTGACGCATCAGGTCTTTGACTTCCGTGGAACACGGCGTCTGCCGGTTGAACGCACACACCTGAAAGATCTGGTCCATTTCCTTCAGGACGGACAGGATACGGTCCGCAGCCAGGGCATGGATTCTGTGCCGGATAATCCGGGTGTTGATGGCCTTGATCCCGGCCAGGAACGCTGCCAGGGCCGCGGAAATTTTCAGATCATCCGCCAGCGCGGTCAGAATGCCCTGACGGATATCATACATCAGCTGATCGATATCCCCGTCAGGCAGATCATCCGACGGTTTTATCCCATCGGAACGGATCTGCTCCAGCAGGGCGATACACCGGTTGATACGGTTCAAGGTGGCCTGAGCATCGGACAGAGACCGGTCAGACAGCATCAGGCCCCGGCGGTAATGTCCGGACAACAGCCAGAACCGGATGGTCCTGTCATCCCATCCCAGATCCGACAGCGTGTCCAGTGTCAGATCCTCGATGGATGCTTTTCCCAGGGATCCGTCATACTGAACCGGATCACAATGCAGCCACACATTGGCCAGTTCGCAGTCCTCGGCAGCCCGGGCAATGGCCCGCTCGTTTTCATGATGGGGAAACACCAGTTCCCGGCTGCCGGTATGAAGATCAAACGGCACGCCCAGATACAGCATGGACAGGGCCGCGCATTGAAGGTGCAGTGAGGGCCGGACCTGGCCCCATTCGGTTTTCATGCCGATGCCCCGGCGCAGCTCCGACAGCCGGACCCGCTTGAACAGGGTGAAATCTCTGGGATTGAGTTTTTCATATTCATCCAGATCCACGGTGGCGCCCACCCGTATTTTCTGAATATCCATCTTGGACAGATGCCCGTATTCCGCAACCTTTGAGATATCAAAATACACGGAATGCAGCTTTTCATAGGCATATCCCTTGTCCAGCAGCTTCCGGGTCACCTCCGCCATTTCCGCAAAATGCGCCGATACCCGGGGACAGGCCTGGGCCGGACGGATTTTCAGCCGTTTCAGATCCTGGTAAAAATGGTGAATATACGGCCGCGTAAATGCGTCCAGATCCTGCCCGGCCTGACCGGCCCCCTCAATGGTGCGGTCATCGTAATCGGTGATATTGATCACGTGGTTGACATCAATCTTGTGAAACGTCAGATACCGCACCAGCAGGTCGGTGAACACATACCGCCTGAAACTGCCGGGATTCAGCCGCTGATACACGGTGGGGCCGCAGGTGTAAACGGTGATCGTATCCGGCTTGACAGGCTCAAACCGCTGCTTTTCACCGGTCAGGCCGTTGAACAGGTGCAAATGCACCTTCTGTTTTACCGAAAACAGTGAGGTGGACAGATACCGCTCCCCGGAATCCGGAAAAATCACCACCACGATGCCGGTTTCAAGGCGTTGGGCCTCCTGAATGGCTGCAGCCATGGCTGCGCCGGAACTCATGCCCACAAACAGCCCCTCTTCCGCCGCCAGACGCCGGGCCATGTCAAATGCCTGATCATCATCGATGTTCAGTATCTGGTCCAGAAGCGTTTTGTCATAAATTTCAGGCGTATAGGACTCCTTCATGTTTTTCAGCCCCTGAATGCCGTGGCCCAGAAACGGTTCCGCACACACAATGCGCGTTCCGGGGCTGTGTTCCCTGAAATACCGGGACAGCCCCATCAGCGTTCCGGATGTGCCCACGGACGCCACCACGCTGGCCGGTTTTTCCGGTAACCGGGCCATGATTTCCGGGCCGGTGGTGTGATAATGGGCCTGCCAGTTGGCGTCGTTGTTGTACTGGTCGGTAATGAAATATTTTTCCGGATTTTCCCGGGCCAGGCGGTAGGCTTCCTCAATGGCACCGTCCGATCCGAGGTGACGGGGTGTCAGGATGATTTTGGCTCCCCGGGCCTTGAGAATCTGTTTGCGCTCTTCACTGGCGTTTTCCGCCATGGTCAGGGCAAGGCGGTACCCTTTGACCGCGCAGATCATGGCCAGGCCGATACCGGTGTTGCCCGAAGTGGCCTCGATCACGGTTTTTTCTTTTGTGAGCCGGCCGGACGCTTCCCCTGCCTGAATCATGTGCAGCGCGGCCCGGTCCTTGATGGACCCGCCCGGGTTCATGTATTCAAGTTTGGCAAAAATCCTCACACCGGGATTTGGATTCATCCGCTGGATTTCCACCAGCGGGGTGTTACCGATGGCATCTATGATTGAATCTGTCATGAAGGTCCTTTCCACCCATTACCGGATTCCGGCTTGACTTTTACAGCATAAGATGGCTTTATACAGTAATTTTTACCGCAGCGCAATTGATTACCGGGTGATTCATGAACGGTGTTTTCCAGTTTAAATATCAGCAGTGGATTGGACAGATAAGGGATCGGATTCTCTGCCTGATCCTTATTTGCTGCTGTTGCCTGGTGTGCCTGTCCGGTGGGTTGGCCCGGGCGGCAAAGATTGAAGACCCGGGTTCCGTTTCCTGGCATCTGTCAGCGGAAACCGTCATGTATGACCGGACCGCTGACATGTACATTGCTGAAACACAGGTGGTGATTACCGGCGGGAAAACCCGGCTGGAAGCGGATTATGTAGAATTTTCAAATACCACCAAAGATGTGGTTGCCAGAGGACATGTGACATTGATCTCCGGCGGGGACGTCATATCCTGCAATGCCATGCAGGTGAACCTGGCCACCGAGACCGGGCTTATTGACAAAGGCACCGTGTTCATCCAGAAAAATCATCTGTATCTTCACGGGGAACAGATCCGCAAAACCGGTAAATTCACCTATGATGCAGAAAAAGGATCCATCACCTCCTGTGACGGGGAGACCCCGGACTGGAAAATCACCGGTAGAGACGTCACGGTCACCATTGAAGGATATGGCTTTGCCAGAGACACGGTTTTCTGGGCCGGAAATATTCCGGCCCTGTATTCACCGTTTCTGGCCTTTCCGGTCAAAACCCAGCGGCAGTCCGGACTGCTCATACCCGAAATCTCCTCATCCGACCGGTTGGGATTTGTCTATGAACAGCCGGTTTTCTGGGCCATCTCTCCGGGCAGTGACGCCACACTCTATGCCGGATATCTGTCGGACCGGGGAGCCCGGATCGGCGGGGAGTTCCGGTATGTCACAGATGCGGTTTCCAAGGGCGTCTGGCAGCTGAATTTTCTGTCGGATGACAAAATCGATGACGGCACATCCGCCACCAGAAACTATCGGTTTGACAGCACGCCTCAGCGCACCAACACGGACCGCTACTGGCTGCGCATGAAAAGCGACCAGGCCCTGCCCCGGGATTTTTTTGCCAGACTGGACGTGGACGTGGTCTCGGATCCGGATTATCTGCTGGAATTCAAGGACGGACTTACCGGATTTGACAACACCAACCAGATATTTGCTTCAACGTTCGGCCGGGACCTGGATGAATATGATGACACCGTGCGTAAAAACAGTTTGATCATTGACCGGACCGGGGCTCAGCATGCCCTGGCCGTCAAGGCCCTCTGGTATGATGACGTGACCGCCCGACGAACCGGTGAAGACGATACCACCCTGCAGACCCTTCCCGGGATCGAATTCAGTGCGGCCCGCCAGCAGCTGGGTGCCACCGGCCTGTATTTTTCAATGGATTCTCAGCTGGACGCTTTTTTCCGTCAACACATCGTGAACACCCGCGGTGTGGATCGGAAAAGCGCGGAAGTCAACGGGCAGCGGCTGGACATAAACCCCACCTTTTACTATCCTGTGAAATGGGGGAATGCGGCGGCGTTTCACCCGTTCATCCGCTTGCGGGGAACCGCATATCATACCGATCAGTTCACCGATATCGACGGGGATGATGACACAGTGAGATTCCGGGGAATCTATGAGCTCGGCTCGGACCTGACCACCCGGCTGAACAGGGTGTTTGCCGTTCAGACCGCATTTTCCGAAAAAATCCTGCACCAGGTCACCCCCGGGATCGGCTATCGTTTCATCCCTGACGTAGACCAGGATACGCTGCCTTTTTTTGATGAACTCGATGACATTGAAGAATCAAACAGGCTCAACTGGCACCTGACCCACCGGTTCATCGCCCGCAATCCAGTGGTTGACCAGGACGGCACCCGGATAAACACATACCGGGAGATGGGGTGGGTCAAATTTTACCAGGATTACAGTCTTCTGGATGAAACAGATGGCATCGACGACGAAAACCGGCCCTGGTCGGATATTTATATGGACGCCCGGGTGTACCCTTTTTCTTTTCTGTCTTTGAGTTCCGAACTGGGCTGGTCCCCGTATACCAGTCATTTCAACACCCTGAACCTGAATACCCGGTTGACCAGTCCAAGAGGCGATGCTCTTACCACGGCATACCGGTACGCGCTCGATACCACGGAATCCTGGTATACCCGCATCGATTTCAAACTGACCCGGTCTCTGGCCGCCTATTATTCCTTTGAAAAAGATCTGGACGGGGACACGACCATTGAAACCCGGACCGGTATCCGCCTGAACAGCGCCTGCTGGGCCATGGGACTTGAACTTCAGGATTCTGATCTGGACACACGGATCGCTGTGATGATCAGTCTCAAAGGCATTGGAGAGTTCGGTTTACAATGACACACGCATTTCACTGGTTTGCCCTGTTGACCCGGAGTAATTTCGAACAGGTGGTGTTTGATCAGATCGTTCAGAAGAGAATGGAGGTATTTTTACCCAAAACAAAAAAAATCAGCCGTCGCAGGGACCGCAAACAGATTATCGACGTGCCCCTTTTTCCAGGGTATCTGTTTGTCAAAGCCAGCATTGACCCGGCGTGTCAGCTTTTCATCCTGAAAACCCAGGGCGTGGTCCGGTTCCTGGGAAATCAACAGGGGCCGATCCCTGTGCCCGACACCCAGATCCATTCTCTTAAAATCCTGACAGCGGCTGACACAGACCTTATCACCGGTTCCTGCTCCCGGCTGACCCAGGGAGATCCGGTCTTGGTGATGGCAGGCCCTTTCGCCGGAGCCAGAGGGGAGTTCATTCAATACAAAGGCAAAGGCCGTGTCATTGTCAAACTTCCCCTTTTAGGCCGGTATGCCGGTGTGGAAATTGATGAGACCCAGGTGGAAAAAATACCGGATTCCCTGTCATAACCCCTTGACTTTTTATTTATTTTTAAATATTCAACTATAGAAGGACGCAACTTTCCATAACCAATACAGAGGGCGTATGAACAAGCTTGAATTGATTTCTGCATTGAAAGACCGGACATCTTTGACCAAGGCGGAAGCTGCGGAAGTGGTAAAAATTTTTTTCGACGCGCTCTCTGATGCGTTTGTCAGCGGAGAACGGGTTGAAATCAGGGGGTTTTGCAGCTTCCACATCAAAGAATACAAAAGTTATATGGGCAGGAACCCCAAAACCGGTGAAAAAGTGCCCATCCCCCCCAAACGGCTCCCCTTTTTCAAATGCGGAAAAGAACTCAAGGAACGGGTGGATTATTAACCCGTTGCCACAGAAACTTTATGTCAGTTCATAAAAACGATTTTCCCGCAGTCCTGCCCGAACTCGATCGACTCATCGAGACCCGAAAAATCCCCAATGCGCTCCTGTTCACAGGACATCCCGGATCCGGCAGAAACCAGGCCGCCCTTTGGTTTGCCAGGGCAGCCAATTGCACGGCAGACCATGGATGGCCCTGCAACCGGTGCCGCTCCTGCAAAAAAATCAATGCAAACCAGCATCCGGACATGATTCTGGTGGCACCCGCGGAGCCGCAAAAACCGATCACCATTGCCCAGATTCGGCAGATGACCGCCCTCACAGGGGTAAGGCCCCATGAAGCCGCATACCGCATGGTGCTGATCACTGACGCCGGTCAGATGAACATTCAGGCCCAGAACGCCCTGCTCAAGGAATTGGAAGAGCCCCCTGAAAACACCTTTTTCATTCTCATGGCCCGGGAACGGTCCGCGCTTTTGCCCACCATCCTCTCCCGATGCCGGTCTTTTCGGTTTCCCTCTCTGTCGGGGCAGGCCCTGGCCGACCATCTGTGTGCCCACTATTCGATCGATGCCCAATGGGCCCGTATTGCCGCAGACACAGCCGGCAACGACCTGAACCTGGCAGCGACCCTGGTCAACACCCCTGGATCCGGCACTGCAGGATCCAGTGCGGCAGGCAAAACCGAAACAGGGCCGGCCCTGGACTGGGGCACCAGCCGGCCCTGGCTGATCCGGCAGGTGTGCCATCTGCTTTCCGGACCCCCTTTCCGTAACATGCAGACCGCACTGGGCCTGTCTGCCTTTTTGAGTCACTCGTCAGAAAGAGTGCCCCCCGGCCTGGCCATCTTGAGAACGGTTTTCAGGGATCTGTGTGTCATCCGGCATGCCCCGGAAAAACTGCTGAACATCGATTTTATAGACCGCTTTCAGACCTTACAGCCATCTATCAATGACAAAAACACGCTTTTATGGATGGATGAACTGCATGAAACAGAAAAACGGTTGGCATCCAACAGTTCGATCCGCATGACTTTCGACCGGTTCTTTTTGAAACTGAACCATTTGCAAGGAAGCCCATTATGACACGTGTGACAGGCATTCGATTCAAACCTGCCGGAAAAATATATGATTTTGACAGCCGCGATCTTGTCCTGGAAATGGATGACCGGGTGATTGTTGAAACCGAGCAGGGGCTGGGATTCGGTATCGTGGTAAAACCCCCGGCAGATACCGATGCCGCCCCCGGCAACCTCAAACAGGTCCTCCGCGTGGCCACCCGGGATGATTTTGTCCGGCGCCAGGAGCTCATGGCTCTTGAAGCGGAGGCCCATTCGTTCTGCAACCAGTGCATTCGAACACTGGGCCTGATGATGAATCTGTTCAGTGTGGAAAGCACGTTTGACAGAAACAAACTCACCTTTTTCTATACTGCGGACGGCCGGGTGGATTTCAGGCAGTTGATCAAAATGCTTGTCAAGGAATACAACCTGCGCATTGAGATGCGCCAGGTGGGAATCCGGAACCTGTCCAAGCACTGCGGCGGCATCGGCAAATGCGGAAGAGAATTCTGCTGTTCCTCGTTCATGCAGAATTTTGAACCCATTTCCATCAAAATGGCCAAGGAGCAGGGACTGTCGTTAAACCCCACCAAGATATCCGGGGTATGCGGCCGGCTCATGTGCTGCCTGACCTTTGAAAACCAGACCTACCAGCATCTGAAAAAAAATATGCCTCGAATGGGAAAAACCCTGAACCTGGCCCAGGGCCAGGGAAAAGTCATCCGCCAGAACATCCTCAAACAGACCGTCACAGTAAGAATGGAAGACCAGACGGAAATTGAAACGGCGCTTTCCGACATAGGGCCAACCGATTAACCTGTCCCGGCCGTCATCCGGCCGGGCGACAAACACACAGGATTCAGCATGGAAACAAAGACACAGTTTTTCAGCACCCCCATATATTATGTGAACGCAAAACCCCATTTAGGCCATGCCTATACCACCATTGCCGCAGATGTGGCCACCCGGTTCAAACAGATGGACGGGTATGACACCTATTTTCTCACCGGAACGGATGAGCACGGGGATAAAATCGTTCAGGCTGCAGAAAAACAGTCCCAGAGCCCGGCCCGGTATGTCGAAAAAATCAGCCGATTATTCAAGGATCTGTGGCCCCGGCTCAACATTCGAACCGACCAGTTCATCCGGACCACCCAACCCGAGCATATTCAGGTGGTTGAACAGCTGCTGACACGGATTCATGACCGGGGGGACATCTATTTTTCCAGTTATGAGGGATTGTACTGTTACGGGTGTGAACGGTTCTACCAGGAGAGGGAACTGGCAGATGGCAAATGCCCGGACCACGGGGTGGCCCCCTCCCTGATCAAGGAATCCAATTATTTTTTCAAAATGAGTCAATACCAGGACTGGCTGATCGACCACATCAAAACCCATCCTGGATTTATTCACCCCAGACAGTATGAGACCGAGATCCTCTCGTTTCTGAAAGAACCCCTTGAAGACCTGTGCATCTCACGGCCTAAATCCCGGCTCACCTGGGGAATCACCCTGCCGTTTGACGACAACTACGTCACCTATGTATGGTTTGACGCACTGACCAACTATATTTCCGCACTGGGATACCCGGACGATCCCCTGTTCAAAAAATTCTGGCCCTCAGCCCGGCATTTTGTGGCCAAAGACATCATCAAACCTCACGGCATTTACTGGCCCATCATGCTCAAGGCCGCAGGCATTGATATTTACAACGGGTTGAATGTTCACGGCTTCTGGAATGTGTCCGGAAGCAAAATGTCCAAATCCATCGGCAATGTCACCGACCCGGTCCAGGTCACGGACCAGTACGGGGTGGACGCGTTCCGGTATTTTCTGATGCGGGAAATGGTGTTCGGTCTGGATGCCAACTTCACCGAAGATGTGCTGGTTTCCCGGATCAACGCAGATCTGGCCAATGATCTGGGCAACCTGTTTTCCCGGGTGTTGTCCATGAACCTGAAATATTTCAAAGGCCTTGTACCGGATCTGCATTCCAACGACTTTCCAGACCTGAGTCTGGCATCTGAAGCCGACACCACGATCCGGCAGTTCAAAGAGGCCATGACCGGATATGAGTTCCATAAAGGCATTGAAGCGACGTGGCAGTTCATCTCCCACATGAATAAGTACATTGATACCCAGGAGCCCTGGCACCTGGCCAAAGACCCCGAGGCACTTCCCCGGCTGGAAGCAGTCATTCGAAACCTGCTCGAAGGACTGCGCACCGTTGCCTGTCTGATCTATCCCGTCATGCCGGATACCAGCCGGAAAATGCTCCAAGGATTGATGATGGACCTGCCGGAAACCGGATTTTTCCTGCTGGCACAGATGGACACGTGGAAACAGCTGCCGGAGGATGCCCGCCTGGCAAAACCGGACAGTCTGTTCCCCCGGGTGGATGTCCCCAGAAAACCGGGACAGTAATGCAACGTGATGGTCAAAGGAACCCTGGTATATGAGCGCCTTTAGGACAGAACATTCCTGGCGCAGGCAACAGTCCGCATACCTGTTTGCCCGGAAAATGAAATCCCTTTTCCAGAAATGGCGCATCCCTTTTCTGCTGTTTTTCCTGTTATCATCGGCCGTCACCGGGGGATGGGTCGTTTTTAACACGTTCCGGTCCGGTACCGATGCGCCGCACCCCCCTGCTGTTTCCACCGTGTCATTACCATCCCCGGTCCATCTGACCCGGGCCCAGGTCAGAGAAATGATCAAGGATGAAGATCTGGTGAATGCCGCCAGAAACGTTTTTCTGATGGATACCCCCATGGGTTTTGTGCAGGTGGGAACATTCCTGGACGTGGGGTTGACCGGATTTCTCAATGCCCGGCTGGATCAGCTGAAAACCCTGACCCGGGGCAAACCCAGGCAGATCGCCGTGGTGGTCATGGACGGACACCAGGGGCATATCCTGGCCATGGCCGGATTTGACCTGGAAAGCAGTGACACCAATCCCTGTACCCAGGCCATATACCCTGCAGCCAGCATTTTCAAAATTGTGACTGCCGCCGCTGCCATGGATGCGCTGAACTACACCCCGAAAACCCCTTTGTATTTCAACGGCAACAAATACACCCTGTACAAACGGCAGCTCAGAGAAGTAAAGAACAAATATACGATCAAAGTCTCCCTGGAAAAAGCATTTGCCGAATCCATCAACCCGGTTTTCGGCAAACTGGGCCAGACCTACCTGGGCCGGGACACCTTATCCTCCTATGCCCATGCGTTCGGGTTCAACCAGACCCCGGACACGGACCTGATGTTTGACACCGGTGTTTTTCATACCACAGACACCGATTTTCATCTGGCGGAACTCGGATGTGGATTCAACCGGGACACAGTGATTTCTCCGGTCTTCGGTGCCATGATGCTTACCCCGCTGCTCAATGAAGGCCGATCCGTGTTACCGGCAGTGATCCGCCAGGTGACGGATGCAGACGGCAATTTAATTTACCAGCATACCCCGGCATTGTCTTTCACCGCCATGAGCCCGGAAACGGCCCTGGCCATGGCCGGACTGATGGAAAAAACCGTGACCCAGGGTACGGCCAGAAAATCATTTGGATCATTTTCCCGGGACAAGGTACTGTCCAGATTGAGCATCGGCGGAAAAACCGGATCTCTTTCCAACCGGGAGCACACCATCAAGTATGACTGGTTCACCGGTTTTGCCAGGCAAAAAACCGGAACCCGGGCCATCACATTTTCCGTTGTGGTGGGTCATGGTGAGTATATCGGCACCCGTGCCGCATCACATGCCCGATCTCTGATCAAACATTATTTTGAATCCCACCCGCCCACTGATTGATTGCTGCCTATAGACGGACGCAACGGCACAAAATGGAGGCGTTATGCTGTCAAGGATTTTTTTCCAACTGAAATCCCGGTTTTCCGGAGTCCTCTCCCACGTTCAGGTAGGCAGATCTCCGGACCAGGTCCCAAAAAACACAGTGATCCTGTTTCCCTGGGTTCCCGGCCGGCTTTGCTGTGGAATATGTGCCCTGGTGGCCTTTAAAGGGTCTGGGCCGGCACCGGAAAAAACAGATATACTCAAACAACACATTGATTCTCTAAAAGACCGGATACCCCCGTCTGACGACTGGTCCGGATTTTCTGATCCGGACCTGAACTGCGTGAACGATGAGGTGTTGACCGGTATCTGGAAGTCGGTCCGGGCACTGAAACAGGAGACTGTGTTTAAAACCATTTTTTTTGACCCGGAACGAATTCAATCCCTGTCCCGAATGACGGACACCCTGTCTGACATCATCGCCCACTGGCAGAACGGGTTTGTTCAGGCAAGGCCGGCCCTCCCCCCCCAGACCGTGGAGAGGTTCTCCCTTTACCTGGAAACACTCAAGGACATCCACTGGTGCCTGAAACAGGAGGTGCTGGGCAATATCACCACCCTTTCCGACCTGATGCCTTCAAATCCATTTAACAACAGCCCAACTGAAGGTCTCGCCATTTTTCAGCGCATCAATGCCGTGCTTAACAGCATTGACCGGCTCGAGGTCCGGGGCAGGGACTCCGCCGGCATCTCTGTGCTGTTTACAATGGCTTCGTCAGAATACCTTCGATTCAGGACCCATCTGGCCGAAGCCGGACTCACCGATCTCCTGAAACAACGGTCCAATCGGCCGGTGCTGGCCAACAACTGCATCAACATCAATCATCCGGTTTTCAGCACCCATGACCAGGTCTCCATTTCGTTTGTATATAAATTTGCCGCTGAAATCGGGGCGCTGGGAGACAATACCGCGTTTATCCGGACCCAGATTCGAAACGACCTGATTCTCAAAGCCCTGGCCGGTTTTACCTGTCTGACCCAGTCTGTGAGCGCCCATACAAGATGGGCCTCGGTGGGGGATATTACTGAACCCAACTGCCATCCCGTGGACAATACCTCCACAGACAAGGAAATTGAAAAAACCGGGACCATTCATGTCTGCCTCAACGGGGACATCGACAATTATCTGGAACTCAAAACCGAATATGAAGCCCTGTATGACAAAATCCATCCTCAAATCAACACCGACACCAAACTGATCCCGCTGCAGATCCAGCACTATCTGAAACAGGGCGCCGCCATTGACGAAGCCTTCCGGCTGGCAGTGAACGATTTTGAGGGTTCCCATGCCATTTCCATGCACACCGACCTGGCGCCGGGCCGGCTGTTTCTGGCCCAGAAAGGCAGTGGACAGGCCATTTTCGTGGGCATTGCCCCGGACCATTATATCGCGGCATCCGAACTTTACGGGGTGGTGGAACAAACGGCGGAGTACATCAAACTCAACGGCGGGGAATCCGGCCAGATCGTGATCCTTGACCAGAATACATTCGGAGGCCTGCAGGGTATTCGATCCATTTCCTATTCCGGGGATCCCGTTGAAATCACGCCCCGGGATGTCCGGGTCAGTCAAATCACGGCCAGGGATATCGATCGCCAGGGCTTTGCCCACTATTTTTTAAAAGAGATCAACGAAGCCCCGGCCTCTGTGGAAAAAACGCTGGAAAACAAATTCAGGGAAAATCCGGTGACCGGTCTGCTGGAGATCCGGCTGCCGGAATCGGTCATGCCCCGGGTGATTCTGGCGGATCTTATATCCGGAAAACTGAAAAAAATATTTTTTATCGGACAGGGCACGGCCGGCGTAGCGGCCCGGGGATGTGCGGATCTGCTCAATACCTATCTGGGAGACGGGGCGTATGAAATCCGGGCGTTGAAATCTTCGGAACTGTCCGGGTTCTGCATCAATGAAAAAGAAGATTCCACCACGGCCATGTCCAACACCCTGGTGGTGGCCATCAGCCAGTCCGGCACCACCACCGATACCAACCGGACCGTGGATATGGTCCGGGCCCTGGGCGCCAGAACCCTGGCTATTGTCAACCGCAGGGATTCCGATCTCACATTCAAGGTGGACGGGGTGTTTTACACCAGTACCGGCCGGGATATCGAGATGTCGGTGGCCTCCACCAAGGCGTTTTACGCCCAGCTTACCGCAGGCGCGCTCCTGGGTCTGCACATGGCGGCACAGACCCGGACCCGGTCTGCGGAATATATCACCCGGGAAATACAGGAACTGCAAACCATTCCGGATAAAATGCGCACCGTTCTGGACATGCGGGAGACGATTAAGGCGTCTGCTTATCGCCTGGCCGTTTCCAAAAACTACTGGGCCACCGTGGGATCGGGTGCCAACAAAACCGCGGCGGACGAAATCCGCATCAAATTGTCTGAACTGTGTTACAAAACCATTTCTTCGGATTACGTGGAAGACAAAAAACATATTGACCTGTCCTCTGAACCGCTGATTATCGTATGTGCGGCAGGGACCCGGGAAAGCGTTCTAGGGGATATTGTCAAGGATACCGCGATTTTCCACGCCCACAAAGCCGCCCCGGTGGTCATTGCCACCCAGGGGGATGACCGGTTTGACCTGTATGCCGCAGATGTGTTCAAGATACCTGAAATCAATGAACCCTATGCCCCCCTGCTCAATACCCTGGTGGGTCATCTGTGGGGGTATTTCGCCGCTTTGGCCATCAATGACGGGTCCCGCTTCATCTATCAGTTCCGGACCCGGGTACAGGAAATCCTGGATGACTATATCTCCCAGGGCAGTGATGAATACGAAGTGCTGCTGGAAAAACCGTTCAGGGAACAGATTGCGGAATTTTACAACATTTTTGCCAAAAAACGCCGGGAAAACGGGTTTCCCGCTGCCATGGGACTGGACATCGCCGCCAACATCACGCTGCTGCTCAAATACCTGTCCGGCCGGCTGCCGGTATCTGATTTTGAAATTGATTTCATGACCCGAGGAACACCGGCCAATATGCTGGACACGTTTTTCAAAACCCTGAATCAGGCCATCAATGCCATGGCCCGGCCTGTGGATGCCATCAAGCACCAGGCCAAGACCGTGACCGTCGGGACCAGTCGAATCAGGGAAACGTTCCAGGGCCTGGTGTTTGATGAACTGGCCCGCCATAACATCCAGGTCTCCCAGATCACGAACAAAAATGTGCTGGTCATCAAACATCTTCAGGAAGTCATTGCCAGGGTCAACGGCGGGCTTCTTTATCAGATCACCGGGCTCAACCTGCTGGGAGACGTCACTGCAGATACCCGGATTAAAGTGCTTGAGAAAACCGGCACCCTGGTCAACGAGACGTCCCGGGTGGAAACCGATCCACAGCTCAAAGGCACCAAAAACATTATTGTCCGGGAAGGCAATGTCTATATCGGCAAGGGCCGGAAAGATAAAAAAAGAATTCTGGTAATTCCGGTACTGTCTGCAAATCCGGCCACCCCCAACATCATTGAATATATTCTGTCTTTGAACGTGGCGTTCAAACCTTCAGAATCCGTATCCCTGCTGAAAAAAATCAAGGCCCTGGGCGGGAAATACATCCGGCTCAAGGACTGGATCCTGGAAAGCGAAAATATTTCATGGGATGATAAATACCTGAATCTGGTGCCGGTGGAAACCCTGTTCGGCGATACGGCGGAACAGGTGGTGGCGGCCATTATCAAAAAAATCGGATGACCGCTGCCTGATATCTCTTTACAAAACGATCCATGTGCGTTTCCGGATTCCGGAGTAAAGGGTGGCCCCCAGCAGAACCATGCAGAACAGCAGGTGCAGCAGATCCAGAAGGATGATCGTGTTGTGTGGAAAATAGACCCCGGACAGATTTTTCACGGCCATGAACCCTCCGGTGACAATCAGGCCGGCCAGGCTTATGAGCTTCACCCGACCGGTGGCGGTGAGCCGGCCTCTGGTGACAGGATTTTGCCTGGCCGGGCTCAATTTGCGGCCTGAAACGGCATCCATTCCGACATAGGCCCCCAATCCCAGAAACAGGGCTGCCATGATATAGTGAATGGCATGGGTCACATAAAACTGCGCCAGCCATCCCAGTCCGGGGATATCGGAAATATAATAGCGGGCAAATATCGGCATCTGGGCAAACCCGGACAGGGTGATAAAAAACAGAATCAGACCATACACCCGGCGCCGTCCTCTGAAATAGTCTGTCATCACGCCCCCTCTTTGATATGCCTGTAGAATTTTCCCCATGCTGCGGCCGCACCGGCCACAGGTGCGATCACCATGGCCAGGGCCAGGTTGGAACCGTCTGCCATGGTGTTCTTGACCGGGTTCAGGTGAGGTTTTCCCTTGCCGGTGTCATAGGTGAGCCGGTCAAAAGAAATGGGCGAGACATAGATCGTATGCGTGCCGCCATTCTCCTCCAGACCGTAGATATATCCATCCATCTCTCTGGCACGTTCACGGGCCAGCGCAATGATTTCCGACCGTCTGCCGATCACCTGCACCTCTTCCGGGCAGGCATCGATACAGGCGGGTTGTTCGCCCTTTTCCAAGCGGTCGTAACACCGGTCACACTTGTACATTACCCCGTTGCCGGCAAAAGCGGGCAGAATGTCCAGATACAGTCCCACGCCGGTCTGGCGCTGGGGAACGTCCCAGGGGCAGACCTTCTTACACTTGGAGCCGCCCAGGCAGGTCCCGGAATCAATGCGTGACAATCCGTTTGTTTCCTGTTTGGCTGATCCCCATGGACACAGCTTGACACAGGGCGGATTCTGGCAGTGCATGCAGCGCCTGGGAATGGTCAGGGTGATCTCTTTTCCATCCTTGATCCCGGTGGCATACTGAATATACAGCCAGTTGTAGGGGGTCAGCCGGTCGGTGACATCTCTTCTGTCCGACCAGTCCTCCACCGGAACGCGGTCCGGAAACATCTCAGGGAACGGTTTTTCCGGTTCAGGAAATTTGTGGGCATTGACATCCTTACAGGCATGGACGCATTCTTCACACCCGATGCACCGGCTGATATCAATCAAAGTGGCAAGAGGTTCTTCAGCGGCATCTACCGAAGCCCGGGCCAGTCCGGTGCCAGCCAATGCCGTACCGGCCGCAAAAACAGTGGACTTCAAAAATTGCCGTCGTGATACACGTGAACGCATGACATCCTCATTATATTGCTTGCTGTTATTGTTTGACAAAGTCCTGAAAACTCATGGAAAGGTAACTCTGTGTGTGAATATACTTGAGAATTTTCAGCAATTGCGCCCCATCCACATACCCGGGAAGGCTGCTGATGCGATCCCCCTCCGGCGTCAGAAACCACATGGTAGGCAGTCCTGTGACCTGCCAGGACTGGGACAGGGCCTGGTTCTGATCCGTATCTACGGATATGCTGATAAAATTTTCATCCAGGTAGGCCTGGACTTTTTCATCCAGAAACGTGGTCTGCTTCAACTTGGTGCAATAGGTGCACCACCGGGCGTAAAAATAAAGAAACACATTTTTCCCCTGATTTTTTGCCTGAGCCAGGCCGGGTGTGTAATCATTCCAGTCGATACTGCCGCTCCCGCCACCAGGGGTTTTGACCGCCGTTACAGGGGCCGTTACCGTTTCCGTTACTTTATCCACCCCTGAATTATCCGACGTCGATGTCGGGTTGTCTCTGAGAAACAAAAAAATACCGGCCAGCACAAACACAACCAGAATGACAACCAGCACCTGTTCTTTTTTCATTAATCTGTTTCCTTTCTTTACATTGCCTGTCGACTCTTTGATATAACTGCAAACTTGGTGCCAACCCTTGAAAACTTATTTTTCAAGGCTTTTCAAGGCAACACCATGCTTTTTCATGCGTTTCCATACCGTTACCCTGGATACACCCAGAATCTCTGCAGCCCGTGTCTGGTTGCCATCGGCCTGGCGCAGTGCATTCACCAGATCGGCTTTTTCCGACTGCTTGACCGGAATCGCCCCGAAAATTGCCGGGGACACCGGTTGCCGCCCGAATGAAGGGGCTGAGACCTCGGCCGGGGAATCTTCGGACAGCAGTTTTTCCGGTAGATGTTCCACGCCGATACTTTTTCCTTTTGACAGAACAAACGCGTATTCCACGGCATTGCGCAGCTCACGGATATTCCCGGGCCAGGAATAGGAAACCATCCGCCGCATGGCGTTGGGCGTGAATCCCAAAATGTTTTTCCGGGTTTTCTCTGCCAGAATCGTGATAAAATGCTGAATAATCAAGGTGATGTCATCCTTTCGCTCCCGGAGAGGCGGACAGACCACCGGAAATACGTTGATCCGGAAAAACAGATCTTCCCTGAACGCGCCTCTTGTGATCATGGCCTCAAGATCCCGGTTGGTGGCGGTGATGATCCGCACGTCAATGGGAATGGACCGGTTGTCCCCCACCCGCTGGATCATCTGCTCTTCTAAAACCCGCAGCAGCTTAACCTGGACCGACAAAGGAATATCACCGATCTCATCCAGAAAAAGGGTGCCCTGGTGGGCCGCCTCGAACCGGCCAATACGGTCTGAGGCAGCCCCGGTATACGCCCCTTTAACATGGCCGAACAGTTCGCTTTCCAGAATCGTTTCACTCAATGCCGCACAATTGACCTTGATGAACGGTTTGTCAGACCGGTTTCCGGTTTCGTGCAACGCCTTGGCCACCATCTCCTTGCCGGTGCCGCTCTCCCCTAAAATGATCACCGGCGTGTCCAGCGGGGCCACACCCTGAATATGCTCAAACAGATTCTGCATCACCGGGGTTCGCCCGATGATGCCGTGAAAGCCGTCATCGATGTGATAGATGCGCTTGATGGAAGCCAGCTCGTTTTTATAGTTGATGTTTTCCGAGATGTCCTTGAGGGTTTCCACGGCCCCGATGATCGCGCCCTGCTCGTCATAGAGCACGGTGGCGGTTTTGATAATGGGGATGGTCTGTTTCCGGCTGTCGGTGATCATGCATTTCTTGTCCCTCACCAGGCCCTGGGAAAACAGCTGACACCAGTATTTTCCCTTACCGAAGGCCTTGATATCACATCCGGTGCAGTTGAGTATCCGACACGATTTGCCGATGAGCTGGTCTTCCGAATATCCGGTCATCAGCTGGGCCGAATGGTTGGCCGCCATAAAATTTCCCTGACCATCCACCAGGATGATCCCGTCCTGGACTGAATCAATAATTTCCCGCCAGTGGTTGCCTATTTTCATACCTGTCTCCTGTTAATCAATGTTAACACTAACATTAACACATAATTAACTTCCTGGCAACATCCTTTTCCGGTCACCGGTTGTTTGTTTTTGCTCTCCTGGTCTGTCCGCCTTTGTCAACAAAGGGTTTTCCTTATTTTTTATTTGTTTGAGTACAATGGCACACGGGTTGCAGATAACCTTAACTGAAAAATCTATTTGAACGGACGCGGATGATTACCGCAAATAAATATTTTTTTTAACCTTTTCAACTCAATTGAGGAGAAACCATGAAAACAGATACCGTCAAAAAAATGCTGGCAGTCCTGGGAACCGGTCTGATGCTGATGGCCGGTGCCGTCAGTGCCGGCGCAACCGAATCCTGGATGTACCCTGAAGTTGTGGAGGCCGATTTCGTTATCGCCCACATGTCGGTACCCATGCCGGACAATGTCATGATCATTGACTCCCGTCCCTACAAACCCATGTATGTCAAAGGACACATTCCCGG